>NZ_JBEOST010000031.1:0-65823 GCF_040303145.1 Streptomyces sp. NPDC096079
CCGGAAGCTAAGCCTTTCAGCGCCGATGGTACTGCAGGGGGGACCCTGTGGGAGAGTAGGACGCCGCCGAACAATTTTTAGCCTCAACCCCTGGATTATGTCCGGGGGTTGAGGCATTTTTGCGTTCTGCCACCGGGCACTGCCCCCTGTGCGCGGCGGTGTTGTGGCTGAGGGTAAGGTCAGGGGGCATCGTCCGTACGTTCCCAGCAGGAGGCCCCCGGGTGGAGGTCCAGGAGACTCGCGTTCAGACCGACCGGGTCCTCACCATCCCCAACATTCTGAGCATGGCTCGCCTCGTCGGCGTGCCGCTCTTCCTGTGGCTGATTCTCCGACCCGTGTTCGGTGGACCCAACAGCGATGGCTGGGCCCTGCTCGTGCTGATGCTCAGCGGTGTCAGCGACTACCTCGACGGGAAACTGGCCCGGCGCTGGAACCAGATCAGCAGCCTCGGCCGGCTGCTCGATCCGGCCGCCGACCGTCTGTACATCCTGTCCACTCTCGTGGGGCTCACCTGGCGGGAGATCCTTCCCCTCTGGCTGACCGCCGCGCTCCTGGCGCGCGAGGCCATGCTGCTCGTGATGGTGGGAATCCTCCGCCGGCACGGCTACCCGCCGCCGCAGGTGAACTTCCTCGGGAAAGCTGCGACTTTCAACTTGATGTACGCCTTCCCGCTGCTGCTTCTCAGTGACGGAACGGGCTGGCTCTCGTCACTCGCTGAAGTTTTCGGGTGGGCCTTCGCCGGATGGGGTACAACTCTGTATTGGTGGGCAGGGATCCTCTACGTGGTCCAGGTCCGTCGACTCGTGAAGGCGGATACCGCGGCCGATTGAGCCCGTCTGTCCTGTGTCGAGCAGCGTCGCCGGCAACAACGAGGACGTCCGAGGGCCTCTGAGCGGACAGGTGAAGTCGGCAGGACCGTCGTCTCTTCAAGGAGGACGCTTCCGACATGAAGGCCGTCGTGATGGCCGGTGGCGAAGGAACCCGCCTTCGCCCCATGACCTCGAGCATGCCCAAGCCTCTTCTGCCGGTGGTGAACCGGCCGATCATGGAGCACGTCCTACGACTGCTCAAGAGGCACGGTCTCAACGAGACCGTCGTCACCGTGCAGTTTCTCGCCTCTCTCGTCAGGAACTACTTCGGCGACGGAGAAGAGCTCGGGATGGAGCTCACGTATGCCAACGAGGAAAAGCCACTCGGTACAGCGGGAAGTGTGAAGAACGCCGAGGAAGCGTTGAAGGACGACGCTTTCCTCGTCATCTCGGGGGACGCGCTCACGGATTTCGACCTCTCCGATCTCATCGCCTTCCACAAGGAGAAGGGAGCCCTCGTCACGGTCTGTCTGACGCGGGTCCCCAATCCACTGGAATTCGGGATCACGATCGTCGACGAAGAGGGCAAGGTCGAGCGCTTCCTGGAGAAGCCCACCTGGGGCCAGGTCTTCTCGGACACCGTGAACACGGGCATCTACGTCATGGAGCCCGAGGTCTTCGACTACGTCGAAGCGGACGTTCCGGTGGACTGGTCGGGTGATGTCTTCCCGCAGCTGATGAAGGAGGGCAAGCCGATCTTCGGCTATGTCGCCGAGGGCTACTGGGAGGACGTCGGCACCCACGAGAGCTATGTGAAGGCCCAGGCGGACGTCCTGGAGGGCAAGGTCCAGGTCGACATCGACGGCTTCGAGATCTCGCCCGGGGTGTGGGTCTCCGAAGGCGCCGAGGTGCACCCCGACGCCGTGCTCCGCGGACCGCTCTACATCGGCGACTACGCCAAGGTGGAGGCGGACGCCGAGATCCGGGAGCACACCGTCATCGGCTCGAACGTGGTCGTGAAGAGCGGCGCCTTCCTGCACAAGGCCGTCGTCCACGACAACGTCTACATCGGGCAGCAGAGCAATCTGCGGGGCTGTGTGATCGGGAAGAACACCGACATCATGCGGGCCGCCCGGATCGAGGACGGAGCCGTCATCGGGGACGAGTGCCTCGTCGGTGAAGAATCGATCGTGCAGGGGAACGTGCGCGTCTACCCCTTCAAGACGATCGAGGCCGGCGCGTTCGTCAACACCTCGGTCATCTGGGAGTCCCGGGGACAGGCCCATCTCTTCGGGGCGCGCGGGGTCTCCGGCATCCTGAACGTGGAGATCACCCCCGAGCTGGCCGTCCGGCTCGCCGGCGCGTACGCGACGACCTTGAAGAAGGGGTCGACCGTCACCACCGCGCGCGACCACTCCCGTGGCGCCCGTGCACTCAAACGGGCGGTGATCTCGGCGCTCCAGGCCAGTGCCATCGATGTACGGGACCTGGAGAACGTACCGCTGCCCGTGGCGCGCCAGCAGACCGCCCGGGGGAGCGCGGGCGGGATCATGGTGCGGACCTCACCCGGCGTGCCCGACTCCGTCGACATCATGTTCTTCGACGAACGCGGCGCGGACCTCTCGCAGGGCGGGCAGCGGAAGCTCGACCGGGTGTTCGCGCGTCAGGAGTACCGGCGGGCCTTCCCCGGTGAGATCGGCGACCTCTCCTTCCCGGCGAGCGTCTTCGACTCGTACACCGGCTCGCTGCTGCGGAACGTCGACACCTCCGGCATCGCGGAAGCCGGGCTGAAGGTCGTCGTGGACGCCTCCAACGGCAGCGCCGGGCTCGTCCTGCCCAGCCTCCTCGGGCGGCTCCAGGTCGACTCGCTGACCATCAATCCCGGGCTCGACGAGTCCCGGCCCACCGAGTCGGCCGAGAGCCGGCGGGCCGGTCTCGTGCGGCTCGGGGAGATCGTGGCCTCGGCGCGGGCCGCGTTCGGGGTGCGGTTCGACCCCGTCGGCGAGCGGCTCTCGCTCGTGGACGAGCGGGGGCGGATCATCGAGGACGACCGGGCGCTCCTGGTGATGCTGGACCTGGTGGCCGCCGAGCGGCGGTCCGGGCGGGTCGCGCTGCCGGTCACCACGACCCGTATCGCCGAGCAGGTCGCCGCGTACCACGGCACGCAGGTCGAGTGGACGACCACCTCGCCCGACGACCTCACGCGGGTCGGGCGCGAGGAGTCGACGATCTTCGGCGGCGACGGGCGCGGCGGGTTCATCGTGCCCGAGTTCAGCAGCGTCTTCGACGGGGCCGCCGCGTTCGTGCGGTTGATCGGCCTGGTGGCGCGGACGCAGCTCACGCTGAGCCAGATCGACGCCCGGATCCCGCGGGCGCACGTCCTGCGGCGGGACATCGCGACCCCGTGGGCCGTGAAGGGTCTCGTGATGCGGCGGGTGGTGGAGGCGGCGGGCAGCCGGTCCGTGGACACCACCGACGGCGTGCGGGTGGTGGAGGCCGACGGTCGGTGGGTGATGGTGCTGCCCGACCCCGCGGAGGCCGTCACCCATCTGTGGGCCGAAGGCCCCGACGACACCTCCGCGCAGGCCCTGCTCGACGAGTGGGCCGAGGTGGTCGACAGCGCAGGTAACTGACGGTCCGGGCGGTCGCGGCCGGGAGGTGCCCGAGGGGCGCCTCCCGGCCGCACCGAGGGGCCATTCGGCGGTAGGCCGTGCGACGTGCGACGATGTGCGGCATGTCGCAGCAGCCCCCCGTTCGGAGCACCGGATCACCGCCGCCGCGTCCGGACGCGTCCATGTCGCTGCTGAACAACGTGATCGACCACGCCCTCGACGACGGCTATGCCGAGGCGACCGCCCGGCGGGCAGCCGAGGGCGGCGGCATGCCCCGTAACCTGCGGGCCAGACTCGGTGTCGCCGCGGGCCTTCTGCTCGCGGCCGCCGTGGTGACCGTCGGCGCCGCCGAAGCGCGGATCTCCGCGCCGGTCGTCGCCAAGGAGCGGCAGGACCTGATCGACCGGATCGAGAAGGAGACGTCGACCGCCGACCAGCTGGAGGAGGACGTCGAGCGGATCCGGGACGAGGTCGGAGCGCGCCAGCGGCAGGCCCTGCAGCAGCACGGCGGCGACCAGGCCGAGCTCGTGGCGCTCCTCTCGGGCGCGACGCCCGTGCACGGCCCCGGGGTGAAGCTCGTCGTCGACGACGCCAAGGACACCGACACCGGCGGTGGCGGGCCGAGGGAGAGCGCCGGCTTCTCCGACACGGGCCGGGTCCGCGACCGGGACATGCAGCGGGTGGTCAACGGGCTGTGGGAATCGGGCGCCGAGGCCGTCGCGATCAACGGGCAGCGGCTGACGTCGCTGTCCGCGATCCGGGCCGCCGGTGACGCCATACTGGTCGACAACAAGCCGCTGGTGCCGCCGTACACCGTCCTCGCGATCGGGGACGGACAGCGGCTGAGCACCGCGTTCCAGGACAGCGCCGACGGGCAGTACCTGCACGCGCTGGTGGAGAACTTCGGGATCAGGAGCAGGATCTCGGCCGAGGGCGACGTGCGCCTGCCGGCCGCGCCGAGCCTGACCGTACGTACCGCAGAGCCGAGGGGGGCCGGGGCGGCGACGCCGTCCGGTCGGGCCACGGCCGACACAGGGAAGGGCACATCGTGATCGCCGTACTGGGCCTGATCGTCGGAGTCGTGGTCGGACTGTTGGTCCGTCCCGAGGTTCCGGCGGTGGTCGAGCCCTATCTTCCGATCGCCGTGGTCGCCGCCCTCGACGCGGTCTTCGGCGGCCTGCGGGCCATGCTCGACGGGATCTTCGTCGACAAGGTCTTCGTGGTCTCGTTCCTCTCCAACGTGGTCGTCGCCGCGCTGATCGTGTTCCTCGGCGACAAGCTGGGCGTGGGCGCGCAGCTCTCGACCGGTGTGGTGGTCGTGCTCGGCATCCGGATCTTCTCCAACGCGGCCGCCATCCGGCGTCACGTGTTCCGGGCGTGAGGCCGATGAACGAGCAGCCTTCGAACCCCGAGAAGCCCGAGAAGCCCGTGGACCCCGAGAGCCCAGGGGCGGCCGGGAGCGCCGGTGGTCCCGGGAGGCCGGAGCCGGTGCAGCCGCCTGTCGAGCAGGCGCCTGTGGCGCAGCCCCCGGTCGTGGAGCCGCCCGTCGTGAAGCCCGGGGCCGTACGGCCCGAGGCCGTGCAGCCGTCCGTCGGGCAGCCGTCCGTCGGGCAGCCGGAGGCCGGGGCGTCCGACGTCTCCTCGCCCGGGCCCGCGGGCCCCGGTGCTCCGGGCGGCGCCGAGCCGAGCGGGCGGCGGCGGCTCGCCTCCGCCCTGTGGCCGCCGCGGGTGACCCGGGCCCAACTCGTCGTCGCTCTGCTGCTGTTCGTCCTCGGTCTGGGCCTGGCCATCCAGGTCTCCTCCACGAGCGAGAACAGCGCGCTGCGCGGGGCCCGTCAGGAGGACCTCGTGCGGATCCTCGACGAGCTCGACGACCGCACGCAGCGCCTGGAGGACGAGAAGGCGCGTCTGGAGAAGCAGCGCTCCGAGCTGGAGTCCAGCTCGGACCAGGCCGAGGAGGCGCGCAAGCAGACCCAGGAGAAGGAGCAGCAGCTCGGCATCCTGGCCGGCAGCGTCGCCGCCGAGGGGCCGGGCATCACCCTCACCGTGGGCGATCCCACGGGGGCGGTCGAGTCGGACATGCTGCTCGACGCCATCCAGGAGCTGCGCGCGGCGGGCGCCGAGGCGATCCAGGTCAACGGTGTCCGGGTGGTCGCGGACAGTTATTTCACCGGTAGCGGTGATGACATGCGGATCGATGGAACGAAGGTGGCCGCTCCGTACGTCTTCAAGGTCATCGGCAAGCCGGAGGATCTCGAGCCCGCGCTCAACATCCCCGGCGGTGTCGTGCAGACCCTGGAGAAGGAGCAGGCCACGGCCACGGTGGAGCGGTCGGCGAAGATCGTCGTCGACGCCTTGCGACCCGCGAAGCGGCCTGACTACGCTCAGTCGTCCTCCCAGTGAGAGGGGGACGAGGGGGGTCCCGCGACAAGGGCATGACGTTGCGGGGGGTCGGCGCACCACAACGGTGGTGCGTGGTGGAAACTGTCCGGAGGATACGGACGTTGTGAAGGTGTCCGGGTCGGCAGGTGTGAAGGATCTCGGTTCGTCCTGCCCCACGGGCGGGTCTGTTTCGGTCAAGGGGAATCGCCCGTGAGTTTTTTTGCGAAGTTGTTCGGCAAGAGCGGACGCGAGGACGGCGGTAACGCCAAGCACCGCGCGTCGCGCCACGCCCAGAGCGAGGAGCAGGGCGGCGAACGCCCGCTCTTCCGCGACGAGGTCGACGGTCGGGGCGGTGACATTCCGGGCACACAGGGCGCGTCTTCTGTTGACCCCGCCGGGGCCGCCCGCATAGGTTTCGGAGAACCATCAACCTCAAGTACGGGTGGAGGGTTTGCGCCCGACCCGTACGCGACACAGACCTCGGCGGGGCAGCCGCGGCAGGAGGATGCGTCCATGCCGGTGTGCACGAGGTGCGGTCACCGCAACACGGCCGACAGCCGCTTCTGCTCCCACTGCGGCACGCCGCTGCGGGGCGGGGTCGCCGCCGAGCGTGCGTCGGAGACGACGTCGACGATCTCCATCTCGGGGCTCGAGGCGTACGACGCCGAGGTCACCGGCCAGACCGCCGTTCCGTCGCTGTCTCCCGAGGCGCTCGCCGCCGTGGAGGCGCTGCCCTCGGGCTCCGCGCTCCTCGTGGTGCGTCGGGGACCGAACTCGGGCAGCCGGTTCCTGCTCGACGGTGAGCTGACCACGGCCGGTCGTCACCCGCAGAGCGACATCTTCCTGGACGACTTCACCGTCTCCCGGCGGCATGTCGAGTTCCGGCGGGCGCAGGACGGCAGCTTCACCGTCGCCGACGTCGGCAGCCTCAACGGCACGTACGTCAACCGTGAGCCGATCGACTCGGTCGTTCTGTCCAATGGCGACGAGGTGCAGATCGGCAAGTACCGGCTGGTCTTCTACTCGAGCCAGCGAGGCGTGTGACGCCTCGGGGAAGCCCCTTCAGGGAAGGTCCATGCTGCGAACACCGACGGGCGGTGCCGGGTCCGGCACCGCCACCGCGGGCGACCGGCTGGTGAGCATCGGAACGGTGCTGAACCAGCTGCGCGACGAGTTTCCCGAAGTGACGATCTCCAAGATCCGGTTCCTGGAGGCCGAAGGGCTGGTCGAGCCCCGTCGGACGGCCTCCGGCTACCGGAAGTTCAGCCCGCAGGACGTGGAGCGGCTCGCCCGCATCCTGCGGATGCAGCGGGACCACTACCTTCCGCTGAAGGTGATCCGCGAGCACCTCGACGCCCTTGAGCGGGGCGAGCCGATCAAGCTCCCGGCGCCCGGGCGGCGGCGGGACCTGGTCGAAGGGGCCTGGGACGAGGGCGAGGCGGAGTCGCCGACCGTCGCCCGTCTCGGGCGGGCCGAACTGATCGCCGCGGCCGAGGTGACCGAGGCCGAGCTCGCCGAGTGGGAGTCGTACGGTCTGATCGCCGAGGCGGAGGGCGGTGGCTACGACGCCGAGACCGTCACCGTCGCCCGGCTCGTCGCGGACCTGGGGCGCTTCGGTCTGGAACCCCGGCACCTGCGGGCCGTGAAGGCGGCCGCCGACCGGGAGGCCGGGCTGATCGAGCAGGTGGTCGCGCCGCTGCGCCGGCACCGCAACCCGCAGACCAGGGCCCATGCGGAGGCCACGGCCAAGGAGCTCGCCGCTCAGTCGGTGCGGCTGCACGCCGCGCTCGTCCAGACCGCTCTGGGCGTCCGGCTCCAGTGACCCGGGGCCTCGGGAGGGGTTCCGGAAGGTGCCGCGAACCGGCCTGGCGGCTCCCGGGAAAGGGCCTCGGACGCGGTTCGCGGGGTGTCCGGCGGGGCTTCGGACGCGGTTCGCGGGGTGTCCGGCGGGGGGCTCAGGACCGGCCCGACTATCCAAACCGGTCGGGCACGTCCTAGGGTTGCTGTGTGAACGAGCTCGACGTTGTGGGTGTCCGGGTGGAAATGCCCTCCAACCAGCCGATCGTGCTCCTGCGTGAAGTGGGAGGCGATCGGTACCTCCCCATCTGGATCGGACCGGGGGAGGCGACCGCGATCGCCTTCGCCCAGCAGGGGATGGCCCCTCCGCGGCCGCTGACGCACGACCTGTTCAAGGACGTGCTGGAGGCCGTGGGGCAGGAGCTCACCCAGGTCCGCATCACGGATCTGCGTGACGGGGTCTTCTACGCCGAGCTGGTCTTCGCCAGCGGCGTCGAGGTGAGCGCGCGGCCGTCGGACGCGATAGCACTGGCCCTGCGGACCGGGACGCCGATCTTCGGCAGCGACGGTGTGCTGGACGACGCCGGTATCGCGATTCCGGACGAGCAGGAGGACGAGGTGGAGAAGTTCCGCGAGTTCCTCGACCAGATCTCGCCGGAGGACTTCGGGAGCAGCAGCCAGTGAGGCGGAGCGGTGCGGCCGGAGGCCGTCCGCGGGGTGCCGTCAGGGCATTCGACTAGCCGTTCCCCGGAGAGGGACACGCGAAACCACTCTCAGGGTGATTATCACTCGGCGTGCCGAGTGTGGCGATCGTTGACGCACCCCGAGTGACTGCCTACCTTCGTGTGGGCAGGTCAAGGACGGAGGGTCGGCGTGATGAGCAGCGCGGACGGTACGGCAGGGAGCTCGCTCGGACGCGTGTCCGGGGAGAGCGGTCCGTATCCGCTTCACGGCAGTGTGGGCGACTCCGGGACGGACACCGGTGCCGGCGTGGCCGACGAGGCGATCGGCTACCGGGGACCGACGGCCTGCGCGGCCGCCGGGATCACCTATCGCCAGCTGGACTACTGGGCGCGCACGGGACTCGTCGAGCCGAGCGTCCGGCCCGCTTACGGGTCGGGGACGCAGCGTCTCTACAGCTTCCGCGACGTCGTCGTGCTGAAGATCGTCAAGCGGTTCCTCGACACCGGGGTGGCCCTGCAGAACATCCGGGCCGCCGTGCAGCACCTGCGCGCCCGGGGCTTCCGGGACCTGGAACGCATGACGCTCATGAGCGACGGGGCCACGGTCTACGAGTGCTCCTCGCCCGACGAGGTCGTCGACCTCCTCCAGGGCGGGCAGGGCGTCTTCGGCATCGCCGTCGGGGTGGTGTGGCGCGACGTCGAGGCGGCGCTCTCGCAGCTCCACGGGGAGCGGGTCGACACCGGCGAGACGCTGGTCGGCCACAACCCCGGCGACGAGCTGGCGCGACGGCGGCGCGACAGGGCCGTCTGAGGGCGCCTGCCGGGCGGCCGGGTCCCGTGGGGGCGGGTGGCCGCTCCCGGGGGCTCGGCGGACGCTCCCGGGTGTTCCGCGGGGGCGTTGTCAGTGGCGTACGGCAGCATCGGACGTGTGAGAGCCGCGCCCACGATCCTGCATCTCGACATGGATGCCTTCTTCGCCGCCGCCGAGCAGGCGTCGAAGCCCAGCCTGCGCGGAAAGCCCGTGGTCGTCGGCGGTCTCGGGCCGCGGGGCGTCGTCGCCACCGCCTCCTACGAGGCCCGGCGCTTCGGCGTGCACTCGGCCATGCCGATGGGCCAGGCGCGGCGGCTCGCGCCGCACGCGGCCTATCTCGTGCCGCGCTTCGCCTTCTACCGCTCGATCAGCGAGCAGGTCATGGGGCTGCTCCGTGGGCTGTCCCCGCTCGTGGAGCCCCTCAGCCTCGACGAGGCCTTCGTCGACCTGGAGGCGGGCGAGGTCGCCGACGACAGCGCGAGCGCGCGGGCCGTGGGGGAGCGGCTGCGGGTCGACATCCTCGCGACCACGGGGCTCACCGGGTCCGTGGGGCTCGCCGGGTCCAAGATGATCGCGAAGATCGCCTCCGAGGAGGCCAAGCCGGACGGTCTCGTCCTCATCGAACCCGGCACCGAGCGGGAGCTGCTCGGGCCGCGGTCGGTGCGCATCCTGCCCGGGGTCGGGCCGGCCACCGGGGAGCACCTGCGGCGTGCGGGGATGACCACCGTCTCCGACCTCGTGGAGGCGGGCGAGGACGAGCTCGTACGGCTCCTGGGGCGGGCGCACGGGGCCTCGCTGCACCGGATGGCCCAGGGGTACGACGACCGGCCCGTGGTGGCCGAGAGGGACGCCAAGTCCGTGTCGGTCGAGGACACCTTCGACGTGGACCTGCACGACCGGGTGCGGATCCGGACCGAGGTCGAGCGGATCGCGGAGCGCTGCGTGGGGCGGCTGCGGGCCTCCGGGCACTCGGGCCGGACCATCGTCCTGAAGGTGCGGCGCTACGACTTCTCGACGCTCACCCGGTCCGAGACGCTGCGGGGGCCGACGGACGACCCGGCCGTCGTACGGGAGGCCGCGGGGCGGCTCCTGGAGGCCGTGGACACCACGGGGGGCGTGCGGCTGCTGGGGGTCGGGGTGAGCGGGCTGGCGGACTACACGCAGGAGGACCTGTTCGCACAGGCGGAGGCGGAGGCGGGCGCCTCCGCAGCCGAGCGGCCGGCGGAGGAGGTCGTGGCCCCGGAGGCGGAGGAGGCGCGTTCCGCCCCCGCGGTGGAGAGCGCCGAGCGGGTGTGGGCGCCCGGGCACGACGTGCGGCACGCCGTGCACGGGGCCGGGTGGGTCCAGGGGAGCGGGGTCGGGCGGGTCACGGTGCGGTTCGAGGAGCCGTGGTCCGGTCCGGGGCGGGTGCGGACGTTCGCCGTGGACGACCCGGAACTCCAGCCGTCGGAGCCGTTGCCGCTGGTGCGGGGGGACGAGGCGGCGTGACGCTGCCCACCCGCGCCGTCGCGCGGGTGGGTCCGTCCTCGGACGGTGGGCTCAGGCGCCGTCCTGGCCCGCCAGGCGGCCGAAGTCCTTGTCCGGCGCGTCCGTGGGCGGGGGCGGGAGGGCCAGGCTGTAGTGGCGGTAGAGCTGGAGCTCCTGCTCGGGGGAGAGATGGCGGCCCACGCCGAAGTCGGGGGCGTCCTTGATCAGTGCCCTCTCGTAGGGGATGTGGAGGCCGTCGTCGAGCAGGGCGCTCGGCTCCAGGGGGACGAACGCGTCCCGGCTGAACAGGCCGGTACGGACGGCGGCCCATTCGGGGATGCCGGTCGCGTCGTCCAGGTACACCTCGTCCACGGTTCCGATCTTGTGCCCGTTCCGGTCGAACGCCTTGCGGCCGATCAGGCTGCGCGGATCGATGTCGGTCTGCACGGTCCCTCCAACTGGTCGCAACTGCTCTACACCCCTACGAAAGTGCACATCTGGGATGTCGGCCACTTGAGCGATGGGAGCCGCAACCTCGCTGGTAGGCTGGTTGTGGCTGTCGACCCCGTGCGGGAGAGTCCCCCGGAGAAATCTTCCGGTGGGCGCCGAAGGAGCAAATCCTCCCCGGAATCTCTCAGGCCCCTGTACCGCGCGGACGAGGTCACTCTGGAAAGCAGAGCGGATGCCCGACGGCATTCCGCTCTCACCGACGGTGAAAGCCGGCGTGCCGCGAGGCGTGCCGGTGAAACTCTCAGGTTGAGATGACAGAGGGGGAGGCCGTCCGGGTACCCGCGCCGTGGTGCCCCTCGCAGGTCGTGACGACCAGGAGGCCTCCGTACATGACCGCCAACCGCACTCCGCTCTCCGAGCTCGAACAGGGCATCCCGTTCGAGCAGCGGCACATCGGGCCCGACGCCGAGGCCCGGGCCAAGATGCTCGCCCAGGTCGGTTACGGCTCGCTCGACGAGCTCACGGCCGCCGCGGTGCCGGACGTGATCAAGAACGCCGAGGCCCTGGGCCTGCCGGCCGCGCGCACCGAGGCCGAGGTCCTCGCCGAGCTCCGCACGCTCGCCGACCGCAACCAGGTCCTCGCCCCGATGATCGGGCTCGGCTACTACGGGACCTTCACCCCGCCGGTCATCCTCCGGAACGTGATGGAGAACCCCGCCTGGTACACGGCCTACACGCCGTACCAGCCGGAGATCTCCCAGGGCCGCCTGGAGGCCCTCCTCAACTTCCAGACCATGGTCGCCGACCTCACCGGTCTGCCCACCTCCGGCGCGTCCCTCCTCGACGAGGGCACCGCCGCCGCCGAGGCCATGGCCCTGGCCCGGCGCGTCGGCAAGGTCAAGGGCGGGGTCTTCCTCGTCGACGCCGACGCCCTGCCGCAGACCATCGCCGTCATCGAGACCCGCGCCGAGCCGACCGGTGTCGAGGTCGTCGTCGCCGATCTGAGCGCCGGCATCCCCGCCGACGTCGCCGAGCGCGGTGTCTTCGGCGTGCTTGTGCAGTACCCCGGTGCCTCCGGCGCCGTCCGCGACATCAAGCCGCTGATCGACGCCGCGCACGAGCTCGGCGCGATCGTCACCGTCGCCGCCGACCTGCTCGCGCTCACCCTGCTCACCTCGCCCGGCGAGCTGGGCGCCGACATCGCCGTCGGCACC
Source organism: Streptomyces sp. NPDC096079 (assembly GCF_040303145.1). Taxonomy (NCBI): domain Bacteria; kingdom Bacillati; phylum Actinomycetota; class Actinomycetes; order Kitasatosporales; family Streptomycetaceae; genus Streptomyces; species Streptomyces sp. NPDC096079. The sequence continues at coordinate 12,226 of NZ_JBEOST010000031.1, forward strand.
ACGCAGCGCTTCGGCGTCCCGATGGGCTTCGGCGGTCCGCACGCCGGTTACATGGCCGTCCAGGACAAGCACGCCCGCTCCCTGCCCGGCCGCCTCGTGGGCGTCTCCGTCGACGCCGACGGCAACCGCGCCTACCGCCTGGCCCTGCAGACCCGCGAGCAGCACATCCGCCGCGAGAAGGCCACCAGCAACATCTGTACCGCTCAGGTGCTGCTCGCCGTCATGGCCGGCATGTACGCCGTGTACCACGGTCCGGACGGTCTGAAGCAGATCGCCGCGCGCACCCACCGGTACGCCGCGATCCTCGCCGCCGGGCTCACCGCCGGCGGCGTCGAGGTCGTGCACGGCGCGTTCTTCGACACCGTCACCGTCCGCGTGCCCGGCAGGACCGACGAGGTCGTCGCCGCCGCCCGCCGGGCCGGGGTGAACCTCCACCGCGTCGACGCCGACCTCGTCTCGATCGCCTGCGACGAGACCACCGGCCGCGAGCAGCTCGCCGCCGTCTGGGGCGCCTTCGGTGTCGAGGGCGACATCGAGGCCCTGGACGCCTCCGTCGACGAGACGCTGCCCGCCGGTCTGCTGCGCTCCGACGCGTACCTGACCCACCCGGTCTTCCACGCGCACCGCTCCGAGACCTCGATGCTGCGCTACCTGCGCAAGCTCGCGGACCGCGACTACGCGCTCGACCGCGGCATGATCCCGCTCGGCTCCTGCACCATGAAGCTGAACGCGACCACCGAGATGGAGCCGGTGACCTGGCCCGAGTTCGGCCAGATCCACCCCTTCGCCCCGATCGAGCAGGCGCAGGGCTACGTCACGCTCATCACCGAGCTGGAGGAGCGCCTCGCCGAGGTCACCGGCTACGACAAGGTGTCGATCCAGCCGAACGCCGGTTCGCAGGGTGAGCTCGCGGGTCTGCTCGCCGTCCGCGCCTACCACCGCGCCAACGGCGACGAGCAGCGCACCGTCTGCCTCATCCCGTCCTCCGCGCACGGCACCAACGCCGCCTCCGCCGTGATGGCCGGCATGAAGGTCGTCGTCGTCAAGACCGCCGACGACGGCGAGATCGACGTCGAGGACCTGCGCGCCAAGATCGCCCAGTACCGTGACGAGCTGTCCGTGCTGATGATCACCTACCCGTCCACGCACGGCGTCTTCGAGGAGCACGTCGCCGACATCTGCGCCGAGGTCCACGAGGCCGGCGGCCAGGTGTACGTCGACGGTGCCAACCTCAACGCGCTGGTCGGCCTGGCCAAGCCGGGTCACTTCGGCGGCGACGTCTCGCACCTGAACCTGCACAAGACCTTCTGTATCCCGCACGGCGGCGGCGGCCCCGGCGTCGGTCCGGTCGGCGTCCGCTCCCACCTCGCCCCGTACCTGCCGAACCACCCGCTCCAGCCCACCGCAGGCCCGGAGACGGGCGTCGGTCCGATCTCGGCCGCCCCCTGGGGCTCCGCCGGCATCCTGCCGATCTCCTGGTCGTACGTGCGCCTCATGGGCGGCGAGGGCCTCAAGCGCGCCACCCAGGTCGCGGTGCTCGCGGCGAACTACATCGCCAAGCGCCTGGAGCCGCACTTCCCGGTGCTCTACACCGGTCCGAACGGGCTCGTCGCGCACGAGTGCATCGTGGACATCCGCCCGCTGGCCAAGGCCACCGGCGTCAGCGTCGACGACATCGCCAAGCGCCTCATCGACTACGGCTTCCACGCGCCGACGATGTCGTTCCCGGTGGCCGGCACGCTGATGATCGAGCCGACCGAGTCCGAGGACCTGACCGAGCTCGACCGCTTCTGCGACACGATGATCGCGATCCGGAACGAGATCGAGAAGGTCGCCTCGGGCGAGTGGCCCGCCGACGACAACCCGCTGCACAACGCCCCGCACACCGCGGCGGCGCTGGGCGGCGAGTGGAACCACCCGTACACGCGCGACGAGGCGGTCTTCCCGGCCGGTGTCTCGGCCGCCGACAAGTACTGGCCGCCGGTGCGCCGCATCGACGGTGCCTTCGGCGACCGGAACCTGGTCTGCTCCTGCCCGCCGCTGGACGAGTACGACAACTGAGCACGCGCCGAGGGCCGGTTCGGAGGATCTCCTCCGGGCCGGCCCTCGGCGTCTCCTCGTACGACGTCCCGGTGCGCCGCCCTCAGGCCGCGGTCGTCACCTGTCCCGCGGTCAGCGGCCGGTGCGGGGCGATGATCTGCCCGTCCGGCAGCAGTTCACCGGTGTCCTCGAAGAGCAGGACGCCGTTGCACAGCAGGCTCCAGCCCTGCTCCGGGTGGTGTGCCACCAGTCGGGCCGCCTCCCGGTCGGCTGAGTCGGCGGTCGGACAGGCAGGCTGGTGCTGGCACATGGGTGGGTTCTTTCGCTGCGTCGTGGTGGATGTCCTGCGGCTCTGCGCGCTCATGGCCGCCCCCGTCGGTCGGTTCGGTTCCGGTCCCAGTCTTGCCCCACGGACGGTCTTCCGCAGGTATTTCGCGGCAGCTCGTCCTTTCCCGGGAAGACGCATCACCCGCAGGGGCGGTTCAGGTCAACTGCACCGTCTCTTCGGGTGGTTCGGAATGGTCCGAGCGGGCTAGTCCGTACGGGAGGGGCGTTCGGGCGGCGCGTTCGGGCGCACTGTTCGGACAGGAGTGCGCCCCGTGACCCGAGCGGGTCACGGGGCGGGGACGCGCGTGCGGCGGATCAGGCGGGCGCCGGCGAGCCCAGAAGGGGCGGCGGCGCGAGTCGCGTACTGAGCACGGGCAGGAGGTCGGCGACCTGGTACGGGCGGTGGGCCGCGATCCCCGGGGGTGCGGGGGCCAGGGGCACCATCAGATCGGCCGCGGCCGGAGCGGCGATCGTGTCGTCCGCCTCCGGGTCGGGCTGGAGCCAGAGCGTCAGCATGTAGAGCTCCGGCACGGAGAGCAGCCTCGGCAGGTACGTGACGGGCAGGGCCTCGGCCTGGAGCAGGGCCCGCTCGGTGGCGGCGACGTACGGGCCCTCGAAGAAGTGCGAGAAGGCCCAGCCGTCCGGGGTGAGCATGGTGTCCGCGGCGGCGATCGCCCGGTCGCCGTTCCGGATCAGGAAGCGCCAGCCGGCGAGCCGGGTGCGGGGTGCGAGCCCCGGCGCTCCGGTGACGCCGAGGACGTGCACGGGCAGCGGGTGTTCGGGGCTCAGTGGTCCCTGCGCGGTCCGCAGTGCGGGAGTTCGCGGCTCGCGGACGGCGGTCGGTGAGCCGAGGGCCGCGAGGACGCTGCGGAGGGCCGGCGCAGGGGCCGGGGAGGGTCGGAGCATGGTGGGTCGCCTCTCACTCAGGAGACACGGTGACGCGTGGGCAGGTACGACGGCGCTGTCGGCGGCGGGGCCAGAGAAGGGCCATGGGGCCATGGCGGGGCGCCAACACTCTGCCTCGTCCGCGGAGTTTATACGACACGTGTTCACACAGTGTTTCCGCTAGACCTCGCGGATATTCCTGACAAGGCGTCATCAGGCCTTAATCACAGGGAGTTGAAGCGGAATCACGAGGACGATACCGCCCTCACCTGGGTATTCCTCGCCAAGGCGGACGGCCGAATTCCGACCCCGGGCCCCGGGACAATACGACATTGGTATATGTCGCTTGTTCCTTGCCTTCGGGATGTGCCCGTGGGGTGCTCCGTCCAGCCTATCCTCCGCGCGGCCGGTTCCGCAGGCGTTGTGGATCAGCGGTGTGGGCATCATCGTCCGTGACGCGCGGCCGTCCCGGTCGCCGCCCGAGCGGGGAGGGACGCTTCGATGGGGGAGAAGGTCGTGGCCGACGGGTTCGGCCCGTCCGACCGGCAGCAGTACCGCAGAAAGCTCCAGCAGTGTCTGGCGGGGCTCGCGCGACTGCTGGCGGAGAAGAGGTTCGACCGGCCGCGGAATCTCATGGGAGTGGAGATCGAACTCAATCTCGCCGGCCCCGACGGGCTCCCCAGGATGCTGAACGGCCCGGTTCTCGAAAAGATCGCGAGCCCCGATTTCCAGACGGAACTGGGAATGTTCAACCTCGAAGTGAACATCGCGCCCCACCAGCTCGACGGCCGCGTATTCGACCGGCTCGCGGAAGAGATCGGAACCGGCATCGGATATGCCGACCGCAAGGCGGCGGAACTCGACGCGGGCGTCGTCATGATCGGCATACTCCCCACCCTCACCCAGGGCGACCTGATTCCCGAGAACCTCTCGGACAACGACCGTTACACCCTCCTCAACGACCAGATACTCGCGGCCCGGGGCGAGGACTTCACCCTCGACATCCACGGCGTCGAACGCCTCCTGTGCACCACGGAGTCGATCGTGCCCGAGGCGGCCTGCACCTCGGTCCAGCTGCACCTCCAGGTGACCCCCGCCCGCTTCGCCGCCGTGTGGAACGCGGCGCAGGCCGTGTCGGCCGTCCAGATCGCGCTCGGCGCCAACGCGCCCTTCGCCTTCGGCCGCGAACTGTGGCGCGAGTCCCGGCCGCCGCTCTTCCAGCAGGCCACCGACACCCGGCCGCCCGAGCTCCAGTCGCAGGGCGTACGGCCGCGCACCTGGTTCGGGGAGCGGTGGGTGGACTCGGTGTACGACCTCTTCGAGGAGAACGTCCGGTACTTCCCCGCCCTGCTGCCGCTCTGCGACGAGGAGGACCCGCTGCTCGTCCTGGACCGGGGAGGGGTGCCGCGCCTCCAGGAGCTGGTCCTGCACAACGGCACCGTCTACCGCTGGAACCGGCCCGTGTACGGCTGGGTCGACGGGGTCCCGCACCTGCGGGTCGAGAACCGGGTGCTGCCGGCGGGGCCGACCGTCACCGACGTGATCGCGAACGCGGCCTTCTACTACGGGCTCGTCCGCTCGCTCGCCGACGACCCGCGGCCGGTGTGGAAGCGGATGGCCTTCCAGGACGCCGAGGCCAACTTCGACACCGCCTGCCGCCACGGCATCGAGGCGGAGCTGCGCTGGCCCCGCCCGGGCCGGGCGGGCGGCGTCACGGCCGTACCCGCCGTACGGCTCGTCCTCGACGAGCTGCTGCCGCTCGCCGCCGCCGGGCTCGACGCCTGGCACATCGAGCCGGCCGACCGGGACTTCTACCTGGGAGTCATCGAGCAGCGCTGTCTGCGGCGGGTCAACGGGGCCTCCTGGCAGGCCGACACCTTCCACCGGGCCCTGGAGTCGGGCCTCGACCGGGAGGCGGCCCTCGCGGCGACGACCCGCCGCTACCGGACGCTCATGCTCGGGGGCGAGCCGGTGCACACCTGGCCGGTGGGGATCGACTGACCTCCTCCCCGTCCCCTCCATGGGTGATCATGTCAAGGTGGTCCCGGTCGGCCGGGGCCCGCCGGACGGCGTGAGCCCGCGAGGGGAAGTGGAGACAGGTGTGGTGTCGGAGCAACGACTGAGGGACGCTTCCCCGCCCGACGGCCTGCCGCGCGGCGTACTGCGCTCCGAGACGCTCATCGTCCTCGCGCTGTCGCTCGGGGCGAGCGGGGTGTCGGCGCTCATCAGCTTCATCGGCTCGCTGACCAAGCCCGGGTCGCTCAAGGAACAGGCGGCGACGCTCAACGGCTCGTACGCCCCCGGGCGGCCCTGGCTCGACCTGTCCTGGCAGCTCTTCGGCATCGCCACCGCGCTCGTGCCGGTCGTGCTCGTCGCCCATCTGCTGATGCGGGAGGGGCCGGGGGTACGGGGGCTGCGGGCCATCGGCTTCGACCGGACCCGGCCGTGGTCGGACCTCGGGCGCGGGACGCTGGTCGCGGCGGGGATCGGCAGCGCGGGCCTCGCCTTCTACCTGGCGGCGCGGGCCTCCGGGTTCAACCTCACCGTGGTGCCCGAGTCGCTGCCCGAGGTGTGGTGGAAGTACCCGGTGCTCATCCTCTCGGCGATCCAGAACTCCGTCCTGGAGGAGGTCGTCGTCGTCGGCTACCTGCTGCGCCGGCTCGGCCAGTTGGGGTGGTCGCCGATGGCCGCGCTCCTGGCGAGTTCGGTGCTGCGCGGCTCCTACCACCTCTACCAGGGCATCGGCGGTTTCCTCGGCAACATGGTGATGGGCGTGGTCTTCGTGCTGCTCTACCGCCGCTGGGGGCGGGTCGGGCCGCTGGTCGCCGCGCACGCCCTGCTCGACATCGTGGCCTTCGTCGGGTACGGGCTGCTGGCCGGGAAGGTGGACTGGCTGCCCACCGTGTGACGGGGAAGGGGCGTGCGGCACGGGCCGCCCGCCCCCCCTGCTCTCCCGCGTCGCCTCAGGCGCGCAGGTCGCCTTCGATGACCGTGACGGCGTGGCCGTTCAGGAGGGTGCGGTCGCCGTCGAGCCGGGTGCGGACGAGGCCCGTGCGGGCGCCGCCCTGGAAGCCGGTGAGCTCCTCACGGCCGAACCGGGCCGCCCAGTACGGGGCGAGAGCGGTGTGGGCGCTGCCCGTCACGGGGTCCTCGTCGATCCCGACGGCAGGGAAGAAGCCGCGCGAGACGAAGTCGTATCCGCTGTCCGGCCGCTCGGCGGCGGCGGTCACGATGACGCCGCGCGTGGAGAGTCCCTTCAGGGCGGCGAAGTCCGGGGCGAGGGAGCGGACGGTGGTCTCGTCGCGCAGTTCGACGAGGAGGTCGCCAATGTGGTCGGCCGTGTCGTGGACGGCGACGACCTCGGCGCCGAGCGCCTTCTCCAGCCCCTCGGGGGCGGGGACCGGCGTGAGGGAGGAGGTCGGGAAGTCCATCGTGATCGTGCCGTCCGCCTCGGCCGTGGTGATCAGGAGGCCGCAGCGGGCGGCGAAGCGGACGGTGCCGCTCGCGGTGCCGGTGGTGTGCAGGACGTGCGCCGTGGCCAGGGTGGCGTGGCCGCACATGTCGACCTCGGTGGTCGGGGTGAACCAGCGCAGCGCCCAGTCGGCCTCCCCGCCGGCGGGCAGCGGGTGGGCGAAGGCCGTCTCGGAGAGGTTGACCTCCGCGGCGACCTTCTGGAGCCAGGCGTCGTCGGGGAAGGAGTCGAGGAGCAGGACTCCGGCCGGGTTGCCGGAGAAGGGCTGGTCGGTGAAGGCGTCGACGATTCGGATGCGCATGCCACCGACCGTACCGGGGCCGGAAATCCGGGGACCAAGGCCAATCGCGGAGAACTGGACCCCTTCTCCCGCGCGTCGTCCTGGACGGACGGGTCGGGGACGAGTGCGCCGGGGGGCTTCCATGATGTTCGGGTACAGCGACGAGTGGTGGGTCCTGTTCTTCTACCCGGTCCTGCTGTGGGTGCCCTTCGGCCCGTTCCTCATGGGCGCGACGGGGGTGTGGTGCGCCCGGCGGTCCGGCCCGTGGCCCTGGGTGTGGACGGTCCTGCTGCCGCTGGTGCCGGTGGGGGTCTCCGCGACGGTGCTGCTCCTGCCCTGGGACCAGCCGACGGACACCGACGACCTCGTCGGCTACCTCCTCGTGTACGTCCTCGGCATCACCGTGCTGCCGTGGCTGCTGGGGTACGGGATCACCCGGGTGGTGCGTGCCGTGCGGGTCCGCCGGCGCGGGGCCGGTCAGGTCACAGAGGCGTCAGGACCATGAGGATCTCGTCGCGGTCGTCGTCGGCGGCGAGGCGCAGGGCCCCGGGCCAGCGGCCGACCTCCCGCCAGCCGAGCCGGCCGTAGAAGTCCTCGAGACCGACGCCGCCGCGGGCCGCGAGGCGCAGCTGCTCCAGGCCCATCTCGTCGCGGGCGATCGCCCGCGCGTGCCGGACCAGGCCCGCGCCGACGCCCCGCCCCCGCACCCCGAGGCGGGTCTGGACGTGGTGCAGGCTGCCCCAGTGGGCGACCAGCGGATGCGGGTCCCGACGCAGGCACAGCCAGCCCGCGAGGGCGCCGTCGACCGAGGCCGTGACGAGGCGGCAGCTCGCCGGGGCGAGCCCCGTGACGATCCGGTCGACCGCGGCGGCGACCTCGACGGGGTCGACCGGCGGGAAGGGGAACCCGGCGGCGCCGCCCGCGTCGCTCACCTCGGTCCAGCACGCGGCCAGGTCGGGGACGAGACCGTCGGGGACCGCCTCGGGGGCGGTGAACTGGGCGAGGAGCGGACGGCTTTCCTTGCTGGTCATCGCAGGAGTGTCGCAGACCCTCCCGGCGCCGGCTCCTTCACCCGAGTTCCAGGGAGAGTTGGGCGCCCAGCTCCTCGAAGCCCAGTGCGGCGGCGACCCGCCGGGAAGCGGGGGGTCGCGCGCGCCACTGCGGAAGGAGCCCCGCGGCGAGGGCGTGGGCGACCGCCGCCGAGGCCACCGACCGCGCGAGCCCGCGGCCCCGGGCCTCCGGGGCCGTCAGCACGCTGACGTGGGCGGTCCGGCGGGGCCAGTCCCGGTAGCCGGCGGCGGCCACCACGCGGTCGTGTGCGCGGACCACGAACGCGGGTGAGGTGATCTCGTCCAGGGAGGCTTCCGCGGAGTCGTCCTGCCCGGCGGCCGCTTCGAGCGCGCGCAGGGCCGGATGGCCGGCGGGCAGCCGTTCCACGGGCGAGGGTCCGGTCGTGGGGCGGAAGCCCTCCGGGGACACGTAGGCCAGGGTCGCGGGCCCGAGCGTCCCGGTCACGGGCAGGACGCCTCGGAGGGAAGCGGGGTCCACCAGGGCCTCGACCGGCAGGCCCGGCAGGGCGGCGCGCACGGTCGCGGCGGACTGCTCGTTCGGCACGGTCACGATCGCCGATCCGCCGAGGGCGACCACACCGACCCATCCGGACGGGCACAGGCCCGATTCCGGGGAGACGAGCACGGTGACCGCACCCTCGGGTGTGAACGACCCTGCGGGCCCGGCGAGTTCTTCCCAGAGCTCGCGGGCTCTGTGCGCGAGGGGATGCGTCGACATGGCGCCGATCATGCCAGTCGGAGTCGGAGTCGGAGTCGGAGTCGGAGTCGGAGTCGGAGCCGGAGTCGGAGTCGGAGCCGTCTCCGGCTCATCCGTGCTCGCGCAGGTACGTCTCCAGTGCCGCGGCGCCGGTCAGCAGGGCGCGGCCGCGGGTGGAGAGGCGGTTGTGCCAGTCGGTCAGGGCGGCTTCCAGGGGCTCCAGTCCGCCCGCCGTGCGGAGATGGGCGATCAGCGGGGCGATCCGGTCCAGCGGGTAGCCGCCGCGTCTGAGCTGGTGGGCCGTGCGGGCGTCCCGGACGGCGCTCTCGTCGTAGACGCGGTAGCCGGTGCGGGGGTCGCGGTGCGGGATCACCAGGCCGGCGTCCTCCCACTTGCGGAGGGTCGCGGGGCGGATGCCGAGCTTCCGCGCCAGCGGCCCGATGAACGTGCCCCCGGGTTCGGGTGGCGCGGCCGGCCCCGGGTCCAGGTCGCGCAGGGCGCTCTCCACGGCACCGAGGGTCCGCCGGTCCTCCAGGAGCTGCGCGTGACTCTCGTCGATCAGGCGGAGGGCCTCGTCGGTCGCGCCCTCGTGGACGGCACGCAGGATCGCCGTCGCCGTCGGGTGGCCGTGACCGGGCAGCAGGGCCAGGAACGCGCGGAGCGCAGCGGCGTGCCGGGGGGTGTAGGCGCGGTAGCCGTGGGGGGTGCGAGCAGCGGCGGGGAGGATGCCGGCCTCCTCGTAGTTCCTGACGGCCTGCGTCGACAGTCCGTGCTCCCGCGCCAGATCCACCGGCCTGAGCCTCACGCGCTCAGCGGTTTGAAGGTTTTTCCCCATGCCTTCGACGATAGCGCGGGCTTTCTGCGTAAAAGTCTCCACCGAAGGTTCAACGATAGCGTCGAAGTCATGGCGACTGACATCAAGGACTCCGCCCATCCCTTCGACTCCTCCTCCGTCATGGGGCTGCTCCGTGCCCGCCCCCGGCTGCTCGCGCTGGGCGAGCCCACCCACCGCGAGGACACGCTGCTCGGCCTGCGCAACGAGCTGTTCCGGCAGCTCGTCGAGCGGGAGGGCTACCGGACGATCGCGCTGGAGACCGACTGCCTGAGGGGCCTGGTCGTGGACGACCACGTCACCTCCGGCGCCGGCACCCTCGACGAGGTCATGGAGCACGGCTTCAGCCACGAGTGGGGCGCCGACGCGGCCAACCGCGAACTCGTGCGCTGGATGCGCGCGTACAACGAGGGCCGGCCCGCGGACCGGCGCGTCCGCTTCGCCGGGTTCGACGGGCCGCTGGAGATCGCCGCGGCCGAGAGCCCCCGGCGGGCCCTCACCGCGCTCCACGGGTACCTCGCGGAACGGGTGGAGGCGGACCTGCTGCCCTGCGCCCCGGACACGCTGGACGAGCTGCTCGGCGGCGACGAGCGGTGGACCGACCCGGCCGTGATGAGGGAGCCGGCCCGGTCGGTGGGGCGGTCGGAGCCGGCGGTCCGGCTGCGGCTGATCGCCGACGACCTGGCGGCGCTGCTCGACGAGCAGCGTCCGCACCTCGTCGGGGTCAGCTCGGCCGAGGAGTGGGACCGGGCCCGCCTGTACGCCCGCACCGCGCACGGTCTGCTGCGCTACCACCACTGGATGGCCGACACCTCGCCGGTCCGGCCGGCCCGGCTGGTGGCGGCTCGGGACCGGATGATGTCCCTCAATCTCCTCGCGCTCGCCGAGCGGGGCCCGACGTTGGTCTTCGCCCACAACGGCCACCTCCAGCGGGAGAAGAGCTCGATGCGGATGGGCGGCCGGCGGCTGGAGTGGTGGAGCGCCGGGGCGCAGGTGAGCGCCGAACTCGGGGAGGAGTACGCCTTCGTGGCGACGGCCCTGGGCACGATCGGCCACCAGGGAGTGGACGCGCCGCCGCCGGACACCGTCGAAGGGCTGCTGTCCGCGCTGCCGGAGGAACGCTGCGTCGTCGACGCCCGGCGGCTCGCGGACGCCCTCGGCGACACCCGGCCCGCCGCGCGGGTGTCCCCCTGGTTCGGTTACGCCCCCTTCGACCCGGACCATCTCGCGGACTGTGACGCGCTGGTGTTCGTCAGGAACGTGACGCGAGGCCAGGCCCGTCCGGAAGGCGGAACCGACCTGTCGGGTCTTGCTCGGTGAACAGTTCCGATATATCGTTGAGGCATCGCGACAGTTCAACGATGGATTCTCGATGGAAGGAGCGTTGCGATGCGTTCACATGGACACGAGTACGGAAACGGACCCGGCCGTGGAGGCTGCGGCCCCGGGGCTCGGGGGGACTTCGAGGGGCGCCGCGCCGCGTTCGGGCCGTTCGGGCCCGGATTCGGCGGCGGGCCGTGGGGCGGTGGCCCCTTCGGCGGGCGAGGCCGCGGCGGCGGCCGGGGACGGGCGCGGCGCGGTGACGTGCGTGCCTCGATCCTGGCGCTCCTGAAGGACCGCCCGATGCACGGCTACGAGATGATCCGGGAGATCGGCGAGCGCAGCGACGGGGCGTGGAAGCCCAGTCCCGGCTCCGTCTACCCGACCCTCCAGATGCTGGAGGACGAGGGGCTGATCACCAGCGCGAGCGAGGGCGGCAAGAAGCTGTTCACGCTCACCGACACCGGGCGCGCCGAGGCCGACGAGGGCCCCGAGGCGCCGTGGGAGGAGGCCGGGCGCGGGGTCGACTGGGACGCCGTGAACGAGATCCGGCAGGCCGGCTTCGGTCTGATGGAGGCGTTCGGGCAGGTCTGGAAGACCGGCAGCCCCGAGCAGCGGCAGAAGGCGGTCACCGTGATCAACGAGGCCCGCAAGAAGCTCTACCTGATCCTCGCCGACGAGCACTGAGGCGGACAGCGCCCGGGGCCCCGCGACCGTCGTCGCGGGGCCCCGGGCGTTCTCGGCGCGGTACGGCTCAGGCCACCAGGCCCGAGAGCTTGCGCAGGGACTCGGTCAGTGCCGCCGTCGCCGAGTCCTTGAGCTTGCCCGCCATCAGGGAGACCGCCGCACCGGTGAACTCCCCGTCGATCCGTACCGTCGTGGCCTCGCCGTCCGCCGCCAGCGAGTAGCGCGTGGTGACGACGACCCCCATCGGGCCCTTGCCCCGGATGGCGAACGCCCGCTCCGACTCCAGCTCCTCCACCGTCCAGAGGACCTCGGCGGGGAAGCCCATCAGCTTCATGTTCTCCGTGAAGGTGGCGCCCGCCTCCAGCGCGGCCGGCCCGCCGTTCGGGAAGCCGGTGTGGGTGGCGTTCCACTCGCCGTACGAGGAGAAGTCGGTGAGCCGCGCCCAGACCTTCCCGGCCGGTGCCTCGATCCGTGCCTCCGCGCTGACTTCGGCCATGAGACCACCCCTTCACGCGTGCCAACTGGGTTCCGGTGTCGCGGAACGTAGCGGGGCGGCCGTGAACATTCAATACTGATGAACCGTCAGTTCTGCGGCGGCCGGCCCCGCCCCGTCGCCGATCCACCAGATCTCGGCCGCGTCGAAGCTGTCCGACGCCCGGGGCGCCCCGTCCTCCTCGTGGCGGTGGAAGGCCGCCCAGAACAGATCGGCCGGCAGCGCCTCCCGGGGTGCGTACACCCGGTACACGTACTGCCGCCCGTCGCGTGAGGGCAGCGCCACCATCCAGAACACGACCGGAGGACGAGCGGGGGAGGGGGCGCGGTTGCGAAGGGGGCGCGAAGCAAGGCGGCGCGCGCCCTTCGGGGTCGACGCGCCCGATCTCATCCGTAAGGAGGAGGAACCGCTCGCCCGTGCCCAACTCCGGTGGGATGCGGACATGCTTCTCCCCGGTGATGTTCCGGCCGCCCCGGCCTGATGAGGTGGGAGGGTGCACCATCCCGTCCCGCGCCCCCAGTCGCTCCCGTCCGCCGCCGTCCCGCGCGCGGACCTCGCGCCGTGCCTGACGCCCTCGCTCGCGACGGTCGTGTCGGGCGCGCGCCGCAGGGCCCTCAGGGACGGCGACCGCCAGATCGACACCGCCCATCTCCTGCACGCCCTCGTCGAGTCCGACCCCGAGGTCCGCGCCGCCTTCGAGGGCGGCCCTCAGCTCGCCCGTGTGCTCGGCTATCTCGTCCAGCGTTCCATCGGCTACGGCCTGCGCTGGCAGCGCTCGGACGAGGAGTCCGCGGTGCGGCGCCTGCTGCCCGCCGCGCGCGGGGCCGAGCCCCCGGGCACCCGCGCCTCGCCCTGGTCGCCGGCCGCGACCGCCGCCCTGGAGAGCGCCTTCCGGCGGGCCGCCGAGCGCGGCGAGCCCCAGGCCCGCGGCCTCGACGTGCTCGCCGCCGTCGCCGCCGATCCCGAGAGCAGGGCCGCCGAGGTGCTCCGTCGCGCGGGGGTCGAACCGGCCGTGCTGGCCGCCCGTGCCACCGCCCTCACGGCCGCCCCGGACGAGGAGCCGTCTCAACAGGTGTAACGGGGGTTACGCCCCTGACCGCGTCCTGCCATGATGGCCCGATGCACGCGTCTCAGGGGAGAAGCGCCGGCCTGGGACTCGCCCTGGCCTCGGCCTTCGCATTCGGTGGTTCAGGAGTGGCGGCCAAGCCGCTCATCGAGGCGGGCCTCGACCCGCTCCACGTGGTGTGGCTCCGGGTCGCCGGCGCCGCGCTCGTCCTGCTGCCCGTGGCCTGGCGCCACCGGGACCTCCCGCGCCGCAAACCCGCGCTGCTCGTGGGCTTCGGCCTGCTCGCCGTCGCCGGAGTCCAGGCCTTCTACTTCGCCTCGCTCTCCCGCATCCCCGTCGGCGTCGCCCTGCTCATCGAGTACCTCGCCCCCGCCCTCGTCCTCGGCTGGGTCCGCTTCGTCCAGCGCCGGCCCGTCACCCGTGCCGCCGCGCTCGGCGTCGTCCTCGCCGCCGGCGGCCTCGCCTGCGTCGTCCAGGTCTGGTCCGGCCTGAGCTTCGACCTCCTGGGCCTGCTCCTGGCCCTGGCCGCGGCCTGCTGCCAGGTCGGTTACTTCGTCCTCTCCGACCAGGGCGCCGACGGCGCCGAGGAGGCCGAGCGGGCCGATCCGGTGGGCGTCATCGCGTACGGGCTGCTCATCGGCGCCCTCGTCCTGACCGCGGTGGCCCGGCCCTGGGGCATGGACTGGGGCGTCCTCGGCGGGCGCGCCGACATGAACGGGACCAGCGTTCCCGCGTGGCTGCTGCTCGGCTGGATCGTCCTGATCGCCACCGTCCTCGCGTACGTCACCGGCGTCATCTCGGTGCGCAAGCTCTCCCCGCAGGTGGCGGGCGTCGTGGCCTGCCTGGAGGCGGTCATCGCGACCGTCCTGGCCTGGGTGCTGCTCGGCGAGCACCTGGGCGCGCCGCAGATCATCGGCGGTGCGGTGGTCCTGGTCGGGGCCTTCATCGCCCAGTCCTCGACGCCGAAGGCGGCCCCGAGCGAGCCGGTGGCCGGTTCCGCTCCGGCGGCCGGAGCGGAGGATCCCACGGAGCGGGACGCGGAGTTGTCGGCCGGCCGGACCTCCTCGTAGGGTGCTGATCATGCATTCGACCGTGCTTCCGCCTCCCGCCGCCTAGCGCGGGCGGAGACCTCTCCGACGAAGACCGGGCTCGGCCGGGCGGCTCCCCGCCCCCGAGCGGTTCGTCGCTGCCCGCGCGCGGATCCCAGCGACCACCCTTCCCTCCTGTCTTCCACGGAGCATCCACGTGTCGAACTCCTCGGGACCCGCCCTGTCCGTCGGGCGGAGCCTCCTCTATCTGATCGTCGCCGGCATCGCCTGGGGCACCGCCGGCGCCGCCGCCTCGCTGATCTTCCGCATCAGCGACATGGGCCCGCTGGCCCTCTCCTTCTGGCGCTGCGTCGGCGGGCTCGCCCTGCTGCTCGGAGCACTGGCGCTGCGGCGGCCGCGTCGGTCCGCCGCCCGTACCGTCACGGAGCCGGGCGGTCGGCGGGCGGCCCGCATCCTCGGCACCGGGATCGGGCTCACCGTCTTCCAGAGCGCCTACTTCGCCGCCGTCGAGGCCACCGGCCTCGCGGTCGGCACCGTCGTCACCCTGGGCGCGGGACCCGTCCTCATCGCGATCGGCGCCCGGCTCACCATGGGCGAGCGCCTCGGGCGCGGCGGGGTCGCCGCCGTCGCCGGAGCGCTCGGCGGTCTCTTCGTGCTCGTCCTCGGCGGCGGGGCGGCGGAGGTGCGGCCGCTCGGTGTCGTCCTCGCGGTCGTCTCGGCCGCCGGATACGCGGCGATCACCCTGCTCACCCGGTGGCTCGGCCGGGACGGCGGCGCCTCGGACGCCCTGGGGACGACCACCTGGGCCTTCGCGATCGGGGCCGTCGGGCTGCTGCCCGCCGCGCTCGCGGAGGGGCTCGTCCCGCACACCGACGCGCCGGTGAGCGTCGTACTGCTCCTCGTGTACGTGGCCGCGGTGCCGACCGCGCTCGCCTATGCGCTGTACTTCGCCGGAGCGGCCGTCGTCCGGGCGGCCACCGTCTCCGTGATCATGCTCCTGGAGCCGGTGAGCGCGGCCCTGATCGCGGTCTCGCTCCTCGGCGAGCGGCTCACCGCCGCGATCGTGCTCGGCACGCTGCTGCTCCTCGCCGCCGTGACGGGCCTCGCCCTCGCGGAGGCGCGGACGGCCGCGGCGGCGCGCAGGTCGGAGCCGGTGACGGCGTAGGCGGCGGGGCGGCCGGGGGCGGGGGCCGGCGGGTTCCCGCCGGCCCCCGCCCCCGGTCCGTCACCCGTGCGCGCGCCGGCGCAGCTGGTGGGCCCGGGCGTTCAGGTCGCCGGGGCCCGCCCGCTCGGCCAGCCGCTCGGAGACCCGCTCCTGGACCTCCCGCGGCTTGTTGCCCGCGTACTTGAACTTCGCCCGCACCTCGGTCACCTCCAGGCTCAGCACCCGGATCCCCGACAGGAGCCTGCCGAAGGGAGCCTCGCCGGGGGTGACGGGCGCGGTGCCGCCCTCCGGCTGGAAGTGCGCGACCTGCCGGTCGAGCAGGGCGGCCTTCTCCGCCGGATCGTCGACCACGCGCGCGGTGCAGCGGAGCTGGACGGCCGCGTAGTACGAGGTCGGGGTGGAGTGCTCGGACGGCACGCCCTCGGGGGCCGTCCAGTGCCCCGGTACGTACACGTAGTCGTCGACCACGCTCAGGAGCACCGTCGGGTTCGCCTCCAGGGCGCGCCAGAGCGGGTTGGGCCGGGCGAGGTGCGTCAGGGCGCGGCCGTACGGGCCGGGCTCGGGGTCGTACCGGAAGTGCGTGGGCTGCACCCACGGCGGCTCACCGGCCGCTCCGTTGACGGCGAGCTGCCCGAAGTCGTGCCGGGAGAGCCAGTCGCGCCACTCGTCCTCGTCGAGAGCGGCGTCCCAGGGGTGGATCAGCATGGTCGGTCCGTCCCGCCCGGTCAGAGGGCCGTGAGGTAGTCCGGCACGGCGACGGACGGGGCGAGGTCGTCGGCCGGGACCGGCGTGCCGTAGCCGCCGCGCACCGGGACCACGCCGGCCCAGTGGGGGAGGGCCAGGTCCTCCGCGTCGTCGTTGGGGCCGCCGGTGCGGACCTTCGCCGAGACCTCGTCCAGGTCGAGCCGGATCACGGCGGTGGCGGCGAGCTCCTTGGCGTTCCCGGGGCGCGAGTCGGCCGAGCGGCCGGGGACGACGTGGTCGACGAGGGCGTCCAGGGCCGTCCGCAGCTCCTCGGGGTCGGTGACCTGGTGGGCGGTGCCGTGGACGACGACCGAGCGGTAGTTGAGCGAGTGGTGGAAGGCGGAGCGGGCGAGGACGAGGCCGTCGACGTGCGTCACGGTCAGGCAGACGGGCAGGCCGGGGGCCTCGACGCCGTCGCCGGCGGCGCGGAGCGGCCGCGAGCCGGTGGAACCGTGGACGTAGAGGCGCTCGCCGACCCGGCCGAAGAGCGTGGGGAGGACGACCGGCGCGCCGTCGCGGACGAAGCCGAGGTGGCAGACGTAGGCCTCGTCGAGTATCGAGTGGACCAGTTCCCTGTCGTACGAGGCGCGCTGCCGGGAGCGCGTGGGCACGGTGCGGTCGGTCGGCGCGTAGGCCTCGCGGGGCGCGGACGTGTCGGTCGCGGTGCGCGTGTCGACGGCGCTCATTGCGTACTCCATTGCACTAGTGCATACTCATGTTTGTGCTAGGAGAATATCGGATCGAAGGCCGCCGTGCATCGGACATCGCCGCCAGCATCGAGCGGGGAGTGGGTACGGGCGCGCTGCAGCCCGGCCAACTCCTCCCGCCCATGCGGGAATTGGCGACGACCCTCGGCGTGAACCCGAACACCGTCGCCGCCGCCTACCGCACCCTGCGCGAGCGCGGGGTCATCGAGACGGACGGCCGGCGCGGCAGCCGGGTGCGCCCGCGACCCGCCACGACCGCGCGCGGCTCGATCCGCGTGGAGGCACCCGCCGGGGTCAGGGACGTGAGCAACGGCAGCCCCGACCCCGCGCTGCTGCCTCCCCTCGCCGAGGTTTTCGCCGACGTCGCCCGGCGGTACGACGAGCGGCCCGACATGTACGGAGAGGCCCCCGTCGACGAGGAGTTCGGGCGCCTCGCGCGCGCCGCGTTCGACGCGGACGGGGTGCCCGCCGGGCCCGTCGCCGTCGCCTCGGGCTCCCTCGACGCCATCGAACGGGTGCTGGCGGTCCACCTCAGGCCCGGCGACGCCGTCGCCGTCGAGGATCCGGGCTGGGGCAGCCTCCTCGACCTCGTGCCCGCGCTGGGACTGCGCCCGGTGCCGGTCGCCGTCGACGACGAGGGCCCCCTCCCGGAGGCGGTCGAGCGCGCGATCCGGCAGGACGGCGCGCGCGCCGTGATCGTCACCGACCGGGCGCAGAACCCGACCGGGGCCTGCGTCACCGAGGACCGTGCCCGCGCGCTGCGGCGGGTCCTCGCCGCACACCCCGGCGTCCTGCTCGTCGAGGACGACCACGGGCACGGCATCGTCGCGCAGCGCCTCCACCCGCTGGCCGGCGTCACCGACCACTGGGTCCTGGTCCGCTCGGTCGCCAAGGCGTACGGCCCCGACCTCAGGATCGCCGCCTTCACCGGCGACGCCGAGACCGTCGACCGGGTGCTCGGACGGCAGCGGCTCGGCCCCGGCTGGGTCAGCAAGCTGCTCCAGCGGGCCGTCGTCCGCCTGTGGGCCACGGGCGCGGTGGACCCGGCCCTCGTCGCGCGCTCGTACGGGAGGCGGCGCGACGGCCTCGTGCGGGCCCTGGCCCGGCGCGGCGTCGAGGCGCACGGGCGCGGCGGCATGAACGTCTGGGTGCCGGTGGCCGACGAGACCGGCGCGGTGGCCCGGCTGCTCGCCGCCGGCTGGGCGGTCGCGCCGGGTGCCCGCTTCCGGATGGACGCGGGACCGGCCGTCCGGCTCACCGTCTCCGGTCTCGCCGTCGCGGACGTCGAGGCGCTGGCCGACGCCGTGGCCCGGGCGGCGGGCCCGGCGCCGGCGCGGAGCTACGGGTAGGGGGCGCTCCATCTGCCGTACGGGCCTGGCCTGTTCCGCCCACAAGTGACGTTTCTCTGGTGAATGCGCTACGCCTGGAGAGTGAGTCAAGGGCTCGTATGGCGCTGATCGTCTCCAGCTCAGGAAATCATCAGGTTTTGGTAAAGCTCCGTCGTGTTGCGGCGGTTCTGCCCCGATGTCGTGTTTTCCCGAGATGACCAGGAGTCACCCCTTGAACTACGGAAGCAGTCTGCGCGAGGCCGTCGCGGCGCCGGGGACCACCCCGCTGATCGGCGTGTACGACATGTACTCGGCCTCCGTCGCCGCCGACCACTACGACGGGATGTTCGTCTCCGGGTTCGGCTTCGCCGCCTCGTACTACGGGCTGCCGGACATCGGCTTCATCGCCTGGCCGGACATGGTGGCGTTCGTGCAGCGGCTGCGCGGCGCGTTCCCCCGCCACCACCTGCTCGTGGACATCGACGACGGCTACGTCGACCCCGAGGTGGCCTGTCACGTGGTGGAGGGACTGGAGCGGATCGGCGCCTCGGGGGTGATCCTGGAGGACCAGAAGCGGCCCCGCAGGTGCGGCCACGCGGACGGCAAGCAGGTGCTGCCGCTCGACGAGTACCTCGCCAAGCTGAAGATGGTCCTCGCCACCCGCCGGAACATGGTCGTCGTGGCCAGGACGGACGCCACGGACGAGGCGGACATCCTGCACCGGGCGGAGTGCCTGGCGGCGACCGACGCCGACGTGGTCCTGGTGGACGGCGTGCGCAGCGTCGAGTGGATCCACCGGATCCGCGAGGTGGTCGGCGGCAAGCCGCTGCTCTTCAACCAGATCGCCGGAGGCAAGTCGCCCCGCCTCTCGCTCGACGAGCTCTCCGATCTCGGCGTCGACGTGGCGATCTACAGCACGCCCTGTCTCTTCGCGGCGCACGAGGCGATGGACTCGGCCCTCGTCGAGCTCAAGCGGGCCAACGGCCGGCTGCCCTCCTTCGATCCCGAGACGGGTGTCGGCGTCGCCGCCTCGACCCGGCTCCTGGAGCGGAACATCACCCGCCACCAGTCGGTCCCCGAGCGGGTGGGCGCGTGAGCGCGCTGATCCCGCGCCAGTCGCCCCAGGGCTCCCCGGCGCGGGCGACGGCCGGGGTCAGGGGGCCGCTGAAGGCGCTCGGTCTCGCCGCGGCCCTGCTCGCGGCGGGCGCCGGCCCCGCCGCTGCCGACGGCAGCCTGCTGACCGTCATCGACAACTCGCACGCCGACTCCGTGGTGGAGGTCGACCGGGCGGCCAACATCCAGTACGGCAGCAGCGGCACGGCGGGGAGCGACCACGACGGCAGCGCCGTCGACGCCCTGCAGACGCTCTTCGGAGGCGCGCGCACGGGTGAGGACTGACACCCGGTGACGAACGGAACGGCCGGACACCGCCCTCGTGGTGTCCGGCCGTTCCCGCGCCCGCCGCGCCGCGTCGTGTCGTCAGTCCTCCAGCAGGTCGGGGAGGCCCAGCTCGTCGAGCTCGACGGGCTCCGGCCCGTCCATGGGGGCGACGGCCGCCACGGCACCGGCGGTGGCGGTGGTGGCCTGGGCCGGGCCGGCGAATCCGAGGAAGGCGCCGGTCACGGCGAGGGCGGCGAGGAGCGTCCGGGGAAGTGCGGTGAGGTTCATGCCCGGGGAACGATCTTGTCCCCGCGGGGGTCACGGAGCGTGACACGGGAGAGGGAGAGGCGCCCGCCCGAGGCCCGCACGCCCGCCGTCCGGGTGGAGGCGCGGGTCTGGGTGAGGGCCGCGCCCGCCAGGACCACGAGGGCGCCCACCGGCGTGTTCCAGGTGAGGCCCTCGTCGAGCAGGGCGACGCCCGCCGCCGTGGCGATCACCGGGATGAAGTACGTGACCATCGCGGCCGTCGTCGGGCCGACCTCGGCGACGACCCCGTACTGCAGCAGCATCGCGTACCCGGTGCCGAGCGCGCCGAGGGCGATCACGGCCAGCAGCGGAACGATCTCGACCGTGTCCGGGACCGAGGTGAACAGGGGGGTGGCCACGGCCAGTTGCAGCGTGGCGAGACCCACCTGGGAGCCGGCGAGCGAGAGGTTCGACGCGCCGGTGCCGCTCAGGGTCCTGCGGACGTAGATCCAGCCCACCGCGTAGCTGAACGAGGCGAGCAGGGCCAGGGCCGTGCCGGTCACGTCGAGGCCGGAGAAGCCCTGCCAGGCGCCGAGCACGGTGAGCACGCCGACGAAGCCGATGCCCAGACCGGCCGCGCGGACCCGGGTCGGACGGTCCTCGGAGAGCGCCACGAGCGAGAGCAGCATGCCCCAGAGCGGGGTCGTCGCGTTGCAGATGCCCGCCAGGGTGGAGGGGATCGTCAGCTCCGCGTACGCGAAGAGGGAGAACGGCAGCGCGTTCAGCAGGAAGGCCGCGACGGCCAGGTGGCCCCAGACCCGGGCCCCGCGCGGCAGCCGGTCGCGCTTCACGACGATCGCGACGGCGAGCACCGCCGTACCGAACAGGAGCCGCCCGAAGGTCACCTGGAAGGGGGCGAAGCCCTCCGTGCCGACCTTGATGAAGAGGAAGCTGAAGCCCCAGATGAGGGCGAGGGCGCCGAACCGGACGCGCCAGTCGAGTGAGGTGGTGGTGGGGCTCATGCACTCAGGGTGAACGGAACGACGTCTTAGGACAAGCGAGAATTCCTCGACCCCTTCCCTTAGAATCGCTTACATGTTGAACCTGGAGCGCCTCCGCACCCTCGACGCCGTCGCCCGGCACGGTTCGGTCAGCGGCGCGGCCGACGGCCTGCACGTCACCACCTCGGCCGTCTCCCAGCAGCTGTCCAAGCTGGAGCGTGAGGTCGGACAGCAGCTCCTCGCCAAGAACGGCCGTGGCGTGCGACTCACCGACGCCGGACTGCTGCTCGCCGAGCACGCCGCCCGGATCCTCTCCCAGGTCCAGATGGCCCAGGCCGACATCGAGGCCCAGCAGGGGCGGGTGGTGGGCGAGGTGCGGCTCGCCGGCTTCCCGACGGCGGCCCGGGGACTCTTCCCGGCCGCGCTCGCCGCGCTGCGCGAGGGCCACCCCGAACTCCGCGTCCGTACGACGGAGCTGGAGCCGGAGCCCGGCGTGCGGGCGGTGCTGCGCGGGGACGCCGACCTCGCGATCGTCCTGGACTGGAGCAACAAGCGGGCACCCGTCCCCGGCGGCCTGGAGCGCGCCCACCTCCTCGACGACTCCGCCGACGTGGCCCTCCCCGCCGGGCACCCGCTGGCCGAGCGGGAGGCGGTGGACCTGGAGGACTTCGCCGACGAGGAGTGGGTCTCCTGGCCCGAGGGCGAGTTCTGTCACGACTGGCTCATGTTCACGCTGCGCTCGCAGGGCATCGAGCCGCGCATCGGGCACTTCGCGGGGGAGCACCACACCCAGCTGGCCCTGGTCGCCGCCGGACTCGGCGTGTGCGTCACGCCCCGGCTCGGCCGTCCGGTGCCCGACGGCGTCGTCTGCGTCCCCGTCCGGCAGAAGGTCCGGCGTCACATCTACGCGACCTGGCGCGCCGACGCGGGCCGCCGCCCTTCCGTGCGCGCGGTCGTCGCGGCGCTGCGAGCGGCGGCGGAACCCCTGGCGAGCTGAAGGCCCGGGAGGGGCGGACGGGCGATCCGCATCCGTCCCGGGCGCGGCTCAGGGCTGAGCCAGCTTCCGGAAGTCCCAGGAGGCGACGGCGTCCGGGGTGAGCCGGAGCCAGGCGTGCCTGCCGTCGTGCGGCATGGTGTCCAGGCCGAAGTTCTTGGCGGGGAAGAGCTGTTCGGGCACCTCGAGCTCGGGGCACGGCTCCCCGGTCCTCGGCGCCTCGCCGACGAAGACGGCCGTCCCCGACAGCTCCACGCCGCGCAGCTCCCCGTACTCCTCCCCGTCGTCCACGACCACCGCGATCCTGGGGTCGGCGCGCAGTTCCGCCCAGCGACGGCTGCGCGTCAGGGAGTACAGCCACAGTGAGGTGCCGTCCCAGACGAACCAGAGCGCGCTCACGTGCGGGCGGCCGTCGGCGGACACGGTCGCGACGCGGCAGGTGCGCTGTTCGGCGAGGAAGGCGTCGAGCTCGGCCGGGGTCATCATGATCCGGCGTCCACGGCGCTGTGCGACGGTCATCGTCCGCACCCTTCTGGATTTCTGATGAGTCGTCAGAAAGCATGGGGGACCAACCGCGCACGTGCAAGGGGAGGTCAGGGGATCATGGGCCAGAGTCCGAGAGAACGCCTCGGGGAGCGGATCCGTCCGGACGGCGGAGTCGTCCTGCTCACCGTCGAATGTCAGCGGGGCGTCGTCGGGACGGACAGCGCCCTGCCCGAACTGGCGGCCGTCGCCCGCACGTCGGGCGCCCTCGGCAACGTCGCCCGGCTCGTCGCCGCCGCGCACGCGGCCGACGTCCAGGTGATCCACGCCGTCGCCGAACGGCGCCCCGACGGGCGGGGCGCCAACACCAACGCGCGGCTCTTCGCGGCCGCCGCCCGGCTGCCCGTGCAGCAGCACAGCGGCAGTGCCGCCGTCCGGATCGCCGAACCGATCGAGGTCGCCGAGGAGGACCTGATCGTCCGGCGGCTGCACGGGCTCTCCCCGCTCGCGGGCACCGACGTCGACGCGCTGCTCCGCAACCTCGGCTGCCGCACGCTGATCGTCACCGGGGTCTCCGCGAACGTGGCCGTGCCCAACGCCGTCTTCGACGCCGTGAACCTCGGCTACACGGTCGTCGTGCCCGGGGACGCCATCGCGGGGGTGCCGGCCGACTACACCCCGGCGATGATCCGTCACACCCTCGCGCTCGTCGCCACGATCACCACGACGGACGAGGTGCTGGGGTGCTGGAAGGCCCCCACGTCCGGCGGGGGCGCCGTCAGCCGAGGCTGATCTCCTCGCCCACCACCTGGATCGGCTCCGGCGGCAGCGGCGACGACGCCGGGCCGGACTTCACGCTGCCGTCCGAGACGTCGAACCGGCTCTGGTGGCACGGGCAGACGATGACCCCGTCCTCGATGCTGCTCACGGCGCAGCCCGCGTGGGTGCACTTCGAGGAGAAGGCCTTGAACTCGCCGGCCTTGGGCTGGGTGATCACCAGGCCCTTGTCGGCGAGGATCTTCCCGCCGCCCACCGGGATGTCCCCGGTCCGCGCCAGCGCCGTGCCCTCCGGGGCCGCGTTCTTGTCGTCCCCGCCGCCCCCGCAGGCGGCGAGCGCCGCCGCCAGGCCCGCGCTGCCCGCCGCCGCGACGACCGTCCGGCGTGCCACGTCGCTCATGTGATGCCCCTCTTCCCTCGGTGTGCCTGCTGCACGGGTGACGGTACGGCTGTGAGCTGTGTCCCGTTCACAGGATGCGTACTTCGGCAGGGTTACAGTTCTGAGTAGAGTGTCCGAACCTGGACAGCCTTCCATGAAAGTGTCTAGCTTCGGTGAACGCCTCGGTCAGCCCCCATCACGTCCGGGCCGTCCTGTTCGGCGCCGAGCGGCGCGGGGTCGCCCCGGGTCCGCTCCTCGCCCGCGCCGGACTGCCCTCCGCCCTCCTGGAGGAACTCCCCGCCAGGGTCCCCGCCGAACAGTTCGGACAGCTCGTCAGAACGCTCTGGGCCACGCTCGACGACGAGCTGATCGGCTTCGGCGCCGCACCCAGCAAGGTCGGCACCTTCGCGATGATGGCCCACGTCGTGGTCCACGGCAGCCGCGACCTGCGCGAGGCGCTCCGGCGCGCCCAGACCTTCTACTCCCTCTTCCCGGCGGGCCCGCGCTTCCGGCTCCTCGAACCCGGCGCGGGCGGGACCGGCGGGCCCGACGAGGCGCGGATGGAGTTCGACCTCTCCGGGTACGACGACCCCCTCCACTTCGGGGCCGAGTCCACCGTCCTGGTGGCGCACCGCTTCGCCGGCTGGCTCGTCCGCCGCCCGATCGGACTGCGACGGGTCGAGTTCGTCCACCCCGAGCCGCGCCACGCACACGAGTACGCCCGGCTCTTCGGGGCGCCCTGCGTCTTCGGCGCGGAGCGGACGACGGCCGTCTTCGACCGCGCCGACCTCGGCGAACCCGTCCTGCGGGACGCGGCGGCGCTCAAGGCCTTCCTCCGCCGCGCCCCCATCGACGTGCTGGTCCGCGCCGACTACGGCAGTACGGTGACCGGCCGGGTGCGGCACCTGATCGGCCGGGCGCTGCCCGCCGGCCCCGTGCCGACGCCCGAGGAGCTCGCCGCCCGGCTGTCCGTCAGCCCGCAGACGCTGCGGCGCCGGCTGGCCGCCGAGGGGACCACGTACCAGCGGGTCCGTGACCAGGTGCGACGGGACCACGCCCTCGCGGAGCTGACCGGCGGCCGGGTGTCCATCGAGCGGCTCTCCCGGCAGCTCGGCTTCTCCGAACCCAGCGCCTTCCACCGGGCGTTCAGACGCTGGACCGGTGAGACGCCCCGCTCCTATCAGACGCGCGGTCAACAACCCTGAGCGGTACGGTCACGGTCGCCGTCCGCCGCCGGGCCTACCGTCCCGCCATGACCGACATCGACCGGTCCGGGGGCCCCCGGCCGCCGGACCGCACGGGCCGCCGGTGAACGCGCGCCGGCCGGCCGGAGCCGCCCTCGGGACCGTCGTCCTGCTCGGCCTCCTCGCCGGGGTCGCCGTCACGGCCCTGGGCGTCCGGGTCCACGGCACGAGCATGGCCCCCACCCTCCACCAGGGAGACCGGATCCTCGTCGCCCCCGGCTCGGCGGGCCGGGCGCACCGCTTCGACGTGGTGCTGTTGCGGGCCACCGGGAGGGACGCCCTCCTCGTCAAGCGGGTGATCGCCCTTCCCGGTGACCGGGTGGCGATCGTCTCCACGCCGGAGGAGCCCTTCCAGGTCCTCCTCCAGGAGCGGGGCGAGGGCCCGGTGTGGCGGGTCGTGGCGCCCCAGTGGGAGGCGCAGGTCCACCGTACGGGCGCGTGCTGCGGTCCGGACGGCACGCGGTCGGCGCGTCCCGAGCTGCGGACGGTGCCCGAGGGCGCGTTCTTCTACCTGGGCGACAACCCCGACCTCTCGGACGACTCGCGGGCCTACGGCTGGGGCGCGCTGGACCGGATCGAGGGGCGGGTCGGCGCGCGGGCCTATCCCGTCTCCGCTTCCCCGGGCATCGGCAACCGGCCGGCCCTGGAGGAGTACCGGGGGTCAGTGCCGTGAGTCCGGTCCGGCGGGAGGCGCCGCCCGGGGGATCCGCTCGTGGCCCGTGCTCAGGGCGATCCGGAGCACGGTGTCCGCGACGCGGCGGGCCGACTCCTCGGGGGAGGGCCCGGACTGGACGATGTGACTGGCGGTCAGCCGGACCGCCGCGTCCACGGCCAGCTCGCGGGCGACCGGGTCGACGGAGGGCCAGGCCTCCGTGACGTACGCGTCGGCCGTCTCGGTCGCCAGGGCGAAGGCCGCCGTGGACCGGGTCGTGAGGTACGGGAGGAGTCCGTCCTCGCCGGTGCTGGTCAGCATGGCCTTGATCAGCGGGTTCCGGGCGGCCAGCGTGAGGGTGAAGCCGACGGCGGCCTCGACGGCCGCGCGCAGATCGTCCCGGTGCGCGTCCAGGCCCTGCTGGATGCCGACGAGGCAGCGCTCCAGTTCGCGCTGGAACAGGGCTTCGCCGACGGCCTCCTTGGAGGGGAACTCCGAGTACAGCGTCTGTCGGCTGACGCCGACCGCCCCGGCCAGGTGGGACATGCGCAGCTTGTCGAAGCCGCGGTCCGCGACCGCCTCGTACGCGGCGTCGAGCAGCCGCTCGCGCAGCAGTGTCCGGACCGTCTCCCTGAACCGTGGCATCGGCCAAGCCTAGTCCAGCGGGAAAAATCCTCAGGATTGTCAGAACTGTTGACACTTCTCATGGGAGTGTCCAATTCTCGAACAGGGAGCCGCAGGGTGTCATCCGACGCGTGCGGCACGACGGTTGGAGATCAGATGCAGCACGAGACCCGGGGCGTCACCCGCTGGCGCAGATCGGCGTTCCTCGCCGTGCCCGCGACGGCCGCCATCGCCGCCATGGCCACCGCCATGGTCCAGGGCGCGCTCGCCGCGAACCTCTCGCTCACCAGCGTCCCGTTCACCCTCAGCTCCAAGACGGTCGCCGCCCCGCAGGGCATCGGCGCCGTCATGCACACCATCGACGCCGGCGGGGCCAAGGGCGCCGCCGAGGTCGGCATCGCCAAGGCGGGCCTCGACGGCATCTGCGTCCACGCCGTCCAGTCGGTGAACCTCCCGGTGATCGGCAGCCTCGGCACCTGGTCGCTCAACATCTCCTCGCCCGCCGCCGCCACCCCGCTCACCAGCGACCAGCTCGTCGCCGGCGCCGGACTCCAGGCGAACAAGCTCGTGCTCGACGCCCAGGCGCTCAAGGCGGCCACGGCGACGCTCAACGCGAGCGACACCACCCCGAACGTCATCGGCGCGGCAGCCGACGGCGCCGGGATCAAGAGCACCGGCATCAACGACGGCACCCCCGGCCAGTTCGGCCTCGACGCCACCGGAGGCCTGACCGACATCAAGAACCTCAACGCCGACGCCAACGGCGCCACCATCGCCGGCGCGATCACCCTCCCGGACCTCGCGATCGGGATCGCCCACGGCGACAAGACCTGCGGAGCCTGACCGCAGGCACCGCCCCCGGGGCTCCGCGTCCTGCCGCACGGCGCGGGGCCCCGGCCCTCCCGACCCGCCCCGACCCACCGCTGCGAGGCCTCCATGACCACCGATCCGCCGCCCGCGAAGCCCGAGACGCCCGAAGGACCCGCCACCGGCCGCGCGCGCCGCGCCTTCCGCCGCTGGCGCCGCACCCGGCCCTTCTGGGCGGCCCTGTGGACCGGGACCGGGGGCTTCGTCATCCTCTTCCTGCCCCTGGCGCCGCTCGGCAAGATCCTCCAGGTCGGCGTCGGAGGCATCGCGGGCATGGCCGGCGGCGTCCTCCTCATGGCCATGGCCCTGCTCATCCTGCTGCTCCCCGGGCAGCGCCACACCGCGGGCGTCATCGCGGTCATCGCGGGAGTCGCCTCGTTCCCGCTCTCCAACCTCGGCGGCCTGTTCGTCGGCATGTTCCTCTCGGTCCTCGGCGGCTCCATGGCCTTCGCCTGGCTCCCCGAGAAGCCCGCGAAGCGCCGCCGCCCCTTCGCCCGTACGGCCCCCGCCGCCGAAGGGAGCGGACCCGCGTGAACCCCCTCGCCTCCGGAGCCCGCACGGGCCTGCGCGCCGCCGCCGACTGGAACGCCCGCATGCTCGCCCAGGCCGCCGACGGCACCCGCCGCGGCACCCGCTGGGGACGGGGAGCGCTCGCCCTCGTCCCCTCGGTCCTCGCCGTCGGTGCCCTCGGCGCCGCCCTCGCGCAGGGCGCCCTCGCCGCCAACTTCAGCGTCACCGGGCAGCCCTTCACCCTCACCTCCAACGGGGTCCGGGGCAGCGGCTTCGGCGCCATCGTCAACACCCCCGCCGTCGGGCGCCCCGACGGCACCACGACCACCACCACCGCGATGGCCCGCGTCGGCTTCGCGAGCGCCGGCCTCGCCGGGCTCTGCGGGATCGTCCACCAGACCATCGCCGGCGTCCCCTACTCGCTGCTCCTGACGGGCGGCCAGAAGGTGACCGCGACCCCGCCCGCCGCCTTCACCACCGACATCGACGCCTCCAACCTCTACATCCAGGCCACCGAACTCCAGGCGTACGGGCCCACCACCCTCCAGAACGCGGTGCTCGGGCAGTCCGCCGACCAGGTCACCGTCGCCGGCAAGCCGCTCACCGGCGCCCTGCCCGGCGGCTTCGGACTCGGCTCGGCCGGCGGCGAGGGCGGCAGCTCCATCGCGCTGCACGGACTGAACGCCACCGCGTACGACGCCGAGATGGCGGGGGCGCTCGTGCTGCCCGACCTGAGGATCCGGGTCGTGGCGGGAACGGCGACGACATGCTGAGCCGGGCGAGGGCGGCGTACCTCTGGTTCCGCGCGTTCCGCCGGACCCGGCCGTTCTGGGGCGGGGTGTGGCTCGTCGCCGGCGGCTGGACCGTCCTCAAGTTCTCCCTCAGCTCCCTGCAGCTGATCGTCAGCACCGGCTTCGGGGGAGTGGCCGGGTACCTGGTCGGCGGGGGGATGATCCTGTGCGGCCTCATCCCGCTCGCGCTGCCCGCCCAGCGGTACACCTTCGGGCTCATCGGTGCGGTCCTCGCCGTCGTCTCGCTCGTCGTCTCCAACCTGGGCGGCTTCCTGCTCGGCACGGCGCTCGGCGTGCTCGGCGGCTCCATGACGGTCGGCTGGGGCGTCAAGCGCCCGCGCCGCCGGGCGGTGGAGGGGTGACGGCCCGGGTGCGCGGGGCGCGGCCCAGGGCCCTCGCCGTGGCCGTGGCCCTGGCCCTCGCGGTCGTGACCGCCGTCTGGTCCGGGCAGCCGAGCAGCGCCTCGGGCGAGAGCGCCGCGGTCACGCCCCTCGGCGTGCCCTTCCTTCCGTCCCCCGACCCCCTGCACGTCACCATCGCCAGCATGGTCGCCGTCTCCATGACCGTCGAGAAGAACGTCACCATCCGGCTCTCGGACGGCTCGACGCGCACCACCACCCGGTACACCTTCACCAAGCTCAAGATCCGCTCGCACCTGAACGTGGTGCAGCGGGCGGCCGGACACACCGTCACCATCGACGTGCCCGGAGAGGGCTCGCTCGGCGGTTACGACAGCGCAGGGCAGGCCGAGACCACGACCATGTGGGGAGACATCACCCACGTCTGCGTCCGCGTCCTCGTCAAGATCTGCGGCGTGCAGGGGCTGCTCGACTTCTTCGGCTCCCTCATCCCGCTCACCGCCGGGGCAGAGGACTTCACCGGCGACATCTACGCGATCCGGACGGTCGACGACCACGCGGCCCTCGACTCCACCGACAACCCCGTCCACCTCCCCGGAACCATCACGGTGACCACCCCATGAGCACCCCTGGCACGAGGCCCCGTCAGGAAGGCCGCACCCACTGGCGCAGGTCCCTCGCCGTCGCCCTGCCCGCGCTCCTCGCCGCCGGCGGCCTCGGCTCCGCCATGGCCACCGGGGCCCTCGCCGTCGGCCTCCGCATCCAGGACCGGCCCGTCGACTTCACCACCAGCAGCCTGTACGGGACGCAGTACGGCGCCGCCGTCGTCGACCAGACCGTCGGGCGCCCCGACGGCACCACCGGGACCCAGCGCGTGCTCCGCATGGGCTTCGCGGACGGCGTCATCAACGGCCTCTGCCTGAGCCAGCGGCAGCAGATCGCGGGAGCCACGTACACCCTGCTGCTCACCCTCGGCGACGGCGACCCGGGCACCTGGGAGATCAGGACGCAGAACACCGTCCTCGACCTGCGCGGCGCCACCGGCGTCCTCGACATGGACGGCGTCGTCGACCTCAACACGAACGGCGCCGACGTGAAGACCGTCAAGGACGCCACCGGCGCGTACGTCGTCAACCCGCTCGACAGCCCGCAGCACCGCTTCGGCATCCAGGCGCGCTACGCCAAGTTCGACCGGATCACCGGCACCGCCCAGGACTTCCAGATCCCGGGCCTCCTCACGGCCCCGAAGCTGTCGCTCTCCGTCCGCCCCGGCACGGTCGCCTGCCCGGCCCCGGCCGCGCCCACCGGGACGCCCGGCACGCCCTGACCGCCCGTCACCGCCCCACCCCGGAGTCACCCCGCTGTCACTCCGGATCGTTCCGGATGCCTCCCCCGGCGGACCCGCCGCTACCTTGACGACGGCGTCCGCCAGACCGACCGGTCCGGAGCCCGGGGGAGCACCGATGCCGACGACCGGCACCACCGGCCGACCCGCCGCCGCTCCCCGACGGCCGACTCTCGACGGTCCCTCCCCCTCCCGACAGAGAGGCCCACCATGGCAAGAGGCTCGTTACGTCACGTGCTCACCCGACTGGCCGTCGCCGCGAGCGCCGGGGCCCTGGCCGTCGGCGCCCTGGCCCCGGCCGCCACGGCCCGGCCCGTGCCGGAGCCGAGCCCGGCCCCCGGCAAGGACCGGGCCGGCGTCTCCCGCTACTTCGGCGGCCCCGAGGGCTTCGCCATTCCCACCGTGCCCTGCGACCCGGCCGGCCCGACCGCCACCGACGGCCTCCTGGCCGACCAGCTCAACCCGCAGCTCGGCGCGAAGATGGCCGGCTACCTCGACGCGTACAAGATGTCCTGCGCGCGGAGGGTGACCCAGGCGGTGAAGGACCGCGGGCTCAACCCGAGGGCCGCGGCGATCGCGATCGCCACGATCATCGTCGAGAGCAGCATGAACAACTACGCCCAGGCCGTCGACTACACCAGCCTCGGGCTGTTCCAGCAGCAGGACTGGTGGGGCAGCAGGGAGCAGCGCCTCGACCCGGTGTACGCCACCAACGCCTTCTTCGACGAGGTGGAACGGCAGTACCCCGGCGGCTCGTGGAACGACGAGGCGATCGGCGAGGTGTGCTGGCACGTCCAGCGCCCCCGGGAGGACCTGCGCTACCTGTACGGAGTCGAGGCGGGCGACGCGACGCTCATCGCCAACGCCCTCTGGTCCGGCATGTCCGCCGGCCCCGCGCACCCCTACGGCTCGGGCCGTGTGGTGTCCGGCCGGTCCGCCGACGGGCGCCTTGAGGCCTTCGCCGCAGGTGCCGACGGCGTCCACCACGCCTGGCAGACGGCGGTGAACGGCGGCTGGTCACCGTGGCGCTTCGAGGGCGGGCCGCGCAACGCGCAGCTGGCGGTGGTCCCCAACGCGGACGGCCGGCTCGAACTGTTCGCGCTGTCGGACACCACCCTCGACCACATGTGGCAGACGGGGCCGAGCGCCGGCTGGTCGGGCTGGGCGAACTTCGGCACCGGCGGCTACCGGCTGGCCGCGGGCGGCAACGCGGACGGCCGCATCGAGGTGTTCGCCTCCAACGCCAACGGCGTCTTCCACCGCTGGCAGACGGCGCCCAGCGGAGGCTGGGCGAACTGGGAGGGTGCCGGCGGCGGCCCGGCCAACTCCCGTCTCGCCCTGGAGACCGCCCCCGACGGGCGCCTGGAGGTGTTCGCGCTGTCGGACTCGACGTTCGGCCACCTGTACCAGACCGCGGTCAACGGCGGCTGGTCCGCCTGGGAGGACTTCGGCGGCGGCGGACACGACGTCGCCGTCAGCCACAACCAGGACGGCCGCCTGGAGGTCTTCGCCTCCAACGCCGACGGGATCTTCCACCGCTGGCAGACGAGCCCGGCCTCCTGGTCGGCGTGGACGGGCACCGGCGGCATCGGCAACGCCGAGCTGACCACCGCGCGCTCGGTCGACGGCCGGGTCGAGGTCTTCGCGATCAACTCCGCCACCGCGAGCCACTCCTGGCAGACCGGCCCGAACGCCGCCTACTCCGGCTGGGAGACCTTCGGCGGCGGGGGCACCGAGATCGGCGCGGGCAACAACGCCGACGGCCGCATCGAGGTCTTCGGCACCAGCAACGCCGGCGTCTACCACCGCTGGCAGACCGGCTTCACCACCTGGGCGGAGTGGGGCTGGCTGAACGACGCCGGGCCCGCGGTCGGGTAGGGCGGGCACGCACGGGAAGGAGGCCGGACCTCCGGGGGAGGCCGGCCTCTCTCCCGTGCCGCGGGGGAGATCAGGTCCCGGAGCTCCCGCTCCCAGCGGCGCGGCCGCCGGGGAGGAGCGAGGGCACACCGATGACGGGTCCCGCCGGCCGTCAGCGCGGGACCGGGGGACGCGGACAGCCGGCAGCGGCGGTCGGTCAGCGCGGGACCGGGGGACGCGGACAGCCGGGCAGCTGCGTTCGGTCAGCGCGGGACCGGGGGACGCGGGCAGCCGGGCAGCGGCGGTCGGTCAGCGCGGGACCGGGCGATGCGGACAGCCGGGCAGCTGCGGTCGGTCCTTCGTGCGCACGGCGGGGAGCCAGGCCGCGGGGTACGCGGAGCCGCGCGGGAGACGGACGCGGAACCAGAGGGTGGACGTCAGGTCCTCCTCGTCGATGACGGGCAGTCCGTCGGGCAGCCGGCAGTCGGCGGTGAGGAGGTCGCCGTGCCAGACCCGGGTCGGCACGACGTTCCCCGCGACGTACGGCCGGAGGGGATCGATCGCCAGGCCCAGACTGCACTGCGGGTCCCGGTCCGCCCGGTCCTGGCAGCCGCGCTCGGCGTTGAAGACCCGCACGGCACGGGGCGTCGCCCCCAGGGCCGCCGAGCCCTCCCGTACCGCGTCCGACCACAGCGTCGCGCCGGCCGTCGCGCACAGGACGGCGGCGAGCACCGCGGCCCGCGCCCGCGGGCGCCGCACCCGGGCCACGCCCGTCGCCGGGCCCCGCGCGGCCTCCCCGGCCGCGATGCGGGCGAGCAGGGTCTCGGCCGTGTGCGGGGCGCGCTCCGCGTGCGTCGGGGCCAGACAGTCGGCGGCCAGCGCACGCCAGAACGGCGGCACCGCGAGGTCCATGCGCAGCGGCGCACGCCCCTCCCCGTACTCCTGCACCGCGGCGCCCCGCGCCACGGGAGTGGCACCGGGGAACGGCGAGGCGCCGGAGGCGAACACCTCGTGGATCACCACCCCCAGCGCCCAGATGTCGGCGCTCGGCCGGACCTGCACGCCGAGCTCCCCCAGGGGCGCCCGCCAGCGCTCGGGCGGGAGGTAGTCCAGGGTGCCCAGCGGCGGGACGAAGCCGTGCGTGCCGGTCAGCTCCGTGGCGAGCCCGAAGTCGGAGAGCTTCACCGAACCGTCCGCCCCCAGCAGGACGTTCTCCGGCTTCAGATCGGCGTGCACCCAGCCCGAGCGGTGGAGGTGGGCCAGGCCTTCGCAGATCCCCGCGATCAGCCGGCCCCGGTCCGCCCCGGACACCCCGGCGTCGAGCAGCTCGCGCAGACTGCCCGCGGCGCGCTCCATGACCAGCACGATCGCACCGTCCACGGCGGGCAGGTCCGGCGCGGAGAGGACGAAGGACTCCTTGAGGCCGATCAGCCGGGGGTGCCCGGCCCTGCGCCCGAGTTCGACCTCGCGGCGTGCCGATTCCACGATCCTGCGTGCCTGACGCGGCGCGAGCCCGGCGGTCGGCATGATCTTGAGCGCGACCTCTCCGAGGTCCCGACGGTCCGCGCGGGCCGGCCGGGCCGCGTACACCGTCGACCATCCGCCGGCCCCGATCAGCTCGGTGACCACCCAGTCGCCCACCCGGTGGCCGGGCGGGATCGGCTCCGTACCCTCGTGCCCCGCCCCGTCCCCCGTGTCGTACGGCGGTGTCATCGCGACCTCTGCCGCTCCCGCCCGCCGCCTCCCGCGAGGGACGGCAGCAGTGCGAGGTGCTCCTCGCGCACCAGGCCGAACCGCAGCGCGAGCCCGACGATCTCCTCCCGCTTGCCGTTGCGGCGCTCGCCCTTGCCGGGCTCCCGCTCGTCGAGGACGCCGATGCGCAGCTTCTCCTCGGCGAGGTAGTCGATGTGCGAGCTGATCGCCCGCGCGGTGAGCGTGCCTCCCGTGGCGTGCCCCCGGAGCCGCTCGACGATCCGGGGGGTGGTGGGCACCGCCACCCGGGACTGGTCGCGCAGCCGGGGTTCGCAGAGCGCGACGAGCACCAGGAAGTACGTGGCGGACTCGTCCAGGGAGTACGCGGTGACCGTGCGGCTGCCCCAGGGGACGCCCATCGCGTCCGGGTCCAGATAGACGTGGTCGGGCGCGAACACCTGGAAGGAGACCGTGAGGTCGCCGCGCGTCGGCAGCACCACGCGCGAGAACTCGAAGGGGACGGGCGCCCCGACGCGCCGGGGCGGGACCCTCAGGTACTCGCCCGCTCCCTCGGGGTTCTCCACCAGGTAGCTGTGGCTGGTGCTGTGGTTCGTCAGCTGCCAGTGGTCGTCGGTCGCGCGGATCTCCCCGGCGAGCCGGGAGATCGCCGCGTCGGCGAGACGGAGCTCCACCGGAGTCGTCGCCGAACCCCGGCCGAAGCGGGCGACCTCACCGGGACCGAGCCGCAACGTGACGGCGTCACCGCCCCGTTCGCCGTCCTCGGCGCCACCGTTCCCGGGCGGCAGATGCACGACTACGCCGCTCACCGCTCCCCCTCTTCGTCCCGTCGCGGTTGTCGGACGTGCGGAACGATACTCACCAGTCAGGAGAGTTCACCGGCGTCCTTCGGCCACTTCGGCGAGGACCGGCCCCGGCGGGGAGCGCGACCCGGCGCGGGATCCGGTCCCGGGCGCCCCCGAGACCCGGCCCCGAAGTGTGACCCGGGCCACCGAGTGCCCCGGCAGGACGGTGATTTGACGCCGTTTCCGGTCCTCTGCGGCGCCGATCGGCCGGAGCGCGGGAAGGGTCGGGGGACGCGGCCCCCCGCGCGCGGCGGGCCCGTCGCCGGCCGTCGCCCCCGAGCCCCCGTCGCACGCGAGGTGGGACAGGTCACCGCGCCGACGGGGGAGTAAGGGCCGATCCGGGAGGTTCGTGCGGGGCGCGGACATCCGGTTCGCTCCCCGCGCGTGGCGCAATCCGTACGCAGCGCTGCGGGGCCCGCACTCAGAGTGCGGGAGCGCCCGAGACGAGCGGGGCGACCGTGCGGTCGCCGAAGGCCGTCCACGGAAGCCACCCGCCGTCCGGCCGCTCCTGGACCCGGGTCCGCACCCGGCCCTCGGCGGTGACGGCGAAGACGTGCAGCCGCCCGGTGGAGTCGAGCGCGACCGAGGGCGTGGCAGCGAGAACCACACCCGGCTCGCCGAACTCCCCGCCGGGATCCCAGCTCCCGCCCGGCGACACCTGCCGGCGATGGCTCAGCCGGGCGCCGCCGGGAGCCAGCGAGAAGGCCTCAAGGCAGCCGTCGGCGCCGGCCGCCAGGGCCGGAGCGGCGGCGCTCCAGCCGAACAGCGGCCGCCAGTCCTCCCAGCCGCCGCTCGGCACCGCCTGGCGCCGGTAGAACGTCCCCACCCCCGACGGTCCGACGGCCACGACCGTGAGCCGGCCGCTGCCGTCCCGCGCCACCCGGGGCGCGGTGCCGGCCGCCGTGCCGAAGGCCTGCCACGCACCGGACCAGGCGCCGGCGGGGGACTCCTGCCAGCGGTGCCGGATCCCCGATCCGCCGACCGCGAGGACGAACACCTCCAGGCGGCCGTCGGCGTTCGCGGCGACCACCGGCGGAGCACCCGCGGCTCCTCCGAAGCCGGGCTCCCACGCGTCCCAGAGCGCCGCTCCGGGGGACCTCTGCCGCCGCCGGGCGAAGGAGGCCGCTCCCGGTGCCGACGCGAAGACCTCCAGCCGGCCGGCCGCGTCGCGGGCGACGGCGGGGGCGGCTCCCGCCGGCCCGCCGAACTCCTCCCAGTCGTACCAGCCGCCGTCCGGCCGCTGCGCCCGGTGGTGCAGGTTCACGCCGCCCGGGGCGAGCGAGAACACCTCAAGACGGCCGTCCGTGCCGCGTCCCAGCGTGGGCACGGCGCCCGCGGGCCCTCCGAAGGACTCCCACTCCGACCAGCCGTCGGTGTCCGGATCGTGCTGGACGCGCCGCAGCATCGAGCGGTCGGCCCCGTCGAGCGCGAACACGGTGAGCCGGCCGAGGGCGTCGAGCGCCGCCACGGGGTTGTCCGGGCTCTGCCACGGCGGGGGAGTGTCCCGCCACTCCAGGGGCGCGACGTACAGCCCCCGCCCGAACCAGCCGGCGGCGCTCGCCCACCACGTCTCCCCGTCGGCGAACACCTCCACCGCGTGACCGGCGACATGCCCCGCGAGGCCGGTGAGGTCGAAGCGGAACGGGTCGCGCGAGGCCAGCACGTCGGTGCCCGTGTAGCCGTTGCGCGGCCCGATGAACAGGTAGTACCAGCCGTCCCGTTCGACGACGTACGGCGACTCGGTGACCGACACGGTCGCGTCGGTGCTCGCGTCGGTGAACGCGACGCCCGGCTCGCTCCAGCGCACCAGATCGGCCGACCGCCGGAACGCCACGACGTGGTGACCGCCCGGGGCCGACAGCTCCGTGTAGTACATGACCCACTCGCCGCCGACCCGCAGCACCATCGGGTCGCGGGCCACGAGCCCCCGGAACAGCGGCCCGGACGGCTCACGGGTCCAGGTGAACAGGTCCGTCGACGTGGCGAGGCCGATCGCGGCGCCGCCGCTCGCCGCACCGCCCCCGGCGGCGTAGAACATCCAGAACCGGCCGTCCGCCTCGACGACGTGCGGCGCCCACAGGTGCTCCTCGCCGAAGTGCGACGGGTCGACGGTGAGCGCGTCGGGGTGGGTGGTCCACGGGCCGTGCGGGGTCGGCGCGGAGGCGTGCGCGAAGGAGATCTCCTTCGCGCTGTCCGGGGCCTCGCCGGGGGCCGCGCGGTCCCCCACGATGCCGAACAGGTGCCAGCGGCCCCGGGCCCGGATCATCGTGTGGTCGTTGAGATAGCGCGCCCCCGCCGGGGTGGAGGGGTCGTACACGGCGGCGAAGGGGCCCGCGCCGACCCACCGGGCGGGCGGGACCGGGGCGGCGGGCGCGGCCACGGCGCGGGCCGTGCCCGGCACCGTGAGCGCGCCCACCCCGGCGGCGCCGCGCAGCAGGTTCCTTCTGCTGATCGGAGGCATCCGTGTCCCCTCAGCCGATCCCCGGGCCCGCCGTGCCGTTGACCCAGACCCAGGAGGACCAGGTCGCGAAGCCGGTCTGCCAGATGTGGTACGTGCCGGCGGCGCTCGTGCCGAAGACCTCGATCCGGCCGTCCGCGTTGGAGGCCGCGGTGACCTCGGTGCCCCCGCCGCCGAACGTCTCCCACGGGCCGTACGGCGCGTTCGTCCCGGTCTGCCAGGTGTGCATGGCCGTCTCGCCGTTCATCGCGAACACCTCGACGCGGCCGTCGGCCGTGCGCTCGCTGCTGAGCCGGGAGTCCGCGGGGCCGCCCGTGCCCTCCCATCCGGACCAACTGCTCGGACCCGTCTGGTACTTGTGGAACACCCCGACCGGGCCCGAGGCGAAGACCTCGATCCGGCCGTCGGCGTTGTGGTCGACCGTGAGGTCACGGCCGCCGCCGCCGAACTCCTCCCACGCGGACCAGCCGCCGTTCGGGGCCGTCTGGTACAGGTGCTGGAAGGTGCCGTCGTTGAGCGCGAACACCTCCAGACGGCCGTCGGGCGACTTCCCCATCTCGATCCGGCCGTCGACCGGACCCCCTCCGGTGGGCTCCCATCCCGACCAGCCGCCGTCGGGCGTCAGCTGGTACCGGTGGAACACGCCGACCGGGCCCGAGGCGAAGACCTCGATCCTGCCGTCGGCGTTCACCCCGGCCGCGATGTCACGGCCGCCGCCGCCGAACTCCTCCCAGCCGGACCACGAGCCCGACGGGGACAGCTGATAGCGGTGCCGGAAGGTGTTCCCGTCGATCGCGAACATCTCCAGGCGGCCGTCCGCGTTCGGGGCGATCGCCAGCTCCGCGTTCACGGGCCCGCCGAGCCGCTCCCACTCCGACCAGTCGCGGTTCGCCTCCCGCTGCCAGGCGTGGTGGACGCCGTCCGCGCCCGCGGCGAACAGCTCCAGGCGCCCGTCCGCCGACCGGGCCGACACCACCCGGCCGGACTCCGCCGGATACACCAGGGGCTTGGGGCGCGGCCCGCTCCCGGGGACGCAGGGCAGGGTGATGCCGCCCTCCGCGAGGTAGACCTCCGGGTCGATCCCGTACGAGAACGAGTCGTCGCCCCAGATCCGCAGGTGCAGATGGGAGCCGTCGGCATTGCCCTCGGCGCCCATCAGCGCGATCTGCTGGCCCGCCACGACGTGGTCGCCGACCTGGACGTCCCGCCGGTACATGTGCCCGTACTCGGAGGTCCGGCCGTCCGGGTGCCGGACGCGGATCCACTGGCCGTAGTCTCCGACGTACCCGGAGATGGTCACCTCGCCGTCGCCCACCGCGTGGATCGGCGTACCGATGTCCGCGGCGATGTCGACGCCGTTGTGCCCGGGATGGAACGGCTGGCTGACGAAGCCGACGCTCGGACAGGCGGTGCCGGAACCGGTGGTCCCGGCCTCGGCCGGGGTGGTGACGGCCAGCGCCGGCAGCACGGCGGCGGCCGCCGCGAGGAGCCGGGTCAGCGTGCGCGAGGACAGTCCGCGGAGCACGGGCTCAGGCCTTGCGGAGGCGGTCGATGATGCCGTCGATGTCGCGCTGCATCATGTCGTGGCGGACGAAGTGGCCGCCGGGCAGCTCGTACCACTCGTGCGGGATGCCCGCGTTGCCGAGCAGCGAGCGGAACTCCCGCTGACCCGCGAGCACCTGGGTCTCGTTGGCCGTGTCGAACCAGTTGATCGGGTCC
The DNA here is from genome assembly GCF_040303145.1 of Streptomyces sp. NPDC096079. Classification (NCBI taxonomy): domain Bacteria; kingdom Bacillati; phylum Actinomycetota; class Actinomycetes; order Kitasatosporales; family Streptomycetaceae; genus Streptomyces; species Streptomyces sp. NPDC096079. Next base: position 50,629 of record NZ_JBEOST010000031.1, read on the forward strand.
GGGCTGGTGCCGGCGACCAGGAAGACCCGCTTGTTGCGGTAGCTCTCGATCCGCTGCACCGGGTTGTCCGCGCTGACCCGCGCCTCGTCCCAGAACGGCGCGCCGTAGATCGTGCCGCCGTTCAGGTCGAGCGCCGCCGAGCTCGCGTTGGCCCAGTGCGCCACCAGACCGTTGTCCCTGCGGAGGCTGGCGGGCCCGGAGTGGGCGCTCACCGAGGCGAAGTGGCCGTAGTACTTGGCGGCGTACTTCAGCGCGCCGAAGCCGCCCATCGAGAAGCCCGACACGGCACGGCCGTCGTACTCGGCGAAGGTGCGGAAGTTCGCCTCGACCCACGGGATCAGCTGCGAGATGTGGAACTGCTCCCAGTTGCGCGGACCGACGTTGGAGCTCACCGGGTTGGAGTACCAGCCCGCGTGCCCGCCGTCGGGCATGACGACGATGATCGGCCGGCCGGCGGTCCAGGCGCGGATCCCCTCCCGGTCGAACGTGATGAAGTCCTGGTCGTTGCCGCCGCCGTGGAAGAGGTAGAGCACCGGGTACGTGCGGCCGCTCCAGTGGTAGTCGTCCGGCAGGAGCACGTTGACGCCCGGGTTCCAGCCGATGGCGGCCGTCTGGAAGCGGTAGTACCACATGCGGGCGTCCGCCTCGTTGCGGTCGACGATGCGGAGACCGAAGCCGTCCCCGACGGCCGCGGCCGGCGAGGCGGCCGCCAGCATGCCGGCGCCGCCCAGGGCCAGCGCGGCCGACAGGCCGCCGGCGGACTTGAGGATGTTCCGGCGGGAGGGGTTCTGCGCGCTCAACGTGACCTCCGGGTCAGAAGCGTGACGACGCTCGGGAAGCTAGCAACGGGAGCGCGCCGGGTGACCCCGGAAGATTGCGGACTGACAGGACGACGACCCGTCGGCTAGGGCCGGGAACGCGGGGAGGAGGGGGAGGCCACCGGGGCGTAATCGCGGCTTAAGGAGGGTGGGCGACGATGACGCGTTCACAGCGGAACCGAGACGAGGAGTGCGGGCATGACGGGGCTCACGGTCGACAGCGACGTGTGGATCAGGCGGTTCCATCCGCCGGCGGCGGGCGAGCCGGAGCGGACTCCGCTGGTCTGCTTTCCGCACGCGGGCGGGTCGGCCGCCTACTTCCACGGCCTCTCGGGACTGCTGGCCCCCACGGGGATCGAGGTGCTGGCCGTGCAGTACCCGGGGCGGCTGGACCGCAGGAGCGAGGCTCCGATGGAGGACGTGCGGGAGATCGCGGCAGCGGTCGTCGCCGCCCTCTCGCCCTGGGCGGACCGCCGGCCGGCGTACTTCGGGCACAGCATGGGCGCCGCCGTCGCCTTCGAGGCGGCGCGGCTGAGCGAGCCCCGGGTGCTGTTCGCCTCGGGTCGGCGCGCGCCCTCCACGCACCGGGCGGAGGCCTTCCACCTGCTCGACGACGACGCGCTGATCGCCGAGACGGCGCGGCTGAGCGGGGTCTCGGCGGAGCTGCTCGCCGACCCGGAGATGCGGGAGCTCGTCCTGCCGCCGCTGCGCGCCGACTACCGGGCGATCGAGACCTACCGCCCGGAGCCGGACGCCGCCGTCCGGGTGCCCGTCGAGGTGATCCTGGGCGACCGGGACCCGCGGGTCACCGAGGCGGAGGCGCGGGCCTGGCAGGCGCACACCACGGGGGGGTTCGGCTGCACCGTCGTGCCCGGCGGCGGGCACTTCTATCTGGCGGACCGCACCGACGAGCTCGTCGCCCTGATCACCGGCACCCTCGCCCGGCAGCCGCGCTAGCCGGCACGCGTCGCCGTACGGGCGGACCCGTCAGCGTCGCGGTGGCCAGAGGCCGTCGATCATGACCGTCAGGACCTGATCGGCCTCGTCGGGGGCGTGCTCGCGCGTCCAGGCCGCCGCGGCGATGAGGGCGAACAGCTGGGCCGCCGAGATGTCGTCCCGCACCTCACCGGTCCGCTGCGCCCGCTCAAGGAGCTGCTGGCCGGACGACTGCATGGACGTACAGGCGTTGTTGAGCTCGGAGGTCTCGTCCTTGAGGCTGTCCATCAGCATGGTCACGAGTCCCCGGTACGTGGTGGCGTGCGCCACCGCCGCCCGGACCCAGGTCGCGAGGGCTTCCCCGGCCGGTTCCGTGACCAGCAGTTCCCGTGCGGTGGCGCCGAGTTCGGAGAGGCTCTCGCGGAGCATCGTCTCCAGCAGCGCCTCCCGGGTGGGGAAGTGGCGGTACAGCGTCGCGTTCCCCAGCCCCGCCTGCTTGGCGATGTCGTCGAGCGAGGTGTGGATGCCGTGCGTGTCGAAGGCCTTGCCGGCCTCGGCCAGGAGCCGCTCGTAGTTGCGGCGGGCGTCTGCGCGCATCGTGCTGTCTTCTCCTCAGCCGTGCTCGAACGGTGCCGCCGCCGTAGGCGACGGCGGCGGCACCATAAACGGGGTATAGCCCCGATTCTACCCTGCCTCCCCGCCGATCTCCCTGCTCAGCCGGGCTGCCAGCTCCGCGGGGGTCGGGTGGTCGAACGCGAGCGTCGCCGCCAGCTCCAGACCTGTCGCCTCCGCCAGGAGATTCCGCAGCTCAAGGCCGGTGAACGAGGTGAATCCGGCCTCCAGGAACGTGGCGTCCGGAGCGATCTCGGCGACGGAGTCGTGCCCGAGCACGCACGCCGCCGTGGACAGCACGAGCTCCAGGAGCTCCGCCTCCCGCTCCTCGGGCGCGAGCCCGGCGAGGTTCCGGCGCGGGACGGGGCCTCCGGGGGCATCGAACAGATCGGAGTCGCCGTCCCGCACCGGGGCCGGGAGGGCGGCCGCCTCCTCGGCCGGTCGTACGGCCGGGGCGTGCAGCCAGTAGGGGCGCCGCTGGAAGGCGTACGGCGGAAGGGGCACCCGGTCGCCCGCCGGAGCGAGCCCGGCCCAGCTCACCGCGCGGCCGTGCGCCCAGGCCAGGCCGAGTGCCGAGAGCAGCGTCCGCGGCTCGGGCCGGTCGCCGCGCAGCGCCGGGACCAGGACCGGCGGTTCCTTGCGCAGGCTCTGCGCGGTGAGCGCCGCGAGGACGCCGTCCGGGCCGAGCTCCAGGTACAGCCGGACGCCCTCGTCCTCCAGGTGCCGGACGCCCGGGTGGAAGCGGACCGCCTCGCGGACGTGACGCACCCAGTAGTCGGGGTCGGCCAGTTCCCCGGCGCTCGCCGGCCTGCCGGTCAGGTTGGACACCAGGGGGATCACCGGCGGTGCGAAGGTCAGCTTCGCCACGGCCCGGCGGAACTCCTCCAGGATGCCGTCCATGTGGTGCGAGTGGAAGGCGTGGCTCACGCGCAGCCGCTTGGTCTTGCGGCCCTGAGCCCGCCAGTGCGCCGTGGCCTCGGCGGCCGCGTCGGCGTCGCCCGAGACGACCACGGACCGGGGCCCGTTGACCGCCGCGATCGACAGCCGGCCCACGAAGCCGCGCGTGCCCTCTGCGGCTTCCGTGCCCCCCGTGCCCTCCGTCAGGAAGGCCTCGACCTCCTCGGCGGAGGCCTGGAGCGACACCATGGCGCCGTCGCCGCGCGCCGACTCCATGAGCCGGCCGCGGACGGCCACGAGTGCCACCCCGTCCTCCAGGGTCAGCACGCCCGCCGCGTACGCGGCGGCCAGTTCGCCCACCGAGTGCCCGATGACGAAGTCCGGCACGAGGCCGTGGTGTGCCGTCACCCGGAACAGCGCCGTCTCCAGCGCGAACAGGGCGGCCTGCGCGTACCGCGTACGGTCCAGCAGCGCGGCCTCGGGCGTGCGGGGCGCCGCGAACACGACGTCCCGCAGGGGCCGGTCCAGGTGCCGGTCGAAGAGCCCGCACACCTCGTCGAAGGCGGCGGCGAACACCGGGTGGGACCCGTACAGTTCGCGGCCCATGCCGAGGCGCTGGCTGCCCTGGCCGGTGAAGAGGAACGCGGTGCCCGCACGGCGCTCGGTCCTGCCCCGGACGACGGACGGGGACCGGCCGCCGGACGCCAGGCTCTCCAGGCCGCGCAGCAGGGCCTCGCGGTCCTCGCCGAGCACGACGGCCCGGTCCTCCAGGGCCGGCCGGGCGGCCAGGGCCCGCGCCACCTCGTCGGCGGACGCCCCGGGGTGCTCCGTCAGATGGTCGAGCAGCCGCCGCGCCTGCGCGGCCGGGGCTCCCGAGCCCCGCCCGGACAGCGGCCAGGCGACCAGCGGGAGTCCCGCGCCCGTCGCCCTCCCGTCGTCCGCCTCCGGCGCCTCGTCGGCCTCCTCCTCCGGTGCCTCCTCCAGGATCAGGTGCGCGTTGGTGCCGCTGATCCCGAAGGAGGAGACGCCGGCCCGGCGCGGCCGGCCCTCCTCGGCCGGCCACGGGCGGGACGCGGACAGCAGCCGGACCGTGCCGTCCGACCAGTCCACGTGGGGGGTCGGCTCGTCCGCGTGCAGCGTGCGGGGGAGCACGCCGTTGCGCAGGGCCATCACCATCTTGATGACGCCGCCGACACCGGCCGCCGCCTGGGTGTGCCCGATGTTCGACTTGAGCGCGCCCAGCCACAGCGGCCGGTCGCCCGCCCGCTCCTGCCCGTACGCGTTGATCAGGGCCTGGGCCTCGATCGGGTCGCCGAGCGTGGTGCCGGTGCCGTGCGCCTCGACGGCGTCGACGTCGGCGGGGGCCAGCCGGGCGTTGTCGAGGGCCTGCCGGATCACCGCCTCCTGCGCGGGCCCGTTGGGGGCGGTCAGCCCGTTGCTCGCGCCGTCCTGGTTGACGGCGCTGCCGCGGATCACGGCGAGGACCTCGTGGCCGTTGCGGCGGGCGTCGGACAGCCGCTCCAGGACGACCAGGGCCGCGCCCTCGCCGAAGCCGGTGCCGTCGGCGCCGGCCGCGAAGGACTTGCAGCGGCCGTCGGCGGACAGGCCCCGCTGCCGGCTGAACTCGGTGAAGAGTCCGGGCGTCGACAGCACCGTCGCACCGCCCGCCAGGGCGAGCGTGCACTCGCCCTGGCGCAGCGCCTGGACGGCCAGGTGGATGGCGACCAGGGAGGAGGAGCAGGCGGTGTCGACGGTGACGGACGGGCCCTCGAAACCGAAGGTGTACGAGATGCGGCCGGTGGCGACCGACGGCGCGGTGCCGTTGCCGATGAAGCCCTCCACCTCCTGCGGGATGCGGGGGAGCCGGGCCGCGTAGTCGCTGTACATCAGGCCCGCGAAGACCGCCGTCCGGCTGCCCCGCAGCTCGCGCGGGTCGAGCCCGGCCTGCTCCAGCGCCTCCCACGCGGTCTCCAGGAGCTGCCGGTGCTGCGGGTCGGTGGCCAGCGCCTCGCGCGGGCTGAGTCCGAAGAAGCCCGCGTCGAACTCGGTGGCGTCCGGCAGGAAGCCGCCGTTGCGGGTGTACGAGGTGCCCGAGCGGTCCGGGTCGGCGTCGTACAGCGCGTCGAGGTCCCAGCCCCGGTCGTCCGGGAAGCCGCCGATGGCGTCGGTGCCGGAGTCCACGACCCGCCACAGGTCCTCGGGGCCGCGCACGCCCCCGGGGTAGCGGCAGCCGATGCCGACCACGGCGATCGGTTCCCGGGCCGCGGACTCGGCCTCGGTGAGCTTCTGCCGCGTCTCGTGCAGCTCGGCGGTCATCCACTTGAGGTACTCGACCAGCCGCTCCTCCTGCGAGGCGGGTTCGGCGCCGGAGCCCGTCCCGGTGGTGCTGTCTGTCGTCGGCGTCGTCGTCACTTCGACCGGGCCTTCCTGCCGAATTCGCTGTCGATGAGATCGAGGAGGTCGCTCGCCGAGGCGGACTTGATCCGGCCGGCCACGTCCTCGGGGCCTGCCGTCGGGGTCGCCGCCGGGGCCTCCAGGCCGTCGAGCAGCTCCCGCAGTCGCCTGCCGACCTCCGTACGGGTGTCGGTGTCGGTCTCCGGCGTGAGGGCGAGCGCCTTCTCCAGGGCGTCGAGCCCGGCGAGCGGGCCGGAGCCCGCGGCCCGGTCCGCGCCGGGAGCGTCCGCCGCCTTCGCCGCGGCCTCCTCCGCGCGGCTGCGCAGCAACGTGGCCAGCGCGGCCGGCGACGGGTGGTCGAAGACCACGGTCGCGGGCAGCCGCAGACCGGTGGCGGCGCTCAGCCGGTTGCGGAACTCCACCGCCGTCAGGGAGTCGAAGCCGAGCTCCTTGAACGAGTGCTCGTCGTCGATGAGGCCGGTGTCGCTGTGGCCGAGGACGAGCGCGGCGGTCTCCCGCACCAGGTCGAGGACCAGACGCTCCCGGTCCTTCTCCGGCACCTGGCCGAGACGGTCGGCCAGGGATCCCGACGGGGTCGCGGCGGCGGCCCGGCGCGCGGGCGCCGGTACGAGTCCGCCGAACAGCGGCGGCAGGAGTCCGGCCCCGGCGCGGCGCCGGAGTTCGGCGCGGTCCAGCCGCGCGGCGACGACGGCGGCGGGCGCGCCGGCCAGGGCACGGTCGAGGAGGGCGAGCCCGTCCTCGGCCGTCAGGGGTACGACGCCGTCGCGGCCGAGCCGGTCGCGTTCCCGCCCGTCGAGGTGACCGGTCAGCGCGCTGCCGTCGGCCCACAGCCCCCAGGCCAGGGAGAGCGCCGGCAGGCCGAGGGCCCGGCGGCGTGCCGCCAGACCGTCCAGCAGGGCGTTGGCCGCGGCGTAGTTGCCCTGGCCCGCGTTGCCCACCACGCCGGCGAGCGAGGAGAACAGGACGAACGCGGCGAGCGGCAGCTCGCGGGTGAGGTCGTGCAGGTGCAGGGCCGCGTCGGCCTTGGCGGAGAGCACCGTGTCGAGCCGCTCCGGCGTGAGCGACTGCAGGACGCCGTCGTCCAGGACGCCCGCCGCGTGCACGACCGCCGTCAGCGGACGGTCCGCGGGGATCCCGGCGAGCAGCGCGGCCAGCGCGTCGCGGTCGCCCGCGTCGCAGGCCTCGATCCGGACCTCCGCGCCCAGCGCGGTGAGTTCGGCGGCGAGTTCCGCGGCGCCCGGGGCGACGGGTCCCCGCCGGCCGGTGAGCAGCAGGTGCCGGACGCCGTGGTCGGTGACCAGCCGCCGGGCGACGAGCCCGCCGAGGGTGCCGGTGCCGCCGGTGACCAGGACCGTGCCGTCCGGGTCCCACGGCCGGGCCCCGGCCCCGGTGTCGGGCCCCGGCGCGTCCGGCAGCGCGGCCAGCCGGGGCGCGTACCAGATGCCCTCGCGCAGGGCGAGCTCGCTCTCGGCGGGCCCGGTTCCCGCGGCCAGGGCGCGCAGGGAGGCGTCCGTGCCGTCGTGGTCCACCAGCGCGATCCGGTCCGGGTTCTCGCTCCGCGCCGTGCGCAGCAGCCCCCACGCGGCGGCGGCCACCGGGTCGACGGTGTCGCCGTCCCGTACCGCGACCGCGCCGCGCGCCGCCACCAGGAGGCGTCCGGCGGCGAGGTGCTCGTCGGCCTGCCAGTCGCGCAGCAGCGCGAGCAGCGGGTCGAGCACGGCCCGGACATCGGCACCCGTCGCGAGGGTGCCGGTCACGCCCCGGGGCTCCTCGGCCGCCGGAAGGACGGCGAGGACGGTGTCCGGCAGGCGCAGGGAGCCGTCGGCCACGGCCGCGCGGAGCTCGGCGGCGCCGGCGAACACGGGCGCGTCGCCGAGCGCCGCGGCGAACGCCTCGCCGTGCTTGCCGAGCACCGCCCACGCGCCCTCGGCCGGGGCGGTCGGTGCCGCGGGGGCGGGCTGACCGGAGGACGTCCAGTCGACCGCGTACAGCGGGAGGTCCGCCGTGCCGCGTGAGCGCAGCGCGGCCAGCTCCGCGGCCGGCAGCGGACGCAGGGCCAGCGTCTCGACGTCGGCGACGGGCGTGCCCTCCGCGTCGGTGAGCCGCAGGGCGACCGAGGTTCCGCCGGTCCTGGTCAGCCGCACCCGCAGCGCCTTCGCGCCGGTGCGGTGCAGCCGGACGCCGCCGAAGGAGAACGGCAGCAGGATCTCCTCGGAGTCCCCGGAGCCGTCCGGCCCGGCGGGCGCGAGGGCCAGCGGGTGCAGGGCGGCGTCGAGGAGCGCCGGGTGGACGGCGTGACCGGCGGTGTCGGTGTCCTCGGGCAGCGACACCTCGGCGTAGAGGTCGTCGCCGTCGCGCCAGAGCGCGGTGAGGCCCTGGAACAGCGGCCCGTACGCGTAGCCACGGGCGAGCAGCTCGCCGTACGCGTCGCCGAGGTCGACCGGTTCCCCGGCCGGCGGCCAGACCGGCTGCGCGGCGGGGGCGGCGTCGGCCGGATCGGCGGTGGAGGCGGCGCCGAGCAGGCCGGTCGCGTGCCGGATCCAGTCCGCGTCGTCACCCGTCCGGGAGTGGACGCCCAGCGGCCGTCGGCCCGCCTCGTCCGGCGCGCCGACCGTCACCTGGAGCACCGTCGCGCCCTGGCCGGCGAGGGTCAGCGGGGCTTCGAGGGTGAGGTCCTCGACGCCGTCCGCGCCGGTGCGGTCCGCCGCGTGCAGCGCCAGGTCGAGGAAGCCCGTGCCCGGCAGCAGCGCCGTGCCCTCCACCGCGTGCTCGGCGAGCCAGGGGTGGGTGCGCAGGGAGACCCGGCCGGTGAACACGACCTGGCCGGAGTCGGCGAGCGGGACGCTCGCGCCGAGCAGCGGATGCCCGGCCGAGTCCAGGCCGAGGCCGTCCGCGTCGACGGCCCCGCCGGTGGCCTCCAGCCAGTAGCGCTGCCGCTGGAACGGGTACGTGGGCGGTCCCGCCGGGTCCGCGGGCGGCAGCGCGGGCCGCCACGCCGCGGGCGACGTGCCGGTGACGTGCGCCTCGGCCAGCGAGGTGGCGAAGCGGTCGAGGCCGCCCTGGTCACGGCGGAGCGTGCCGAGCGCGGCCGCGGCCGCGCCCGCCTCCTCCACGGTGTCCTGGATCGCGGGGACGAGCACGGGGTGCGCGCTGGCCTCGATGAAGGTGGTGTGTCCGGCGGCCAGCAGCCCGCGCACCGTCTCCTCGAAGAGCACCGGCTCGCGCAGGTTGCGCACCCAGTAGTCGACGGTCAGCTCGGTGCCCGCGAGCGGGCCGCGCGTGACCGTGGACCAGAACGGCACGTCCGTGGCACGGGGTTCGATCCCGGCGAGCAGCTCGCGCAGCTCGTCGCGGAGCGCGTCGACGTGCGGGGAGTGCGAGGCGTAGTCGACGGGGATCATCCTGGCCCGGACGCCCTCGCCGGTGAACGTCTCCTTGAGCGTCTCCAAGGCCCGGGGGGCGCCCGAGACGACCGTGAGGGCGGGGCCGTTGACGGCGGCGACGTACGTGTCGTCGATCAGCCGCTCCCGTACGACGTCCGCGGGCAGCTGCACCGACAGCATGCCGCCGGTGCCCGCGAGCCGGGTGATGGCGCGGCTGCGCAGCGCGGCGATCCGGGCCGCGTCGGCGAGCGTGAGGGCGCCGGCCAGGTACGCGGCGGCGATCTCGCCCTGGGAGTGGCCGATCACCGCGGCGGGCTCGACGCCGTGACGGCGCCAGAGCCGGGCGAGCGACACCATCATCGCGAACAGCGCGGGCTGTACGACGTCGACCCGGTCGAGCGAGGCGGCGTCGGGGTCGCCCGCGAGGACCGCGGTCAGGTCCCAGTCCGTGTGCGGGGCGAGCGCGTCGGCGCACTCCCGCACGTAACCGGCGAAGTCCTCGCTGTCCCGCATCAGCGCGCGGCCCATGGCGAGCCACTGGCTGCCCTGGCCGGGGAAGACGAACACGGCGCGGCCGGGCTCGTGGCCCACCGTCGTGCCGGTGACCAGGCCGGGGACCTCCCGGCCCGCGGCGAGCGCGTCGAGGGCGCCGAGCAGGGACGTGCGGTCGCTCGCGTCCACGACGGCGCGGTGGTCGAAGCGGGCGCGGGCGGCGAGCGTGGCGGCGACCTGCCGGGCCGGCACCTCGGGGTGCTCGGTGGCGTACGTGTGGAGCAGACGGGCCTGGTCCTTGAGGCCCTCGCCGGTCTTGGCCGACAGCAGCCAGGGCAGGTCGGGGAGTTCCGCCTCCCCCGTGGCGCCGGCTTCTTCCGGTGCCTGCTCGATGATCACGTGGGCGTTGGTGCCGCTGATGCCGAACGAGGAGACGCCCGCCCGGCGCGGCTCGTCGCCGGTGGTGTGCCACGCCTGCTCCTCGGTGAGCAGGCGCACGGTGCCGTCCGACCAGTCGACGTGCGTCGTCGGCCGCTCGACGTGGAGCGTCTTCGGCAGTCGGCCGTTGCGCATCGCCATCACCATCTTGATGACGCCTCCGACACCGGCCGCCGCCATCGTGTGGCCGACGTTGGACTTCAACGAGCCGAGCCAGAGCGGGTGTTCGGCGTCGCGCTCGCTTCCGTACGTGTTGATGAGGGCCTGCGCCTCGATCGGGTCGCCGAGCCGGGTGCCGGTGCCGTGCGCCTCGACCGCGTCGACCTGGTCGGCGGTCAGGCGCGCGTTGGCCAGGGCCTGGCGGATCACCCGCTCCTGCGAAGGACCGTTCGGCGCGGACAGGCCGTTGCTCGCGCCGTCCTGGTTGGTGGCCGTGCCCCGCACCAGGGCGAGGACCGGGTGACCGTTGCGGCGCGCGTCGGACAGCCGCTCCAGGAGCAGCAGACCCGCTCCCTCGCCCCAGCCGGTGCCGTCCGCCGCGTCCGAGAAGGCCTTGGCGTGGCCGTCGGGCGACAGGGCCCGCTGCCGGCTGAACTCGACGAAGCTCGTCGGACCCGCGAGGACGGTCGCGCCGCCCGCCAGGGCCAGCGCGCACTCGCCCTGCCGCAGCGACTGCGCGGCCAGGTGCAGCGCCACCAGCGACGACGAGCACGCCGTGTCCACGGAGACCGCGGGGCCTTCGAGACCGAAGGAGTAGGCGATGCGGCCCGAGGCGACGCTCGCCGTGGTGCCGGTCGCCAGATAGCCCTCGACCGCCTCCGGCGTCTGGCCGAGCCGGGTCACGTAGTCGCCGGCGACGACGCCCGCGAACACACCCGTGTCGCTGCCGCGCAGCGTCGTCGGGTCGATGCCGGCCCGCTCCACGGCCTCCCACGCCGTCTCCAGGAGCAGCCGCTGCTGCGGGTCCATGGCCGTCGCCTCGCGCGGGTTGATCCCGAAGAAGGCCGCGTCGAAGCGGTCGGCGCCGGTGAGGAACGCGCCGCGCCGCGTGTACGAGGTGCCGGACCGGGTCGGATCGGGGTCGTACAGGGCCTCCGTGTCCCAGCCGCGGTCCTCGGGGAATTCGGTCACCGCGTCCGTACCGGACAGCACGAGCCGCCACAGGTCCTCGGGCGAGGTGACACCGCCCGCGTAGCGGCAGGCCATGCCGACGATGGCGATCGGGTCGTCGTCGGCCGGCACCGCCGCGGCCGGCGTCGCCCGCCGGGCGGCCGGAGCCGCGGCCGGCTCGGCGTCGCCGAACAGACCGGTGCGCAGGTGCGCCGCGAGGGCGGCCGGCGTCGGGTGGTCGAAGACCAGCGACGACGGCAGCCGCAGGCCGGTGGCCGCGTTGAGCCGGTTGCGCAGCTCGACCGCCGTCAGCGAGTCGAAGCCGACGTCCTTGAACGCCCGCTCGGGGGCGAGCGTGTCACCGCCGCCGTGCCCGAGCACCGCCGCCGCCTCGGCCCGCACGAGCGCGAGGAGCTGCCGGTCGCGCTCGGCCGCGTCGACGCCGGCGAGCCGCTCCGCGAGCGACCCGGCGCCCGCCGGGGCCGGACGCCCGGCCGCGGCGCGCCGGGTCCGCGAGCGCACCAGACCGCGCAGCAGCGGAGGCAGGGTGCCCGCCTCGGCGCGGGCCCGCAGCGCGGGCACGTTGAGCCGCAGCGGGACGAGCAGCGGCTCGTCGGTGGTCAGCGCCTCGTCGAACAGCGCCAGACCCTGCTCGGGGTCGATGGGCGCGAGCCCCGCGCCCGCGAGCCGGGCCAGGTCGCCCGCGTCGAGGGCGCCCGCCATGCCGCCGCCGTCCGCCGTGCCGTCCGCGCCCCACAGACCCCAGGCGAGCGAGACGCCCGGAAGTCCGTTGGAGCGCTGGTAGGCGGCGACGCCGTCCAGGAAGGAGTTGGTGGCCGCGTAGTTGGACTGCCCGGCGTTCCCGATGATCCCGGCGAACGAGGAGAACATCACGTACGCGGCCAGGTCCAGGTCGCGTATCTCGTCCGTGAGGAGCCACGCCGCGTCCTGCTTGGAGCGCGCGACCCGGTCGAGCCGCTCCGGTGTCATCGACTCGATCGTGCCGTCGTCGAGCACACCGGCCGTGTGCACCACGGCCGTCAGCGGGTGCGCCGGGTCGACCGACGCGAACAGCCGCCGCACCGACCGCGGATCGCCCGTGTCGCAGGCGACGACGGTGGCACGGGCGCCGATCTCCGCGAGCTCGGCGACCAGTTCGTCGGCGCCGGGAGCCCCGGGACCGCGCCGGCTCGTCAGGAGCAGGTGCCGGATCCCGTGCCGGGTGGCCAGGTGACGGGCGACGATCCGCCCGAGGGTGCCGGTGGCGCCGGTCACGAGGACCGTGCCCTCGGGGTCCAGGGCGCGCGGCAGGGTGAGGACCACCTTGCCGGTGTGCCGGGCCTGGCCCAGGTGCCGGAAGGCGTCCTGGGCCCGCCGGACGTCCCAGGCCTCCACCGGCAGCGGGCCGAGCCGGCCCGTCTCGAACAGCGCGAGGAGATCGGCGAGCATCTCCCGGATGCGGTCCGGGCCGGCCTCCATGAGGTCGAACGAGCGGTAGACCACGCCGGGGTGGTCCCGGGCCACCTGCTCGGGATCGCGGACGTCGGCCTTGCCCATCTCGATGAACCGGCCGCCGCGCGGCAGGAGCCGCAGCGACGCGTCGACGTACTCGCCGACGAGCGCGTCGAGGACCACGTCCACGCCACGGCCCTCGGTGGCCGCCAGGATCTCCCGCTCGAAGTCGAGGGTGCGCGAGTTCGCGAGATGGGCGTCGTCGAAGCCCTGGAAACGCAGCGCGTCCCACTTGGCGGGCGAGGCCGTGCCGTAGACCTCCAGACCCAGGGCGCGGGCGATCTGCGTCGCGGCCATGCCGACACCGCCGGCGGCGGCGTGGATCAGCGCCGTCTGCCCGACGCGGGCGTCCGCCAGGTCGGTCAGGGCGTACAGGGCGGTCAGGAACACCACCGGCGTCGCGGCGGCCTGGGTGAAGGACCAGCCGGCCGGCACCCGGGAGAGCAGCCGGTGGTCGGTGACCGCGACCGGTCCGGCCGCGCCCTCGGTGAACAGACCCATGACCCGGTCGCCGGGCGCGAGGCCGACGACGTCGGGGCCGGTCTCCAGGACGTATCCGGCGCCCTCGCTGGCGATCGGCGCCTCGCCCGGATACTGGCCGAGGGTGATCAGGACGTCGCGGAAGTTCAGGCCGGCGGCCCGCACCTGGACCCGCACCTCACCCGGGGCGAGCGGCGCGTCGGGCGCCTCGGCGGGCAGCAGCGCCAGGTTCTCCAGGGTGCCCTTGGCCGTCGCGCCGAGCCGCCAGCCCGCACTGCCCGCCGGGACGGCGAGGCGCCCCTCGGGCGCACTCGGCGAGAGCCGGGCGGCGAGCACGGTGCCGCGGCGCAGCGCGAGCTGGGTCTCCTCGGGGGTGTCGAGCGCCGTGCCGAGCGCCCGGTGGGAGGCCTCGTCCCGGTCCACGTCGACCAGCAGGAAGCGGCCCGGGTGCTCGGTCTGCGCGGAACGCACCAGACCCCACACGGCCAGGCTCTGGTCCCGGATCGACTCGTCGTAGCGGGTGGAGATCGCGTTGCGCGTGACGACGACCATCCGCGAGCCGGCGAACCGCTCGTCGGCCAGCCAGCGCTGGATCAGCCCCAGCATCCGGTGCGGTGCCTCACGGGCGATCGCCACCGGGTTGTACGTGCCCCGGGGCGGGCGTCCCGGCGTGAACGGCACCAGCACCTCGGCCGGGACGGGCCCTTCGGCGGCGGCCAGCGCGTCGAGGTCGGCGTACCGCACGGCGCCGTCACCGAGGGCGTCGGCGACTCCGATGACGTCGGGGCCCACCACCGCGCGGACGGGCGCGTCGCCTTCCGCACGGGCCTCGGCGGCGCCGGGAACGGGCCGCCAGTCGACCCGGTACAGGGCGTGCGAGCCGTCGCCGGAGGCGGCGGACGCGGCACCGATGTCGGCCGGCCGGATCAGGAGGGCGCCGACGTCGACGACGGGACCGCCCTCGGGGTCGTCGGCGGTCAGCGTGACCGTGTCGGCGCCGGACCGGGTCAGCCGGACCCGCAGCCGGGCGGCGCCGGTCGCGTGCAGGGTGACGTCGGACCAGCTGAACGGCAGCCGCACCGCCGCCGGGTCGCCGCCCACCAGGTCGAGCAGCAGCGGGTGGAGCGCGGCGTCGAGGAGCGCGGGGTGCACCGGATGCCCGAGGGCGTCGGCCTCCTCGGGCAGCTCGATCTCGGCGTACAGGTCGTCGCCGTCGCGCCAGGCCGCCGTGAGGCCCTGGAAGGCGGTGCCGTACGCGTAGCCCTGGGCGTGCAGTTCCTCGTAGAGACCGGTCAGGTCGGCCTGCTCGCCGGGCGGCGGCCACGGCAGGGACGCGCGGTCCGCCCCCGCGCCGCCCGGGGCGACGGAGAGGGTGCCGGAGGCGTGCCGGGTCCAGGACTCGGCGTCCTCGCCCCGCGCGTGGATCGTGAACGCCCGCCGATCGGACCCGGCCGCCGAGTCGACCACCACCTGGAGCTCCACCGAACCCTTCTCGCGCAGGACGAGGGGCGCTTCGAGGGTGAGGTCCTCGACAGCCGGGGTGTCGGTGTGGCCCGCGGCGTGGAGAGCCAGGTCGGCGAAGGCCGTGCCGGGCAGGAGGGCGGTGCCGGAGATGGTGTGGTCGGCGAGCCAGGGGTGGGTGCGCAGCGAGATCCGGCCGGTGAGGACCAGCTGGTCGCTGTCGGCGAGGGTGACCAGGGCACCCAGGAACGGGTGTCCGGCGGAGACGAGCCCGGCGGACGTCACGTCGGTCCCGGCCGCGGTCGTCCGCTCGACCCAGTAGTGCTCGTGCTGGAAGGGGTAGGTGGGCAGGCCCTCGGGGATGCGGGTGGGGGGGGGGGGCTGCCAGGTGGTGGGCGTGTGACCCGCGGTGTGGAGGCGGGCGGCGGCGGTGGCGAGGGAGGTGGCTTCGGGTGCGTTCTTGCGCAGGGTGGGCGCGAGGACGGCCGGCTGGGTGAGGGTGTCCTGGGCGAGCGCGGTGAGGGTGGCGTCGGGGCCGAGCTCCAGGAACCGGCTGGTGCCGTTGGCTTCGAGGTGCTGGATGCCGGGGTGGAAGCGGACGGCTCCGCGGATGTGGCGGGCCCAGTAGTCGGGGGTGATCA
>NZ_JBEOST010000032.1:0-62451 GCF_040303145.1 Streptomyces sp. NPDC096079
CGGCGAACTGCACCAGCAACTGGTCGACGGACGCGCGGAGTTCACCAGTCAGGTGAAGACGGCGAAGACGGTGACCTCGGCCCGGGTGCTGCCCGTCTTCGGACGGGCGCACCACAAGGGCTCCGTTCCTTCGTGCTCCACGACGATCACAGGCCGGGTGCCCGCTTCCTACCGTTCACCCATCACCCCCGAACGGTTCACGCGGCACGGCGGGATCCCACGGCGAACCCGCCCCCACCCTTCCTCTCCCCGCCGCTCGACCACGAGCGACTCTCTCTCCATCGGAGGCAATCCCATGAAATCCGAGGATCTGCGCGAACGGCTCGCCGAGGCGGCCGAGCGGCACGGCATCCCGGGCGCGAGCATCGCCGTCCTGCACGGCGACGAGATCACCGAAGCCGCCTACGGCGTGCTCGACCGGGACTTCGGCTACCCCGTGACCACCGACTCGGTCTTCCAGACCGGATCGATCACCAAGGTGTGGACGGCCACCCTGATCATGCAGCTGGTCGACGAGGGTCTGCTCACCCTGGACTCCCCGGTCGCCGACCACCTGCCCGGCTTCCGAGTCACCGACGCCCACACCTCGAAGTCCGTGACGGTACGTCAACTGCTGTGTCACACCGGCGGGTTCGAAGGTGACATCTTCTCCGACCACGGCCCGGGCGACGACGCCGTCGAGCGGTTCGTGGCGGCGCTGCCCACCCCCGCCCGGCAGCTCTTCCCGTCCGGCGAGATGTTCTCGTACTGCAACAGCGGCTACGTGGTCCTCGGACGGATCATCGAGGTGCTCACGGGCCTGACGTGGGAGGCGGCCCTGCACGAGCGGATCGCCGCGCCCCTCGGGATGACCCACGCCGTCACCTCTCCGGGCCGGGCGATCCGGCACCGGGTCGCGATGGGCCACGTCCCCGGACCTGACGGCGAGCCGGTGAAGGCGCCGTTCTGGGAGATGCCGCGCTCCAACGCCCCGGCCGGCGCCACCCTGACGCTGACCGCCCGTGACCAGCTGCGTTTCGCCCGGTTCCACCTCGCCGACGGCCTGGCCCCCGACGGCACCCGCCTGTTGAGCGAGGCGTCCGCCGCCGCGATGCGGCACCCCGAGGTCGTGGTCCCCGGCTCGGGACGGCTGGGCGACCACTGGAGCCTCGGCTGGGAGATCTTCGACTGGGAGGGCGGTCCGGTCATCGGCCACGACGGCGGCACCATGGGCCAGACCGCCTTGCTCCGCGCCGTCCCCGGCAAGGACGTGGCGGTGGTGATCTTCATCAACGGCGGCGAGTTCTTCGGCCTGCACGGGCTGGTGACGGAACTCCTCGCCGAACTCGCCGGGGTCACCGTCCCCCCGATGCCCACGCCGCCCGCCGAACCTCCCGCGGTCGACCCGCGGTACTTCGCCGGACGGTACGAGTCCGTCACCCAGCGGGCCGAGGTGACCGAGACCGAGGACGGCCTCCGGGTCGTCCTGTGGCCGCTCGGCCCGAGCGCGGAACTGCACGGGACCGATCCGCTGAGCGACCTGACGATGGTCCCGCTCGACGCGCGCACGCTCATCGGCACGGCGCGGCAGAACGGCGAGTTCCCGACGGTCACCTTCCTCGGGGACGGCGACCGGGCCGCGTACCTGCACGGGACGCGTGCCATCCCCCGCGCCTGAACGACCGCACCGCACCCGGCCCACCGGCCCTTCCGCCGGTGGCCGCCCGGGCCGGCCACCGCGCCGGATCCCTCACCCTGCCCCGCCCCGCCCGGCCGACGGGCTCCAGGTCCGTCATCAGTAAGGAGACACACCATGACCTCACCGAGGAGGGCCGCCGGACGGCGCGAGCGGGCGGCCTGTGCGCTCGCCGTGGTCACGGCGACAGCGCTGATGTCCACCGCCTGCGGCGGCGGGGCGTCCGCCGACGGGGCGTGGACGGTCACCCTCGCCATCCGCTCCGACCCGGGCAGCCTCAGCCCCCTCGGCACCGTCGACAGCACGGCGCTGATGATGAACAGGTTCGCCTACACGACCCTCGTACGCGTCGCCGCCGACGGGTCGACGACCGCCGGGGCGGCCGAGAGCTGGTCGGTCCGCGACGGCCGCGCACGCTTCGTCCTGAGGCCCGGGCTGACCTGTGAGGACGGCAGTCCGCTCACGGCCACCGACGTCGCCGCCGGATACAACCACGTCGCCGACCCCGCGAACCGGTCACCGCTGCTCGGTCTCGCCGTGCCCGCGAACGCGCGGGCGACGGCCACGGCGGACGAGTCGACCCGGACGGTCACCGTCACCACCTCGGGCTCCGCCCCGTTCGTCGTGGAGATGGCCCGCCTGCTGCCCCTGGTGTGCCGGAAGAGCCTCAGCGATCCGTCCCGGCTCTCCCGGGCGACCGCCGCCACGGGCGCCTACCGGCTCGCGGAAGCCGTCCCCGGCGACCACTACACCTACGTGCGCCGGACGGATCCGGCCGGGACCGGCCCGGCATCCGCGGACGCCGGGCCGGCGAAGCTGGTCTTCAAGGTGGTCGCGGACGAGTCGACCACGGCCAACCTGCTGCTCGGCGGGCAGATCGACGCAGGGCAGGTCAGCGGGCCGGACGCGGAACGGCTGATTGCGGCGCGGGTTCCGTGGAAGGGCACCCGGACGCCGATCGGCCAGTTCCTGTTCAACGAGTCCCCGGCCCGGCCCACCGCCGCGCAGGCCGTCCGGCGGGCCCTGGTCGGCGCCCTCGACCTGGAGCGGCTCGGCTCCGTCGCCACCGGCGGCGCCGGAACGCCCGCCACGAACCTCGGGGAGACCCCTCCGACCCCCTGCGGCGGCGACACCGTGACCGGGAACGTACCGCCGCACGACCCGGCGAAGGCCGAGGCCGGACTGACCGGTGCCGGCTGGAGGAAGAACGGCGGCGTCTGGGAGAAGGACGGCCGGACGCTCTCCGTCACCCTGGTGCATCCCGTCATCGCCGGGCCGCAGGTCACGGCGGCGGTCGAGCTGGCCGTCAAGGAGTGGAACGCCTTCGGGGTGAAGGCCACCGCCAAGCCGATCGACGGCTCCGGCCTGATCGCCGCGCTCTCCCTCGGCGACTGGGACGTGGCCTGGAGCCCGATCAGCGTGCCGCTGCCGGACCAGCTGACCCGCTTCTTCGACGGTCCTCCGCCACCGGCCGGCAGCAACCTCGGCGCCGTGGCCAACCCGGACTACCGTCGGCTGGCCGCCGAGGCCGCCGCCCTCCCCGGCCGGGCCGGATGTCCGCTGTGGGACCGGGCCGACGCCGCGCTGATCAGGCGCACCGACGTCACCCCCTTCGTCGACGGCACGATCCGGACGTTCGGCAAGGGCATCCGCTTCGAGGTCGACGGCGGCGGCATCGTCCCCGGCAGTCTGCGCAGGGGGTGACGACATGCGGAAGACCCCTGCACCCCACGACCCCGCCGACCCCGCCGACCCCCGAGCCACCGCCGAGACGATCCGAGCCACCGCCGAGACGAACCAAGCCGCCGCCGAGACGGTCCGAGCCAGCGCCGAGACAGCCCGAGACACCGCACACACGGCCCGGGGCGGCGCAGACACGGCCCCGGGCGGCGCGGAGGCGAGCCCGGCCGCCTCCCCTCGCCGCACGGCGCCGGGACCGTGGACCGCGTTCACGCTGCGCCGTACGGGACGGCTCGTCGCTTCGCTCGCGGCCCTCGTCACCGCCTCCTTCGCCATGATCCACCTGATACCGGGCGACCCCGTCCGTACCGCACTCGGCCCCACCGCCGACCCGGCCCTGGTCGAGGCCCGCAGACAGGCGCTCGGCCTGGACCGCCCGGTGCCGCAACAGTTCGGCCACTACCTCGCCGAGCTGTTCCAGGGCCGGCTCGGCGAGTCGATCGGTGCCGGGCTCCCGGTCTCCGATGTCATCGCCGCCCGGCTGCCGGCCACCCTGTCCATCGCCCTGCCGGCCTTCCTCGTGGTGCTCCTGACCGCCGTCCCCGGCGGCATGTGGGCCGCCGTCCTCACCCGCGACGGACGCCGTCGCCGCGGAGAGGTGGCCTTCGCGTCGGTGACCGGCGCCCTCGCCGCGGTGCCCGAATTCCTGCTCGCCGTCGCGCTGGTGGCCGGCTTCGCGGTCACCTTCCCCCTCTTTCCCGTGGCCTCCCGCGGCGGCCCCGACTCCTATGTACTGCCCGTCGTCGCGCTGTCCGTCGTCCCCGCCGCCGCGCTCGCCCGGATCGTCCGGGTGGAGACGCTGCGGGTCCTGGGCGAGGAGTACATGCGCACCGCGGCCGCCAAGCGGCTGCCCGCCCGGCTGCGCTATCTGAGGCACGCCCTGCCCAATCTCCTGGCCTCCTCCCTGACCGTCGGCGGCCTGACGCTGATGGCGCTGCTGACCGGCACGGTCCTGGTCGAGAACGTCTTCGCGTGGCCCGGCCTCGGGACCACGATCGTCCAGGCGATCACCGAGAAGGACTATCCGATGGTCCAGGCCGTGGTCCTGGTCTACGGGACGGCCGCGCTGCTGATCACCTTCGCGGTCGACGTGGCCGTGGCCGTCGCGGATCCCCGATCCACCGTCCGAGGGAGCTGACGATGCCGTACGCCCGCCGACTCCGGCACGCCCTGCGCACACCCGTCGGACTGACCGCCCTGACCGGCGTCCTGGCGCTCGCCCTGGTCGCCCTCCTCGGTCCGGCCGTCCTGGGCCCCACCGCCGAGCGGGTGGACACCGGGGCCATGCTCCAGGGGCCCGGTGCGGCCCATCTGCTCGGCACCGACAACCTCGGCCGGGACATCGCCGCCAGAGTGGTGGTGGCGACCCGGCTGACGCTCGGACTCACCCTGGCCGCGACCGCGATCGGCGTGCTCGGCGGCCTGCTCCTCGGCGTCGCGCCCGCGGTGCTCGGCCGTCGGGCGGGGCGCTTGGTCACGGCGCTGGTGGGTGTCCTGATCAGCTTCCCCGGCCTGCTCTTCGTCCTCTTCCTCGCCACCGTGTTCGGCGTCGGCGCCTCCGGCGCGGTCCTGGCCGTCGGGCTGGCCCTGGTCCCGCCAGGGGCACGGCTGGTGCAGAACCTGACCGCTTCGGTCGCCGGGTCGGAGTACGTCGCCGCGGCCCGGATCCTGGGAGTCGGCCGACTGCGCATGATCACCCGTCACCTCCTGCCGAACATCGCGGAACCCTGCCTGCTGTTCGCCGCCCAGGCCGCGGCCGGCACCCTGGTCGCCTTCTCCGGGCTGTCCTTCCTCGGCCTGGGCGTGCAGGCGCCGTCGTACGACTGGGGACGGCTGCTCGACGACCAGCTGGACCGGCTCTACCTCAACCCCGTCGCCGCGCTCGCTCCGGGCGCGGCCGTGATCCTCACCGGGGCGGTCTTCGCACTGGTCGGCGAGGTGCTCGCCCAGGCCGGCCGGACGGCACGGTCCGCCGCGGGCGGCGTCGCGGCGGCACCGGGTCCCGCGCCGCGGCCGGCCCGCCCCGACGGCGCCCTGCTCCAGGTGCACGACCTGCGGGTGACCTTCCCCGGCGGACGACGGCCGGTGCGCGGCGTCTCCCTGAGCGTCCTGGAGGGCGAGGCGGTCGGTCTGGTCGGCGAGTCCGGCTCGGGCAAGAGCCTGACCGCGCAAGCCGTGGCCGGTCTGCTGCCGTCCCCCGGCCTGGTGGAGGCCGCCACGCTCCGCTTCGAGGGCCGTGACCTGCTCGCCGAACCGCCCCGCGGAACGGCCTTGGCCATGGTCTTCCAGGATCCGATGGCCGCGCTCAACCCGGCGCTCAGCGTCGGTCGGCAGCTGTCGGAGGTCGTCGAGGTCCACGAGCGGACCGCCCGCTCCGCGGCCTGGGCCCGCGCCGTCGACCGGCTGCGCGCGGTCCGGATCCCCGACGCGGCGCACCGGGCACGGCAGCGGCCGCACGCCTACTCGGGCGGCATGCGCCAGCGGGCCGTGATCGGCATGGGGCTGATGGGCACGCCACGGCTGATCGTCGCGGACGAGCCCACCACCGCGCTGGACGTGACGGTCCAGCGACAGGTGCTCGACCTGCTGGGCGAGGTCCGCCGCGAGTCCGGGGCGGCCCTGCTCCTGATCTCCCACGACCTGGCGATCGTCGCCGGGGTCTGCGAGCGGGTGCTGGTGATGTACGCCGGCCGGATCGTCGAGGACCTGCCGGTCGCCGACCTCGCCGCACGCGCCGCGCATCCGTACACCCGCGCCCTGATCGGTGCCGTCCCGACCCTGACCACCGACCGGGAGCGTGAACTGGCCACGATCCCGGGCCGGCCTCCGGAGCCCGACGACGCGCACCCGGGCTGTCCCTTCGCCCCCCGCTGCGCCCACGCCGACGACCGCTGCCACAGCGACGCCCCGGACCTCGTCCCGCACGGGACGGCCGCCCGTGTCGCCTGCTGGCACCCGCTGACCCCGGCCGCGCCAGGCCCGGGGACCAGGCTCCCGAAGCACCGGGGCGCGTCCACCACAGAGGAGGCCACCGCATGAGTTCCCTCGAACTCCGGCAGCTGCGGATCCGCTACGGCCGCTTCACCGCCGTCGACGGCGTCGACCTCCTGGTCCCCGACGGCGGGATCACCGGCCTGGTCGGCGGCTCGGGGTGCGGCAAGTCCTCGCTCGGCCGCGCCGCGGTGGGACTGGCGCCCGTGACGGGCGGCCGGATCCTGGTCGACGGCACGCCCGTCGCCCGTGGGCCACGCCGAGGCCCGGTGCAGCTCGTCTTCCAGAGCCCGTACGCCTCGCTCGACCCGAGGATGCCCGTCGGCGCGTCCGTCGCGGAAGCGCTGCCGCCGTCGCGGTGGTCGCTCCGGCCCGGGGCGGCCACGCGAGCCCGGGCGCAGGAGGCGGCGCACTACCTGGAACTCGTCGGACTCGATCCAGGGCGGGCACCGCTCACCCCGGGAGAGCTCTCCGGCGGCCAGCGCCAGCGTGTCGCGCTGGCCCGTGCATTGGCGGCGCGGCCCGGCGTCCTGATCGCCGACGAGATCACCTCGGCGCTCGACGTCTCCGTCCAGGGGGCCGTGCTCAACCTGCTGCGCCGTCTCCAGCGGGAACTCCGCTTCTCCCTGCTCTTCATCTCCCACGACCTCGCGGTCGTCCGCTACCTGGCCGACCAGGTGGCCGTGATGGACCGCGGCCGGCTCGTCGAGCACGGGCCCGCCGACCGTGTCCTGCACGCCCCCGGCCACGCGGTGACCGCGTCCCTGCTGTCCTGCGTCCCCACACTGGAGGAGACCTCGTGACCACGACCAGGCCCCTGCACGTCGACGACCTGTACCGGTTCGCGATTCCCGACCAGCCGGCACTGGCGCCGGACGGCGGCCGTGTCGCGTACACACTGACGACCCAGGACGCCGGGCTCGACCGGCCGGTGCGTTCGCTGTGGCTCGTCGCCACCGGTGGCGGTCCTGCGGCTCCCGCCCCCCGCCGCCTCACTTCCGGGCCGGACGACCACACCCCGAGCTGGTCCCCGGACGGCACGACGCTGGCGTTCCTGCGCGACGGGCAGCTCCATCTGCTCCGTGGCGACGACGGCGAGGTCCGCCGGCTGACGGAGTTCGACCACGGCGCGGCGACACCCGTGTGGAGTCCTGACGGCTCGCGGATCGCCGTCACCGCCGAGGTACACCGCCCGGCCCCTGACGAACCCGTCGTCGTGGACCGACTCGGCAAGGTGGACGGGCGGGGCATGCGCGGCACCGGCCGCACCCAGCTGTTCGTGCTGGAGACCGCCTCGGGCCGGGTCACTCAGCTGACCCTCGGCGACTTCCACGTCACCGGCACGCCCGCCTGGTCGCCGGACGGCACCCGACTGGCCTTTCCGGCCGTCGTCGGCACGGACTACGACCTCACGGGCGCCACCGCCGCCCACGTCGTCGACGCCCTCGGCCCGACGGCCCTGCCGACCCCCGTCGGGCCCGCCGCCGGGCCGGTCCGCGCGGTCGCCTGGCACCCGGACGGCGACGCCCTGCTGCTGAGCGGCCGCACCGCCCACGGGGCAGGCCACGAGTCGCTGTGGCTCCAGCCGCTGGACGGCTCGGCGCCCACGGCGCTCGCGGCCGGACTGGACCGCAACGTCATGCCCGGCGGCTCGGGCTACCCGGGCGCCCTCCCACAGTTCGACCGCGTGCAGGGCGAAAGCGTCGTCTTCTGCGCCCGGGACCGGGGCGCCACCCGGCTGTACCGGCTCCTCGCGGACGACCGGTCCGGCCTTGGGAGCGCCCCGGCGGTGGAGCTTCCGCTTCCCGAGGGCAGCGGGGTCTCGGGCTGCTCCGTCGCGGCGGGGAAAGCCGCGCTCGCCGTGGCCGACGGCGTCTCGTACGGCGAGATCGAGCTGCTCGACCTGAAGACCGGCGAACTGACCCGGCTCACCGCGCACATGGCCGAGGCGCTCCCCGATGTGACGCTCGCACCCGTCACCGAACGCGAGTTCGCGATCTCGGACGGCACGCGGGTGCACGGTCTGGTCACCCGCGACCCCCGGACACCCGTCGGCGGACCGCTGCTCGTCGACCTCCACGGCGGCCCGCACAACTGCTGGGCTCCGCACGCCGACCCCGTCCACCTCTACCACCAGGAGCTGGCCGGCCGCGGCTGGACGATCCTCGCCCTCAACATCCGCGGCAGCGACGGGTACGGCGAGGACTTCCTCACCGCCGCCGTCGACGCCTGGGGCGAGGGCGACGAGCGGGACGTGCTGGAACCGGTGGCGACGCTGGTCGCCGAAGGGCTCGTCGATCCGGAGCGGATCGCCCTCACCGGCTACAGCTACGGCGGCTACCTCAGCTGCTGGCTCTCCGCCCGCAGCGACGTCTTCGCCGCGGTCGTGCCGGGCGGTCTGATCGCCGACCTGCCGTCGCTCGTCGCCACCTCCGTCGAGGGCCTGGAGATCGCGCACGAGGAGATCGCGGATCCCGAACGGCGGCGGGAGCTCTCCCCGCTCACCCACGTGGACGAGGTGCGGGCCCCGACGCTGATCCTCCACGGCCTGGCCGACGACGTCTGCCCCGCGGGCCAGGCCGAGCAGTGGTTCCACGCGCTGCGCACCCGCGGGGTGCCGGTCCGGATGGTCCTCTACCCCGGCGGCTCGCACCTGTTCGTCCTCAACGGCCGGCCGTCGCAGCGCGCCGACTACTCCCGCCGTGTCGTCGACTGGGTCACCAGGCACACCCTCAGCCCCTTCGGCGGCCCGGTCCCGCACGCCGCGTCGGCACCCGAACTCGCCGGATCCCGCTGACCTCCGTCTCACCGGCACCCGGCCCCTGACCCTCGGCGCCTCGAGTCGCACCGACCTCGACCCCGCCGAGCCCGGAGCCGCCCCCACAAGGGCCACCGGCTCCACCCCCGTACGGCACCCCGCCCCACCCGGCCGGCACCCGCACCGCCGGTCGCGGCCCACCGCCCCACCGGGCACGAGGACCCGCGACCGGCACCCACCATCGGCGCCGCCCGCACCATCGGCGCCCTCCAGACGATTTGCGCCCTCCACACGATCTGCGCGCCCCTCAGGAGTCCATCGTGACCGCGAAACCGACCATCCCACCCGACACGGCCCACTGGACCGCGCGTCTGGCCGCACTCACCACCCGACATTCGGTGCCCGGAGCAGGTCTGGGCATCTGGTACCAGGGACGGCAGATCGAGGCCGCCGCCGGCCTCGCCAACGCCGGCGCCCGGATCGAGGCGACCACCGACACGCTGTGGCAGATCGGTTCCGTCACCAAGGTGTGGACCGCCACGGCCGCGATGGGTCTCGTGGACGAGGGGGCGCTGACCCTGGACGACCCCCTCGTCGACGTCATGCCCGAGCTCCGCCTCGCCGACGAGCACCTGACCCGACACGTGACGCTGCGTCACCTCCTCTCCCACACCAGCGGCATCGACGGCGACTTCTTCCCGGACGCCGGACGGGGCGACGACTGTCTGGAGCGGTACGCGGAACTACTCGCCGACCTGCCGGCCTGCCATCCGCTCGGCGCCACCATGTCGTACTGCAACGCCGGATACACCCTGATCGGCCGGGTGATGGAACGGGTCACCGGAACCCCCTGGGACGCGCTGATGCGGGACCGGCTCTTCCGGCCGCTCGGCCTCACCCACACCGCGACCCTGCCCGACGACGTCCTGCGCCACCGCGCCGCGACGGGCCACTACGGCGACCCGCCCCAGGTGGTCGCGGAGTGGGCGATGGCCCGCTCCAGCGGCCCGACCGGCCTGATCTGCTCCACCACCGCCGACGTCCTGGCCTTCGTCCGCCTCCACCTGGACGGGGGCTCCACGGGGAACGGCACCCGGCTGCTCAGCCCCGACTCCGTGCGGGCGATGCAGACCCCGCAGGTCGAGCTGCCCGGCCCCTACCCGAGCAGCCGTGCCTGGGGCCTCGGCTGGGCGCTCGACGAGTGGGACGGACTCGCGATGTACGGCCACGACGGCAGCACCATCGGACAGCACGCGTACCTGCGGGTGCTGCCCGAGGCCGATCTCGCGATCTGCCTGTTCGCGAACGGCGGCAGCACCGGCGCCCTGTACGCGGAGCTGTTCCGGGAGATCGCCGAGGAACTCGCAGGCGTGTCCATGCCGGCCCCCCTGCTCCCCGCCGAAGACCAGTCCGGCGCGGACCCGGCCGACGTGACGGGCGTGTACGAGCGCAGCTCCACCCGGATCGAGGTGGCCGAACAGGACGGAGAACTGCTCCTGAGGCACCGCTTCACCGGGATCCTGGCCGGTCTCGCCGAGCAGCCCGAGACCGAACTCCGCCTGCGGCCACTGTCACCCGGGACCTTCGTGGCCCGGCGCCCCGACGACGGCAGCTGGATGCCGGTCGCCTTCTTCACCCTGCCCGACGGCTCGCGCTTCGTACACCACGCCGGCCGTGCCACTCCGAAGGTGAGCTGAGATGAACCCCTCCACCGCCCGCCCACGCACCCCCGCCCGCCCGCGATCCGCCGCACCGTCCGCCGTCGACCGGCTGCGGACCCGGCTCCCCGAGATGATCGACGACGTCGAGGCCCTCGTCACCGCGGAGTCCCCGACGTCGGACCCGGCCGCCGTCGACCACTGCGCCACGGTCCTCGCCACGCTCGGCACCCGGCTCACCGGTCAGTCCCCCGAGTGGCTCCGGGACACCGGCAGACCGCACCTGCGCTGGCGGTTCGGCAGCGGCGACCGCGTCCTGCTCCTCGGCCACCTCGACACCGTCTGGCCGGTCGGCTCCCTGGCCACCCACCCCTTCGCCGTCAAGGACGGCATCCTCACCGGGCCCGGCTGCTTCGACATGAAGGCCGGACTCGTCCAGCTCTTCCACGCCCTGGCGAGCCTCGACGACCTGGACGGAGTCACCGTCCTCGTGACCTCCGACGAGGAGGCGGGGTCCGCCGACTCCCGCGCCCTGATCGAGGACGAGGCCCGCCGCACGGGGGCGGTCCTGGTCCTGGAGGCCGCCGAGAACGGGGCCCTGAAGACGGAGCGCAAGGGCGCCTCGCTGTACGACCTGACGATCACCGGACGCGCCGCGCACGCCGGCCTGGAGCCGGAGCGAGGGGTCAACGCCACCACGGAGCTGGCCCATCAGGTCCTCGCCGTCGACGCCCTGACCGACCGGACCGCCGGCACCACCGTGACGCCCACGGTCGCCGTCGCCGGCACGACCCGCAACACCGTGCCCCACACGGCGTCCCTCCAGATCGACGTCCGAGCCCGGACGGAACGGGAACAGGGGAGGGTCGACGCCGCCCTGCGCGGCCTGACCAGCGCGCTGGACGGCGCGGAACTCACCCTGGCCGGCGGCCCCAACCGGCCACCGCTCGCCGCCGCTTCCTCGGCCGGACTGTTCGCCCTGGCCAAGGAGCTGAACACGGCCCTCGGCCTCGGCCCCTTGCGCGGCGCGGCCGTCGGAGGCGGCTCCGACGGCAACTTCGCCGCCGGTGTCGGCGCCCCCACCCTGGACGGCCTGGGCGCGGTCGGCGGCGGCGCGCACGCCGACGACGAGCACGTCGTCGTCGCCGAACTCCCGGCACGAGCCGCTCTGGTGGCCGCGCTCGTCGACGCGCTCTGCGGGCGGTCACGATGACCGGCCCGCGCACCGCTCCCTCGAAGGAGCTGGGCTCCGCCCTGCTGTCGGCCGAGCGCGCCGCGCTGACCGCCGGGGTCACCCTCCGCGAGCTGCACGACCTCGACGCCATGCGCGAGGCGCGCGACCTGCTCCACCGGGTGTGGCGCCCGGCACCGGACAACCCCGTGATGACTCCGGAACTGCTCCTGGTACTGGCCCACTCCGGCAGCTACGTCGTCGGCGTCCAGCAGGACGGCCGGATGATCGGCACCTGCCTCGGGCTGCTGTCCACGGCCGGGCTCCACTCCCACATCGCCGCCGTCGACGACGGCGCTCGGGGCCGCAGCATCGGCTTCGCGCTCAAACTCCACCAGCGCGCCTGGTCGCTCGGCCGCGGCATCACCACGATCACGTGGACGTACGACCCGCTGATCAGCCGCAACGCCTACTTCAACCTCCGCAAGCTAGGAGCCGTACCCACGGAGTACCTGCCGAACTTCTACGGCGCCATGCGGGACGGCGTCAACGCGGGAACCGACTCCGACCGGCTGCTCGTGCGCTGGGACCTCACCGCCGGACCGGCGGCCCGCCCCACGCCGGACACCGGGCGCGCCGGAGAGTCCGCCGCGCCGTGCCCGCCCGCCGTGGTCGCCCTCGACACCGGCCCCGACGGCCGCCCCGTCCGCGGCGAGCGGCCCGGCGACGTGTCCCGCAGGACCGTCCTGGTCCGCGTTCCCCCCGACATCGAGGCGCTGCGCAGGAGCGACCGCGCCGCGGCCGCCGCCTGGCGTCTGGCCGTACGCGACGTCCTCGGCGGCCTGATGGCCGACGGGCGACACACCGTCACCACCTTCACCCGGGACGGCTGGTACGTCCTCTCACCACGTCTGGAGTTTGACGCATGAAGATCCTCGGAACGGAACTGCGCCGGATCGCGATGCCCCTGGTCTCGCCGTTCCGGACGTCCTTCGGCACACAGACCACACGCGACCTGCTACTGCTGAGGATCGAGACCACCGAAGGGGACGGCTGGGGCGAATGCGCCACCATGACCTCCCCGGTGTACTCCTCCGAGTACACCGCCGCCGCCGCCGACATGCTCCGCCGCCATCTGCTGCCCGCCCTGTTCACCCGGCCGGAGGTGACGCCGTGGACGGTCGCCCCGGCACTCGCCTCCTTCAAGGGACACCGGATGGCCAAGAGCGCGGTGGAGATGGCCGTCCTGGACGCCTGGCTGCGGGCCCGCTCGCTCTCCTTCGCCGAGTGGCTCGGCGCCACCACGGACCGGGTCGCGGCCGGCGTCTCGGTGGGAATCATGGACTCGGTCCCCGAGCTGCTCGACGCGGTCGACGGATACCTGGAGGACGGCTACCGCCGGATCAAGCTCAAGATCCAGCCGGGCTGGGACGTCGAGCCCGTGCGCGGCGTACGGGAGCGCTTCGGCGCCGACGTACCGCTCCAGGTCGACGCCAACACGGCGTACACCCTGGCCGACGCACGCCACCTGGCCCAGCTGGACGAGTTCGACCTGCTGCTCATCGAGCAGCCGCTCGACGAGGAGGACATGCGTGCTCACGCCCTCCTCGCGCGGCAACTGCGCACCCCGGTCTGCCTCGACGAGTCGGTCCTGTCCGCCCGCTCGGCGGCCGACGCCATCGCCATGGGCGCGTGCGCCGTCGTCAACATCAAGCCCGGCCGGGTCGGCGGCTACCTGGAGGCCCGTCGGATCCACGACGTCAGCGCCGCGCACGGTGTGCCCGTGTGGTGCGGCGGCATGCTGGAGACGGGACTCGGCCGGGCCGCCAACGTCGCGCTGGCCGCCCTCCCCGGCTTCACCCTCCCCGGCGACGTCTCGGCGTCGGGCCGCTACTACCGCACGGACATCACCGAGCCGTTCGTCCTGCGCGACGGGCACCTCGACGTGCCCCACGGCCCGGGGCTCGGGGTGACGCCCGATCCCGGTCTCCTGGCCGACATCACCGTCTCGACCGAATGGATCACGCCGTGAACACCGCCGTCACGACCGCCACCGCGCGGCGGGCCCTGGAGACGGTGTTCGCGGAAGCCGGCGTCCAGGGACACCTCTTCGCCCAGGACATCGACGGCCGGTCGGCCGTCGGACTCGACGAGGACGCCCCCGTCGCACTGGCCTCGGTCTTCAAGATCCCGATCGCCCTGGCGTACGCGTGCGAGGCGGAGGCCGGGCGGCTCGACCGCACCGAGCGCCACCCCGTGCCGCTGGGGCTGCGGGACGGCGGCATCGGCATCTCCGGCTGCGCGGACCGGGTGGAGATGAGCCTGCGCGACCTCGTCGGCATGATGCTGACGATGAGCGACAACGCCGCCACCGACGTCGTCCTGCGCCGGGTGGGCCTCGCCCGGGTCAACGCGCTCCTCGCCGGTCTCGGCCGCCCCCACACCCATCTGGTGGGCGGCTGCTCCGACCTCATCGGGGCGTTGCTCGCCGAACTCGGCGCCACCTCCCTGGCCGAGGCCCAGCCCGTCCTCGCCGCTCTGCCCGCCGAGGAGATCATGCGGCTCTCCGTGTGCGTGCCGGCGCGCACGACCCGGTCCACCGCCCGTGACACGGCCGCCCTCCTCGCCCAGATCTGGCGGGACGAGGCGGGCCCCGCCGCCGCCTGCCGCGAGGTGAGGGAGGTGATGGCCCGCCAGATCTGGCCGCACCGGCTGGCATCCGGATTCGGCGACGGCTACCGGATCGCGGGCAAGACGGGCACCCTGCCGGGCTGGCGGAACGAGGCCGGAGTCGTCGAGCACCGCGACGGCGGCCGCTACGCGGTCGCGGTGTTCACCAGGGCCGCGACACCACGCGAGCACGATCCCGAGGCGGACCGGGCCATCGGACGGGCGGCCCGGATCGCGGTCGACGCGCTCCGTGCCCCCGTGGCGGCGGGACGATGACCCCGGCGGCCCCGGTCGTCCTCGGGCGGGTCCTGGCCGATCTCGGGTCGACCCTCGTGGAACTCGCCGCCGGCACACCGGACCTGACCCGCCCGGTGACCGGCGTGCTCATCCACGATCCTCTGGAGGAGCCCGCGCGGTGGCCGGGTGCCGTCGTCCTCGGCGTCGGCGTCGCCGGCGCTCCCTCGGTCGCCGCGCTCACGGAGCGGGCGGCCGGGCTCGGCGCGGCGGCGGTCGTCGTCCGGTCCCCGGTAGCCGTCGACGACACGGTCTCGGCGGCCTCGCACCGCACCGGCGTACCCGTCCTCGGTCTCACCCCGGGCGCCTCCTGGGCCCAGGCGGCCGCACTGCTCCGCGGCCTGCTGGCCGTGGACGACTTCGCGGACGAGGACCCGGGCGGCGCGGCGTGGGACAACCCCCTCTCGGGCGACCTGTTCGCCCTGGCCAACGCGATCGCCGCACTCCTCGACGGCCCGGTCACGGTGGAGGACCGCGGCGGGAAGGTACTCGCCTTCTCCAGTCGTCAGGACGAGGGCGACCCGGCCCGGATCACGACCGTCCTCGACCGCCAGGTGCCGGCCGACAAGCTGCGCGACCTGGAGGCACGCGGCGCGTTCCACGCCCTCTACCGCAACGAGGGCGTGCTGTACGTCGCCGGCCCGCACGACAAGCCACGGGCGGCGATCGCCGTCCGGGCCGGCGGGGAGATCCTCGGCTCCATCTGGGTGATCATCCGGGACCGCCTGGGCCCGGACGGCGAACGCGCCCTCGCCGAGGCCGCGAACGTCGCCGCGCTGCACCTGCTGCGCCGCCGGGCCGGCGAGGACGTCGGCCACCGGTTGCGCGCCGACCTCGTGGCCACCGTCCTCGAAGGGGGCGCCGCCGCGCCCCGGGCCGCGGCCCGACTCGGACTGACGCACCAGTCCGCCTGCGTCCTGGCACTCGCCGTGCTGGGCGACGACGTCGCCCCCGACCTGCTGGCCACGGGCCGTCGCACCGCGGAGGCACTCGCGCTTCACCTCTCCGCGGTCCATCCACGGGCCGCCACGGCGTACCTCGGCGACGTGACGTACGCCGTGCTGCCGGGCAGCTCCGACGAGACGGCCGCACGCGTGGCCGAGGCGTTCCTCTCCCGGGCGGGCGGCAGAGCCCCGGCCGTCATCGGCATCGGCCGACCCGCCGCCGACCCGAGCGACCTGCCCCGCTCACGCGCCGACGCCGACCGCGCCCTGCGGGTGCTCACCGCCAACGGCTCACCCCACCGCGCCGCCGCCCTCAAGGACGTCTACCTGCCCTCGCTGCTCCTCGACCTCGCCGACCAGGTCCACATCGACGCCCATCCGTCCGACGACCCCGTCACCCGTCTGCGCGCCTACGACGCCGAACACCACAGCGCGCTCACCGAGACGCTCGCCGCCTGGCTCGACAACTTCGGCGACGTCATCGCCGCCTCCGCGGCGATCCACGTCCACTCCAACACCTTCCGCTACCGGCTCAAACGCCTCGCGCAGGTATCGGGCTTCGACCCCGCAGACCCAACGGCCCGCTTCGAGGCCATGCTTCACCTCCGCCTCACACCACCCACCCGTCCCGGAACGGCCCAGTCCCGCCCCTCCCCACAGGCACGCCACCAACGAAAGGACCAGGGGGAAACGTGGGACACGGGGCCATGACTTGGCGTAACAGAGTCACCCGGAGCGCACGGCGACGAAAGAGAGAGGAATGCGGAAGTCCCCCGCTTTGGCGGGGGACTTGTGCTTACCCGATTAGCCGTGCAGGCGGGTCCTCAGGCGAGAGGTGTGCCGTGTCGTGGCTGCGGCGGCCGGTGGTGGGCGGTGCGCGGTCTGACGGTGATGCCGACGGCCAGGGCCCAGTAGACGACCAGTGCGGCGGTCAGGGCGGTGTTGCCCAGCCGACGGCGCTGTAGAAGTCGGCGGCGTCGGTGCCGAAGAACAGGGACGGGACGAAGGCGAGGTTGACGAGCGCGACGGCGTAGGCGAGGCGCCCGGTCCAGCGTGGCAGCACCCCGCTGCGCAGGATGGCGTAGGCAGGGCCGGAGCCGAACACCAGGCGCGCGAGCCACTCGTAGCCGGTGCCCGCGGTGCGGATCAGAGGGCGCAGCCCGGTGAGGAAGACCAGGAGGGCGGGACGCCGACACACCGCCCCGACCGGCCCTGTGACTCTCCGCACACATCCGGATATCCTCTCCGGGCACTTTGCGAGACGCCTAACTCTGGCGTCTGGAGGCTCAGTTCACGATCGGGGAACGTCATGACGCTGTCGGAAGGCCACGCCCTCTACACAGTCGAAGTGCCGCTGGGGAGCGGCGGCGAGATGGTACGAGTGCAGGTGAACGACCGCGGAGAGGACGTCGTGCGCGTCGGGCGCGGCAGCCGTACGATCACCCGCGCCGAGCAGTCCCTGGAGCAGATGCTGGATGTCGTACGGCCGGTCGCGGACGCCTTCGTCGGCCGCTGCCGTGGCATGCTCCGGTCGCCGGACGAGGCGACCCTCGAATTCGGGATGTCGCTCTCCGCCGACGCGAAGGTTCTCATCGCGGGCTCCTCCGCGGAGGCCAACTTCTCCGTCAGCCTCACCTGGAACAGCATCCCCGCCGATGGGGACGTGGCGCCGGAAACCCCACCCGGCCCGCAGTCCACGGAACCCGGCCCGCAGTCCACGGACCAAGGCCCGGCGGGCCCCGCCTCCAGCGGCTGAGGCGTCCGCGTCAGGCCGGGATCCGTCCGCGCACCGTCAGCGCCCTCCCGCTCTCCTAACCCTCCGAGGAGACCCTGTGCACGACCAGGACGAAGCCGGCCGCTCTGCGGCCGGAGCCGGGCACGGTGAACACGAGGACGCCGAAACCGTCCTCGCCTCCGGCACGGTCCGCCTCAGAGACGGGAACGGCGACTCCGCCGGTACCGGATTCCTCGTCGGCGACGGGCTCGTCCTCACCTGCGCCCACGTGGTGTGCGACGCGCTCGGGACACCCCGCGACACCGAGGTGCTCCCCGGAACCCGTGTCACCCTCGACATGCCGCTCCTCGCCGGGCCGGGAGCCGCAGGGCATGGCATCGAAGCGGAGGTGGCGCACTGGGTGCCGATCCGGGAGGACCGGAGCGGCGATGTGGCCGTGATCCGACTGCTCTCACCGGCACCGGGCGCGCGGCCCCTGCCGATCAGCCTGTCACGGCGTCTGTGGGAACACGGGTCCCGCCTCGTCGGCTTCACCGGGGCCTCCGACCTGCCCGTGTGGCAGCGGGGCAGTCTCCTCGGCCCGGTGGGGAAGGGTTGGGTGCAGCTGTCCCGGGCGGACGGGCAGACGGTCCGTATCACCGGCGGTTTCAGCGGCGGCCCCGTCTGGGACAACGCCCTCGGCGCCGCCGTCGGCATGATCGTGGCCGCAGAGCCCGTACGGGACGACCAGCAGGCGTACATGCTGCACCTCGGGGCGCTCGCCGATGAGATCCCCGCTCTCGCGGAGGCGTTCCTGGCCCCGACACCCTTCCGTGGCCTGGAGCCCTTCCGCGAGGAGGACGCCGACGTCTTCTTCGGCCGCGAGGAGGACACCGAGTCCGTGGTCACGGCACTGCGCGGTGACCGTGCCGCGGTGACGTTGTGCGGGCCCTCGGGATGCGGAAAGTCCTCTCTCGCCCTCGCGGGGGTGGCGCCCGCGATGCGCCGTGCCGGACACGAGGTGGTGGTCGTCCACTGCGGGCGCACCTCCAGCCCCGTGAGCGCCCTCGCGGTCGAACTCCTCGAACTGGCAAGGCAGGAACGGTTCGGGCCGTCGCGCGCCGTCGGCGTCGATCGGGTCGCCACCTGGCTGACCGGGGCGGGTCTCGCGGACACCGTCCACCGGCTCACCGGCAGCGCCACCACCGACCTCCTCGTCGTACTGGACCAGGCAGAGGCCCTGCTCGACCTGCCCCAGGAGAACCTCACGGCCCTCCTGTCGGTGCTCTTCCCCGCCCGGCGCACCGCCGGGATGCGGGTGCTGCTCACCTTGCGCGCCGACTTCGTCGACGCGGTCCTGAGCCACGAGGACCTCGGCCCGGTGCTGAAACGGGGAGCCGTCCTGCCGCTGACCCCGATGACCCGGGAGCAGTTGCACGCCGTCATCACCCGTCCCGTGGACCGCGTCCCCGGTGTCTCGTACGAACCGGGTCTGGTCCGCCGCATCCTCGAGGACGCCGGCGGTGAGCCCGGCGCCCTTCCCCTCCTCTCCTTCGTCCTGCGACACCTGTGGGAGGAACAGTCGGGCGGCCGTCTGAGGGCCGACGCGTACGAGAGGGCCGGTGGCGTCTCCGGCGCGCTGCGCAGGCACGCGGAGGAGGCGTGGCGGAAATACGTCCCGTCCGTGACCGGCCCCCGGGGCTCCGCAGGCGCCCCGCAGACTCCTGACCCCAGGGAAGCCGTCACGCAAGCGCGGCGGCTGCTCGCCGGACTGGTGCGCGTGGTGCCGGGCAGCGGTTCACCGGCACTGCGGCGGGTGCTGACCCGGGCGGAAGCCGGCGAGCAGCGGTGGCGCCTGGCCGTGCTGTTCGCCGGGAAGGACGAGCGTCTGCTGGTGCTCCACGGCGGGGCCGGCGTGCCGGAGAGTGTGGAACTCGCCCACGAAGCCCTCATCACAGCCTGGCCGACCCTGTCCGAAGTGGTGCGCGAGGACCGGGATTTCCTCGCGGCGCGCGCCGAGTTGCAGAACGACAGGGAACGCTGGGAGAGAGAAGCCCGCGCCGACGAGCTCCTGCCGCGGGGGGCGCAGCTCGTCTCTCTCGAGGACCGTATCGCCGGGCGCAGGGACGAACTGACGGCAGCCGAGACCGACTTCCTCGACCTCGCAGACCGGCAGCGCCGGGCAATCCGGCAACTGCACCGTGCCCGGCAGCGGAACTTCCGACTGGCCTGGACCGCCGGCAGCCTCGCGATGGTGCTCATCGCCGCCTTGAGCGTGTTCTCCGTCCAGGAGTCCCGGGTGAGCAGGGAGAGGGCAGCGGAAGGCCGGTCCAGGACGCTGGCAGTGCAGGCGGACGAGCTGGCCGAGACCAACCCCGCCCAGGCCGCCCTGGCCGCGATGGCGGGCTACGACATCTCCCCGACTCAGGAGGCCCGCAACGCGCTGCTGCGCCGCTACGCCTCGGCCAGGGAAAGGGCATGGATCCTGTCGGGCGTCGAAGGAAAGATCGACAGCGTCGCGATGAGCGCGAACGGCGAGGTGACTCTGGCGACCTCCGACACCCGGCGCGCGACCCTGTTCCTGCGTACGGAGCAGGGCAAGGTACGGCAGGTCAACCTCCGGCTCCGTCCCAACGTCCTGTCGCCCACGGTCAGCCTGGACGGGCGGCGCATCGCCTACGTGCGCGACGAGGACCGAGCAGTCGTCTGGCACGACGTCACGCCCACGGCGCCGTACGCGGTGGGACCTGCGCATCTCCTCAAAGCCCCACCGGTGAAGGCGAAGCCGGATGACGGGGGCAACCTGCGCAAGCTGATCGACTTCTCGCGCACGTCCCGCTACCTCGTCGAGGCAGCGGCCGATTCCACGACGTTCCCGGTGCGTGTCTGGGATCTGGAGACGGGGCGTCGGCACGACCTGCCGAAGGACATCCCAGGGATCAAGTCCATCTCGTTCGGCCCTGACGACACCACGCTGGTGGCCACGGGGACCACCTCGTCCCAGAGAGAGGCGATGGACGCCGTCGACATCCGGAGCGGTACGAGGCGGCGTTTGGTCACAGAGGGCGACCACAGCAGCGTGTCGAAGGACGGAACCGTGGTCATCACCTGCCATGCGGGGGACAGCGCGTCCTCGACCAATGCCCTGTACCAGACGGTACGAGTGGCGGACCGGCGGATCCTGCGCGGTTACCGACCCGACACCACCGTGTGTGAACCTGCGATTCTCGACGCCGAGGGCGACCGGTTCGCCCTGACCGGCTACGGAGGCACCTGGGACATCGTCGACACCGACGGCGACGATCGACCGCGAAGAGTCGTGGCTCCTTCTGGCGTATCCCTCTTCGACATCACTCCTGAGCTGCCCTTGCTCGGCTCCGAACGGGAGCCCGTCCTGGCCTTCAAGGACGACAGTTCGGTCTCCGGACGAACCCTGGTGAGCGCCGATGGAGCCACCGCCTATGGTGTGCCGAGACTGCTCGGCGACGGACGCACGATGGTGGTCCGCCTCGGGAAGAGAGGCGAGACCCTGCGCGTCATGGAGACCGAGGGCGACAATCGCGCCCGGGCCGAAGTGTCCGTCAAGGCCAAGGTACCGCCGGCCAAGGAGCAGGTCATCGCCGTCAACGGCGCCGAGACACTGATGGCGGACGTGGCGGACAAGAACCGGGTGACGGTCCGCCGACTACCCTCCCTGCGCGTCCTGTCAGAGTTCAGCACGGCCGCCGAACCGCCCGTCGTCGACTGGGATCCCCACGACCTCTTCTCCCCGCCCGGCGACGACGGTGAGCTGGAACCCATCGACCTCGTCTTCCTCCCCGGTGACCGGCTCGTGACGGTCGTCGGCTCCCGCGTCGAACTGTGGGACGCCCGCACGGGGCGTCGCCTCTCCTCGATCGACCTGAACGACCTCCGGCTCACATCCCGGAACCGGCCGGAGTACCACGTGACTCCCCACCGCGACCCGGACCTGCTGGCGGTCAGCGTGGACGACGAGCCGGACCTGCACGCCGTCGACCTGCGGACAGGCCGGGTGAGGGAGGACCTCCGCATTCGATTCGCCGACAACTTCCTCACCGCGTACTTCCTCAAGGACACGCGCTACATGGCCGTACTGACCTCGGGACGCATCCTGGAGCTGTGGTCCGTCGGTCCGGAGGAACGGACACACCGAGTGGCTGCCTTCCCCAAGCCGCTGCGCCCCGGCGAATGGGCAGTGGGCAACCCCAGCGGAGCACAGTACTTCCTGGCTGCCGACAGTTCCGTGACCTTCCTGAAAGCCGACGATCCGTCGTATCGGGAGACCTACGAGTTCGCCGAGAGCCAGCGCGTCATCTCTGCCACCAGGGACGGCATGGCCCTGTTCGGCTCTCCCGTGGCCGGCGGTTCCTCACTCGATGGGTTCGGGAGAACGCCCCTCTCCCTGACCCGGCTGGACCCCACCCTGTGGAAGCGACACCTGTGCAAGGTGATCGGCCGTGACCTCACCGACGACGAACGCCGCAGCCTGCCCGGCCGGCTGCCCGACAAGATCTGCACCGACTGATCCGTACAGGGCTCAGGGGTTCTGGCCGATGGTGCACGCGAGGTAGAGGTCGACGCGGTCGCGGGCGGTGGACAGGTCGCGGCCGGTGAGGCGTTCGATGCGCCCGATGCGGTAATGGAGGGTGCTGACGTGGATGTGGAGGGCGGCCGCGGTCGTG
Organism: Streptomyces sp. NPDC096079; assembly: GCF_040303145.1. Classification (NCBI taxonomy): domain Bacteria; kingdom Bacillati; phylum Actinomycetota; class Actinomycetes; order Kitasatosporales; family Streptomycetaceae; genus Streptomyces; species Streptomyces sp. NPDC096079. The sequence continues at coordinate 22,319 of NZ_JBEOST010000032.1, forward strand.
CGCCAGGCGCCGTTCTCGCCCAGGAACGCCGTCAGGGTGTGTACGAGTTCGGCGCCGTGCTCGGAGTCGTACGCCTCCAGGGGGCCGAGCAGTCGGTGGCGGTAGGAGGCACGGATCTCGGCCGGGACGCCGGCGAGGAGCAGCAGGTGGGAGTCGAGTTCGGCCGCGGTGACCAGGGCGAGGCGTTGGGGGCGCAGGGCGGCGAGGCGGGCGGCGTGACGGGACTCTTCCAGGGCGCGCTCCAGACCGGACGCGGGGGAGGCGGCGGCGCTGAGGCCGAAGGCGATCCGGCCGCCGTCGGCGGCGGGTTCGAACAGGGCGAGGCGGATGCGCAGGAGCTCCGCCAGGTGTTCGCCGTCGTCCGTCTGGTCCAGGGAGACGAGGAGGGTGAGCCCGTGCTGGCCGCCGGCGACGACCGCCTTGGCACGGGACGTCTCGTCGACGACGCTCTCGGCGAGGTCGGCGGCGAGGTCCCAGGGGCGCAGGGCGCCGCGGGTGAGGGCGGTGAGGGCGAGCAGTGGACGGTCCGGCGAAATGCCTGCGGTGAGCAGGCGCGCGTGGACGGTTCCCGGGGGAGCGCCGCCGTCGACGAGGGCGATCAGGTCGGCGTGGAAGCGTTGTTCGGTGCGGCGGCGTTCGTCGCGCCGTGCGCCGCCGAGGGCGAGGAGTTCGGCTGTCTGTTCGGCGGTGCCGAGGCCGTCCGGGCCGAGGCCGGCCGGTGTGCCGCGGATGACGAGGTGGCCGCCGCCGGCGCCGTGCCGTCCTATCGGCAGCACGGTGTATCCGTTGGTGGAGGCGGGCTGCTGCTGCGCACGCAGCGCCTGCACCGCCAGCTGTGCGCGCAGGGCCGAGGGCAGCGCGTCGTCGGGACCCGCGAGGAGGCGCCCGGCGACGGACAGTGCCCAGCAGTCGGTGTCGAGTTCGGTGGCGAGCATCGCGACGAGGCCGCCCAGGTCGGCGCCCTCGACGAGCGCGGCGACGAGCCGCCGGTGACGGCCCAGCACCTCGGCGAGCTCCCGGCCGCGCTCGCGGTTGATCCGCTCGATCACGGTGCGGGACAGCGCCCCGTACGAGATCTCGGGCCCGGCCGCCAGGACCGGGATGCCGCGGCGCGCGCACGCCTCGACCAGAAGCGCCGGCACCTCACCGAGCAGGAGGTCGCCGGCCACGAGGGCGGCGGCCCCACCGTGGGCGAGTGAGGCGGCGAAGGTCTCGCAGTCGGCGGGTGTGCGGTACCAGCCTTCGCTGGTCAGGACGAGTTCGCCGCCGGTGAGGAAGGCGTTCGGCTCCAGCAGGTCGGTGGTGTAGACCCAGCGCAGCTCACGGTCGAGCGGCACATCCGGGGTCAGCAGCTTCAGCCGCAGCCCCTGTTCCCCGAGCAGGTCCTGTACGCGCACGGCGCTCCGCCTTCCGGTCCTGGTTTCCGACGATCGTAGGAAACGAGGACGGATTTTGGCCACCGCTTCGCACCGATGGACGCTGTCGGTGACCTGGCCGACGGGTGTGTACTGCCGTTGCTGCAGCACTCCGGCATCCCTGACTTCCTACGAATGATGGAAGGGGGCACACCATGATCTCATCAGGCCCTCTCGCACAGCGGCTCACCGCCGCGGTGCGCTCCGCCACAACAGTGGAGACCTCGGGCGTCGAACCGATACCCGCCGACGACCGCGAAGGCGGACCGGGCTCTTCGTTCACGCTCTGGTTCAGCTCCAACGTGCAGTTCTCCAGCCTCACCGGCGGCATGCTCGCCACCGCCGCCTTCGGCCTGGGCTGGGCGCAGGCCCTGCTCGCGATCGTGCTCGGCAGCGCCGTGGGTGCGGCGGCCATCGGGATCACGTCCACCTTCGGCCCGCCCCAGGGCGTCGGGCTGCTCGTGCAGACCCGGCTCCCCCTGGGCCGGCGCGGCGCCGCGGTCCCGGCGGTGCTGGTGTTCTTCAAGGCGTGCGCGTGGTTCGCGGTCAACTCGATCCTCGGGGCCTTCGCCGTCCAGACCCTGATCGGCACCGGCTTCGGACCGGCCTTCGCTGTCGTCACCCTCGCGCAGGTGGCGATCGCGCTCGTCGGCTACGGCTTCATCCACCTGGTGCAGAAGGCGATGGCGCTCGTCCTGCCGCTGCTCTTCATCGGCGTCTCCCTGTACGGATACACCGAGAGCGACCTCGGCTCCGGCTTCGACCCGGCCAAGGCCGGCCCGCTCGGCTTCGCCGGCGCCTTCGCCCTGGTGGTGGCCATCCAGGCGGCACGGGCGCTGAGCTTCTCCTCGTACGCCGCCGACTACACCCGCTACATGCCCGTCGACACCCCGCCCCGCACACTGTTCCTGTACGCCTTCACCGGCACCTGGCTCGGCTCGGTGTGGATCGCGAGTCTCGGCGCCGCCATCGGCACGATCGCCTTCATCGGCACCCCCACCGATCTCGTCGGCCAGGTCCTGCCCGGCGCGCTCGCCACCGTCACCATGCTCGCCCTCGGCGTCTCCACGATCACCTCCAGCTGCCTGGACTGCTACTCCGGCGCCCTGGCCTGGCTGATCGCCGGGGTGCGGATGGCCCGCTGGCAGGCGGTCCTGGTCGTCGGCGGACTCGGCAGCGCCATGGGCTGGTTCGCCGGCCAGGGCGACTACTGGAAGTCGTTCGAGAACTTCCTGATCATCCTCGGCAACTGGATCGCCCCCTGGCTCGCCGTGATGCTCGTCCAGCGCTTCCTCGTCCGGGCCACCCCCGACGAGGAGGCACCCCGCAACGTCGGGCCCGGATTCGCCGCCTGGCTCCTCGGACTGCTCGCCGCGGTCCCCTTCATGAGCCAGCCGGGCGTCTTCGTGGGCCCGATCGCCGAGAGCCACCCCGCCCTCGGCGCGTGCGCCGCGGCCGTCGCCTTTTTGACGGCCGGGCTCCTGCACTACGCGCTCACCCGCAACTCCAGGGCACGAGCCACCACCCACTCCACCCAGAACCCCACCGACACCGACACCGACACCGACACCGACACCGACACCGACACTCCCAAGGAGATCCCCGCATGACCACCGTCCCGGCCACGACCCCCGCGACCGCCACGACCCCCACGACCTCCGCGACCGACACCGACCTCGCCCGTCTGCGCGCCTCGGTCGACATCGCCCGCCGCTCACGCGCGGCCGGTAACCACCCCTTCGGTGCCCTCCTCGCCGGCCCCGACGGAGAGATCCTGCTCGAGGCGGAGAACACGGTCACCACCGACCGCAACGCCACCGGCCACGCCGAGACCAACCTCGTCCGCCTCTCCACCCAGAAGTACGACGCCGACTTCCTGCGCACCTGCACGCTCTACACCAGCACCGAGCCGTGTGCGATGTGCTCCGGCGCCATCTACTGGGGCAACATCGGCCGTGTCGTCTACGCGCTCGGCGAGGACGAACTCCTCGCCCTGACCGGCGCCAACGAGGAGAACCCCACGATGTCCCTCCCGTGCCGCGAGGTCTTCAAGGCCGGCCAGCGCGACCTCCCGGTCATCGGCCCGGTCGACCTCCCCGAGGCGCGCGAGATCCACAACGGCTTCTGGAACTGACCTCCGCAAGCCCACCATGCTCCCTCCCGGAGGCGTCAGGGACCTCCGGGAGGGCCATCGGCGGGTCCTATCGGAAGCTTGGCACCTTCCGATAGGGCCCGCCCAACCCCCTCCCGGGAGCCGTCAGGGACTCCCGGGAGGGGGCCGTGCGGGGTTCGCGGGGGAGGGGGCGGATCGGTAGTGTCGGTGCATGTCCAGTCCAGGAGACGTGCCCCCGGAGATCCTCGACGCATTGCGGTCGATCTGTCGGCAGCTGCCCGAGTCCTACGAGGAACCAGCCTGGATCGGCGTGCGCTGGCGGATCCGTACGCGCACGTTCGCGCACGTCTACGCACCGGACGTGGACCGCTCCCCGTTCTACGCCCCGTACGCGACCGAGGGCCAGGAGCTGGTCGTGATGACGTTCCGGGTGCCCGCCGACGACCTGCTCGGCCTGACCGCCCCCGGGTTTCCGTTCTTCCGGGCCGGCTGGGGCCACAACGCCGTCGTCGCCGTTCTCGGTGAGCACACCGACTGGACGGAGCTCGCCGAGCTGATCACCGACAGCTACCGCGGTATGGCTCCGAAGTTCCTCGCCGCCCAACTCCCTCTCCTCCCACCGCTCCGCTGACCTGTGGGTGCTCGGCTACGCAACATTGGACCGCCCGGGGCTCCGGTCAGTTCACCGGAGGTTGCCGGGCAAGGAACTCGGCGAATGCCGCGGCCTGCTTCGGGTCCATGTATTCCTGCCGGCCGTACATGGCCTGCTCGTCCAGCCAGGCGACGTGAGCGGCCGGACGCAGCTCGGCGACGACCAGGTGCCCGCGGGTGAAGGTGGCGCGGTGGCCGTCCGCGTGGATGTAGCGGGTGTAGTCGCCGTGCTGTTCGGGGCCGGGCGGCCGTTCCTCGGCGGCTACCGGTACCGGCAGAGGCCCGTGGTAGCGCTGGGCGAAGTGCTCGGTTTCGGCGAGGTCGGCGGCCGCGATCAGCACGTGCGCCGGCGCCCCGTCCTCGGTGATGGTCACACGCTCGCCGGTCTCTTCGACCAGGGCGACCAGCGGCCCGAAATCAGGGGTGGGCTCCGGTAATTCGCTGCCTTTCATGTCACCACCGTACGTGTCGTGCCCGTCGGTGGCGGCCCTGGCCCGGCGGGCGGTGGGGCAGGGGCGTCAGTTCTGTGCTGTCAGGCGTCGTACGTGCGTCAGCGCTTCGTCGACCGCGGCAGGGATGTCTGTGACGGGAAAGTGTGTGTGCCGGACGGTGCGGTTGTGGTCCACGACCAGGATGGCTCGTTTGAGTCGCAGGAGTTGTCCGGCGCGGAACGTGGGCAGTCGCAGGGCGGCGGCGAGGTGGAGGTCGACGTCGGACAGGAGGGTGAACGGGATGTTCTCCTCGACTGCGAACGCTCTCTGTTCTTCGGGGCGTTGAGTGCTGATTCCGCGGACTTCGGCGCCGGCCGCGCGGATGTCCTCGTAGGCGTTCTTGAAGAGCCGGTTCTCCAGGGTGCAGCCGAGGGCGCCCGGGATGGTGGACCAGCTGTCGGGCAGGGGGCTGGGGCGTCCGGTGGCCGGGTAGCAGAACAGGACGGTGGCTGCGGTGTCGGCGACCGGGTCCACCGGTGCGCCGTCGCGGTGGCCGGGCAGCTTCAGGTCCGGCAGCCGCTCGCCCGCCAGGCCCGCGACGCGCCGGGCCTCCGCGCTCGCTTCGTCGGCGGTGCCGCTGAGCGAGCCGTCGCCGAAGATCCAGCGGTCCGCCCAGTCCTGCATCGACAGCAGCACCGGCAGCAGCGCCCGGCCGCTCTCGGTCAGCCGGTACTCGTGGCGCACCGGCCGGTCCTGGTAGGGGACCTTCTCCAGGACTCCTGTCTCCACCAGGTGCGCCAGGCGTTCGGTGAGCACCTTGCGGGAGATGCCGAGCTCCTCTTGGAGGGCGTCGAACCGGTGGTGCCCGCGCGCGGTCTCCCGGATGAGGAGCAGGCTCCACCAGTCGCCGATCACCGCCGCGGCCTGCGCGATCGCGCAGGCGGCGTCCCGCTCGGGCACCGACCTCATCACCATGTCTCCACTCCTGCGCGCACGGCGGCGCGCATGGGGTCCATCTTGCGCCATGAGGTTAGTTCCCGATAGAAACTCACTCGGAGCGAGTGGGTTCCGAAAAGAGACTAACCAATTCAGGGGGATGCCGCATGAGCGGGGCACGAGCGATCCAGGGCCAGGAGCAGCGTGACGACGAACAGGAGACCTCTCCGCCGGGCGTCTTCTGGCGCTACTGGAGCGCCGCCACCGTCAGCGGCGCGGGCAGCGCCGTCACCGCTCTGGCCCTGCCGCTGGTCGCCCTCACCGTCCTCGATTCCACCGCTCTCGAAGTGGCCCTGCTTGCCGCGGCCGGACAGGTCTCCTGGCTGCTGCTCAGCCTTCCGGCAGGCGTCGTCGCGCAGCGTGTGCCGCTGCGCCGGCTCCAGGTCACACTCGACCTCGTACGGTTCGCGGCGCTCGGATCGCTGCCCCTGGCTTGGTGGCTCGGCACCCTCACGTATGCGCACCTGCTGTTCTCGGCGCTCGTCACCGGCGCGGCGACGGTGCTGTTCGACATCGGCAACTCGACCTTCCTGCCCGCTGTCGTCCCCTCCCGGCAGCTGGCCGCCCGCAACAGCGTCATGTCCGGCACCCACGCCGTCACCGACACGGGCGGTCCCTCACTCGGCGGAGTCCTGATCGGCGTGACCGGCCCCGTCGGCGCGCTCGTCGTGGACTCCGCCAGCTACCTGGCCTCAGCCGTCCTCCTGCGCACCCTCCCCGAGACCCGGCCCGCACCCCGCACCGGTGAGAGCCCGCTGCGGCTGATGCGCGAGGGCTGGCAGTACGTCACCCGGCACCCGGTCATGCGCCCCTGCATGATCTGGGCGACCGCCGCCAACTTCCTCAACGCGGCCCTCGTCGCCCTCACCCCCCTCTACCTGGTCCGCGAGGCCGGCCTGGACGCCGTGCAGCTCGGCCTCGTCCTGGCCATGGACGGCGTCGGCGCGCTCGCCGGCGCCGCCGTCGCGGTCCGGGTGACCACGCGACTGGGCACCGCGTGGGGCATCATCGCCGCCGACCTGGCCGGCGGCACGCTGCTCCTGCTCGCCCCGCTGACCACGTCGGCGGGCGACGCCTACTGGTTCGCCCTGGGCAACGCCGGCTTCGCGTTCGGCACCGTCATCGGCTCGATCACCACCCGCACCTACCGGCAGACCCAGTCGCCCCCGCGGCTGCTGTCCCGCGTGATGGCCACGGTCCGCTTCGTCTCCTGGGGCGCGCTGCCGCTCGGCGCCCTCACCGCCGGCCTCCTCGCCACCCACATCGGCGCCCACACCGCCCTGTGGGCCGTCTGCGCCGCCGCCTTCGTGCCCCCGCTCTACCTCCTGTCCACCGCGGTGGGCCGCCACCGCGACCTCGTCTGACGCGTCGGCACCGGGGGACGGGCACGTCCCGGTTGACCCTGACGTTGCGTCAGGGTTGAGGATGCCGATGAACGAGGGGCAGGGACATGGGGTATTCGGTGGGCGAGGTCGCGGCTTTCGCCGGGGTGACGGTGCGGACACTGCACCACTACGACCGCGAAGGGCTGCTGTCACCCAGCGGCCGCAGCGGGTCGGGATACCGGCGCTATGACGATGCAGACCTCGCTCGCCTGCAGCAGATTCTCTTCTACCGCGAGCTGGGATTCCCCCTGGAGGAGATCGCCGAGATCCTTCGGGATCCGGAAGCCAATGCCGTGGAGTTCCTGCGGGCGCGGCAGCGGCGGCTGGAGGAGGAGATACGCCGGCTGCAGGGACTGGCCGCGGTGGCGGAGCGGGCGGTGGAGGTCCAGCGGACCGGTGTGCAGCTGACGCCCGAGGAACGTTTCGAGGTGTTCGGCGAGATCACGTTCGACCTCACCTATGCCACGCAGACGCAAGCGAAGTGGCAGGACAGTCCTGGGCATCAGCAGGCGATGGCGCGGGCCGCGGGCCATTCCAAGGAGGACTGGAGCCGCCTCATGGGAGAGGCGGCCGTGTGGCGGGAGGAACTGCTCGCCGCCTTCGACGACGGCGAGCCGGCCGACGGCGGGCGGGCGATGGACCTGGCCGAGTGGCACCGGCTTCATGTCAGCCGTTGGTTCACGCCGTGCCCCCCGTCCATGCACCGCCGTATCACAGAGGACTTCGCCGCCGACCCGCGCGCCTTCGCGCTGCTCGTGCCGCCGTCGCAGCAGCGTCCCGGCCTCGCGTCGTACCTGGCCCGTGCCGTGGACGCGAACGCGGCCCGCCGCACCGACGCATGACCACCACGAACGGAGGACCATGAAGGTGCTGATCGCGACGGCCGGATCACGCGGTGACGTCGCCCCGTACACGGGACTTGGCGCTTCCTTGCGCGACGCCGGACACGAGGTCGTCCTCGCCGCCACCCCTTCCTTCGCGGCGATGGCGGCGTCGGCCGGGCTGGACTTCCGGCCGCTGCCGGCTGACCCCGGCGCGCATGGTGACGCCCGCGGCAACCGGCACCTGCTGCGGGCCGCCTCCGCTTTCCTCGCCCAGCTTGGCGAGGGGTTCGCGGCTGCTGTGGACGAGGACACCGATCTGCTGCTTCTGTCGACGACCACCGCTCCGCTCGGCTGGCACGTGGCGGAGGCGAGAGGAATACCGAGCATGGGCGTGTACCTCCAACCCACCACACCGACCGCCGACTTCGCTCCACCCGTCGGCGCCGCCCGCTCGCTGGGAAGGCTCGGCAACCGGGCCGCCGGACAGCTGACGCTGCGCATGACCGACCGGGTGTACGCGCCCGCTGTCACACGTCTGCGGGCCCGGCTGGGCCTGCCCGCCCTGACCCCCGGGCAGATGCGCCGACGGCAGAACGAAGCCCGCTGGCCCGTCTTCCACGGCTTCAGTACGGCGCTGGTGCCGCGCCCGTCCGACTGGGAGAGCCATCTGACGGTGACCGGCTCCTGGTGGCCGCACACCGATCCGGCGCTCCCGCTGCCCGCTGAGCTGGAAGCCTTTCTGGCCGCGGGCCCCGCCCCCGTACTGGTCGGCTTCGGCAGCATGGCGACCGGACACGGACCCAGGCTCAGCGCCCTCGCGGTACAGGCCCTGCGGCAGGCCGGGCTGAGGGGTGTGCTGCAGTCCGGCGCCGCCTCACTCGCCGCCGCAGGAGACGACATCCTGACCATCGGCGACGTACCGCACAGCGCGCTGTTCCCGCGTCTGGCGGCCGTCGTCCACCACGCCGGAGCGGGCACCTCCGCCGCGGCACTGCGCGCCGCGCTGCCTTCCGTCACCGTGCCCGTCACCGCGGACCAGCCGTTCTGGGCGGCACGCCTCGCCATGATGGGCGCGGCGCCTTCCCCCCTCCCTTTCTCCACGCTGACCGGCGACAACCTCGCCGCCGCACTGTCCGCGGCGACCCGCGACCCGTCGTACACGAGGGCCGCGACGGCGGCTCAGCGCCACATGGCCACGGAGAAGTCGGCGGCAGCCGTCGTCGCGGCCGTGAAACGACTCGCGGACCAGGGCGAGACGCGGCAACGCCCGACGCCGCGGGACTGACTTCGTCGCGGCGCGGTGCGCTGGCGGTGACCAGGGTGCGTGGGCATGGGGACCTGCTTGAGGGGGACGCCCCGCGTCCGCCGAGTGCGGGCGGTGACGCCGACGTCGTGCGTGATCGAAGGTGCCCTCGCGCCCCCGTGTCTTCCAAACGAAGGTAGACAAGGAACTCCGCCAAAGAATCAGCTGTTTGCTCTGGTCCTTCCGCTCCCGAGAGAGCCGGTGGCGACCTTGTCTGGGGATCCCGGGAGATGCAGGGCCGCGACGCTGCCCCGGCGCTCGCGGGCAGGCACGAGGGCGACGGACGTAGCACGACCGCACTCCGGCGGCCGGGGGCGTGAAAGCTGTCCGCGCGTAGGGGGCGCGCTCGGCGCCGCTGGTGCGACAGTCGTCCCACGGCTGCATCCGCGTCCGGGGCCGCTGCTGACGGTACCTGGGAGACGGTCTGCACCGTCCGGAAGGTGCTCCGGCTAGCCGGACGGCCATGCCCTTGGACCACTCAGACGCGCTTGCGTACTGAGGCATGAGGGTCTCCGCCGTGCTCGTAGACTTATGACGTGGCATTCATGAGCACCCCGCACTGCTGCTTCCTGTGATGGGAAGCCGCTGAGGGCGATGCCGGACGGCGTCGCCCTCCTCGGTGTGCCTGCCGCGAGAGTCCCGTCCCGATGCTGCCCGTCTATCTGAGGCAGTGACGCTCTGACCGCGCAGGCACGATCCCTTCCCTTCACCCCTTGCCAGGAGTGCCTCGTGCCCGTGTCGCTTCCCCCTGCCCTCGATCTGTCCCTCGACCTGCTGCGTTGCCCGACGTGCCGTACGCGCCGCCTGCACCCCGGCCGCGGTGCATTGCGTTGCCCGGTGGGCCACACCTTCGACATCGCCCGTCACGGCTGTGCCAGCCTGCTGACGGGCACCCGCGCCACCAGCGGCGACGACGCGGCCATGGTTGAGGCCCGGGACCGGTTTCTGTCCACCGGCGCCTACGCGCCCATCCGCGAGGTCGGGGCCCGCCTGGCGGTTGAAGCAGTGCCTGAGCAGGGCACGGTGGTGGATGTGGGGTGCGGCACGGGCTACTACTTGGCCGGCGTACTCGACCAGTTGCCCGGCGCCCGTGGTCTGGGGCTGGAGACATCGGTGCGCGCGCTGCGCTTGGTGGCCCGTGCCCACGACCGAGCTGCTGCGGTGGCCTGGGACGTGTTCCGTCCCTTCCCGCTGGCCGACGGGGCGGCCGATGTCGTGCTGGACGTGTTCGCCCCACGCAACCCGGCCGAGTTCCACCGCGTGCTGCGTCCGACCGGTCGGTTGATCGTGGTCCGCCCCTCCGGGCGGCACTTGGCCGAGCTGCGTGGCCAGGTGCCTGCGATGGTCATGATCGACCCGGCCAAGGAACAGCGCCTGCACCGGGCGCTCAACCCCTTCTTCGAGGCCGTCGTCACCGAGCGGGTGGAGTACTCCGTTCCCTTGACCAAGTTGGATGTCCTGGATCTGGTGGGGATGACACCGAGCGCACGCCATGTGAGCCGCGCAGACCTCAACGACGGCGTCCTGCCCGATCAGATCACCGTCTCCGTGCTGGCCACCGCCTACCGACCCCGGTGACCACGAGCGGGCGCATGCGCCTGCTGACCGACGAGCAATGGAGACAGATCGCGTGGCGACCTGACGTGCAGGTACTCCCTCTCCTGCTGGGCAAAGGTCCGCGACGACCTCGCGCGGAACGATCATTCGACCTGCTCAAGCAGTGGCGGGGCCTGGCCACCCATTACGACAGACCCGCGATCGTCCACCGCTCCGCAGCTGTACGGGCGGCGATCATCGCCTGATTACGGAATTGAGAGACACGACCTGAGGCTCAGTCCCAGGCATTTCTCCTGTAAGGGTGGGGTGCTGCGGGCTGAGCCGGTGTGCGTGGAGACGTTCACGGGCTTGCGGATCGACCGGTTCGCGAAGCTGGTGACAGTAGTCAAGGAGCGGGGCGGGAACGGTCCCGGTGGCGGCTGGCCGTGGTGTCTGCCGCTGCCGGACCGGGTGCTGCTGGTGGCGGTGTACTCCCGCACGAACCTCACCATGCGGGAGCTGGGCCCGCTGTTCGGAATGTCGCCGGCGACGGTGTGCCGGGTCATCCAGCGGCTTGGTTCGCTGCTGGCGCTTGAGCGGGCTCCGCGGCCGGTGGCCGACACATTCCGGTCCGCGACCGCAAGGTCGGCGCCTCCTCCCGCAACTACCGGTTCTCGGCGAACGTGCAGGTCGTCATCGACGCGGACACCCGCCTGGTCATCGCGGCGGCCGGGCCGGCACCGGGCGACAAGGCCGACGCGCACGTCTGGCGGGAGTCGGATCTGCCGACGACCCTGGCGGCCGGGACGACGGTCATCGGACGGCGCCTACCTCGGCACCGGCCTGGTCGTCCCGCACCGCAAGAGAGCCCTCGCCATGAACCGGTGAACCAGCAGCTCAGACCTCACCTCGGCCCGCCGAAATCCGACGTTCTGCAACACCCTTTAGTAGCCCCAGCGCTGACCCACGCTGTCGTCGTCGCGGCAGTGAATCGCGCGGCCTTTGGCGTCGCGTCCGGAGGTGCCGACGTCGGCCTTCCGGCATATCTGGCCGGCCCGGTAGCAGTTGCCGGCGTTGGACACGGGATAGCAGCTGCTGGCCTCTTGGGTGGGCTCGGGCGCGGGGGCCTGGGTGCGCGTGCGGGTAGGAGCCGGAGGGGCAGGGGCGGGCTTGGTGGTGGCCGGGGCGGGGGCATGGGTGGTGGGCGCGACGGAGGGGGCTGAGGAGGTCGGCGTCGCCGGGGTGGGGGTGACGCTGGGACCCGGGCTCTGTGTTACCGAGGGGCTGGTGCTCGCGCTGGCGGTGGCTGGGGCGCTGGGGGTGTTGGCGGGCGTGGCCGGTTCGCAAGCGGCGAGCGACAGGACGGCGGCGATGACGGTGACGACACCTATGTGGCGCCTCTTCAGGGCCTTCATCTGGTTGCCGAGCGATCTGGCCATGGAGAACTCCTTGATGCTGAGAAGATCTGACTCGTGATCAAGATACGCATTTTGTTGAAAGTGTGAAGATCCTGCGCGAGGTTCGAGACAGGCATGAGGGAGCCTCCGCTGTCTCCGCCAGATCCGGGCGTGAATCTGGCGAAACCGCGATGCGAGTACGAGCCGGTCGCAACGGCGTTGGCGCGATCGAAGAAGACGCGGAACTGAGGGCGCGGCCGCTGATGGTGCGGGTCCTGGCAGACCCGATAGCGGCTGACGCCCTCGACGCGGCGACACGCTATGGCGCTCTGGCGGTGCAGGGCCCGCCGCTCGGAGTCGCCTCACAGGGCAAGGGCGACGGGCGGCGGGCTCTTGGGCCCCCTGGCCCCAAAGCGGAACGATGGCAGTCGCCGACCTCAGGAGTTCGCGCAGACTGCGCGCCGGTCGCCTCGACGGGGCCGAGGCTCACGGCACCGTCGACCGGATCGCTCGCTCCGCGTCCGTCACGGATGCGGGATCGGAGGCAGGCGCCGGCAGTGGTGACCTTCGCGCTCGTCTCAGTGGTTGTTGTCCTTCCGGTCTTGATGGCTCTGTTTCCGCTGGTCAGGAACAGGGTCGGCGGGCCTGTGGCAGTGGTGTGTCGGTGAGGTGCTGGCCCCCGGCGACGATGCCGTGGTTGGCCCCGCCGCATCCGCGGGTCTGCCGGCTCCCAGTGGACAACCGGTGCGGTCCGGGCCGGAGGGAGCGGCGAAGCCGAAGTAGGTGGTGCCGATGTGGCGGGCGGGACTGGCCTGGTCGGTCCTGTCGGCGGATTACCGGCGCATTCTGCAATCCCTCGCGGACCGGAACCGGCTCGGTCAAGGCCCATTGACGTGCCAGGAGATGGCAGCCTGCTTCGGCCTGGACCCGGTGCCGGGGAAGGTGGAAGCCTTGCGGTCGAAGGCGAAGCGACTGGTGGCCCGGGGTTGGTTGGTCGAGTCGGCGCCGGGTCGGTTCACGCTCGCGAAGAACGTGACCGGGCAAGGCGGCGGGTCATGAGCGTCGTCATCGACCAGTAGATCATCGCTTCCGCGCTGCTGGTGGAGCGCTCGAAGTCGCGTACCAATCGGCGGCTTCGCATCAGCTGGGCGAAGAACCGTTCCACGGTCCACCGCTTCGGCAGCACGACGAAGCCGCGCATGTCGTCGCTGCGCTTGACGATGGCAAGGACCACGGCGAGCACAGCGAGGCTGTACTCGACGAGGCTTCCGGCGTAGCCGCCGTCGGCCCAGACCAGAGCGAGGAGGTGGTTCGGCGGCGACCTGGGCGAGCAGCACCTGGGCGGCGGCACGGTCGCCGACATCCGCGGCGGTGACCATTACAGTGAGCAGCAGGCCGAGCGTGTCGACCACGACGTGCCGCTTGCGGCCGTTGTTCAGCGTGCCGCCGTCGAAGCCCCGGCTGTCGGATCCGACCACGGCGCCCGCCTTGACCGACTGGGAGTCGATCACGCCGGCGCTCGGCTCCGGATCCCGCCCGGCCTGCTCACGGACCTGGCGGCGGAGGCGGTCGTGGAACTCGCGGACCAGGCCGTGGTCGCGCCAACGTCGGAAGAACGCGTAGACCCGGTCCCACGGCGGGAAGTCGACCGGCCTGGCCCGCCACTTCGTGCCGTTGTCGACCAGGTAGCGGATCGCGTCCAGTAGCGCTCGGTGACAGTACGCCTCCGGCTGGACGCCTCGGCCCTGAAGCCAGCGCGGCACCGGCAGCAGCGGCCGGACCGCCACTCACTCGGCGTCGGTCATGTCGGAGGGGTAGCGTCGCACACGTGACCCGTGGTCGGCCGCGTTCCCGTACGCGGCCGACCACGGCAATCACACCGTCGGGCACCCGAGTTGGACGGATTTGAGGGAGACACGGAAGACTGCGGCACAGGGCCTCCTGTTGCACGTGGACTTCGACACCCGCGAGCTGTTCAGGAGGCCCTGTCTTCATGCGCGCACGGGCTGCAGATCCCCCAACCGGGCGACAAGCGCAGTGTCCTGCGTTGCCGTGATCGGCAGCGGACTTCTTGCTATCGGGCCTGGTTGCAGGCAGCTTCGGCGTCTGCGAGCCAGCCGAGGTACCAACTGGCGAAGTCCAGAGGAGAGCCGTCGGCGTCGCGCATCGGCTGAAGATCCGTGCCATTGATGCGATCGTCACGCCACATCCGGCCTCGCTCCGGCCCGGTAACGACCAGCCAGACCACCATCCCGCAGCCCTCATCGCACAGGCAAAGCGCCCCGGCCGTGCGGCGCGGATCGTACTGCACCTCTCCCAGACGCTCCTCCCACTCCTCAACGGCCGCGGCGAGATCGGCGAGGTCGTCGAACTCCTCCTCCACCGGCCGCTCAGCGAGGATCCTCACCGTCGCCGCTGGATCCGCCCCTCCCGGGAACAGCTCAGCGAACATGCCCGGCTCGACCTCCTCAATGAGCTCTCCGACCCAGTGCCAGCCTGCGGAACCCTCACGCCGCATGACCGGGAGAATGCCGTAAGCCGGCCCGGCCCCTCCCGCTCCGACATGCAAGAGGAACGAGCGATAGTCCTCGGGCAGGTCAACATCCAGCCATGCCTCGAGGTCCGCCACCTCGGTGGCAGTCAGAGGCGCATCGAGGGCCAAGCCGTGCGCCCTCGCCCCGAACACCTTGTCGCCGCCTGGCACTGCGGCCAGAGCCAGAACCCGATCGCGCACCCCGGTCCAGTCGGTCATGGAGTCCGACCCTACCGGCGACCCAGGCGCTCAGCCTGCCTGGGGTGGTGACACCGACGACGAACGGAAGCGCCGCCGTCGAACTCGCGACCATCAAGATCGGTAGAACAACAGCCACTCACCGGAGAAAGATCGGTGGCATGTACTCGACGTACGGGATACGGTGCAGATCTTGCCCGCGGAAAGGCAGGTCGGCTCGCAGTCGGGGGACTTTGGATGACGAACGACTCGAACGGTGCGCTGCCGCCCGTTCCTCCACAGCCCTCTCAGCCGCCGCCGCATGCCCCCTCGGCCGTCCACAGTGGGCCGCCACGTTGGGCGTGGTGGGTAGTCGGCATCCTGATCCCGGTCCTGGGCCTCGTCGTCACGGTGCTTACCCAGCAACGATCCGCCCCGCCGAATGGAGGGCCACCGGCCGGGCACACATCAGTCCCTGTCTCGTCGACCACTACACCGGCGACACCACCGCCCGCCTCGGCCGGACAGACCTCGGATGCTGCCTCGCCGTCGCCTTCCACGAGCGCGGCCCCAGTCGTTCTCAGATCAGGCAACGTCGCTCTCAGCCCAATGGACAGCGCCGATCTCGAGCACGGCACTGCAGGAAAGACGGTAGTAAGCCCGGACATATCGTGGGGCGGGGACGACAGCTTCGCAGCGATGAACGGACGGGTCGCCCGCTCCTTGGAGGGGGCAACTCCCACCCACTGCGCGAAGCTCATCCGCAACTATTCCGCAGGCTCGGAGTCGATGGCCCCGATGGGCTCCTGGTTCTGCTTGCCGACCAGTGCCGGGCACGTGGCGGCCCTGCAATATCTCGGTCCCGCTGAGAACGGCCAACGGCAGTTCCACTACATCGTGTGGGACGTGACCGCCCCGGCGTCCTGAGCAGGAGAGCCGACTCCGGAGGGAGCCGACCGGCCACACAGAGGACCGGCCGCGCAGCAGCTGCACGTGCCGTTGGGCACCGAGCGTGCTGAGGACGATCTGCGAGCCCAGACGTTCTGCAGACCGGCTTGAGCCGGTGCAGCAGGGAGAGGCACGTGCAGTGCGGAGCGGATCAGGCTCCGGGACCCACGGAAGAGCGGGCTGCCCGAGGTGGGATCCGATTTCCCTCTTCGTGTGCGACGTGACCTGCGCTACGGACCAACCCCCGCTCGACCAGGTCGTAGTGCGCACAAAGGCGGGCACAGCCGATCACCCCCGTTGCCACGGGTTCCTGAGCGGTCGACTGAATCGCGTGGCGCATGACAGAGACTTCATGGTCGGGAGCGGAGTGACAGACTTCAGGGAAGTGTTCCGTCCACGCGTACCTTGAGAAAGCAGACGATGTCCGATCCGATACCAGGGCCTCCGCACCGCGACCCGCATTCCTGGGCGCCTCCGTCGCAGGATGGAGTGCCCCCTGCACAGCCATGGCCCATGCCACCGGGCGTGTGGGGCCCACAGGGTCTCATGCTGCCGCCCCGTCCACTTGGACTGACGACCCCACCACCAGGATCCGCTTACCACGAGCAAGGGCGCAATGGGCGCCAGCGTACCTGGGCGCGAATAGGGGAGTTCTTCCTGGTCCTTGCACTCATGGTGGCCGGGATGATTCTTGTGTTCGTCGGCGCTGCCGTCGCCGGCACGCTACTGGGACTGGAATCGGCTCCAGCCGACAGTGACAGTTTCTTCGCCGATCCGCTGCTGGACGCCGCCATCCTGCTGGTGGGCCTCGCCTTGTGGATTCCGGCCGTGCTCTTTGCCGTCCGCGTATGCGGGAAACGGCCCGCAGGCACGCTCGCGTCCGTCACCGGACGGCTGCGGTGGGGGTGGCTGGGATGGTGCTTCGGACTGGCTGCGGTCGTGCTCGTCATCCAGAACGTCGTGCTGATCGTTTGGGGCCTGTTCCAGGATGGTCCTGAGTCCGCGACCGGGGAGATGCCCGGCTGGTCCGAACTTCTGCTGAGTCTGTTGGTGCTGTGGGCGCTCGTTCCCTTCCAGGCTGCTGCAGAGGAGTTCGTCTTCCGCGGTTGGCTGGTCCAGTTCTTCGGCGGATTTCTTCGCTCGCCCTGGCCTGGGGTGGCTGTGGCCTCCCTGCTGTTTGCCTTGGCCCACGGCTTCGGGCAGATGTCTGGGTTCCTGCTGCTGTGCTACTCGGCGGCCTGGTGGGGATGGCTCACCATTCGCACGGGCGGTTTGGAGGCGGTCATCGCTGTCCATACGGTGAACAACTTGATTGCCTTCTCCTTCTCCGCAGTCTTCGGAGAGCTGGCCGATGAGAGCACCGCTGCGGATGCACCCTGGGAAGCCCTCGTGGCCGAGCTGCTGTTCGCGCCGGCGTTCTGCCTGATAGCTGCTCGACTCGCCGACCGACGCGGAATCCCCACTCGTACACCGAGCCCGACACCCTGACTGTGATCTACCGGTGTTGTCCGAGCCACTGAGACCTCCCGCCGGGCGGTCCCGTCAGCCTCGGGCCCGGTCAGCTGATGGCCAGGTCTGTCGTTTCGACCGGGAAGTCAGACGGCAGGCCCCACTCGCTCCATGAGCCGTCGTACACGGCCAGGTCGTGGTAGCCGGCCAGATCAGCGCCGAGGGCGAGAACGCAGGCGGTGACACCGGATCCGCAGCTGAACACCAGGCGTTCGCGGGGGCCGGCGGCGGCGCTGAACAAGGCATGAAGCTCGTCCGATGCGCGCATCCGGCCATCTACCTGGAGGTCGGTGAAGGGCAGGTTCACCGCGCCGGGCATGTGGCCGCGCCGCAGTCCCGGCCGGGGCTCCGTTACCTGGCCGGCGTAGCGCTCGCGGCTGCGGGCGTCGAGCACGGCCGAGGCGCCGTCGGAGAGTGCGGCTGTCACGGTCACGCTGTCCGCGAGGAGCTCGGGCCGCGGCTTCGCGATGAAGTCCCCAGCCGCCGTGGGCACCGTCGACGCCGAGGCGGGCTCGCAACCGAGGCCGCCGGCCTTCCAGGCAGGCAGGCCGCCATCGAGGACGGCAGCCCGGTCGAAACCGGCCACGCGCAGCATCCACCACGCGCGAGCGCTGGAGTAGAGGCCGGCGGCGTCGTAGGCCACCACGACGCTGTGGTCGTGCAGGCCCAGCGCCCGCAGGGAGCGGGCGAAGGCATTCAGGTCAGGCATGGTGTGCGGGAGCGGACTCGTCGTGTCCGACATCGTTCCGTCGATGTCGAAGACCCGCGCGCCCGGAATCCGTTCCGCCGCACCCCGGTGCGCTCCGACGCTCGCGTCCAGGACGACCAGATCGGGGTGATGGAGCCGCTCGGCAAGCCAGTCGGGCGTGACCAGCGAGCTACCGGGAGGCTGCAAGTCCATCAGAGCCTTCTCCCGGTCGTTGGCGCAGCATGGCTGGTCTTTTCCGGCCAGGCTACTCCGATCCCGCGGGTTCTGTGACCTTGGACTGGGAGCCGGTAACGACATTCACGAAGCAGTACGGGGGCCCGCCACCCGCCTCCGGCAGGTGCGGCTACGTCTACCCCGGCGCTCCGGTACCGAGCTTCACGAGTCCCGGCACGCCCCGCCTGAGGACACAACTCGGGCAGTCTCGCCGAGGGCTCCCGGTCCGTACCAGTGCAGAACCCCTTCGACCACTTGACGGTGGTGCCACCATCCGCCACAACGCCCGTTGCTGACCGGCAGCAATAGTCGGATCCCGTCCCACTCGGCAGCACTCAGATCACCCCTCCCAGGGTGTCGTCAAACGGCATGGCTAAGCCGGCCGGCTGGGCGCACGGGAGATCAGGGGATGACAGGGCCTTCCCTGACCGGCATGGCGGGCTCTCGACGGCCAGGCAGACCGGAACCGGCCGCTTCCGGCGCGCGCGGGGGCTGTCGGCGGGTCATAACGCGGGTCTTATGCCCGAAGGGATGGCTCTCGCTCGTCATGTCCACGCCCATACTCGGCGGCGACGACACCCGAGCTCCCCCACGATCGGAGTGGATTGTGCAGCCCACCAGATGGACGGCGGCCGTGACAGCGATGGCGCTGTCCGCGAGCCTCGCCGGAACCCTCGCCGGAACGGCGTCGGCGGCGCAGCCGGCACCGGCCCAGACGGACAGCCCCGTGACCCGCGCGGTCGCGGCCGCGGACCTGGCAGTCGACAGCGGTCTCGACACATTGGTCAACTCGGCCCAGGAACAGTACGAGCGACGTCTCGTCACTCCTTGGCTGAAGGACCTCTACTCGGTTTCGTACGAGCGCAGCTATCGAGGCCTGCCGGTCGTCGGCGGTGACGCCGTCGTCCTTGCCGACGGTTCCGGCAGGATCCGCGCCCTCCAGTCCGCCTCCTCCGTGCGCATCGACGTGGCGACGCGGCCGTCGGTCCACGCGAAGAAGGCCGAGGCCGCCTCGCGGAAGAGACTGGCCTCGGTCGACAAGGTCGAGAGCAGCCGACTTGTCGTCCGCCTCAAGGACGACAAGCCGGTCCTGGCCTGGGAGACCGTGCTGCGCGGCCGTACCGAGACCGCGCCGAGCAAGCTGCACGTCTTCGTCGATGCCCGTACCGGTGCCGTCGTCGACAGCTACGACGACGTGGTCGCGGGCACCGGCAACAGCAAGTGGAACGGTCCGGGCCCGATCACCATCGACACCACCGCCTCGGGCTCCACCTACTCCCTCCGCGACCCGAACCGTACCGGCCTGAGCTGCGCCGACTACAGCACCAACGCGGTCTTCTCGAAGTCCTCCGACTCCTGGGGCACCGGCAACCCCACGAGCAAGGAGACCGGCTGCGTCGACCTGATGTTCGCCGCGCAGAAGCAGTGGGACATGCTCGGCCAGTGGCTGGGCCGCAACGGCGTCAACGGCAACGGCCGCAGCTTCCCCGGCAAGGTCGGGCTGAGCGATCTCAACGCCTACTGGGACGGCAGCTCGGTGACCATCGGGCGCAACAGCGCCAACGAGTGGATCGCCGGCGTGGACGTGGTGGCCCACGAGTACGGGCACGCCATCGACTCCAACACCCCCGGCGGCACCAGCGGTCAGGAGGCCGGACTCGGCGAGAGCACCGGCGACATCTTCGGCGCGCTGACCGAGGCGTACATCAACCAGCCCGCTCCCTACGACGTCCCCGACTTCACGGTGGGCGAGGTCATCAACCTCCAGGGCCGGGGCCCGATCCGCAACATGTACAACCCGCCCGCCGTCAACAACGACCCGGCCTGCTACAGCTCGGCGATCCCCGGCACCGAGGTGCACGCCGCAGCAGGCCCGCTGAACCACTGGTTCTACCTGCTCTCCGAGGGCACCAACCCCAGTGGCGGCAAGCCCAGCAGCAGCACCTGCAACCAGAGCACCCTCACGGGCGTGGGGATACAGACCGCCGGCAAGATCTTCTACGGCGGCATGCTGCTCAAGACCAGCAGCATGAGCTACAAGAAGTACCGCACCGCGACGCTCAGCTCCGCGAAGTCGCTCGACGCGACCTGCGGCCTCTTCCTCAAGACGAAGGCGGCCTGGGACGCGATCAGCGTGCCCGCCCAGTCCGCCGACCCGACCTGCACCCCGAGCGGCCAGAACGACGACTTCTCGATGTCGCTCAACCCCGCGTCCGGCACCGTCCAGCAGGGCGGCTCCGTGACCACCACCGTCGGCACCGCCGTCACGACCGGCGGCTCCCAGTCGGTGACGCTGACCGCCACCGGCCTGCCCTCCGGCGTAACCGCCTCCTTCAACCCCGCGACGGTACAGGCCGGACAGTCCTCGGTACTGACGCTGACCGCCACCTCCAACGCGGCACCCGGCACGTCCACGGTCGTCGTCAGGGGACAGGGCACCACGCTGTCGCACACCACCGACTACACGCTCAACATCGGCGGAACCCAGCCCGGCAACGACCCGCCGGACGTCAACGTCGCCAACGTGCAGGCACACCTGACCCAGTTCAACACGATCGCCGGCCAGAACGGCGGCAACCGCCGCGCGGGCAGCGCCGGATACACCCAGTCGCTGGCCTACGTGAAGGGCAAGCTGCAGGCCGCCGGATACACGGTGACCGAGCAGAACTGCACGTCCTGCACCTACCCCTCGAACAACCTGATCGCCGACTGGCCCGGCGGCCCCGACGACCAGGTCGTCATGTTCGGCGCGCACCTGGACGGCGTCTCGGCGGGCCCCGGCATCAACGACAACGGCTCGGGATCCGCGGCCCTTCTGGAGAACGCCCTCGTCCTCGCCCAGAAGAACCCGACGATGACCAAGCACGTGCGCTTCGCCTGGTGGACCGACGAGGAGCAGGGCCTCAACGGCTCCGCGTTCTACGTCAACCGGCTCACCGCCACGCAGCGCGCGGCCGTCAAGGCCTACTACAACTTCGACATGGTCGGCTCCACCAACGGCGGCTACTTCATCAACAACCTCAACTCCACCGCCGCCGCGCCCCTCAAGGCGTACTGGACCTCCCTCAACCTGGCGCCCGAGGAGAACACCGAGGGCCAGGGCCGCAGCGACGACTACTCCTTCCAGCAGGGCGGCATCCCCACCTCCGGATACGCGGCCGGAGCGAGCGCCCGCAAGACCTCGGCTCAGGCGCAGAAGTGGGGCGGCTCCGCCAACACCGCCTACGACTCCTGCTACCACAGCGCCTGTGACACCACGAGCAACATCAACGCGACGGTCCTGAACCGCAGCGCCGACGGGATCGCCTACGCCCTCTGGAAGCAGGCCGTCGGCACCACCACCCCGGCACAGGACTTCTCGGTCGGCGTCAGCCCGTCCGCGGGCAGCACGGCCCCCGGCGGGTCCCTCTCGGCGACGGTGAACACCGCCACGGTGAGCGGCGCCGCCCAGACCGTGAGCCTCTCCGTCTCCGGCGCGCCGGCCGGCGTGACCGCCACGCTCAGCCCGACGTCCGTCCAGTCCGGCAGCTCCTCGTCCCTGTCCGTGCAGGTCGGCGCGAGCACCACGCCCGGGACCTACACCCTGACCGTCACCGGCTCGGGCACCGTCAGCCACACCACCACGTACACGCTGACCGTGACGGGCGGCGGCGGATCCTGCACGCCGCGCCAGCTCATCGTGAACGGCGGCTTCGAGAACGGCAGCAGTCCGTGGACCGCGAGCGCGGGCGTGATCACCAACGACTCGCGGCAGGCGGCACACGCGGGCAGCTACAAGGCGTGGCTGGGCGGAAGGGGCTCCAGCTACACGGAGAACGCCGCACAGTCCGTGTCCATCCCCTCGGGCTGCACCTCGTACCGGCTCTCCTTCTTCGTCCACATCGACACGGACGAGACCGAGAACGTCGCCTACGACGTGGCCACGGTCAAGGTGGGCGGCCAACAGCTGGCGTCCTACTCCAACCTGAACGCGGCCGCCGGCTACGTCGAGAAGTCGTACGACCTCTCGCCCTTCGCCGGCCAGACCGTCACCCTCGCCTTCACTTCGGTGGAGGACCAGTCCCTGCAGACCTCGTTCGTCCTGGACGACGTCTCGATCCAGGTGAGCTGAGACCCGACGCCCATCCGACCCAGTGAGCCCGGCCCGGCCCCCGGAGGCGGGGGCCGGGCCTCCGGCAGTGCGGGTTTCCGGAAGCGCTGCAACGTGGCGATGTCCCGTAGACCACGTGTCCCGGGCGGACGGAGGAAACCACCCCCGGCCCTATGTCGCGGATACGGATCAGGAATAGGTCATGGGGCAGCCGTGCCGTAGGGAGTACTGCGCGGCGCGCAGGTAGAGAGCCACGTAGAAGGCCGCGTCCAGGTCCTCGGCCCACGGTCCGGGCCGCGCCGGGACGGTCCGCTCCGCCCCGCCCTCCAGGAACCACAGGCTCACTGCGAGGTTCTCGCCCGCCGGGATCGCGTCCACGGGCAGTTCGACGGAACCGGCAAGCCGCTCGGCCAGGGCGAGCACCTGCGGAGCTCCGGCGACCACTGTCTCGTCGCCGGAATAGGCGGTGCCGAGGGGGAGCACGATCTGCTCCTCCAGCGTGAGGGGTATCAGTACGCTCCAGTCGAGGAGGGTCGACAACTCCGCATCGGTCAGTTGCGCCCTGCACAGCGCCACGAAGCCGTCCATGGGCGGGCTGACCTTTTCTTCGAACCAGCCCGGCGCCTCCTGTGCGGTCTGCGGCAGCTCGTACGGGGGCAGCCCGCGCCGTTCCAGCTCGGTGTTCAGCGCGGCAGCGACCTCCCCGTAGCCGTCCTCCCCGTCCTGTGACCAGTCCTGTGCGGTGACACTCACCAGATAGACACCCATGACGGCAACGTACCGACCACCACTGACAACGTCCCTGCCTCGCGGACTAGCGCGGCGGCCGCGCCCACCGGTTCAGCGCCACCGCGCTGCCCAGAAGAGCGGGCCAGCCCGTCGGGGGATCACTCTCATCGGCAAACGGGGGAATCAGCCTTGCCGCACCGAACTGTGCTGGCAGCATGGTTGGGAGCGCGAGGAGGCTGCCGTGACTGATCCGCTGCCGAGGGACGACAACGGCCCGAAGGTGCCGCCGACCTACCCGCCCCGGACCCCGCCGCCGCAGAAGAAGCCCGTCGAGGTGCCGCGGCCGCAGCCGTCGACGAAGCCCGTCTCCTCCGCGCTCCCGCTTCCCGGACCTCAGCAGGCTCGACTTGCCACCCGTCGGCCCCGGATGGCCATCAAGGACCGGCGGGCCGCGAACTGGGCGCTGCGTGCCTACCCCTGGACTGCGGCCCAGGCGGTCCGGAAGCTCACCGAAACGGTCCGCGGCTGGGGGTACGTCCACCCCGACGACCAGGCCCTCGAGCGGGCGGTACGGCTCCTCGTCGACACGGCCGCCTCCGACGAAGGCAGGCGGATCAGCGTCCATCTCGCCGACCAGGACGGCATGCTGCTCATCGTCGTCCTCAGCCACACCGCCGCCGTCGCCGACGACAAGGTCCTCGCCGACCTCGCCGCCGTTCCCGGTACTGCGAGCTGCGGCACCGACACGTCCGACGAGGGGCGACGTGTGTGGGCGGTGCTGTCCACCGAACGCCCCCGTACCCACACCACGCCCTCGGCCTGACGGCGGCCGCGTAGCCTGGCAGACGACAGTAACGACGCCCCGGCGAGGCACGCGTGACCGCTCGGCTTTCGGACCCGCACGCCGTGTGGGCCCACACGGCGAAGGACATCGGCTCCGAGGAAGCTCTCGAACCTGCCGGGCCCGAAGGGCTCCGCGCTCTGCGCAGTGCGCGGACAGATGGCGCCGGTGTTGTCGGTGGCCGGTGTTAGCGTCGCCGTCATGGCAAACCGTTCATATCTCTACGCTGCGGACTCGATACCGAGCGAGGCGGAGATTCCTCAGCAGATCCGGTGCATATCTGAGCACAACTGGGACATCCCGCTTGCGCACAAGCTCCTGGTGGGACGCGGGACCACGGTCGTCCCGTCCATGATCTGGAATCCTCCGATCGGCATCGCCGCGGACTACACCGACGGGGCGGCCCTGCTCCGCGACCTCATGCGCGTGGTCGGCGAGGGCCTGGCGGATAACGTCGAGTTCGCCGAATGCGTTGCCAGGACTCAGGCTCACCTGGAGAAACAGCAGGCGAAGTACTTCGTCCTCGAGACAGGGGAGATCGTCTCGATGACGGACGACGATCCGGCAGCGAGTGTGCGGCGTCTGGTGTCCGGGGACATCCCCGACGCCGTCGCCCAAGCCGAGGCGGCGATCGCCGGCCGCAACGACGACTGGCTGGTCGCGGTCCGGGCCGACTGGCAGCAGCACTTCGCATCCTTCTACAGCGACGCGCTCTACTTCTCCTTTCCCGGCTGACCCGGCTTGCGGGTGCGGGTGCGGGTACGCGTGGCGCGGCCGGCAGGTCGAGCCGTGCGGGCGCGGATTTCACCTGGTCGCGCGGATCGGGGTCATCCACCCGGAACCGGTTTCGGAGCTGCCGGTCACGGCCTGCCGCCACGGGGTGGGGTCGTCGGGGCGAACGTCAGCGTGAACAGCGCTCCGCCGCCCGGCGCCGCCCCGGCCGTCAGCTCCGCCCCGTGTGCGTGGGCGATCTGCCTGGCCATGGCCAGACCGAGGCCGGAGCCGGGCAGGGCACGCGCGGTTTCGGCGCGGTAGAAGCGGTCGAAGACATGGGGGAGGTCGACGGCGGGGATCCCCGGGCCGTGGTCCCGGACCGTCAGTGTCAGTCCGCCCGTGGTGGTCCCGCTGTCGCCCGTGCTCCTGCCGCTCCGGTACGTGCTCAGCGTCACCTCGACCGGGGTGCCGGGCGGGCTGAACTTGGCTGCGTTGTCGAGGAGGTTCGTCAGCAGCCGCGCGAGCCGCGCCGGGACTCCCGGCCGGACCGCGTGCGCCGCGCCCGCCTCCACTTCCAGGACGAAGGGGGTCCGGGGCCAGTGTGTCCGGGCTGTGCCCACCACGTGCTCGGCCAACTCGGCGATGCGCACGTCTTCCAGGAGCGGTAGCGGTTCCTCGTCCCGGGCGAGCTCGATCAGGTCGTTGACGAGCCCGGTCACTTCCCGGATGCCCCGCTCCAGCGCCCCCGCGGCCCGATCGCGTTGGGCGGGTGCCAGTCGGTCGCCGCGGGCCAGGAGCTCTGCGTTGGTGCGTAGCGCGGTCAGCGGGGTCCGTAGTTCGTGGGAGGCGTCCGCGACCAGCCGACGCTGGGAGGCCACCGACTGCTCGAGTTCGCCGAGCATGGCGTTGAAGGCAGCTGCCAGCCGGGTCACCTCGTCCTGCCGGCCCGGTGGGCCGGGCGGAAGCTCGATGCGATGGCGCGGGTCGCGGGTTGCCGCGATCCGTTCGGCGGTCGCGGTCAGCCTTGCCACGGGGGCGAGACCTGTGCGGGAGACGGCGTAGCCGAGCAGCCCGGCCAGCAGCACCCCCACCGCTCCGACCCCGGCCAGCAGTACGGCCGCCTGCCGCACGCCCTTGTCCACCGGGTCCGCCCGCAGCGCCACCTGGAGCGCCTGCCCGTTGCCGAACGGGGTGGTCAGCATCCGCAGCGGCTGCCCGAACCCTTCGACGTTGCTGTAGTACGGGGCGCGCTTGCCCGCCGCGACGTCGCGTACGGGGGTGGTGACGGGCAGCAGGTAGGGGTCGTCGGGGTCCGCGGCCGGGTCGGCGGGGACGATCTGGGCGCAGGGGGGAGCAGAGAGGTAGCGGCACTCGCCCGCCAGGGTCTGCGGGCCCTCGTCCCGGTTGGCCTGGATGAGACGGGTCGCGGACTGGGTGAGGGACAGGTCGAGCTGGTGCAGCAGTTCGTAGCGGATGACGAGGAACGCCGCCGTGCACACCCCGACGGCGACCAGCGCCACCGCCGCCGACGTCGCGAGCGCCAGCCGGGTACGGAGCGGTCGTCTGCGCCGCCAGCGGGCGCCCAGTCTGCGTACCCCGCTCATGCCACATCCAGCCGGTAGCCGAGACCGTGCACGGTGTGGACGAGGCGCGGCTCGCCGCCCGCCTCCAGCTTCCGCCGCAGGTATCCCACATAGACCGCGAGCGAGTTGGAGTCGGGGCCGAAGTCCTGGCCCCAGACCCGCTGCAGGATCACCTCGCGCGGCAGGACCTGGCCCGGGTGGCGCAGCAGGAGCTCCAGAAGAGCGGCTTCGGTGCGGGAGAACTCCAGCGGGCGGCTGCCCCGCCGCCCGGTGCGCGTCACGGGGTCCAGCGTCAGGTCCGCGAAGGCCAGGTCCCCGCCCGGCGCGGGCGGTGCGGCCCGTCGCAGCAACGCCCGCACGCGTGCCACCAGCTCGTCCAAGGCGAACGGTTTCACCAGGTAGTCGTCAGCGCCGGCCTCCAGCCCGTCCACCCGCTCGCTCACCGACGACAGTGCGGTCAACACCAGCACCGGCGTACGGTCCTCCACCGCCCGCAGCCTCCGGCAGACGGCAAGCCCGTCCAGTACCGGCATCATCACGTCCAGGACCAGCGCGTCCGGCTGCCAGGAGGCCACCGCCGACAGCGCCGCCAGGCCATCGCCGACACTCCGGACCTCGTACCCCTCCATGCTCAGCCCGTCCTCGACGGCAGCCCGTACGTCCGGCTCGTCTTCGGCCACCAGGATCCTGCCCGTACTCCACAGACCGCTCGCGCCGCCGGTGGCGCTCCTGCTGCTGGTGCCGTCGCCCGCGCTGCTTGAGCGGCTCCCGTCGCCCGGGCCGCTCCCGCCAACCGGACTCATGCCACCCACACCATCCACACCACCCACACCATCCACACCACCCACACCGCTCATGCCACCCACACCGCCCACGCCGCTCATGCCGTTCATAGCGTGAAGCCTGCCAAACCGGACTCTTAGAACCCTCTTAACCCGCTTCGTGAGAGTGGCGGCCATGCGCACACCACTCTCCGTCGTGATCGGTGCGGGCGGCACCGGCGGCCACATCTACCCCGGTCTCGCCCTGGCCGAGGCCCTGCGCCGTGCCGATCCCGAGACGGTCATCTCCTTCATCGGCACCGAACGCGGTTTGGAGACGACTCTGATCCCGGCGGCCGGATACCGGCTTCACACCGTCGACATGATCCCCTTCGACCCCGCGCTCGGCGCGAAACGCTTCCTCCTCCCGGCTGCGCTCCTGCGCTCCGGGGCCCAGGCCCGCCAGGTCCTGCGCAGGCAGAAGGCGCACATCGTCGTCGGGATGGGCGGCTACCCCAGCGCCCCGGCGATCGTCGGGGCGAAGATGGCGGGGTTGCCCAGCGTGATCCACGAGTCCAACGCGGTCCCGGGCCGGGCCAACCAGTTCGCCGCCCGTCTCACCCCGCACCTCACCGTCGC
This sequence comes from Streptomyces sp. NPDC096079, assembly GCF_040303145.1. Taxonomy (NCBI): domain Bacteria; kingdom Bacillati; phylum Actinomycetota; class Actinomycetes; order Kitasatosporales; family Streptomycetaceae; genus Streptomyces; species Streptomyces sp. NPDC096079. The sequence continues at coordinate 49,816 of NZ_JBEOST010000032.1, forward strand.
CTTCGACGGCAGCCGCGCCCACCTGTCAGGCGGTGAGCGGGCGCAGACCGTCGGCATGCCGATCGCCGAGTCCCTGGCCGCCTTGGACCGGCCGGCCCTGCGCGGGGAGGCACGGCGCGCCTTCGCGATACCCGAGGGCGCGCGGGTCGTCCTCTTCAACGGGGGCAGCCTCGGCGCGGCCCGCCTCACGGCCGCCGCCGTGGGCCTCGCCGCCCGCTGGCAGGGCCGCAGGGACGTCCATCTCCTGATCAAGACCGGTCCGGCGGCCCTCGAACAGGCCCGGCGCGAGCTCATCGAAGCGGGGGCGGGGGCCGTCGCGCAAGCGGTGCCGTACCTCGACCGGATGGACCTCGCCTACGCGGTCGCCGACCTCGTGGTCTGCCGCGCCGGCTCCGCCACGATCGCCGAGCTCGCCACGACCGGGGTGCCCGCCGTGCTCGTGCCGTACCCGCACGCACCCGGCGACCACCAGACCCACAACGCCCGGGTCCTCTCCGACGCGGGCGCCGCCCACCTCCTCCCCGATGCCGAGACCACCCCCGGACGGCTCGCCGAACTGATCGACCCCCTCCTCGGCCGCCCCTCCCGGCTCGCCGTGATGGGGCGCGCCGCAGACCCGGGGAACCACGCCCGTGCCGCCGACCTGCTGGCACAGACAGTCATCCGCCTCGCCGGACAGCCCACCACCACAAAGGAGCTCACCCCATGACAGCCACGACCATCGACTGGACCGGCCGCACCGTCCTCGTCACCGGAGCCGAGGGCTTCATAGGTTCCACACTCGTCGACCTGCTCGTCCAGCGCGGTGCCCGAGTCAAGGCCTTCGTCCACTACAAGCCGTACGCCGACAAGGGTCACCTCGCCCGCTACCTCGACGACCCGCACGGGCCGGTCGAGTTCATCGCCGGGGACGTCGGCGACGCGGGCCGGGTCATGGACGCCGTCGAGGGCTGCGACACCGTCTTCCACCTCGCCGCGCTCATCGGCATCCCCTACAGCTACGACTCCCCGGGCGCCTACGTCCGCACGAACGTCGTCGGCACCGAGAACATCGCCGAGGCGTGCCGCCGCCACTCGGTGCGACGCCTCCTGCACACCTCCACCAGCGAGGTGTACGGGACCGCGCTCACCGCCCCGATCGGAGAGGACCATCCCCTCCAGCCGCAGTCGCCCTACTCCGCATCGAAGATCGGCGCGGACATGATGGCCCTGTCTCACTGGCACGCCTACGAGCTGCCCGTGACCGTCGTACGGCCCTTCAACACCTATGGGCCCCGTCAGTCGGCCCGCGCCGTCATCCCCACGATCCTCGCCCAGCTGCACGCCGGGGCACGGGAGATCCGCCTCGGCTCGCTCACCCCGACCCGCGACTTCACGTACGTCACCGACACGGCAGCCGGCTTCCTGGCACTGGCAGGCTGCGACCGGGCCCTGGGGGAGAGCGTCAACCTCGGCACCGGGCGCGAGATCTCCATCGGAGACCTCGCGAAGGCCCTCATCACCGCCTCGGGCCGGGAAGCGGAGGTCGTCGTGGACCCGGCCCGGCTGCGGCCCTCCGGCAGCGAGGTGCACCGACTGCTGTCGGACAACACACGGGCCCGCACCTGGGCGGGCTGGGAACCGGAGGTCGACCTGGAGGAGGGCCTGGAACGGACCTCCGCCTGGGTCGCGGATCACCTGCACCTCTTCGCCCCGGGGCGCTACCAGGTCTGAGCGAGCCCGCGCCAACGGCGCACGCATGTGCAACCTCGTGCAACGAGCGCGGGTCGACGGAACGAGCCGGCGTGCGCCCCTTCCGCGTACGGGTTCGATCTGGACATTCCTCGTTCGGCGCGGCCCGCGTCACACGCCGTCGGCCTGCTTCGCCGTCGAAGGGACAAACCGGATCCGGCCGAGGCGCTCCGGAGTGCGCCCCCCCATGCACCCCGTGCTGTGTTCCGCCCGGTGCGGCAAGGGCAGAGGGGTGGGGTGGCAGCTCACGTCGTGCACCCCTGGCACGACGGAGGACCGAAGGGGTGGGAATGACACGGGTGACGGTGGTCTACGAGGCGCAGCTTCTGCGGACCGCGCTGGTCGAACTGCTGAGATCGGGCGGGGTCGTGGTGGTCTCCTCGCTGCCCCGATGGCCGCACGGCCCGGCGGCGGGGAAGTCCGAACCCGACGTGTACGTCGCGGACGCCGAGTGTCTGCCGTCCTCGGCGACGCCGCCCGTGGCCGCTGCCGCACCGCTCCCGAGGGAGGGCTCGGGTGCCCGTCCGCCGCTGCTGGCCCTCGTCCCTGGGCAGCGGCCGGGGGTACTGCGACGGGCTCATGCCGCGGGAGCGGCCGGCTTCGTCGACCAGGACGCCCCCAAGGGCCGATTACTGGAGGCCGTGCACCGTCTGGCCAAGGGGGAGCGCTTCATCGACGACACGCTCGCGCTCGGGTTCCTCCAGGCCGCGGAGATGCCCCTGACGCGGCGAGAGCTGAGCGTCCTCTCGCTGGCCGCCGACGGAGCGCCGGTCGCCGAGATCGCCGCGACGCTGTTCCTGACCAAGGGAACCGTCCGCAACTACATGGCGAGCGTCATCCGCAAGGTCGGCGCACGCAACCGCGTGGACGCCATCCGGATAGCCCAGGGCGCCGGGTGGACCTGAGCACCGCCCCCGACGTCCTCGCCGGCATGGTCCGCTCATCCTTGGACCTGGCTCCAGTGCCCCACCAGATCGCGGTAGAGAGCGGAACGCGCGAGCAGCTCGTCGTGCGTTCCGTACTGGGCCTGGGTGCCGTCGAGGACGAGGACCCTGTCGGCTCGGAGCGCTGACGACAACCGGTGGGCGACCACGACCAGGGCTCCCGGCCGCGCGCTCAGAGCCCTCTCGGCCGTGGCCTCGGCGACGGGGTCCAGGTGGCAGGTCGCCTCGTCGAGCAGCAGTAGCGGGGCGGGGGCCAGATGGGCGCGTCCCAGGGCGATCAGCTGGCGTTCGCCGAGGGACAGGGCGTCGGGCGTCAGCGTACGGTCGAGCCCGCCCACCCGGTCGATCAGCGGTTCCAGGGCGAGCGCGTCCACGGTCCGGTCGACGGCGGACCGATCGGCGCCGGGCCGCAGGTAGCGCAGGTTGTCCCGCAGGGTGCCCGTGAAGACGTACGCCTCCTGGGGGAGCAGGACGCGCAGGGCGGTCAGCTCCGAGGGCGGGCAGACCGCGACGGCGCGGCCGAAGAGCAGTACGTCGCCCCGATCGGGGCTGTGCAGGCCCGCCGCGACGTGCAGCAGCGTCGACTTGCCGATGCCGCTCGGGCCGACCACGGCGATGTGTTCCCCCTGCTCGACGGTCAGATCCAGCGCGTCCAGTACGGGGCGCGCCCCGGGGCCGTAGGCGGCGCGCACGCGGCGCAGCTCCAGGGCCGTGGCCGCCCTGCCCGGGTCGCTCGGGCCGGGTGAGGAGGCGGCAAGGGGAGGGGTTGGGGGCAGCGGCTGGGTGAGTCGGTCGAGCACGACGAAGAGTCGCGCGCCCGCGGCGCCCAGGACGGTCATCAGCGTGTGCAGCGCCGGGAGCAGTGACTGGAGGACGTAGGTGAGCGCGCCTACCACGGCCCCGGCCGTGACGCCCTGACGGAGAATCCACGGCGCCGCGGCGAGCAGCAGGAGTACCGGCAGCTGCCCGGCCGTCGCCACCGAGAACGTACGGACGGACGCCCAGCGGGCCAGGGCGCGCTGGGCGGCGGCCGCCTCGTCGACGGCACGGCGGTTCTGCGCGGCGGTCGCCTCCTGGGCGCCGCAGGCCACGGTGTCCCGCAGGGCGGTGCGGGTGATCTCGGCGCGCCGGCCGACGGCCTCGTCCGCGTCGAGGTACCGGTGCTGGGCCCGTGCCATGGGGCGCAGGGAGGCCGTGAACAGGACGAGCCCGAGGCCCAGGGGAGGCAGGACGACGAGGAGGAACTGCGGGGCGAGCGACAGCAGGCCGACGAGGGCTCCCACGGAGACGAAGACGAACGAGCGCGCGGCGAGGACCAGTCCGGCGAAGCTGTCCCTGGCGATCTCGGTCTGACTCGTCAGCCGGGACACCGCTGTGGCGTCCACGCTCCCGCCCGTGGTCGTGGCGGTGCGCAGGGCGCGTACCACCGAGCCCCGTACGAGCTGATCGCGCAGCGGTTCCGTGAGATGGGGGAGCTGGGCGAAGACGCCCCGGACGACGGGAGCGCCCAGCAGGATGGCCACGGCGGCCCCGGCGAGCCACAGGAGCCCGGTCGAGGCCGCGCCCCTCAGGAAGCCGTCGTCGAGGGAGCGGGCCACGCAGAACCCGCCGAGGAACGTCTGCGCGGACTCGGCGGCCGACCAGGCCGCCAGCTTCACCAGGACGCCCTTGCGACGCACGAGGAGGGACCGGAGCAAGGCCGTGACGCGCCGGGCCGATTCCGGGTGGCCGGCGGCGGCCGGTGCCGGACGGGTGACGTGCGGGGCCGGAGCGGGCGTCACTCGCCCGCTCCGGCCCTCGGGACGGCCGACGACGGCACGGCGCCGGTCCGCGCGGTCTTCGACGGAGCGCCGGTCCGCGCGGTCTTCGGCACGGCGCCGGTCCGCGCGGTCTTCGGCACGGCGCCGGTCCGCGCGGTCTCCGGCGCGGCGCCGGCCCCCGCGATCTCCGACGGAACATCCGGCAGCCCCGTCGACCGGCCCGGGGTGTCCACGGGCCCGGCCTCCGCCATGAACACCGCCCGGTACTCCGGTTCCTCCCAGAGCAGGCTGTGCGGTCCGGACCTGCGCACGCGGCCCGCCTCCATCCAGACGACCTGGTCCGCCCGGGCGGCCGTGGACACCCGGTGGGCCACGATCAGCCTGGTGCACGCCCGTGAGGGCGTGGCGAGGGCGGCCTCCACCTGTCGTTCGGTGGCCGTGTCGAGGCTCGACGTCGCGTCGTCGAGGATCATCAGGCGACCCCGGCTGACGAACGCCCGTGCCAGACCCAGGCGTTGGGCCTCGCCGCCGGAGAGCGGGGCGTCGTCCACGGGGGTGTCGTAGCCCAGCGGCAGCAGTCGGACGAAGGTGTCGGCGCAGGCATCCGTCGCGGCGTCCCGGACGCTCGTCGGCGGGGCCGGGCTCCTGGCGGGCCCGGCCCCGGCGGCCAGCGCGGCGCCCACCGTGGGGGTGGCCCCGCCGTCGAAGACGGGACGCGCGAAGGCGTACGCAGTGGCCCCGCGCAGCTCCGAGCGGGACAGTTCCGCCAGGTCCACTCCGTCCAGGAGGACCGCCCCGGCGTCGGGGTCGGTCAGCCGGCCCGCGACGGCGGCGAGGGTCGACTTGCCCGCTCCGGAGCGGCCCACGACGGCCACCGTCGATCCGCCGCCGATCGAGAGCGTCACGTCCGTGATCAGGGTGACGCCGCCCCGCGTCACCCGCACTCCCCGCAGTTCCAGGGTCCCGGGGGCGTCGGGCGGCAGGGCCGCGGAGCCGTACGACATCGGTGCCAGGTCGGCGAGTTCGGCGGTGCGGCGTCCTGCGCTGCGTGCGCGGACCAGGGTGCCGAGCGGTGCCGCGATGCCTCCGATCCCGGCGGCGAGCGCCGCGTACCGCGAGGCGGCGAGCAGACCGCCCACGCTGACCTCGCCCGCGGCGAGACCGACCCCCGCGACCGCGACGACCGCCGTGGTGAGCAGCGGCAGGAGGACGCCGCTGCGGGCCACGGCGCGGCCGTGGACGAGCCACATGCGGGTGCCGTGCCGTGTCATCTCCGGCAGCGGGGCGAGGACGCGCTCCTCCTCGTGCCGTGCCGTGTCGGCGGCGGCGATGGTACGGGCGCCGCCCAGCGCTTCGGCCAGCCGGGCGGCGACGGCGCCCTGTGCCCGCTGGTAGTGGCCGACCGAGTCGGAGGACTGGGTGGCGAACGCGCGGAGCAGCAGCAGGAGCAGGGGCACACCGGCCACGAAGACGGCGGCGGTCCAGAGGTGGACGAGTGCCAGGGCCACGAGTGCGCCGACCGGTATGAGCACGGACGACACGGAGGTCGCGAGTGCCGCCGGGGCCGTGCCGCTGTCGGTGGCGTTGACGCACAGCCGGGCGGCGACGTCGCCACCGGAGTGAGGTGCTGCCCGGTGGGGCGCGGTGTCGAGGAGACCGCCCAGGGCGCGCAACCGGATCCAGGCGGTGGCGCGGGCGTTGGCGAGCTGTGTCAGCAGCACCGAGCCGGTCTCCAGGAGCACTTCGGCCGCGAGCAGTACGGCGGTCCACAGCAACCACGACTCCGCCGCCGGCTGGTGACGCAGCAGGAGGTCCAGGGTCCTGCCGGCGAGCGCGGGTACGGCGAGTGAGCAGGCCGCGCCGGCGACCGAGCAGAGCAGCAGCGCCGCGGTGGTGCCCGCCGTGTGCCGTACGGCGCCGCGGAGCAACCGGTCGGAACCGGTCGGCGTGCCCATCCGACCTCCTCTCTTTCCCCTTCGGGAGCAACGTTCCCGCCGGGCCTCCGGTGTCCGGCCCGGACGGCCGGAGCCCCGGGAGCAGCGCTCCCGGGGCCCCGTGACTCCTCACCGGCGCTCGGGGCGCCGTGCGGGAAGCCGGATCGGTTCAGTTACAGGTCGTGACGCTGAGGCTGCTGTCACCGCAGAGCAGGAGGCTCGCGCGGCTGCCGGTCTCGACGTCGCCCATGGCCTCGTCCTTGGGGGTCTCCAGCGACTGAAGGTCGAAGAGGTTCATGATCGTTTCCTTTCGTTGGGGGACGGGTGGTGCGGGACGACCCCGTCACGGGGCCGGTTCGTGGGGCCGCGGAAGCGGCGGAAGGAAGGGCAGGTGGGCCGGGCGGTCGCCCAGGGCCGCGGAGAGGGCGAGCAGGACGCCCGCCGTACCGGTGGACAGGTCCATGGAGAGGCGCATCATCTGCTCGCCGGGGAAGGCGAGCCGGCCCTGGTAGGACATCGCGTGCCAGCTCAGGCAACCGACCTGGCGGCGTACGTCTCCCGGCGTCGTGCCGGGCCCGCCGACGTTCGTACGGGCGAGGTGGAGCACCATCCCGGCAACGCCCCGGAAGAGACCTGGTTGGGCGTAGAACGTGGCCTGCGCCGCCCGCACGATCTCGCGGCGCGCCCGCTCCAGGTCGTCGTCGCTACGGTGGAGCAGGTAGTCGTCGATCACCATGCCGATGCCCACGCTGCCCGCGCCGAGGTACGGCATCGTGCGCCAGCCCTCGTCGACCTGCAGGGTCCCCGAAGCGCCGCGGACACAGCGGCTCAGGTCGTCGTGGAGCGCCTCGGCGGCGAGGTCGAGCAGGGCGGTGTCCCGGGTGCGTTCGTAGAGCCGTACGAACAGCAGGGCCCGACCGGCGGAGCCGTACAGGAGCCCCGTGCGCGCCTTGCCCACCGCTCCCGCCGGCCGGGCGGAGGACCGGAGCGGGCGGGCCGACAGCTCGGCGCAGCGCAGGGCCGCGGTGTGGAAGCCGCTCTCACCGGTGGCGGTGGCCAGGGCGTCCAGGGCGAGGCCGACACCGGCCGTCCCTCCGTACAGGTCGGGGGCGAGGCCCTCGTGGTCCTGTTCGGCGACGAGGGAGGCCAGTTCGAGCGCGGCAGCGGTGTGTCCGAGCCGTTCGAGGGTCCACGCGACACCGGTGAGCCCGTCGTAGAAGCCGAGCGGCGTGCCGGAGTCGGGCTGTTTGGCGTGCCGGAGGAGCCTGTCCTCGGCCTCCGGACATCGGGGTGCCCCGCTCTCGTGCAGGGCGTGGAGCACTCCCGCGGTGCCGTGTCCGACGGTCATGCCCCCGCCGGCCGTGGCGAACTGCGCGATGTCCCCGGGGAAGAAACGATCCTCCCTCTCGGGCGTCGCCGACGCCAGGATCGCGCCCACCATGGAGTCACGGCTGTCCGGCCAGTCGCCCGGCTCCATGGGCAGGAACCGGGAGCCGTCCGCCGGACGGTCGGGCGCCCGCGAGCTCCCCCCGACGGACCGGCCGCCGGCGGGGCCGCGCGTGATCTCCCGAACCGCCCCGTCCAGGAAACCGGGGGGCAGCGGGAACCGTGCCGCGGCGATCTCCGCCAGGTGAGCGGCCTTGTCCCGGTCCACCGCGAGCAGACTGGTGAGCGGGATGAACAGCGCGATCCGCAGGCACGCGAGCGCGTACCGGTCCACATCGAAGCCCCGCCGGTCGGCGGGCGCCACGAACGCCGGGTTGGCGACGGTCTGGCGACCGGCCTCCGAGGCGGGTTTGGCCGCCTCGAAGTCCAGCAGCACCACGGAGGACTCGTCCTCGGACACCATGATGTTGAACAGATGCAGGTCGTTGAAGACGATCCCGCGTGCGTGCACTTCGGCCACGGCCCGCTCGACGAGCCCGTGGATCCGCAGCGCCCACTCCGTGTACTCGGCGAGCCGCTCCGCCGACGGCTCGGCCTCCATCAGCGGATGCCTCCGCGCGAAGAAGGTGTTGAGCGGCTTGCCCTCCACGAACTCCAGAGCCAGGAAGTGATGGTCGCCCACCGTGAAGCTGTCGAGGACCTCCGGCGTGCAGGCGAGGCCCGACAGCCGTTCCAGCGCCTCGCGTTCGCGGTGCAGCCGCGTCACGGCGTCCGCGCCGTCGGCGGCGAGGCCCGCGAACGGCCGAGCCTCCTTCAGGACGACCCGCCGCCCGTTCCGCCGGTCCCTGGCCTCGTACACCCCGCCGCCGTTGGAGAAGTGCAGGGCCTTCTCGATGTCGTACGGCACGTCCTCGACGGTCACCGCGGCCCTGGCCTCCAGGTGCGGCCGCAGGAAGGCGGGGGGAGTCACCCAGGAGGGCACGTGGAAGACGGGATCGCGCCGGTCGGGTACGAGCGTGCCGGACCCGTCCTCCACGGCCGGCCGCAGCTCCCCGTGCTCGTCGTAGCAGTGGCGGAGGGTGAAGCTGCCGTACCGCAGGTGCACGGGGCCCCGGCCCCACCGCAGGTCGCTGAGGATGTACGGACCCGGCCGGCCTTCCAGCAGCCCCGCCAGATCAGTGGCCACGCGCTCGCACTGCTCGTCGTCGGCCGGGTACACGGTGATGAACTTGCCGCTCGCCGAGCGGTCCGCGTACTTGGCGTTGCGCTGGTGCAGCAGGTAGCGGCTGGGGACGAACTTGAAGGCCACGTCCTGTGCCAGGCAGTACGCGCGGACCGTGGCGAGGATCGCCTCCGCGTTGTCGAGACAGGCCGAGACGTGAATCTTCCAGCCCTGTGACGGGAGGGCGTGGTCCAGGGGGCGCAGGGCGAGCCAGTCGCCCGTACGGTGCGACGTCCAGCCCTCGGGTACGGGGAGGGTGGCCGCCCGGTAGAGGGCGCCCCCCGCTCCCTCGGCGAAGACCAGACGGTGCGGCGCGTCGTAGAAGTGACGGTCGGCGTCGCAGAACACCGCGTACCCCTTGTTCACTGCGCACTCCCTCGGTCGGTGACGGACACGACGCTGTCACGTCACCGGAGGACCCCGGAAGTCGCCGCTGTCACCTTCCACCCATGCGGAACGCACAGGTAACAACAGCCGCGCATACGACCCCGGTCCGCACGAAGGCCCCGCCCCGGACGGACCGGAAGCGGGGCGCTCGCAGCCCGGGGCGGGGCGCTCGTGGCCCGTCAGACGGCGGGCGGCGGCCCGCCGACCAGAGCCCGCGCCGCGGCGTACTCCTCACGGTCGGCCTGAGTGGCGGCGTCCAGATAGCCGTACGCGTCGTCCCCGATCGGGATCCGGAGGGGCGTGGCGCCCTCGGTGTGGACGATGGCGAGGACCCGGGCGGCGAAGTCGTCGGGACGACCGGTCTCGGGGCTGTCGGCGAGTCCGCGCGCGCCCTCGAGCATCTCGCGGTTGGTCACGTCGTAGGCGGGGACCCGGTGCGCGGCTTCCGTCATGGACGTGCCGTAGCGGGTGGCGAACATGCCGGGTTCGACGACCGTGACACGGATGCCGTGCGGGGCCGCCTCCACGGCGAGAGCCTCGCTCATGCCTTCCAGCGCGTGCTTCGCGGCCACGTAGGCGCCGAGACCCGGGAAGGCCATCCGGCCGACGATGGACGACACGTTGAGGATGTGGCCGTGCCCCTGGGCCCGCATCAGCGGCAGGGCGAGCCGCGTGAGCCTCCAGGGCCCGACGACCAGGATCTCGAACTGGTCCCGGAGTTCGGCGTCGGAGACCTCCTCGACCGCGCCGAACAGACCGACGCCGGCGTTGTTGACGAGGACGTCGATGCCCCCGAGACGGTCGACGGCCGTCCGGACGGCCTCCTGGCAGGAGTCCGGGTCCCGCAGCTCCAGCGGCACCGGGACGATCCGCCCGGGCCAGGCGGAGGAGAGGTCCTCCAGGTCCGCGGTCTTGCGGGCGGTGACCACGACTTCGTGCCCCGCCCGTGCCGCCGCGACGGCCAACGCCCTCCCGAGGCCCGAAGAGCACCCCGTGATCAACCAGCGCCTGCCCATGCATCCCCCCGAACGGATCGCAGAAGTGGAGAACGCGCGAACGATCCTGCCTTCTCGCGCCCCCGGACGCGCTTCATCGTGGAGGCGAGATCCGGCCACGGCCACCCCTCACACAGGGGCGCGCGGACGCAAGGACAGGCGCACCGGCGCCCGCTCCGTGACCCCTCCGACACCGCAAACAATCGACATGGTGCCGGTGAGCACACACCGCCGACCCGGCAGCCTCCGGAAGACACGGCTGCCCCTCAACTCGGCGAAAGCGCATAGGTCGCAGGGATGTCCTGGGGCATCCGGGGCAGCCGTACCCCGAGGTCCGCACGCGACGGCGGCACGGCCGCGACATTCGGAGGCGACCACCCCCGACGGGGGAGGGCGGCACACGCTCGCCGACGAGGAAGCGGACGGCAGAAGCCGGCAACGGAACACAGGGAGAACCGAGATGCAGGTCGGCCCGTGGCGCGTCCAACCCGACTCCCGGCTGACGGCTCACGCGGTCGCGGGCCGGTACCGACTCGACGGCCTGCTGGGCAGAGGGGGAGCGGCCGACGTCTACGAGGCCGTGGACCTCAGGCTCCGCAGGCCCGTCGCGGTGAAGGTCTTCCATCGCGGTGACACCCGGACGGAGGAGCACTCCGACAACGAGGGACGCCTCCTGGCCCAACTGAAGCATCCCGGCCTGGTGACCCTCTTCGACTCCGGCCGCGACGCAGGCCGTCCCTTCCTGGTGATGGAACTCGTCAAAGGAACGACTCTGCGCCGGCGCCTCGCCCACTCCGCACTCTCGGTGACCGAGACCTGCCGCCTGGGGGCCGCGCTGTCCTCCGCACTCGCCCACGTACACGGAACAGGCATAGTCCACCGTGACGTCAAGCCGTCCAACATCCTCCTGGACGCGACCGACACCCCGCGCCTGACGGACTTCGGGATCTCCCGCCGCTTCACCACCGACGGCCCGACGGCCACGCCCGACGACACCGCGGCCACCGACGGCGAGGACACCCCCGTCGGGACGGCCTGCTACATGGCACCGGAACAGGCGCTCGGCCGGACCACGGGGCCGCGGGCCGACGTCTACAGTCTCGGACTCGTGCTCTTGGAGGCCCTCAAGGGCGAACGGGAGTACGACGGCCAACCCCTGGAAGCGGCGCTCGCACGACTGCACCACCCGCCGGAGCTGCCCGACGGACTCCCCCCAGGACTCGGCGAACTGCTGAAAGCCATGACGGCACACGAGGCCGCCACCCGTCCCGACGCCCGTACCTGCGAGAAGGCACTGGCCGCGCTGCGGATCCCCGACGCCCGATACGCCGAACCCCCGGCAACGACGCTCGGGGACCCCGCGAGCGGGTCCGGTACGCCCCCGAGCGGGCGGACCACAGCCACCGAGACGGAGCCGAGGACCAGGTCGCCCCACCGCCCAGGGGGACTGCTCGCCAAGAGCGCGGCCCTGGCCGCCCTGGGCGTCACGCTGACGGGCTCCATCGGCGCCGCCCCCGCCGGGCCCCGCAGCATCGTGGACCCTCTGCCCCACCACGTGACCGTCCAACAGAGTCCGGACGCGGCACAGCCGATGAAGATCGACTGACCGGAGCCGTGTGAAGCGGCGTTTTCCGGGTACACGCAAGGTCCACACCAGCGCGCAGCCGGAGCCAGAAGAAAAGGGGCTCCGGCCGACGAGCCCGCGGACTACCCCCTCGGCCGCTCCCCACCCCTGCCGCCCGACTCCACGGCAAGAGCACTCGGACCACCAACAGCCAACCGGTGCCCACGACGGACCCGATGGTCACTCGGCACCCTCGGCCTGTGCCCTGTGCCCTGTGGCTCTGCCGGCTCCAGACCGCTCCGATAGCGCGACGGGCACTCTGCACTCGGCCGCTGCCTTGATCGGCAGAACGGCCGCCGGGCTCGGCGCGCGAGATGTCCTGGTGTGTCTTAGCTTGTTCATCGATCGACCGTTCTTCGGAAAGGGAGTTTTCCTCATGGCTGACAAGGCCAAGGGCAAGATGGAACAGGCCAAGGGCAAGGCCAAGGAGGCCGCCGGCAAGGCGACCGGGAACGAGCGGATGAAGGCCGAAGGAAAGGCCGACCAGGTCAAGGGCAAGACCCGCGAGGTCGCGGGCAAGGCGGAGGAGCAGGCCCGCGGAGTAGCAGACTCCCTGCGCGGCCGCCGCCGACCGTGAGCACGGACTCGATGCCGGGGACGGCGTCCTCGGGCACGGTGAGGAAGTCCTCGGACAGGACGGCGAGGTCGCCGTA
>NZ_JBEOST010000033.1:0-17173 GCF_040303145.1 Streptomyces sp. NPDC096079
TGGGAGGTGCCCCCACCGCGTTGCCTCCCTCCTCCGCCTTGCGATCGCACGCACCAGGCCCCGCTCCCTGATCCGGCCTGATCCGAAAGACAGGCCCTAGACCCCCGCGTCACTCCGGCGGGAGCTCGGGGTCGTCCCCCTGACCTCCTCCGCGGTCGTCGGCCGCAGCTCGCCGTCGAGCAGCAGCCAGCGGGTGATCCCCAGCGACTCCAGGAACGCCACGTCGTGGCTCGCCACGATCAGTGCCCCCTCGTAGGCGTCGAGGGCCGCCGTCAGCTTCCGGACCGACGCGATGTCCAGGTTGTTCGTCGGCTCGTCCAGCATCAGCAGCTGCGGCGCCGGCTCCGCGAGGAGCAGGGCGGCCAGCGTCGCCCGGAACCGCTCCCCGCCCGACAGGGTGCCGACGGGCTGGTCCGCCCGCGCGCCCCGGAAGAGGAACCGCGCGAGCCTGGCCCTGATCGCGTTCCCGGTGGCCGTGGGTGCGAAGCGGGCCACGTTCTCCACGATGCTCAGGCCGTCGTCGAGCACGTCGAGCCGCTGCGGCAGGAAGCGCAGCGGCACCCGCGCGTCCGTCTCGCCCGACAGGGGCTCCAGCTCGCCGGCGATCGTCCGGAGCAGCGTCGTCTTGCCGGCGCCGTTCCGGCCGACCAGGGCGATCCGCTCCGGGCCCCGCAGCTCGAACGCGCCGTCGACCCGGGCCCCGTAGCGCAGCTCCAGATCCCGCAGGTGCAGGACCTCACGGCCCGGCGGCACCGAGGTGCGGGGCAGTTCGACGCGGATCTCGTCGTCGTCCCGTACCGCCTCCACGGCCGCGTCGAGCCGCTCCCGCGCCTCCGAGAGGCGCTCGGCGTGCAGGGTGCGCTGCTTGCCCGCGGTGACCTGCGCGTCGCGCTTCCGTCCGTTCGCCACGATCTTGGAGGCGACCTTGTTCTCGAAGCTCTTCTGTCCGTACCTCTTGCGCCGTGCCAACTTCATCTGGGTGTCGGCGAGTTCGCGCTTCTGGCGCTGTACGTCGGCCTCGGCGACCCGCACCATCCGCTCCGCCGCCTCCTGTTCGGCGGCGAGTGCCGTCTCGTACGCGGACCAGTTGCCGCCGTACCAGTCGACCTCGCCGTCGCGCAGGTCGGCGATCTGGTCGACCCGCTCCAGGAGTTCACGGTCGTGGCTGACCACGACCAGGACGCCGGAGAACTTCTCCACGGCCTCGTAGAGGCGCGCGCGGGCGTGCAGATCCAGATTGTTGGTGGGCTCGTCGAGCAGGAGTACGTCAGGTCGGGCGAGCAGCAGCGCGGCGAGCCGCAGCAGCACGGACTCGCCGCCCGAGATCTCGCCCACGGTCCGGTCCAGGCCGACGTGGTCGAGGCCGAGCTGGTCGAGGACGACCCGGGCCCGCTCCTCCACGTCCCAGTCGTCGCCGACGGCGGTGAAGTGCTCCTCGGCCGGGTCGCCCGCCTCGATGGCGTGCAGGGCGGCGCGCTTGGCGGCGATGCCGAGGATCTCGTCCACGCGCCGCGAGGTGTCCAGGACCAGGTTCTGCGGGAGGTAGCCGAGCTCACCGGTGACCTTGACGGTGCCGTCCAGCGGGGTCAGTTCGCCGGCGATCAGCTTCAGGAGCGTGGACTTGCCGGAGCCGTTGACCCCGACGAGCCCGGTGCGGCCGGGGCCCACCGAGAGGCGGAAGTCGTCGAGGACCGTGGTGCCGTCCGGCCAGGAGAAGGAGATCGAGGAACAGGTGATGAAAGTGGGGTGATGCGCCATGCAGGCCTCCGGGGTCGCGCAAGCGTGAAAAGGGAGCAACGCGGGAGACACCGGGGCGCGGGCAGCAGGGAGAACGGCTCGTACGCCGAGGTCGAGAACGGCACACGCGGCTCAGGGGGCACGCGCGGCTCGGTGTCTCGCAACCTCAGACGAGCAACGTCCTTCTCCGATCGGGTGACGACAAGGTCAGGAACGACGGTACGCCCGGGAGCGGAGGAGCGGCAAACGATTTGACGGAGCGCTTTCTACGGGTGCCCGCGGAGCAGCTCCGTGAGGTCCTGGTCCCAGTCCAGGTACTGGTGCTCGCGTCCCGCCGGGACCAGGTGCTGCGAGCGTTCCAGGAAGCGGCGCAGCTCGGAGGTGCGGACGTGGACCATGGCCACTCCCTCCGGGGCGTGGAACTCGACGACCGTGCGGTCGTACCCGTACGGACGCAGGCGCACGTCCCCGACCCCGGCCGGGCGCTCGACCCCCTGGACGAGCAGCTCGCGCGCGAAGGCCCAGGAGACCTCGACGCCCTCCAGCGTCGCCGGCGGCGGGAAGGCCATGCTCACGGCGTACGGATCCTCGCGGTCGTACCGCAAGGTGGCGGGGACGGTCTCCATCCGGGGCGCGGACGCGACCAGACGGGCCTGCACGGCCTGCTCGATGACGGCGGACAAGACCGGCTCCTCTCACGCGGGCTTCGGATCCTGTGCGTCTCCCCGACACCAGGGCACCTGACACCCCTCTAGACGACCGGCGTGGCCGGAACGTGCACTGGCCCCCCACGTGAGCTGTGTCACCGACGTCCGGGCACGGCGCGGCCGGTGGTCACCGCTCGTCCGGCACGTCGTCGTCCGGCTCCGCGCAGGGCCCGGAGTGGTCGCAGTACGGCTGGTTCCCCGAGGCCCCGCAGCCGCAGAGCATCGCCCGGGTCTCGTGCCGGTCCCCGAGCGCGCCGGTCACCAGCAGGTCGCCGCGCACCACCAGCTGGCCGGCGGGCGTGCGCCGCACGGTGGTGGGGGAGTCCGGGGGCTCGGGCACGGAGTCCTCGGGCTTGTGGTGGTACTGCAGCGCCCCGGAGGGACAGCGGCGAACGACCTCCGCGACCCGGGACGGCTCGGCGGCGTCGGGCAGCACCCACGGGCGCCGGGACACGTCGAAGACCTCCGGCAGGCCGTGGGCGCACTCGGCCGCGTGCAGACAGCGACGCGGCTCGAACGTGACGGTGATGCCCTCGCCCTCGTACTCCTTGAGGCGGGGCCGTTCCTCCGTCGTACCTTCGCCTTCCGTCATGCGACCAGCCTAGGAACGCCCGGCCGGGGACGCACCCTGGACGGGGAGCGGCCCCGGGCACTAGCTTCCGGCGCCATGACGTCCATGGGGAAGACGAGACGAACGATGTCGGTGGGGCTGATCGGGGCGGCGCTCGCGCTGACCCTGGCCGCCCCGGCGCGGGCCGGGGAGACCCCCACGGCCGCGGCCGGCTGGCAGCTGACTCCGACCGGTACCGACGCCCGGTTCCGGGGGCTCTCGCCGGTCGACCGCAGGACCGCGTGGGCCGCGGGCTCGAAGGGCACGGTGCTGCGCACCACCGACGGCGGCCGGAGCTGGCGAAACGTGTCGCCGCCTGGCGCGGGGGACCTGGAGTTCCGCGACGTCGAGGCCTTCGACGCCCGCAGGGCCGTCGTCCTCGCCATCGGGGAGGGCGAGGCCTCCCGCGTGCTGCGCACCGAGGACGGCGGCGCCACCTGGACCGAGTCCTTCCGCAACACCGACGCGCGGGCCTTCTACGACTGCATGACCTTCTTCGACCGGCGCCACGGACTCGCGATGAGCGACCCGGTCGACGGGAAGTACCGCATCCTCGCGACCCGCGACGGCGGCCGCTCCTGGCACGTCCTGCCGAGCGCGGGGATGCCCGAGGCGCTACCCGGCGAGGCCGGCTTCGCCGCGAGCGGCCAGTGCCTGGTGTCGGCCGGGCCCCGCGACGTCTGGCTCGCGACCGGCGGCGGGGCCACCGCGCGCGTGCTCCACTCCGCCGACCGCGGACTGACCTGGCGCGCCACCGACACGCCGATCCCGGCGGGCGACCCGGCCCGCGGCGTCTTCGGACTCGCCTTCCGCGACCGCGCCCACGGCATCGCCGTCGGCGGCGACTACCGCAAGGACCAGCCCTCCCCCCGCGCCGGCGCGGTCAGCGCGGACGGGGGCCGGACCTGGCGCCCCTCGGACACGCCGCCGCCGGCCTACCGCTCCGGTGTCGCCTGGCTCCCGCGCGGCAAGGCGGCCGCGCTCGCCGTCGGGCCGACCGGAACCGACCTCACCACCGACGGCGGCCGCACCTGGCGCACGGTCGACACCGGCTCGTACGACACCGTCGACTGCACCCCGGACGGCTCCTGCTGGGCCTCGGGCGAGAAGGGCCGCATCGCCCGATGGACCGGCCCGGCCCGGTCACAGCACTAGGCGGGGAGCTGCTCCCGGTACGCGGCGATCCCGTCGGCCGTCTTGGTCGCGTGGAACTCCGTGATCCGGTACGCGCACACGCCCTCGACGCTGAACGGGTCGGCCGCCGCGATCCTCTCGATCTCCGCGCGGTCGACCCCGGCGGCCAGGATCACCCCGCCGTCCCGCGGGTTCTTCCGCCCCGACGCCAGGAACACGCCCTCGGCGTACTGCGCGTCGAGCCACTCGACATGGGCGTCGAGCAGCGCGTCCACCCGCTCGACGGGCGCGGTGTAGGTCAATTCCAGTACGAACATGACCGGCAGGCTACCCGTCGACGTCCCGGCCGGGCCCGGACGTCCCAGCCCTCGGAACGGGCGGCCCCGCCCGCCGTAGGGTGGCCCGCATCATGACGATCATCGAGATTCCGGCGGGCTGGCCCGCCGACGAGAGCACCGCCCGGGCCGTCCAGCGGGAGCTGCGCGGGCGGCTCGTGCGCGACGAGGAGGGACCGGGCGTCGGCGAGGGCCATGTCACCGGGCTCGACGTGGCCTACGACGACCGGCGGGACCTCGTCGCCGCCGCGGCCGTCGTCCTCGACGGGCGCACCCTGGACGTGGTGGAGGAGGCCACGGCGGTCGGCCGGGTCTCCTTCCCGTACGTCCCCGGGCTCCTCGCCTTCCGGGAGATCCCGACCGTCCTCGCCGCGCTCGACGCCCTGACCGCCGACCCCGGCCTCCTCGTCTGCGACGGCTACGGGCTCGCCCACCCCCGCCGCTTCGGGCTCGCCAGCCACCTCGGGGTGCTCACCGGACGCCCGGCCATCGGCGTCGCCAAGAACCCCTTCACCTTCACCTACGCGCAGCCCGGCCCCGCCCGCGGCGACGCCGCGCCGCTCCTGGCCGAGGGCGAGGAGGTGGGCCGCGCCCTGCGCACCCAGGCCGGCGTGAAGCCCGTGTTCGTCTCGGTCGGCCACCGCGTGTCCCTCGCCAACGCCTGCGCCCACACCCTCCACCTCGCCCCGCGCTACCGGATCCCGGAGACCACCCGGCACGCCGACTCCCTCTGCCGCCGGGCCCTGAAGGAGGCCCTCAGGGGCGACTGAGTACGCGTACGGATACCCGTCTGTCAGACCGGCCCGGCAGAGTGGGGCCCATGACGACACCCCTCTCCGCTCCGTCGCGTCCGGCGGGCCGCGGACTGACCCTGGTCCTGGCCACCGCCGTCGTGCTCGGCGTCGCCTGGACCTGCGCCATCCTGTACGTCCTCACCAGCTGGACGCTGGGATGATCGGGCGGCTCCGGTGCGTCGTCCTCGACTGCCCCGACGCCCTGGAACTGGCCTCGTTCTACCGCGCGTTGATCGGCGGCGAGGTCGAGGGCCCCGATCCCCGCTGGGCCGTCGGCGGGGGCGCCGCGGTCCTGCGCGGGGAGGGCGGCCCGGTCCTCGCCTTCCAGGGCGTCGCCGACCACCGCCCGCCCGTCTGGGGTGCGCCGGAGCAGCAGTTCCTCCTCGACGTGCGGGTCGACGACCTGGCCGCCGCCCACGAGGCCGTCCTCGCGCTCGGGGCCGTACCGCTCGACGGGGAGACCGGGGCCGACGCCCCCTGGCGCGTCTACACGGACCCGGCGGGCCACCCCTTCCGTCTCGTACGGCCCTGACCGGCGGGACCTTCCGGACGCGGCCTAGGGCCTGTCCTTCGGATCAGGCCGGGCTCGCGGGGCCTGATCCGAAAGACAGGCCCTAGCCCTGGTGGGCCACCCGGAAGCGGATGCCCGCTGCCCGCAGGCGGTCCGTCAGGGCGTCGCCCATCGCCACCGCCGTCGTCACCTGGCCGGCGGTCTTCGGCAGGGGGTCGAAGGCGAGGCACAGCGCCGACTCGGCGAGCATCCTCGCGGTCTCCTCGTAGCCCGGGTCACCGCCCGAGACCTCGGTGAAGACCCGCCGCCCGCCGCCCTCGCCGACGAACCGGACCGTGAACCAGCTGCGGGCCCGCCGCTCGGCGGACGGCCCCTGGCCCGCCGCGTAGCGGCCCATCAACCAGGAGCGCACCGGAGGGAGTTGGGCCGCCATGACGCCCGTGCCGATGGCGGCGGTGCCACCGAGGGCCATCGGGAGGGTCTTCACGGAGGCGTAGTGCCGGTAGCGGAAGTCGGGGCCGTACCGTGCGAGCGCCGCCGCCGAGCGGGCCACGACCTGCGGGTCGAGCGTCGGCAGCGGCAGCGCCCAGGTGCCCGTCTCGCTGCTGAACCGCGGTCCGCCGAGCGGCGCGCGGGCCCGGCGGTTCACCAGGCGCGGTTCGTGCAGGCGCCGTTCGCGCGCCGCCCGCAGGATCTGCGGGCCCCGGCCGAAGGCCGTCAGCGCCGAGGCGAACGTGCCGCCGGAGAACGCGGCCCCGGCCCGTACGAAGCCGTCCACGCGCAGCGGAACGTCCTCGGGCAGCTGCCGGACGGTGAAGTACACGCCCAGGTCGTGCGGGACGGAGTCGAAGCCGCAGGCGTGCACGATCCGGGCGCCGGTCTCCCGGGCGCGCGCGTCGTGCCGTACGAACATGAGGTCCACGAACTCGGCCTCGCCCGTCAGGTCCAGATAGTCGGTGCCGGCCTCCGCGCAGGCGGCGACGAGCCCCTCGCCGTACCAGACGTAGGGGCCGACCGTGGTCGCCACCACCCGCGCGGACTCGGCGAGTTCGCGCAGCGAGCCGGGATCGGCCGAGTCGGCGAGGAGGAGCGGCAGCGCGGCGAGCTCCGGCCGCCCGGTGGCGAGGCGGTCCCGCAGCGCCTCCAGCTTGGCGAGGCTGCGCCCGGCGAGCGCCCAGCGGCACTCCGCCGGGGCGTGCTCGGCCAGGTACTCCGCGGTGAGTTCGCCGACGAAGCCGGTCGCCCCGTAGAGGACCACGTCGTACGGTCTGGCTACGGTCTCGCGTCCCACGCCCGCCCCTGTCTCCATCAAGACCCTCGTCTCGGCCGCACCGCGCCGCCGCGCGCGGTTGTCGTCGGCGGAGGATAGCGGAACCGGGCCGGCCCGCCGCCCGGACCCCGGGTACCTTCCCGCCCGCCGAATTTCCAAGCGCTTGCTCGGCCGGGGGGCTTGTGTCGAGTGGAACACGTTCCTAGCATCTTCGGTGTTACATCATTGGTGTCACACACTCCTGGGGGCTCGATGAGCACGACGCACACCGCCCGCAACGGCCCGCTCACGGGGGTGCGCGTGGTCGAACTCGCCGGGATCGGCCCCGGGCCCTTCGCCGCCATGCTCCTCGCCGACCTCGGTGCCGACGTCGTCCGCGTCGACCGTCCCGGCGGCGCCGGCCTCGGCATCGACCCCGCCCGCGACCTCACCAACCGCAACAAGCGCTCCGTCCTCGTCGACCTCAAGGCCGCGGACGGCCCCGCCACCGTGCTCGACCTGGTCGAGCGGGCCGACATCCTGGTCGAGGGCTACCGGCCCGGCGTCGCCGAACGCCTCGGCGTCGGCCCCGAGGCCTGCCTCGCCCGCAACCCGCGCCTCGTCTACGGCCGCATGACCGGCTGGGGCCAGGACGGACCGCTCGCCCCCACCGCGGGACACGACATCGGCTACATCGCGATCACCGGCGCCCTCGGCATGATCGGCCCCGACCCGGACGGTCCGCCCGCCATCCCCGCCAACCTCGTCGGCGACTACGCGGGCGGCTCCCTCTACCTCGTCATCGGCGTCCTCGCCGCCCTCCAGCACGCCCGGACGCACGGCGAGGGCCAGGTCGTCGACGCCGCCATCGTCGACGGCACCGCACACCTCACCACCATGATCCACGCCATGCTCGCGGCCGGCGGCTGGCAGGACCGCAGGGGCGTCAACCTGCTCGACGGCGGCTGCCCCTTCTACGGCGTGTACGAGACCTCCGAAGGAGGCCACATGGCCGTCGGCGCCCTGGAGGAGCGGTTCTACGCGGACTTCGTCCGCCTCCTCGGCATCGAGGACGCGGCCCCCGCCCGCCACGACCCGGCCCGCTGGCCCGAGCTCCGCAAGACCGTCGCCGACCGCTTCCGGAGCCGTACCCGCGAGCAGTGGACGGCCGTCTTCGACGGCTCCGACGCCTGCGTCGCGCCCGTCCTCTCGCTGCGCGAGGCCCCCTCCCACCCGCACCTGGCCGCCCGCGCCACCTTCACCGAGCGCGACGGGATCGCCCAGCCCGCCCCCGCGCCCCGCTTCTCCGTCACCCCCGGCACCCTGCGCACGGGCCCCGCCCTGCCCGGTGCCGACACCGCCGAGGTCGCCCGCGACTGGGCCGTACCCACCCTGAAGACCCAGGAGCCCGAAGCATGAAGCGTCAGCTCTACACCGAGGACCACGAGGCCTTCCGTGCGACCGTGCGCACCTTCCTGGACAAGGAGGTGCTGCCGCACTACGCCCAGTGGGAGAAGGACGGCATCGTCTCCCGCGAGGTGTGGCTCGCCGCCGGACGGCAGGGGCTCCTCGGGATCGCCGTCGACGAGGAGTACGGAGGCGGCGGCAACCCCGACTTCCGGTACGGCGCGGTCCTCGCCGAGGAGTTCACCCGGGCCGGCGCCCCCGGACTCGCCATCGGCCTGCACAACGACATCATCGGCCCCTACCTCACCTCGCTCGGCACGGACGAGCAGAAGCGGCGCTGGCTGCCCGGCTTCTGCTCCGGTGAGCTCGTCACCGCCATCGCCATGACCGAGCCCGGCGCGGGTTCCGACCTCCAGGGCATCCGCACCACGGCCGAGGACCACGGCGACCACTGGATCCTCAACGGCTCGAAGACCTTCATCTCCAACGGCATCCTCGCCGACCTTGTCGTCGTCGTCGCCCGCACCACCCCCGAGGGCGGCGCCCACGGCCTCTCCCTCCTCGTCGTCGAGCGGGGAGCGGAGGGCTTCGAGCGCGGCCGGAACCTCGACAAGATCGGCCAGAAGTCCCAGGACACCGCCGAGCTCTTCTTCACCGACGTCCGCGTCCCCAAGGAGAACCTGCTCGGCGAGCTCAACGGTGCCTTCATCCACCTGATGACCAACCTCGCCCAGGAGCGCCTCGCGATCGCCGTCGCCGGCATCGCCGGGGCCGAGCACCTCCTGGAGCTCACCACCACGTACGTCAAGGAGCGCGAGGCCTTCGGCCGCCCGCTCTCCCGCCTCCAGCACATCCGCTTCGAGATCGCCGAGATGGCCACCGAGTGCGCCGTCACCCGGACCTTCGTCGACCGCTGCATCGAGGAGCACGCGGACGGGGCCCTCGACGCCGTCCACGCGTCCATGGCCAAGTGGTGGGCGACCGAGCTCCAGAAGCGGGTCGCCGACCGCTGCCTGCAACTGCACGGCGGATACGGCTACATGAGCGAATTCCCGGTCGCCCGTGCCTTCACGGACGGCCGGATCCAGACCATCTACGGCGGTACGACGGAGATCATGAAGGAGATCATCGGCCGCTCCCTCCTCGGCTGACCCCGTCCCGCACCCCTCGAAGAACCCTCATCGCGAAAGGCTTTCCGTGAGCACCGAAGCGTACGTGTACGACGCGATCCGCACCCCGCGCGGACGCGGCAAGGCCAACGGCTCCCTGCACGGCACCAAGCCCATCGACCTGGTCGTCGGCCTCATCCGGGAGATCCAGGCCCGCCACCCGGAACTCGACCCGGCCGCCATCGACGACATCGTCCTCGGCGTCGTCGGCCCGGTCGGCGACCAGGGCTCCGACATCGCCCGGATCGCCGCCATCGCCGCCGGACTCCCCGACACCGTCGCCGGCGTCCAGGAGAACCGCTTCTGCGCCTCCGGCCTCGAAGCCGTCAACATGGCCGCGATGAAGGTCCGCTCCGGCTGGGAGGACCTCGTCCTCGCCGGCGGCGTCGAGTCCATGTCGCGCGTCCCGATGGCCTCCGACGGCGGCGCCTGGTTCGCCGACCCGATGACCAACCTGGAGACCAACTTCGTCCCCCAGGGCATCGGCGCCGACCTCATCGCCACCCTGGAGGGCTTCTCCCGCCGCGACGTCGACGAGTACGCCGCGCTCTCCCAGGAGCGTGCCGCCGCCGCCGTCAAGGACGGCCGGTTCGCCCGCTCGATCGTGCCCGTCAAGGACCGCGCCGGGCTCACCGTCCTCGACCACGACGAGTTCCTCCGCCCCGGCACCACCGCGGACTCCCTCGCCCGCCTCAAGCCCTCCTTCGCCGACATCGGCGAACTCGGCGGCTTCGACGCGGTCGCCCTGCAGAAGTACCACTGGGTCGAGGAGATCAACCACGTCCACCACGCCGGCAACTCCTCCGGCATCGTCGACGGCGCCTCCCTCGTCGCCATCGGCTCGAAGGAGGTCGGCGAGCGGTACGGGCTCACGCCCCGCGCCCGGATCGTCTCCGCCGCCGTCTCCGGCTCCGAGCCGACCATCATGCTCACCGGCCCGGCCCCGGCCACCCGCAAGGCCCTCGCCAAGGCCGGCCTCGGCATCGACGACATCGACCTGATCGAGATCAACGAGGCCTTCGCGGCCGTCGTGCTGCGCTTCGTCAAGGACATGGGCGTCTCCCTGGACAAGGTCAACGTCAACGGCGGCGCCATCGCGCTCGGCCACCCGCTCGGCGCCACCGGCGCGATGATCCTCGGCACCCTCGTCGACGAGCTGGAGCGCCAGGACAAGCGCTACGGCCTCGCCACCCTCTGCGTGGGCGGCGGCATGGGCATCGCCACCGTCGTCGAGCGCGTCTGACGTCCCGTCCGCACCCCTTACTCACGGAGAAGCAGCAGTCATGAGCGAGAGCACCACCATCCGCTGGGAGCAGGACGAGACCGGGATCGTCACCCTCGTCCTCGACGACCCCAACCAGTCCGCCAACACCATGAACCAGGCCTTCCGGGCCTCGATCAAGGCGATCGCCGACCGCGTGGAGGCCGAGAAGGACTCCATCCGCGGCATCATCTACACCTCCGCGAAGAAGACCTTCTTCGCCGGCGGGGACCTCAAGGACATGATCCAGGCGGGCCCCGAGCACGCCCAGGACATCTTCGACAGCGCCATCGAGATCAAGAACGCGCTCCGCCGCATCGAGACCCTCGGCAAGCCCGTCGTCGCCGCCGTCAACGGCGCCGCGCTCGGCGGCGGCTACGAGATCGCCCTCGCCTCCCACCACCGGATCGCGCTCGACGCGCCCGGCTCCAAGATCGGCCTGCCCGAGGTCACCCTCGGCCTGCTGCCGGGCGGAGGCGGCGTCGCCCGCACCGTCCGTCTCATGGGCATCACCGACGCCCTCCTCAAGGTGCTGCTCCAGGGCACCCAGTACGCCCCGAAGCGGGCCCTGGACGCCGGCCTCGTCCACGAGGTCGCCGCCACCCCCGAGGAGATGATGGCCAAGGCCATCGCCTTCATCGACACGCACCCGGAGTCCCACCAGCCCTGGGACGTCCCGGGCCACCGCATCCCCGGCGGCACCCCGTCGCACCCGAAGTTCGCGGCCAACCTGCCCGCCTTCCCGGCCAACCTGCGCAAGCAGCTGAACGGCGCGCCCTACCCGGCGCCCAAGGCGATCATGGCCGCCGCCGTCGAGGGCTCCCAGGTCGACTTCGAGACCGCGCTCACCATCGAGAGCCGCTACTTCACCGAGCTGGTCATCGGCCAGACCGCGAAGAACATGATCCAGGCGTTCTTCTTCGACCTCCAGGCGGTGAACTCGGGCGCGAGCCGCCCGAAGGGCATCGAGAAGCGCCAGGTCCGCAAGGTCGCCGTGCTCGGCGCGGGCATGATGGGCGCCGGCATCGCCTACTCCTGCGCGCGCGCCGGCATCGAGGTCGTCCTCAAGGACGTCTCCGCCGAGTCCGCCGCGAAGGGCAAGGCGTACTCCGAGAAGCTCTGCGCCAAGGCGGTCTCCCGGGGCCGTACGACGCAGGAGAAGGCCGACGCCCTCCTCGCCCGCATCACGCCCACCGCCGACGCGGCCGACCTGGCCGGCTGCGACGCGGTCATCGAGGCCGTCTTCGAGGACACCGCGCTCAAGCACAAGGTCTTCCAGGAGATCCAGCACGTCGTCGCCCCCGACGCCCTGCTGTGCTCCAACACCTCCACCCTCCCCATCTCGGTCCTCGCCGAGGGCGTCGAGCGCCAGACCGACTTCATCGGCCTGCACTTCTTCTCGCCCGTCGACAAGATGCCGCTCGTCGAGATCATCAAGGGCGAGCGGACCGGCGACGAGGCCCTGGCCCGCGCCTTCGACCTGGTCCGGCAGATCAACAAGACGCCGATCGTCGTCAACGACTCGCGCGGCTTCTTCACCTCCCGGGTCATCGGCCACTTCATCAACGAGGGCGTGGCCATGGTCGGCGAGGGCATCGAGCCCGCCTCGATCGAGCAGGCCGCCGCCCAGGCCGGCTACCCGGCGAAGGTGCTCTCCCTGATGGACGAGCTGACCCTCACCCTCCCGCGCAAGATCCGCAACGAGACGAGGAAGGCCGTCGAGGAGGAGGGCGGCACCTGGACCAGCCACCCCGGCGAGGCCGTCATCGACCGCATGGTCGACGAGTTCGGCCGCCCCGGCCGCAGCGGCGGCGCGGGCTTCTACGAGTACGGCGAGGACGGCAAGCGCGGCAGGCTCTGGCCGGGTCTGCGCGAGCACTTCACCAGGCCCGGGTACGAGATCCCGTTCCGCGACATGCAGGAGCGGATGCTGTTCTCCGAGGCCCTGGACACCGTCCGCCTCCTGGAGGAGGGCGTCCTGACCTCGGTCGCCGACGCCAACATCGGCTCCATCATGGGCATCGGCTTCCCGGCCTGGACCGGCGGCATCCTCCAGTACGTCAACGGCTACGAGGGCGGGGTCGCGGGCTTCGTCGCGCGGGCGCGCGAGCTGGCGGAGACCTACGGCGAGCGCTTCGCCCCGCCGGCGCTCCTGGTGGAGAAGGCGGACCGGGGCGAGACCTTCACCGACTCCTGAAGGCGCTCCGCAGCTCCTCGCTCAGTGAGCGCTGGAAGGCGGTGAGGAGGGCCTGGACCACCATCGGCTGCATGTGCGCCGAGAGCGACCGCATGGCGCTCAGGTGGTCCGGGTCCTCCGCGCTCTCCCGGTACGGGCTCCACACCTCGTCCCGGAAGAGCCGGGAGAGCTCCTGCGCCGCCGCGCGCGCGTGCTCCAGGAGCACCGTCCGCGAGGCCAGGATCGTCTCGTGCTCGATGGGCACGTCGAGCAGCTCGACGCCGAGCCGCAGCAGCGCCCCGTCGAGCCGGTACGTGTCGGTGTCCTCCGTCCGGTCGAGCACCCCCATCGCGGCGAGCCGGTCCACGTCCCGCTCGGTGAGCGCCCGCCCGGCCCGGCGCTCCAGCTCGCGCCGGGTGATCGTCTCGGCGGACTCGGGGGCCCAGGACGCCACCAGGGCCCGGTGGATGGCGAGGTCCTGCGCGCTCAGATCGGCCGGCAGCTGCTCCAGGTACCGCTCGATGGCCGCCAGGGTCATCCCCTGCCGCTGGAGCTCCTCGATCAGCGCGAGCCGCGACAGGTGCTCCTGCCCGTAGTGCCCCACCCGCCGGGCGCCGATGACGGGCGGCGGCAGCAGGCCGCGGGTCCCGTAGAACCGCACGGTCCGCACCGTGACCCCGGCCCGCGCGGCCAGCTCGTCGACGGTGTAGACGGGCTCCTGCACGTCGCTCAGCTGCTCCATGTTGGACAGTATTGCTGTCTCACCACTGCTGTAAAAGCCCCCGAGCGGGGCGTCTCACCGGTCGGGCCCCTCGGGGGAGCGGGGTCAGAGGGCCGTCTCGACGGAGGTGAAGGTGACGCCGTGGTCGGCCAGCACCTCGGCGACGACGCCGCCGAGGGTGGTGAGGGCGAGCAGCAGGTGCTCGTCGCCGATCTCGCGGTCCTTGCGGGCGAGGGCCACGCGGAGCGACTTCTCCAGGACCGTCTTCGCCTCGCGGGAGAAGGTGAGGCGGCCCGACCACCACCCGGAGTCCTTGCGGTCCCCGGCCAGCGCGCCCGCGCCGTGGGTCTCCTCGACGCGCTCGACGATCGCGCCGACGTCGATGCCGAGGCCGGCCAGGGCCTCCGCGTCCGCCCGGGACAGTCCGGCCCGGCGCCGCGCGTCGGAGAGCGCGGCGAGCAGGGAGGGGCGGGTCTCCACCGGGCACAGCCGCCCGAGCACCGCCGCCGCGCGGGTGTCCTCGCGGTCGAGCAGGGCCAGGAGGAGGTGCTCGGGGGTGACGACGGTCGCGCCGCCGCGCTCCGCGTGCGCGGCCGCGCCCTTCACCGTGGCGCGCGCGGCCTTCGTGAACCGTTCGAACATCACTGCCTCCCGTACTTCTTGTGGACGGCCTGCCGGCTGACACCCAGCTCGGTCGCGATCTCCTGCCACGACCACCCCTGGTCGCGCGCACCGCGCACCTGGACGGCCTCCAGCTGTTCCAGCAGCCGCCGCAGGGCGGCCACGGCCCGCAACCCCACCCGGGGATCACGGTCACCGGCCCGCGCGGCGAGATCGGTCGCATCGCTCATGCTGTCAATCTAGGTTGACAGCATGAGCGATGTCAACCCTGGTTGACGTCGCGGGTGTGCCGGTTGCCGGTCGAGCCGCTGGTGCTCGGGAGGCTCGTGGAGAGGGGGATACCGGTCACCGTGTACGACTTCGGCGGGTAACGGGCGCCGGGGTGGGGTGTCGTAGGGGTGTTCGAGTGGGAGGGCTAGAGTCGGCGGCTGTTCGCATCGGGGGAACCGGAACGCAGGGGAGAAGGATGTACGCGCAACTCAGGGAGACCGCCGACGAGTTGGCCGGGGTTCTGTGGCGGGAGCACACCGTCTACCGGGAGCGGGGCGGCGGGGTGGTGATCCGGGGCGAGCACGTGCGTCGCTGGATCAGTCTCGCCCCGACCGGAGGCAAGGACCGGGCACTGCTGCGCTCCGGGCGGATCCTGGACGGGGGGACGACCGCCCCGGCCCGTACCGAGGTGGTGGTCGACCTGACGGCCGGGACGGCGGAGCTCGCGGCCGTCTGCCGCCGGCTGCTCGCCGAGGTCGCCGCGGCCGCCGAGCCCGCGCCGGGGCCGTCCAGGGCCGGGAGGTCGCCGAAGGGCGAGAAGCCGGGGCGGCCGGCGCGTGCCGACCGCCCCGGCCGCCGCCCCCGGAGGGAGCGGCACACCAGCGCCGGTTCCTGGTTCGTCCTGCTGTGCGTCGCGGGCGTCCTCGGGGCCTGGCTCTACAGCCTCTTCGGCGGCTACCCGTACTGAGGGCGCCGTCCGGTCAGAAGCCGGTGACCGGGTAGTGGTCGGAGAGGTTGGTGTAGGTGTACTGCGTGCCCCAGCTGGAGACCGTCCACGGCGCGCTCTGCTCCAGGACCACGTGGTTGGTCCAGCCGGCGGGCCGGGCGTTCCCGGAGCGGTAGAGGACGTAGTCGAGGTCCTCGCGCGGGTCGGTCGGGTAGCGGTAGGACGCGATCGAGTTCAGCTGGGTGTCGAAGGAGTACGGGTGCCCGGTGCGGGCGTCCGCCCCCGCCAGGCCCGCGTCGGCGAGCATCGTGCCGTACTCGGGGGTGTGCGAGTCGACGTTCATGTCGCCGGCGACGATCACCTGCTCGTTCGCCGGGATGTTCTTGGCGTCCAGGAAGGCGTCGATCGTCTTGAACTGGCGGCTGCGCATCTGCGCCGCCTCGCCCGCCGAGCAGCCCGGGTCGGTGGACTGGGCGTGCGTGCCGACGACGTGGACGAGGCTGCCGTTCACGTTCAGGACGGTGTACGCGAAGCCCTTGTTCGAGTACCAGTCGGCGCCGCAGGCGTCCTTGTAGACGTACTGCTCCTTGCGGACGATCGGCCACTTGCTGAGGATCGTGACCCCGCCGTCCTCGGGCGTCGTCGAGGAGTACGCCCCGCCGGTGGCGTCCCAGCCGGACTTGCTGCGGCCGACGACGGGGGTCTGGTACGGGTACTGCGCGGCCGCGTTCGCCTTGAGGGCGTCCGAGGAGGAGTTGTCGAAGGTCTCCTGGAGCACGACGACGTCCTGCCCCTGGAAGAAGGGGGCGGCGGGGATCGCCTTGGCCCGGTGGTCCTGGCCCCAGTTCGGGTACAGGGTCTTGGAGAACAGGAACGTGTTGTACGTGAGCACCTTGAGGCGCGGCGCCTCGGCGGGGGCGGCGGACGCGGCCGGGGCGGCCGTCGCCAGGGTGGCGGCGGCGAGCGCGAGCGAAAGGGCGGCGCCGGGGGCGCGGCGGAGCGCGGCGAACGACACGTGAACTCCCATGAGGGTGTGGGGGGTTGGGCTGGCGCCGCACATACAATCAGCCGGGGTTACCTTCCGGTAGCCTTCCGGTGCCGGGAATCTGGCCGCGCCTGCAAGATCACGCCAACTCTCGCCACGGTGTCTGATTTGTGGTGTTTTTGAGCAGGTAGAATGCGCGCATGACCCTCGCGAACTCCACTGTCTTCAAGATGGACCTCGGTCCGCTCAACCCCGTCTGGGCCGAGCTCATCCTCGGCGTGGTGCTGTTCGGGCTCACCTTCCTCATCCTGGCGAAGGGCATCCTTCCGAAGATCCGCCGCACCATCGCCGAGCGTGAGGACGCCATCGACGGCGGCACCGGCCGCGCCGACGACCTGCGCGCCGAGGCCACCGCCATCCGCGAGCAGTACGAGGCGGAGCTCGCCGAGGCCCGCCACGAGGCCGCGCGCATCCGCTCCCAGGCCACCGAGGAGGGCTCGGCCGCCATCGCCGCCGCCCGCGCCGAGGGCCAGGCCGAGCGCGACGCGATCCTCGCCGCCGGCACCGCCAAGATCGCCGAGGAGCGCGCCGCCGCCGAGCGCGAGCTCAACGCCGACGTCGACGCCTGGGCCCACTCCCTCGCCGCCCGCATCGTGGGCGAGCCGGTCGGCGCCGACCGCGCCTGACCCCGCACTCCACGGAAGGGGCCGGGGCCCCCGCCCCCCCCCCCGGGGGGGGGGCCCCCGGGGGGGGGGGGGGGCGGGGGGCCCGGGGGGGGAGGGCCGGGGGGACCCGGAGCCCGCGCGCCGGGGCCCCCCC
>NZ_JBEOST010000033.1:17183-60950 GCF_040303145.1 Streptomyces sp. NPDC096079
GACCATCCAGGTGATGCCGAAGCGGTCCTTGCACATGCCGAAGACGTCGCCCCACATCTGCTCGCAGCGCCCGGGTGACGGCCCCTTCGTCATGGGTGCAGCCTTGGACACAGGAGGAGAAGGCCATGGAGCACAGGAAGCCGCTCGACCGGGCCCCCGCCGGTCACGACCCGCTGCCGCCGCCGGTCGGCGGAGTGCTGTGGAGCGTCGCGGGGGACGTCAGGGCGCTCCTGATGCTGCCCGCCGCCCTCACCCTCCAGGTCGCCCACCCCGCGATCGGCGCGGGTGTCGACGACCACTCCGTCTTCCGCACCGACCCGTGGGGGCGCGGCGAGCGCTCCCTGCGCTCGCTCCAGCTGTGGATCTACGGAGGGGAGGAGGCCGCGCGGGAGGGCCGCCGGCTCCGGGAGCTGCACCGGACGATCCAGGGCACCGACGCGCACGGCCGCCGCTACCACGCCCTCACCCCGGCCTACTACTCCTGGGTGCACGCCACGGGCTTCCCCGTCTACCGGCACGGGCTCGGCCTCCTCGCCCGCCCGCTCACCGAGGCGCAGGAGCGCCAGCTGTACGCCGAGTGGCTGCGGGTCGGCAGGATCCTCGGCATCCACGACCGGGACATGCCGCAGACGATCGAGGAGTTCTGGCCGTACTACCGGAAGGTCCTCGCCGAGGAGATCGAGGCCACCACCGTCGTACGGGAGCTGCTCGACACCGATCTGCCGCTGCCCGCCCCCGACCGGGGCCCCCTGCCGCTCCGGCTCGCCCTGCGCGCCCTCTGGCCCGTCCTGCGGCGGCCCTTCCTCCGGGCGCGTGCCTTCCTCACCGTCGGCCTGATGCCGCCGGACGCGCGGGAGGCCATCGGCCTGGAGTGGACGGACGAGCAGGAACGCGCCCTGCGTCGCTTCGCCCGCGTCGTCCGCGCCGTGGTCCCCGTCCTGCCGGAGCGCCTGCGCTACCTGCCCCTGGCGAGGCGGGCCCGCGAGGCCGCCCGCCACACCCGACGCTGACGAACGGCCCCGCCGCGGCGCGGGTCGCGAGGAAGCGGCCGTACGCGGCGGGCGCGCCGCAGGACGACCGGGCGGCCCCTGTCGCCGAGGCGCCGCCCCGGCTCGTCGGAGACGCCCCCGGCCCCCGATCCCGGTGGGATCGGGGGCCGGGCCCCGGCGGGCCGGGGTGGCGCGGGTACGGGGTCAGTGCCCGGTGGGGTGACCGGTCTCGTGCTCGTGGATCGTGTTCGTCGCCGCGATCTTCTTCCAAGACTTCGGCTGCACGGGCTTCGCCGGCTCGGCCGGCTTCGCGGCGGAGCGGGCCGACGGCGCGGCGGAGGCGGACGCGGTGGCGGGGGCGGAGAGGCCCGCCCCCTTCGCCTCCGGGGCGCCCGGCTTCGTCGGCTGGAACAGCCACGTGTCGAAGAGCCCGGCCAGCGGCTTGCCGGAGATCCGCTCCGCGTACTTCACGAAGTCGGCGACCCGCGCGTTGCCGTAGGCGAACTCCTGCGGCCAGCCCTTCAGGATCGCGAAGAAGTCCTCGTCGCCGATCTCGTTGCGCAGTGCCTGGAGCGCCAGCGCGCCCCGGTCGTACACGGCGATGTGGAACTGGTTCTCCGCCCCCGGGTCACCCGGCTTCACCGTCCAGAAGGGGTCGTCGGCGGGCCGCGTGGCGTACACGTAGTCCGCGAGCTCCTGGGCCGTGCCCTCGCCCTCCTTCTCCGACCACAGCCACTGGCTGTAGCGGGCGAAGCCCTCGTTGACCCAGATGTCCTTCCAGTCGCGGACGGACACGCTGTCGCCGTACCACTGGTGGGCCAGCTCGTGGACGACCACCGACACGTTCGCGCCGTTGGCGAACTGACGCGGGCTGTAGAACGGGCGGGTCTGCGTCTCCAGCGCGAACCCGCTGGTCACGTTCGGCACGTAGCCGCCGAGGGAGTTGAAGGGGTACGGCCCGAAGACCGACTCCAGCCACTCCGCCACCTCGGTGGTGCGCTCGACCGAGGCGCGCGCGGCGCCCGCGTTGTCGCCGAGGTCCTTGCTGTACGCGTTGAGGACGGGCAGCCCGTTCGCCGTCCTGTCCGTCGTGATGTCGAACTTGCCGACCGCGAGCGTGGCCAGATAGGTCGCCTGCGGCTTGTTGGACCGCCAGTTGAAGCGGGTCCAGCCGAGCCGGGAGGACTGGGACTGCAGCACGCCGTTGCTGATGGCCTGGGTGCCGTCCGGCACGGCGATCGACACGTCGAACGTGGCCTTGTCCAGCGGGTGGTCGTTGGACGGGAACCACCAGACGGCCGAGTCCGGCTCCTGCGCGGCGACGCCGCCGTCCGGGGTGCGGGCCCAGGCCGACCAGCCGTCGATCTTGAACTCGGAGGGCTTGCCCGCGTAGCGGACGACCACCGAGATCGGGGTGTTCCTGGCCAGCGGGCTCGCCGGGGTGACCTCCAGCTCGTGGTCGCCCGAGGTGGCGAACTTCGCCGGGCGGCCGTTCACCCGGATCTCGCTGACCTTCAGGCCGAGGTCCAGGTTGAAGCGGGACAGGTCCTGCTTGGTGGTGGCGAGGATCGTCGCCGTGCCCTCCAGGAGGTCCGTGGCCGGCTGGTACGTCAGGCGCAGGTCGTAGTGCGAGACGTCGTAGCCGCCGTTGCCGCTGGTGGGGTAGTAGGAGTCGCCGATGCCCGGGGCGCCGGGGGTGAAGGAGGCCGCCGATGCCGGGATCGCCAGCAGCAGCGAGGCCGCGAGGGCGCTCGGAACGATGATTCTGCGGTGCACGGGTGCTCCCCAAGTCATAAGAAACGTAAGACGCGCGGGTGGTCGTCGGTCCTTAGTTCGGACCCTATTCAGCCCCGCGACGCACCGTCACGTCCAGAGGACCCCCTGTCACACGATCGCCATTCGGCCGACATGAACCCGCCCGTCACCGGAATGCCCCCGAATCCCCCCTGATTGCCTCCGGCGCTCTTTTGCACGGGAGTTGACCGGGGTACGTTCCGGCGCATGCCGATGCGAAAGCGGAGAACCCGCGGAGCCCGACTGACGTACGGAACCCTCGTGTCCGCGGCCACGGCCGCCCTGTTCGCCACCCTGGTCACCCCCGCGGGAGCCCGGCCGGAACCGGTCTCGCCCCCCGTGCGCGAGTCCCGCCCGGTCCACTCGTACGCCGACGCCGTCCGCGAGTCGGTCTGGGTCGACACCGGCCTCGACGGCGACGGCGACGGACGCGCCGACCGGGTCGCCGTCGACATCGTGCGCCCCCGCGAGCCCGCCGCGGCGGGCCGCAAGGTGCCGGTGATCATGGACGCCAGTCCGTACTACTCCTGCTGCGGACGCGGGAACGAGGGCCAGAAGAAGACGTACGACGCCGAGGGCGCCCCCGTCCAGATGCCGCTCTTCTACGACAACTACTTCGTCCCGCGCGGCTACGCCTTCGTCGGTGTCGACCTCGCCGGCACCAACCGCTCCGACGGCTGCGACGACGTCGGCGGACGCTCCGACGTCCGGTCGGCCAAGGCCGTCGTCGACTGGCTGAACGGCCGCGCCCGCGGCTACACCTCCCGCACCGGCGGCACCCCGGCCCGCGCCACCGCCTGGAGCACCGGGAACGTCGGCATGATCGGCAAGAGCTGGGACGGCACCATCGCCAACGGCGTCGCCGCCACCGGCGTCGAAGGGCTGAAAACGATCGTTCCGATCGGCGCCATCTCCTCCTGGTACGACTACTTCCACTCGCAGGGCGCCCCGCTCTACGACGCCAACCCGAGCTGGCTCTCGGAGTACGTGAACAGCCCCGAGGCGCAGGGCCGCTGCGCCGCCGTCCAGGAGCGGATCACCGCCGCCACCCCGTACAGCGGCGACTGGACCCCGGCCTGGACCGAGCGGGACCACGTGAAGGACGCCGGCAAGGTGAAGGCCAGCGTCTTCGTCGTCCACGGGCAGCAGGACCTCAACGTGCGCGCCGGACAGTTCGGCCAGTGGTGGGAAGCGCTCGCCGCACACGGCGTGGAGCGCAAGATCTGGCTCTCCCAGACCGGCCACGTGGACCCCTTCGACTTCCGCCGCGCCGACTGGGTCCGCACCCTGCACCGCTGGTTCGACCACTACCTCCTCGGCTACGACAACGGCGTCGACCGCGAGCCCGTCGCCGACATCGAGCGGGCCCCCGACGTCTGGACCACCGACCGCCAGTGGCCGCCGCGCACCACCGCGGCCACCACCCTGCGCCCCGCCCCCGGCGAGGCCCCGGGACCCGGCGCGCTCGGCCGCGCCCCGACCGCGCCCGGCGCCACCGCGACCTTCACCGACGACCCGGGCCTGGGCGAACTGGACTGGGCCGCCCGGATCGACGACGCGACCCCCGAGAAGGCCGGGTTCGTCACCCGCCCGCTCGCCCGGGACCTGCGGATCTCCGGGTCCTCGAAGGTGACGGTCACCGCGACCCCCACCACCTCCACCGCGCACCTCTCCGCCGTCCTCGTGGACCTCGGCCCCGCCACGATCCGGGACTACGCGGCGGCCGGCGAGGGCATCACCACGCTCACCGACCGCAGCTGCTGGGGCGCGAGCACCCCGGGCGACAGCGCCTGCTTCAAGGAGACCGCGGCCCGCACGGCGGACGTCGGCCACACGGTCGTCAGCCGCGGCTGGGCCGACCTCGGGACCTGGGCGGACCCGCGCGAGGGGCGCCCGCTGACCCCCGGAAGGGCGTACACCCTCACCCTCGACCTCGCCGCGACCGACCACGTCGTCCCGGCCGGTCACCGGCTCGCGCTGATCGTCGGCGGCACCGACAGGGACCTCCTCGACCCCCCGTCGACCAGGCCGACGCTCACCCTCGACCTGGCCCGCACCTGGGCGCGGCTGCCCCTGGTCGGGGGCGCCGCGGCCTTCGACCGGGCGACGACGGGGCCCGCCCCGGCCGTCCCGTCCGCCGCCCCCGTCCCCTCCCTGACCGGCCCGGTCCCGCCGGCCGCCGTCGCGGGACCCCGACTGCCCGGCCCGGCGGAGGCCGTGCGTCCAGGAGCCGGCCGATGAACCCCCGTACCGCACCCGTCACGATCCGGAGCCGCCGATGAACCCCCCTGTCAGGCGCCGCAGTTCCCGGCGGACGCTCGCCCTCGCGGTCGGGGCCGCCGCCCTCGCCCTGCCGCTCGTCACGGTTCCCGCCAAGGCGGCGGACAGCGCGCCCGCGCCCGCCCTTCCGCGCACCGGATTCGAGGAGAGCCGGGGCGCCCGGTGGACGACCGAGGCCGAGGAGGCCGCGTTCCTCGCCGCGGTCGACCGGGGCAGCGACCGGGTGTCGCTGCGCGGGATCGGCACCACCGGGCAGGGCCGTCCGCTGCGGCTCGCCACCCTCGGCGCGGACCACGCGCGCACGACCGTGCTGCTCGTGTGCAGTCAGCACGGCGACGAGCCGGCGGGCCGGGAAGCCTGTCTGAGCACGGTGCGCGACCTCGCCTTCGCCCAGGACCGGGAGACCCGCCGGTTCCTCGCCCGCACCACCCTCCTCGTGGTGCCCACCGCGAATCCCGACGGCCGGGAGGCGGACACCCGCGGCAACGGCGACGGCGTCGACGTCAACCGCGACCACATCGCCCTGCGGACCGCCGAGGCGCGCGCGGTCGCCGCCGTCATCCGCGACCGGCGGCCCGCCCTCGTGTACGACCTCCACGAGTACGGCGCCACCCCCCGGTTCTACGACAAGGACCTGCTCGCCCTCTGGCCGCGCAGCCTCGACACCGATCCGCGCGTGCACGCGGAGTCGAGGACGCTCTCGGAGTCGTACGTCCGGCCCACCGCGGGACTCGCCGGGTACAGCAGCGGGATCTACGGCATCTGGACCGATCCCCTCACGGGCGAGCCGGTCAAGCAGGTCGCCGGTGACGGCCAGGAGCGGATCCTGCGCAACACGGCCGGCGTCAAGCACTCCGCCGGGCTGCTCGTCGAGACCCGGGTGGACGCTCTCGACCAGGCCGAGCAGGACGACCCGGCGCTCAACCACCGCCGCCGCGTCGCCACCCAGCACGCCGCCCTGAAGGGGGCCTTCGCCTATCTGGACGAGCGGCGCGGACCGCTCGCGGCGGCCACCGCCCTCGCCAGGAGCGCGGGCTTCGCGGACCGGGGCCCGGTCTATCTCGGCGGCGCCGACAACGACCCCGCCGAGCCCGCCGAGATCCTCGCCGACCCGCCGTGCGGCTACCGCCTGTCCGCCGCGCAGTACGCCGAGGCCGGCGACGAACTCGCCCTGCACGGCGTGACCGTGCGGGCGGACGGCGCCGGGGCGTTCGTACCGCTGCGCCAGTCGCAGCGCGCGCTCGTCCCGCTGCTCCTGGACGCGCGGGCGACCTATCACCTCGTCAGTGGGAGTCCTGTGGAGAGGTGTTGACGATCGGGTGACCGCGGTCCGGTGTGGCGTGAATGCGATTTTTGCCGAGGTAAAGTTACCTGCTGGTACTGACCATGCCTCGAACAGGCCCACAAGGCCTTGAAGTTGGAGAACCGCCATGCGCCACACCAAGCCCGCGCGCCGTGCCCTCACGGGCCTGCTCGCCACCACGCTGCTCGCCGGGGGCGTGCTGTTCGGACAGACGGTGACCGCCGAGCCGGCCGCCGCCAAGCCCATCACCTGCAACGTCGGCAAGCTGCGGGCCGAGGCCCACAAGGAGCGCGACCGGGGCAACAAGCTCAAGCACCTCGGCGCCACGGCGGAGGCCCGCAAGGCCTTCGCCCGCGCCGACGCCCTGGAGCGCCAGGCCAGGGCCTGCGAGGACGCGGACGACAGCAGCAGGCCGCCGCTCTGGAAGTAGCGGTCGGTGCGTCACGCGGGGCGGTTGCCATCCGAAAGGACGGCGACCGCCCCGCGGCCGTTCCCGGCCACCACGGGGCGCCCGCCACCGTCGAGGTCGTCCCCGTCACGGATTCCCGTGACCAGATCCGCACCCGCAGCCCGCGCCAAGGCCAGTACCGTCGCCGTCGCGAGGCCCACGACCCCGCCACCCGCCACGATTTCGTCGCCCGTCAGGTCCGGACCGTACCGGCGGCGGTCCGGACCGTACCGGGACCGGGACATTTCCGGGACGGCCCGGCCACGGAACGGGGAAACACTGGAGTCATGCCGGTCCCGTACACGCCCCTCGACCTCGTCCCCGCCGCCGCGCCGGGCGGCGACCACCCCGCTCACGACTTCCTCGTCGACGGCAGGCCGCTGCTCCACCGGCTCGACGAGACCGACGGCTTCGACACCGTCTCGCCCCTCGCGGCGGACCTCCCGCCCACCGTCCGTCCCGAGCGCGCCCACCGCCTCCTCCTCGCCGACGGCACGCGCCAGGTGATCCACTCCTGCCCCGACTGCGAGGATCCCGGCTGCGGCGCGGTGACCGCCGTCGTCGCCCGTGACGGCGGCGACGTCGTCTGGCGCGACTTCGCCTGGCAGACGGGGCCCGCCGTGGACCTCGCGCGCGAGGGCTACCCCGGCGTCGGCCCGTACCGCTTCCACGGCCCGGCCTACCGGTCCGTGCTGCTCCGGCTCCTCGCATCCTCGGCGTGTCGCCGCGTCGCCTAGGATTCGTTCCCTGATGACTGCCACCCTCGTCGCCAAGGACCTCGCCGCCGGCCACGGCGAACGCACCCTCTTCGCCGGGCTCGACCTCGTCGTCGCCCCCGGCGACGTCATCGGCCTCGTCGGCGTCAACGGCGCCGGCAAGTCGACGCTGCTGCGGCTGCTCGCCGGGCTCGACACCCCGGAGGAGGGCGAGCTGCGGCTCTCCCCGCCCACCGCCGCCGTCGGGCACCTCCCGCAGGAGCCCGAGCGGCGCGCCGGGGAGACCGTGCGCGCGTTCCTCGCCCGCCGCACCGGCGTCGCCGCCGCCCAGGCCGCCATGGACGAGGCCACCCAGGGGCTCGTCGACGGCACGCCCGGCGCCGACGACGCGTACGCGACCACCCTGGAGCGCTGGCTGGACCTCGGCGGCGCCGACCTCGACGAGCGCGCCGAGGAGGTCGCCGACTCCCTCGGCCTCACCGTCGGCCTCGACCAGCCGATGACCGGACTCTCCGGCGGTCAGGCCGCCCGCGCCGGCCTCGCCTCGCTGCTGCTCTCCCGCTACGACGTCTTCCTGCTCGACGAGCCGACCAACGACCTCGACCTCGAAGGCCTGGAGCGCCTGGAGTCCTTCGTGAAGGGGCTGCGCGCCGGGACGGTCGTCGTCAGCCACGACCGCGAGTTCCTCACCCGCACCGTCACCAAGGTCCTCGAACTCGACCTCGCCCAGCAGCAGATCACCCTGTACGGCGGCGGCTACGAGGCCTACCTGGAGGAGCGGGACACCGCCCGGCGCCACGCGCGCGAGGAGTACGAGGAGTACGCCGGCAAGAAGGCGGCCCTCGAAGCCCGCGGCCACATGCAGCGGTCCTGGATGGACAAGGGCGTCAAGAACGCCCGCCGCAAGGCCACCGACGGCGACAAGCTCGGCCGCAACGCCCGCAGCGAGGCCAGCGAGAAGCAGGCCGCGAAGGCCCGGCAGACCCAGCGCATGATCGAACGCCTCGACGTCGTCGACGAGCCCCGCAAGGAGTGGGAGCTGCGCATGGAGATCGCCGCCGCGCCCCGCTCGGGCTCGGTCGTCGCGACCCTCCGCGAGGCCGAGGTGCGCCGCGGCGACTTCGCCTTCGGACCCGTCACCCTCCAGATCGACTGGGCCGACCGGGTCGCCGTCACCGGGGCCAACGGCGCCGGGAAGTCGACCCTGCTGGCCGCCCTCCTCGGCCGGCTCCCGCTGGACTCCGGCGACGCGTTCCTCGGCTCCGGCGTCGTCGTCGGCGAGGTCGACCAGGCCCGCAAGCTCTTCCACGGCACGGAGTCGCTCCTGGAGGCGTTCTGCGCGGCCGTGCCCGACACCGAGCCCGCCGACGTCCGCACGCTGCTCGCCAAGTTCGGTCTCAAGGCCGTCCACGTCATGCGGCCCGCCACCACGCTCTCCCCGGGCGAGCGGACGCGCGCCGCGCTGGCCCTGCTCCAGGGCCGGGGCGTGAACCTGCTCGTCCTCGACGAGCCGACGAACCACCTGGACCTGCCGGCCATCGAGCAGCTGGAGTCCGCCCTCGACTCGTACACCGGCACGCTGCTGCTCGTCACCCACGACCGGCGCATGCTCGACGCGGTCCGCACCACCCGTCGCGTCGAGGTCGCCGACGGGAAGGTGACCGAGCTCTGATGCCGGTTCCGTGCCCACGGTGCCCGCGATGACGGTCTCCTTCGGCTGGGGGCCCGTCGAGTCACGGGTCCTCGCCCCGGCGGCCGCGTGCGTGGTCGTCGTCGACGTGCTGTCCTTCACCACCTCCGTGGGCGTCGCCGTGGAGGGCGGCACCGCCGTCCTCCCGTACCGCTGGAGGGATGCCACGGCCGTCGCGCACGCACGGGAGAACGACGCCGTGCTCGCCGTCGGCCGGCGCGAGGCCACCGAAGCGCATCCGTGGTCGCTGTCCCCGGCGGCCCTGCGCGCCGCCCCGAGGCCGCCGCGCCTGGTCCTGCCGTCCCCGAACGGCTCCACCATCGCGGCGGAGGCCGCCGCGGGCGGCGCGGCCGTCGTCGCCGCCTCCCTGCGCAACCACTCGGCGGTGGCGCGCCTGCTCCGCGACCTGGGATACGGCACGGCGGACCGCCCGCTCGCCGTCGTCGCCTCGGGCGAGCGGTGGCCCGACGGCTCGCTGCGCCCGGCGCTGGAGGATCTGCTCGGTGCCGGAGCGGTGCTCTCCGCGCTGCGGGGCACCCACACCCTGACCCCGGAGGCGACCGCGGCGGCGACGCTGTGGGACGCGACCGAGGACCCGGTCGCCGCCTTGCACGGCTGCGGCTCGGGCCGTGAACTGTACGAGTACGGCTTTCCGCAGGACGTGGCCGTGGCCGCCGAGATCGACCACTCGGCGACCGTACCCGTCCTCGTGGAGGGCGCTTTCCAGGAGGCACGATGACCGACCTACTGACCCGGCTGACCGAGATGCTGGACGATCTGGACGCGGACGTGGACGAGACGATCGACCTCGCCGACGAGATCGCGGCCTCGGGTGACGCCGCGCTCCTGCCGCGCCTCCAGGCGGAGCTGGACCGTGCCCTCACGGAGCGGAACGCCTACGCCCGTGAGCTCCTCGGCGGCGTCCTCGCGGCCCTCGGGGGCCCGGACGCCCTTCCGGCCCTGATCCGCGCCTCCGCCGTCGACCTCGGCGACGACCAGGACGGCCTGGCGGCCGAGATCGTCGAGCTGGTCCAGGCGGATCCGAAGGCGGCCCGCCGTGTCCTGCAGCCGATGACCGAGGACGAGGACCTCTCGGTCGCGAACCGCGCCGACTGGGCGCTGCGCTTCCTGCCGTAGCCGGGCGTACGCGAGGAGGCCACGGCCCGGTGGGCCGTGGCCTCGCTTCACGCGGACGCGGGGGTCGGCGGTCTACCAGAAGTTGCTGCAGTCGATCTGGCCGGTGCCGGAGTCCTTGATGCAGACGCGGTAGTAGTTGCTGCTGCCGCCGAGCATGTTGGACCAGTCGCTGCCCGGGTCGGGGAACTCGACCTCAAGGCTCCGGAGGAAGCCGGTGCCGTAGCCCGACCACTTCTCGATGTAGCCGTACTTGGGCCACCAGGCGTTGGGGCCGGAGGGGTCGGTGACGCGGACCCAGGCGGCCTGGCACGCGGGGGACCAGCGCAGCTCGGCCTTGAGGCTGCCGTCGGCGTACGCGGTCTGCTTGGTGACGGCGTCGCCGTCGCAGGCCATGGAGACGGGGCCGCGGTTGTCACAGCCGGCGCCGGTGCAGCCGGCGGCGTACGAGGTGCCCGCGAGCGGGACGAGGGCCATGGTCATCGCGGCGGCGGACACGCCGGCCATCTTCGCGAGGATGCGCTTCATCAGGGGATGCCACTTCCGGGGGGAGGGTGTGTCGGGGACTTCACGCGCGGCCAGGGCCCGTCGGGCCGTGGCCGCGTTCCTGCGGACGCGGGGGTCCGGGTCTACCAGTAGGGGCTGCAGGTGACGTCGCCCGTGCCGGTGTCCTTGAGGCACACGCGGTAGTAGTAGCCGCTGCCGCCGAGCATGTTGGACCAGTCGGAGCCCGGGTCCGGGATCTTGACCGAGAGGCTGCGGACGAGCGGACCGGCGTAGCCGTTGTGCTTCTCGATGTAGCCGAGGTGGTCCCACCAGTTGTCGGGGCCGTAGGGGTCGGTGACGCGGACCCAGGCGGCCTGGCACTTGGGCGACCAGCGCAGCTCGGCCTTGTCGATGCCGTCGGAGACGGACGCCTTGGTGACGGCGTCGCCGTCACAGGCCTGCGAGACCGGGCCGAGGTTGTCGCAGCCGGCGCCGGTGCAGCCGGCGGCGTACGAGGTGCCCGCGAGCGGGACGAGAGCCATGGTCATCGCGGCGGCGGAGATGCCCGCGACCTTCGCGATCATGCGCTTCATGGACGTGCGACCTCCAGGAGCAAGGAAGAGTTCGTGCCTCCGGAGGAGGCCGGAGATGATCATGGTGGCTTGATCTGAGCGCGTCAACGGGTAAATCGGGCGACCTCCTCCGGTTTTCGCGGCGCCCCACAGCAGGAGGCCACAGCCCGGTGGGCTGTGGCCTCGCTCACCCGTTCGCCGGGGCCGGTCTACCAGAAGGGGGTGCAGTCCACCTCGTTCGTGGCGGCGGGGGCGCTGATGCAGGCGCGGTAGTAGGAGGTGGAGCCGCCCAGCATGTTGGTCCAGTCCGTGCCCGGGTTGGGGAACGTCACCTGGAGGCTGCGCTGGAACCCGGTGCCGTAGCCCGACCACTTCTCGATGACGCCGTACCGCTCGTACCACTGCTCACCGGTGGCGGTGACCCGGGCCCAGGCGGCCTGGCAGGTGGGGGACCAGCGCAGCTCGACCCTCAGGCCGGAGTGGGTGCGGGACGTCGCGCTGCCCTTGGTGACGGCGTCGCCGTCACAGCCCATGGAGACGGGGCCGCGGTTGTCACAGCCGGCACCGGAGCAGCCGGCGGCGTACGAGGTGCCCGCGAGCGGGACGAGGGCCATGGTCATCGCGGCGGCCGAGACCGTCGCCACCTTCGCGATCATGCGCTTCATGGACGTGGAACCTCCACAGAATCAGGACGAGACTGCGCCCCCCCGTGGAGGCCGAAGCTGATCATGGTCGGCTGTTCTGTGCGCGTCAATGGTTTAATTCGCGCCACCTCGTCGGGGCTGTCCGACGCCGCGGGGCCGCCCCCGCGACCCCTGTGGGAGTCACCGGGACGGCCCCGCGGCGGCGGCTCGGAAACCAGCTCCGACCTGGTGTTCTATCGGCGCTTGCGGTCGCCTTCGCCCAGCAGGCCGGCCTTGCGCAGCGCGTCCGCCATCGCACTGTTGGCGGGCGCGGGCGCCGCCGAACGATCCCGGCCACCCCGCTCGCCGCGATCATTCCGGTTAGCGCCCTCGGCCTGGCGGCCACCGCCCTGGCGCTGCTGCGGCGGACGGCCGGAGCGCTCGCCCCGATCCCCGCGCTCGCCCCGCTCGCGCCGGGGCGAACCGCCCTGGCCCTCGGCCCCCGGCTCGTCGTCCAGCCGCAGCGTCAGCGAGATCCGCTTGCGCGGGATGTCCACGTCCAGGACTTTCACCTTGACCACGTCGCCGGGCTTCACCACGTCACGCGGGTCCTTGACGAAGGTCTTCGACATCGCCGACACGTGGACCAGGCCGTCCTGGTGCACACCGACGTCCACGAACGCGCCGAACGCGGCCACGTTGGTGACCACGCCCTCCAGGACCATCCCGGACGCCAGGTCGCCGATCTTCTCCACGCCCTCCTTGAAGGTGGCCGTGCGGAACGCGGGACGCGGGTCACGGCCCGGCTTCTCCAGCTCGCGCAGGATGTCCGTCACCGTCGGCAGACCGAAGGTCTCGTCGACGAAGTCGTCCGCCCGCAGCGAGCGCAGCGTGCCCGTGTCGCCGATCAGCGCCGCGACCTCGCCGCCGGTCGTCTTCACCATCCGGCGCACCACGGGGTACGCCTCCGGGTGCACCGAGGAGGCGTCCAGCGGGTCGTCGCCGCCCCGGATGCGCAGGAAGCCCGCGCACTGCTCGTACGCCTTCGGGCCGAGCCTGGCGACGTCCTTGAGCGCCCGGCGGGAGCGGAAGGGGCCGTTGGCGTCGCGGTGCGCGACGATGTTCTCCGCGAGCCCGGAGCTGATGCCCGAGACCCGCGAGAGCAGCGGCGCCGAGGCGGTGTTGACGTCCACGCCGACACCGTTCACACAGTCCTCGACCACCGCGTCGAGCGAGCGCGAGAGCTTCACCTCGGCCAGGTCGTGCTGGTACTGGCCGACGCCGATCGACTTCGGGTCGATCTTCACCAGCTCGGCGAGCGGGTCCTGGAGCCGCCGGGCGATGGAGACGGCGCCGCGCAACGACACGTCCAGGCCCGGGAGTTCCTGCGAGGCGAAGGCGGAGGCCGAGTAGACCGAGGCGCCCGCCTCCGAGACCATCACCTTGGTCAGCTTCAACTCCGGGTGCTTCGCGAGGAGTTCGGCCGCCAGCTTGTCGGTCTCGCGGGAGGCCGTGCCGTTGCCGATGGCGACCAGCTCGACCGCGTGCTCCTTCGCGAGCCGCGCCAGCCTCTCCAGCGCCTGGTCCCACTTGTTGGCGGGGACGTGCGGGTAGATCGTGTCGGTGGCGACCACCTTGCCGGTCGCGTCGACGACCGCGACCTTCACGCCCGTGCGGAAACCGGGGTCGAGTCCCAGGGTCGCCCGGGTGCCGGCCGGAGCGGCGAGCAGCAGGTCCCGCAGGTTCGCCGCGAAGACCCGGACCGCCTCGTCCTCGGCGGCCGTCCGCAGCCGCAGCCGCAGATCGATCCCCAGGTGCACCAGGATGCGCGTCCGCCAGGCCCAGCGGACCGTGTCCTGGAGCCACTTGTCCCCGGGGCGGCCCCGGTCGGCGACGCCGAAGCGGCCCGCGACGATCCCCTCGTACGATGAGGGGCCCTCGGTGGGCTCCTCCGGTTCGAGCTCCAGGCCGAGGACGTCCTCCTTCTCGCCGCGCAGCATGGCGAGCACCCGGTGCGAGGGCAGCGCGGTGAAGGGCTCGGCGAACGCGAAGTAGTCGGCGAACTTCGCTCCCGCCTCCTCCTGCCCGTCGCGGACCTTCGCCACCAGGCGCCCGCGGCCCCACATGCGCTCGCGCAGCTCGCCGATGAGGTCGGCGTCCTCGGAGAACTTCTCGGCGAGGATCGCCCGCGCGCCCTCCAGGGCCGCGGCGGGGTCCGCGACGCCCTTGTCGCCGTCCACGAAGGCCGCGGCGGCGGCCGCGGGCTCCACGGACGGGTCGGCGAGCAGGCCCTCGGCCAGCGGCTCCAGACCGGCCTCACGGGCGATCTGGGCCTTCGTCCGGCGCTTCGGCTTGAACGGCAGGTAGATGTCCTCCAGGCGCGCCTTGGTGTCGGCGGCCCGGATGCTCGCCTC
Source organism: Streptomyces sp. NPDC096079 (assembly GCF_040303145.1). Lineage (NCBI taxonomy): Bacteria > Bacillati > Actinomycetota > Actinomycetes > Kitasatosporales > Streptomycetaceae > Streptomyces > Streptomyces sp. NPDC096079. Next base: position 31,633 of record NZ_JBEOST010000033.1, read on the forward strand.
CAGCGCCTCCGTCAGCTTGCCCTGCTCGCGGACCGAATCGAGGATCGCCGACCGGCGGTCCTCCAGCTCGCGCAGATAGCGCAGCCGCTCCTCCAGGGTGCGCAGCTGCGCGTCGTCGAGCATCTCGGTCGCTTCCTTGCGGTAGCGCGCGATGAACGGCACGGTCGAACCGCCGTCGAGGAGCTCGACGGCTGCCTTCACCTGTCGCTCGCGTACGCCGAGCTCCTCGGCGATCCTTGCTTCGATGGACGTCGTCACGGTGTCCCGACTCGCCTTCTCGTGCCTCAAGCTTGCGAGTGCATTCTGCCGGGTCGGTCACCCGGACGCGGTAACCGACCCGTCCCGCGCGCGTCCCCGGCCCACCCGGGCCGGACCCCGCCGGACCCCGTCAGCCCCTGCCGACCAGGTCCGCCGGGAAGGCGCCCGCGGCGGCCGCCGCGAACAGGAAGCCGCGCCCCAGCTCGGTGAGCCGCTCGACCCCGGCCGCGCCGAGGTGCTCGTACGGGGCGGAGTCCAGCCGGTCCGTCTGCTCCTCCAGCTCGGCGCGCAGGGCCGTGCCCGAGTCCGTCAGCTCGCCGTCGGCGTCGAGGATCCCGCGCTCGCGCAGCCGCTCCGTGGCCGCCTCCCAGTCCTCGCGCCGCCAGCCGCGCGTGCCGAGGACCCAGCGCGGGGCCATGCCCTTGCCGGTGGCGGTGTGCGAGGCGAGGGCCTCGACGGGGTCCAGCCCCGCGGACAGCAGCGCCGTGAGGTGGCCGTCGCCCCGGTGCTCGCGGAGGAGGGTGGCGGCCCACCAGTACGCGAGGTGGGGCCGCTCGGGCACGGGCAGGTCGGCGTGGGCCGAGTAGAGCGGCCGGGCGTGCCGGGTGCAGGCCTCGGTGGCGCGCAGGGCGAGCTCCGCCGCCTCGGCCATCTCCGGCGAGGCCACGGCCTCGTCGCCGAGCAGCCGGCGCAGGGTCGCGTCGACGGTCCGCAGCCGCGCGTCCAGGGCCTCGGCGGGGGAGACGGTCTCCCAGACGGCCGGAAGGTGCCGCGCGAGGAACGCGTGGTCGTAGTTGTAGAAGGTCGCGGCGACCGTGCCCGCGCCCACCGCGCCGAGTGCCGCGCTCCGGGCGGCGAGCCGCATCGCGCTCCGGTCGGTGACGCCGAGGGCGGTGAACTCGCGGTCCAGGTCGGGCGAGAAGTACAGCGTGGAGTGCAGGGGGTTGAGGGCGTTGTGGCAGCGCCGTCCGGCGCGCGGGGGGAGGGCAGTCGTCATGGAGCATCACGTTACCGACTGGTCGGTACGACGGGAACGGCCGGGCCGAACCCGGGGAGCGCCCATGGCAGGAAAGGTGGGGTCCGCGTCGTTGCGGACGCCCCCGGGCCCGCGAAGGATGGGGCCATGACGCAGCGACCCGTCCTCGTCGTCCTCTTCGACGACGTCCAGAGCCTCGACGTCACCGGCCCCGTCGAGGTGTTCGCCGGTGCGGCCCGCGCCGCCGGGGACCCCTCCGCCTACCCGCTCCGCACCGCCTCCCTGGACGGCGGACCTGTCCGCACGCACAGCGGACTGCGACTGCTCCCCGACACGCGCCTCGACGACGCCGTCGCCGACGGGCCGCCGCACACCCTCGTCGTCCCCGGCGGCGAAGGCACCCGCGCGCCCGACCCGGCCCTGGTCGACTGGCTCCGCGTCCACGCCCCGCGGGCCGAGCGGCTGGTCTCCGTGTGCACCGGGGCGCTGCTCCTCGCCGACGCCGGGCTCCTCGACGGCCACCGGGCCACCACCCACTGGACCGCCTGCGAGCACCTCGCCCGCCGCCACCCCGGGGTCGAGGTGGACCCGGACCCCATCTTCGTCCGGGACGGGCGGCTGTCCACCTCCGCCGGGGTCACCGCCGGCATCGACCTGGCCCTCGCCCTCGTCGAGGAGGACCACGGCCGCGACGTCGCGCTCACCGTCGCCCGGCACCTGGTCGTGTTCCTGCGCCGCCCCGGCAACCAGGCCCAGTTCAGCGCCCAGCTGTCCGCCCAGACCGCCCGCAGGGAACCGCTGCGGGACCTCCAGCAGTGGATCAGCGAGCACCCGGCCGGAGACCTCTCGGTCGAGGCGCTCGCCGCCCGCGCCCGCCTCTCGCCCCGCCACTTCGCCCGCGCCTTCCACGCGGAGACCGGCGTCCCGCCCGGCCGCTACGTCGACCGGATCCGCCTCGAACACGCCCGCCGCCTCCTGGAGGAGACCTCGCGCGGCGTCGAGGAGGTCGCCCGCACCTCCGGCTACGGCACGCCCGAGACCATGCGCCGCGCCTTCCTGAAGGCCCTGGGGACCGGTCCCGCGGAGTACCGCCGCCGCTTCCACGTCTCACCCACCTGAGAGGAACCCGCACATGCAGATCGCCGTCCTGCTCTACGACCGCTTCACCACCCTCGACGCCGTCGGCCCGTACGAGCTGCTCGCCCGGCTGCCCGGCGCCGAGACCGTCTTCGTGGCGAAGGAGGCGGGCCCCGTCCGCAACGACCAGGGCAGCCTCGCGCTCGTCGCCGACCGGAGCCTCGCCGAGGTCCCGCGCCCGGACGTCGTCCTGGTCCCCGGCGGCCCCGACGCCCGGGTCGCCCTGCACGACCCGGAGACCCTCGACTGGCTCCGTACGGCCGACGCCACCAGCACGTGGACCACCTCGGTCTGCACCGGTTCGCTGATCCTCGCCGCGGCGGGACTCCTGAAGGACCGCCGGGCCACCACCCACTGGCTCGCCTTCGACGAACTGCGCGCGCTCGGCGTCGAGCCCACCGGCGAGCGGGTCGTCTTCGACGGCAAGTACGTCACGGCCGCCGGCGTCTCCTCCGGCATCGACATGGCACTGCACCTGCTCGGCCGGATCGCCGGGGACGAGACCGCGCAGACGATCCAGCTGCTCACCGAGTACGACCCCCAGCCGCCGTACGACGCGGGCTCGTCGGAGAAGGCCCCGGCGGCGATCGTCGCGCGGTGGCGGAGCGTGCGGACGGAGGACCTCCCCCAGGGGCGCTGAGGGCAGGCCCGCCGGGGCTCAGAGCCCGTACGTGAAGCGGGGCGCGCGGCGCTCCAGGAAGGCGGTGACGCCCTCGGCGGTGTCGCCGCTGCCGCGTGCCTGCTCCGCCCAGTGGGCGTCCCGGTCCAGGCGCCCGTCGGCGAACTCCTTGGCCGCCGCCTGTGTGAGCAGCGAGCGGGAGGCCAGGACCCGGGCGAACTCGGCCACCCGCTTGTCCAGCGCGCCCGCCGGGTGCAGCTCGTCCACGAAGCCGGTCCGCAGCGCCCGCTCCGCTTCCATCAACTCGCCGGAGAACAGCAGGTACTTGGCGGTCGAGGGGCCGACCAGGGCGGTGAGCCTGCGGGTCGAGGAGGACGGATAGACGATGCCGAGCTTCGAGGGCGTGATCCCGAAGCGGGCGCCCTCCTCGGCGAAGCGCAGGTCGCAGGCCGCGGCCAGCTGGCTGCCGCCGCCGACGCAGAAGCCGCGGACGGCGGCGAGCGTCGGCTTGGGGAAGGCGGCGAGCGCCTCCTCGGCCCGTACCGCGAGGGTCTGCTGCTCGTCGCCCGGCTCCCGCAGCGCCGAGATGTCCGCCCCGGCGCAGAAGGTGTCGCCCTCGCCGGTGAGGACCAGGACCCGGACGGCGGGGTCGGCGGCGAGCCGCTCCAGAACGCCGGGCAGGGCGCGCCACATCCCGGCGCTCATCGCGTTGCGCTTGACGGGGTTGGCGATGACGACGGTGGCGATCCCGTCCGTGGCGCTGTCCTTCAGCTGCGGCTCCATGGGCCGGATGCTATCCGCAGGGCCCGAACGTACGATCAGGAAGCCCGCGCCTGTACGTCCTCGGGGTCTTTTTCTCGGGGGCCCTCAGGAAACGCACAGGAATGGTCGAACAACTGACGTTGGCATACTCGGCCGATCAGAAAGCAGCCGATAAGTGTCGACTTCTGGTCAGTAGGCCGGTCTGCCCCCGCGCATTGCCAAGACTCGATCCGTGGCGAGAATCGAGCACGAGGGTGGGAACGGGACCGTGGACACCCACGGAGGTGTGCCCGCCCGGCAACCGTCCTACGAAGGAGTCTGGCGCTTCACCGCCGCGGCGGTCGACGTCTCCGTCCCGCAGGCCCGGCACGCCGTACGCGACCTGCTGGTCCGTCAGGGAGTCCCCGTCCATGAGGAGATCATGGACGGCCTGCTGCTGATCGTCTCCGAGCTGGTGACCAACGCCGTGCGGCACGCGGCGCTGCTCTCCCCCGAGATAGCGGTGGAGGTCGCGATCGGCCCGGAGTGGGTCAGGGTGTCCGTCGAGGACAACCACCCGTACCGCCCCAAGGCCCTGGAGGCGGACTGGGGGCAGACCGGCGGCCGGGGACTCCTCCTGGTCCGCGAGATCGCCCAGGAGTCCGGCGGCGCCTGCGACGTCGAGCACACCGCGAGCGGCGGGAAGATCATCTGGGCGGCGCTGCCCCTCGGGCCCCTCTGACGGTCCCGTGGGGGGGCGCCGCGCCCCGGGCGGAACGGCCCCGGCCCCGATGGCACCGGGGCCGGGAGACGTGCTGTGCGGGCGGGGGTCACCAGCCGCCGGACGGACCCGTCAGCTCCCTGATCGCCGGCCGCGCCGCGTCCAGGACCGTCATGAACCAGGCGGAGAAGGGCACGGCCGCGTGCCGCTCGACCAGCTCGTCGGCGGTCACGAAGGCGGTGGACTCGATCTCCTCCGGATCCGGCCGCGGGGCGGCCTGCACCAGGCCCACGAAGAGGTGGTTGTACTCCTGCTCCACCAGCCCCGAGGCCGGGTCCGGGTGGTTGTAGCGGACGGTGCCGGCCTCCGCGAGCAGCGTCGGCGAGACACCGAGCTCCTCGAAGGTGCGCCGGGCGGCCGCGGCGAAGGGCGCCTCGCCCGGGTAGGGGTGGCCGCAGCAGGTGTTCGACCAGACGCCGGGGGAGTGGTACTTGCCGAGCGCCCGCCGCTGGAGCAGCAGCCGGCCCGACTCGTCGAAGAGGAAGACGGAGAAGGCGCGGTGGAGCTGCCCGGGCGCCTGGTGCGCGGCGAGCTTCTCCGCGGTGCCGATGGTCCTCCCCTCCTCGTCGACCAGTTCGAGCATGATCGGCGCCGGCACTCCGGACGGCTGGACACCGTTCGACGTGATCTCCGGCGAGATCTGAGCCGCGGTGGCTGGTGTGGTCGGCATACCCATCCTTCGCATCGGTCCTCGGCCCGTGGGGGCCACCACAGTCTGCCGTACAAAACCGGCTTGTCCGTACTTCGGCGGCCGGACGTGGCCGCTCCCACCGCACCGGCGTACAGCCGGTGCGGTGGGAGCGGAGCGGACACGACCGGGCACTACACCCCGAAAGGTGCCGGATAGGCGAGTGTGCCCCGCGGGACGGGCGTGGAATCGTCCAGGACGAGCGCCATCATGGCCTCGTCGGGGACCTCGAAACCTGGCTTGATTCCATACTCGGACGCCCGTACGAAGCCGAACCGGGGGTAGTACTCCGGGTGGCCCAGCACCAGCACGAGCTCCTCGCCGCCCAGCCGGGCCGCGTCGAGGACCGCCCGGACGACGGCCTGCCCGGCGCCCGTCCGCTGGTACGCGGGAGCGACCGAGACCGGGGCGAGCGCGGCCGCCGGAACGCCGTCCACCAGGCAGCGGGTGATCAGCGCGTGCGCCGCGACCGTGCCGTCCGGGGCCTCGGCCACGTACGACAGGCCGGGCAGCCACGCGGCGTCGGAGCGCAGCGCCTCGACCAGCTCGGCCTCGGCGTCGGACCCGAAGGCCGCGGCCACCAGCGCGTGGACCGCCTCGACGTCCCCGGCCCGCTCCGGGCGGGTGGTCCAGCGCGGGTCGGCGGGCCGCAGGACGAAGCCCGCGTACCCGTAGTCGGAGCCGTGCTCGCGCCGCAGCGCGATCTCGGTGCGGGCCCCGGCCACCGCCTCGGCCATGCCGGGCACGGCGGTGTCGGCCGCGTCGGCGTGCGCGGCGAGCGGGACGTAGTACTCGTCCCAGTCGCCGTCGGGCTGCGGGAAGGTCCCCAGGACGTGGTAGCCGGCCTCGACGGCCGCCGCCGCGTTCCCGGCGACCGTACGGAGCCGGTAGTGCTCCTCCCAGAAGGCGCGGGCCACCGGGCCCGGCTCCTCGGCGGTCCAGACGCACTCGGTGACGACCAGGGTGCCGCCCGGCGCGAGGAGCCGGCGCCAGGCGGCGAGGGCCCGGTCGAAGCCGAGGACGAAGACCGAGCTCTCGGCCCAGACCAGGTCGAAGGAGCCGTCGGGGAAGGGCAGCGCGCCCATGTCGGCGTTCAGGGTGCGGATCGAGCCGTCGAGCCCGCGGGCGGCGGCGGTCTCCCGCAGCTCCGCGAGGAACGGTTCATGGGTGTCGACGGCCGTCACCCGAGCGCCCGCCTCGGCGGCGAGGAGCAGCGCGGAGCGGCCGGGGCCGCAGCCCAGGTCGAGCACGCGCGGGTGCTCGGGCAGCGTCCCCGCGAGCGCGAGGAGCCGACGGGTGGTGGTGTCGGAACCGGGACCCTGCCGCGGCAGACCGTGGTGCAGGGCGAAGAAGGAGTCGTGCAGAGCGTTGTCGGACAACGTGGAAACCCTTGGGTGAAAGGGCCCCGGCCGACGACGTGACGTACCGGTGGGAAGGACCGGGATCAGGTCAGCCGGAGACCCGGAGGCTGAGGGACGACCGGGCGCTGCCGCACTGGGCAGCCTCCATCGCGACGGTCATCAACCTCAGCTCCTCTCCACACGCGTTCGTACGAAAAGACTAGCAGGCGGTCCGCCTCAGAGGCAGAGCTTCGCCTCGTGCTCCGCGTGCCCGGCCGGCTCCAGCTGGAACGTGCAGTGCTCCACGTCGAAGTGGGAGCCCAGGCAGCCCTGCAGGGCGTGCAGCATCTTCTCGTGCCCGACCGAGTCCAGCTCGGCCTGGTCGACGACCACGTGCGCGGAGAGCACCGGCATCCCGGAGGTGATCGTCCAGGCGTGCAGGTCGTGGACGTCCTCGACGCCCGGCAGGGCCAGGATGTGCGCCCGCACCTCGGCCATGTCGACGCCCTTGGGGGCCGCCTCCAGGAGCACGTCCAGCGTCTCGCGCAGCAGCTTGAGCGTGCGCGGCACGATCATCAGGCCGATCACGATCGAGGCGATGGGGTCGGCGTACTGCCAGCCCGTCGCCAGGATGATCGCGGACGCGACGATCACGGTGACCGAGCCCAGCGCGTCCGCGAGCACCTCCAGATACGCCCCGCGCACATTGAGGCTCTCCTTCTGTCCCCGCATGAGCAGCGACAGCGAGATCACGTTCGCCACCAGGCCGACCACCGCGAACGCGATGGCCAGGCCGCCCTTGGTCTCGGCCGGCTCCAGGAACCGCTGGATCGCCTCGTACAGCACGTAACCGCCGACGACGAGCAGCAGCAGACAGTTGGCGAGCGCCGCCAGGATCTCGGCGCGCGCGAAGCCGAAGGTGCGGTTCCCCGAGGGCGGCCGGTTCGCGAAGTGGATCGCGAGGAGCGCCATCGCGAGACCCACGGCGTCGGTCGCCATGTGCGCCGCGTCGGCGATCAGCGCGAGCGAGTCGGCGACCAGACCGCCGATGATCTCGATCACCATCACGGAGAGCGTGATGCCGAGCGCGATCCGCAGTCGGTTCCTGTAGGCGGCGCCCGCCGTACCCGTCGGCGGCGGGCCGCCGTGGCTGTGCCCGTGGTCGTGTCCAGCCCCCATGACAAGGCCTCCCGGTCGTGTCCTGTGTGGTGCCCCGATTCGCAAGTGAACTACGGGTGGGGGGTATGTGCAACACGGTACTGAACACCGTTGTCATATGCTCTGACCTGCGACGACGTCGAAGGGGGAAGATCCGGCCACCGGCCCCTCCGGCCGGGGTTTGTGGGGTGGGCCGCCGATCGCCCATGATGATCTCCGCGGGACGCGGCGCAGCCGGACGGACACGGACGGTCCCGGGGGAGTCCTGCCGGAGAAGCCTCGGTGAACTCGCCTTCCGTTCATCCGATAGCCTCAGCCGACGTGTCGCCGCCCGGTGCCGGGCCGCACCGCCGCGCCCGGGGCCGCCATGGCCCCGCCGGCCCCTCCGTCAGCTCCAAGGAGTGAGTTCGTCTGTCGACCGCCATCCTCACCGGCCCGCCGGCACCCGGATCCTCGCTCGACGGAGATCTGCGGTCGCTCGGCTTCGACGTCCGGATCGCCTCCGGCGCCGAGGAGGCCGGTGCCCTGCTGGCCGCCGTCCCGGCGGGCGAGCGCGTCGCGCTCGTCGACCCCCGGTTCGTCGGTCACCTGCACGCCCTGCGCCTCACCCTGACCGACCCCCGGTTCCCCGCGGCCGCCGCCCCCGGCGCCCTCGCCGCGCAGCGCGAGGCCCGCCCCGCGCTCTCCCGCGCCCTCGACGCCGTCTCCGCGGCCACCGGGCCCGCGGGCACCGGCACGCTCACCGACGGCCTCACCGAGGCGCTCGCCGAGGCCCTCGACGCCGACGGCGTCGCCGTGCACCGGCCCCAGCTCGGCACCCTCGTCGCCACCGTGCCCACCGACGCGGAGGCCCGCCACGAGGCCCGCGCCGCCGTCGACGCCGTCGACGACGAGGCCGTACGGCTGCGCTCCGCCGTCAAGGCCCACGACGGCTTCTTCACCACCTTCTTCATCAGCCCGTACTCGCGCTACATCGCCCGCTGGTGCGCGCGCCGCGGCCTCACCCCCAACCAGGTCACCACCGCCTCGCTGCTCACCGCGCTGATCGCGGCCGGCTGCGCGGCCACCGGCGAGCGCGGCGGCTACGTCGCCGCCGGCGTCCTCCTCCTGGTCTCCTTCGTCCTCGACTGCACCGACGGGCAGCTCGCCCGCTACGCGCTCAAGTACTCCACGATGGGCGCCTGGCTCGACGCCACCTTCGACCGCGCCAAGGAGTACGCCTTCTACGCGGGCCTCGCGCTCGGCGCCGCCCGCAACGGCGACGACGTCTGGGCCCTCGCGCTCGGCGCGATGGTCCTCATGACCTGCCGGCACGTCGTGGACTTCTCGTTCAACGAGGCCAACCACGACGCGACGGCCAACACCAGCCCCACGGCCTCCCTCTCCAACCGGCTCGACAGCGTCGGCTGGACGGTCTGGGCCCGCCGCATGATCATCCTGCCGATCGGCGAGCGCTGGGCCATGATCGCGGTCCTGACCGCCCTCACCACCCCCCGGATCGTCTTCTGGGCCCTGATCATCGGCTGCGCCTTCGGCGCCTGCTACACCACGGCCGGCCGCGTCCTGCGCTCCCTGACCCGCAAGGCGAAGCGGACCGACCGGGCGGCCCAGGCACTGGCCGACCTCGCGGACTCGGGCCCGCTGGCGGGGATCGCGGGCCGGATCTTCGGCCGCGCCGGACTCCGGATGCTCCCCGGCTTCGTCCTCGCGCTGATCGCCACGGGCGTGCTGCTGCCCGCCGTCCTCGGACGGCCCTTCGGGGACGCCGGGACCGTCGTCGCGGCGGCCCTGTACGCGATGTTCGCCGGCGCCGCCGTCTACCGCCCCCTCAAGGGCGCCCTCGACTGGCTCGTCCCCCCGCTCTTCCGGGCCGCCGAGTACACCACCGTCCTGGTGCTCGCGGCCCGCTCCGACTCCCCGCACGCCCTGCCCGCCGCATTCGGGCTGGTCGCGGCGGTCGCCTACCATCACTACGACACGGTGTACCGCATCCGCGGCGGCACCGGCGCACCGCCCGCCTGGCTGGTGCGCGTCACCGGCGGACACGAGGGGCGCACGCTCCTGGTGACCGTCCTCGCCGCCCTGCTGGCGGACCGCGGCGACGACTTCACCCTGGCACTGACCGCGCTCGCGGTCGCCGTCGCGCTGGTGGTGCTCGTGGAGTCCATCCGCTTCTGGGTCTCCTCCGGAGCACCCGCCGTTCACGACGAAGGAGAAACAGCATGATCGGCCTCGTACTGGCAGCCGGTGCCGGACGGCGTCTGCGCCCCTACACCGAGACGCTTCCGAAGGCCCTCGTGCCCGTGTCCGGCGAGGGCACCGAGAACGAGCTGACCATCCTCGACGGCACGCTCAAGAACTTCGCCGAGATCGGTCTCACCGAGGTCGCGATCGTCGTCGGCTACCGCAAGGAGGCCGTCTACGCCCGCAAGGAGGCCCTGGAGGCCAAGTACGGCCTCGCGATCACCCTCGTCGACAACGACAAGGCCGAGGAGTGGAACAACGCCTACTCCCTGTGGTGCGCCCGTGACGTCCTGAAGCGCGGTGTGATCCTCGCCAACGGCGACACCGTCCACCCGGTCTCCGTCGAGAAGACCCTGCTCGCCGCCCGCGGCAAGGGCCAGAAGATCATCCTCGCCCTCGACACGGTGAAGAAGCTCGCCGACGAGGAGATGAAGGTCATCGTCGCCGAGGGCAAGGGCGTCGAGCGCATCACCAAGCTCATGGACCCGGCCACCGCCACCGGCGAGTACATCGGCGTCACCCTCATCGAGCCCGAGGCCGCCGAGGAGCTCGCCGACGCCCTCAAGGCCACCTTCGAGCGCGACCCCGACCTCTACTACGAGGACGGCTACCAGGAGCTCGTCAACCGCGGCTTCGTCGTCGACGTGGAGCCCATCGGTGACGTCAAGTGGGTCGAGATCGACAACCACGACGACCTCGCGAAGGGCCGTGAGATCGCGTGCCAGTACTGACTCGGCTGATCCCCTCGCCGGTCGTCGTCGACATCCGCCGGGGAGCGCTGGACGACCTGTCCGCGCTCCTCGCGGACCAGCGGATCTCCAGCAACGGCAAGATCGCCGTCGCCATCAGCGGCGGCTCGGGCCTCAGGCTGCGTGACCACTTCGCCCCCGAGCTGCCCGGCGCCGACTGGTACCCGGTCTCCGGCGGCACGATCGACGAGGCCGTCAAGCTCGCCGACGCCATGCGCGGCAAGCGGTACGACGCCGTGGTCGCCCTCGGCGGCGGCAAGATCATCGATGTGACGAAGTACGCGGCGGCCCGGGTCGGGCTGCCGCTGGTGGCCATCGCCACCAACCTGTCGCACGACGGGATCTGCTCGCCGATCTCCACCCTGGACAACGACAACGGGCGCGGCTCCTACGGTGTGCCCACCCCGATCGCGCTGGTCATCGACCTCGACGTGATCCGGGACGCCCCCGTGCGGTACGTCCGCTCCGGCATCGGCGACGCGATCTCCAACCTCTCCGCCATCGCGGACTGGGAGCTCTCGCACCGCGAGACCGGCGAGAAGGTCGACGGCCTCGCGGCCGCCATGGCCCGCAGCGCCGGCGAGGCCGTGCTCCGCCACCCCGGCGGCGTCGGCGACGACGACTTCCTCGTGACCCTCTCCGAGGGTCTGGTGATGTCCGGCATCGCCATGTCGATCAGCGGGGACAGCCGCCCCTCCTCGGGCGCCTGCCACGAGATCAGCCACGCCTTCGACCTGCTCTTCCCGGCCCGCGCTGCCAGCCACGGCGAGCAGTGCGGTCTCGGCGCGGCCTTCGCCATGCACCTGCGCGGCGACCGCGACGCGTCCGTCCTGATGGTCGAGACCCTGCGCCGGCACGGGCTGCCCGTCCTGGCGGAGGAGATGGGCTTCACCGCGGACGAGTTCGTCCAGGCGGTGTCCTTCGCCCCGCAGACCCGGCCGGGCCGCTTCACCATCCTCGAACACCTCGACCTGTCCGACGACCAGATCAGGGACGCGTACGCCGACTATGCCAAATCCATCGGTAGCTGAGGTCCGTCCCGTGCGGAAGCCTTCGGTGGCGGAGCTCCGCCCGGTCGTCCACCCCCCGGGTGTGAAGGACCGGCGGAGCGGTGAGCACTGGGGCGGCCGCCTCTACATGCGGGAGATCTCGCTCAGGATCACCCGGCAGCTCGTCGGCACCAAGGTGACGCCGAACCAGCTCACGTACGTCATGACGCTCGCGGGCGTCCTCGCCGCACCGGCGCTGCTGGTGCCCGGGATCCCCGGGGCGCTGCTCGGCGCGCTCATGGTCCAGCTCTACCTGCTGCTCGACTGTGTCGACGGCGAGGTGGCCCGCTGGAAGAAGCAGTACTCGCTGGCCGGGGTCTACCTGGACCGGGTCGGCGCCTACCTCTGCGACGCGGCCGTCCTCGTCGGCTTCGGCCTGCGCGCCGCCGACCTGTGGGGCTCGGGCCGGATCGACTGGCTGTGGGCCTTCCTGGGCACGCTCGCCGCGCTCGGCGCCATCCTGATCAAGGCCGAGACCGACCTCGTCGGCGTCGCCCGCCACCAGGGCGGTCTGCCGCCGGTCAAGGAGGCGGCGTCCGAGCCGCGCTCCTCCGGCATGGCGCTGGCCCGCCGGGCCGCCGGCGCGCTCAAGTTCCACCGGCTCGTGCTCGGCATCGAGGCCTCGCTGCTCATCGTGGTCCTGGCGATCGCGGACCAGATCAGGGGGGACCTCTTCTTCACCCGGCTCGGTGTCGCCGTCCTCGCCGGCATCGCGCTGCTCCAGACCGTGCTCCACCTGGTGTCGATCATGGTCTCCAGCAGGCTGAAGTGAGGCCGGCCGTGAGTACGCCGCTCAAGGTGGGAGCCGTCGTCATCACGATGGGCGACCGCCCCGACGACCTGCGCGCGCTCATCGACTCGATCGCGAAGCAGGAGGGCGACCCGGTCGAGGTCGTCGTCGTCGGTCAGGGCACCCCGGTCACCGGGGTGCCCGACTGGGTCCGCACCGTCGACCTGCCCGAGAACCTCGGCATCCCCGGCGGCCGGAACGTCGGCATCGAGGCCTTCGGCCCCGGCGGCACCGACGTCGACGTGCTGCTCTTCCTCGACGACGACGGACTGCTCGCCCACACGGACACCGCCGAGCTGGTCCGGCAGGCCTTCACCGCCGATCCGCGCCTCGGCATCATCAGCTTCCGGATCGCCGATCCGGAGACCGGGGCCACCCAGCGCCGGCACGTGCCGCGGCTCCGCTCGGCCGACCCGATGCGCTCCTCGCGGGTCACCACCTTCCTCGGTGGCGCCAACGCCGTCCGCACCAAGGTCCTGGCCGAAGTGGGCGGTCTGCCCGACGAGTTCTTCTACGCGCACGAGGAGACCGACCTCGCCTGGCGCGCGCTCGACGCCGACTGGATGATCGACTACCGTTCCGACATGGTGCTGCTGCACCCCACCACAGCCCCGTCCCGGCACGCCTCGTACCACTTCAACGTGGCCCGCAACCGAGTGTGGCTGGCACGTCGCAATCTGCCCGCGCCCCTGGTGCCGGTCTATCTCGGCGTCTGGCTCCTGCTCACCCTGGCCCGGCGGCCCTCGCCCTCCGCGCTGAAGGCGTGGCTCGGCGGTTTCCGCGCCGGCTGGACGACCCCCTGCGGACCGCGCCGCCCCATGAGGTGGCGTACGGTGTGGCGGCTGACCCGGCTGGGACGCCCCCCGGTCGTCTGACATCGTGGTACCGACGTGCCGCGCATCTTGAACACGAAAGTTTCGACTGTGAGTGACACACACCAGGGCGGGGCGGTCGCGACGAGCGCGCCTCCGTCCGTCGACGAGGGCCTGTCCTCGGCCGCGCTGGCCGCGAAGTACGGCCTCTCGGTCAGCGGTGCCCGGCCCGGTCTCGCCGAGTACGTCCGTGAGCTGTGGAGCCGCCGCCACTTCATCCTGGCCTTCTCCTCCGCGAAGCTCACCGCCCAGTACAGCCAGGCGAAGCTCGGCCAGGTGTGGCAGGTGGCGACGCCCCTGCTGAACGCCCTGGTCTACTACCTGATCTTCGGCCTCATCCTGGACGCCGGCCGGGGCATGTCCAAGGGGGTCTACATCCCCTTCCTGGTCACGGGCATCTTCGTGTTCACCTTCACCCAGAGCTCGGTCATGGCGGGCGTCCGGGCGATCTCGGGGAACCTCGGACTCGTCCGGGCCCTGCACTTCCCGCGCGCCACCCTCCCGATCTCCTTCTCGCTCCAGCAGCTCCAGCAGCTGCTGTACTCGATGATCGTGCTCGTGGCGGTCGCGGTCTTCTTCGGCAGCTACCCCTCGCTCCGCTGGCTGCTCGTGATCCCGGCGCTGGTCCTGCAGTTCGTGTTCAACACGGGCCTCGCCATGATCGTGGCCAGGATGGGCGCCAAGACGCCGGACCTCGCCCAGCTGATGCCGTTCATCATGCGCACCTGGATGTACGCGTCGGGCGTGATGTTCTCGATCCAGACGATGCTCGCCGACAAGCCGGCGTGGATCGCGGACATCCTCATGTACAACCCGGCCGCCGTCTACATGGACCTGATGCGCTACGCCCTCATCGAGGGCTACAGCGCGCAGAACCTGCCGGACCACGTCTGGATCACCGCGCTCGCCTGGGCCCTGCTCTTCGGCATCGGCGGTTTCGTCTACTTCTGGAAGGCCGAGGAGAGGTACGGACGTGGCTGACACGAACCAGGGCGGCGTCCCCACCGTCATCTGCGACGACGTCCACATCGTCTACCGGGTCAACACCGGGGGCGGCGGCAAGGGCAGCGCCACGGCGGCGCTCAGCCGCATCGTCGGGCGCGGCAAGGCCGAGGTCACCCGGGGCGTCCGCAAGGTCCACGCGGTCCGCGGCGTGACCTTCACCGCCTACCGGGGCGAGGCCATCGGCCTCATCGGCTCCAACGGCTCCGGCAAGTCCACGCTGCTGCGCGCCATCGCCGGTCTGCTCCCCACCGAGAGCGGCAGCGTCTTCACCGACGGGCAGCCCTCGCTCCTGGGCGTCAACGCGGCCCTCATGAACGACCTCACCGGCGAGCGCAACGTGATCCTGGGCGGCCTCGCCATGGGCATGAGCCGCGAGGAGGTGCGCTCCCGCTACGAGGACATCGTCGACTTCTCCGGCATCAACGAGAAGGGCGACTTCATCAGCCTGCCCATGCGGACGTACTCCTCCGGCATGGGCGCCCGGCTCCGCTTCGCCATCGCGGCCGCCAAGAACCACGACGTCCTCCTCATCGACGAGGCGCTGGCGACCGGTGACCGCAAGTTCCAGATCCGCTCCGAGGAGCGGATCCGCGAGCTGCGCAAGGAGGCCGGCACGGTCTTCCTGGTGAGCCACAGCAACAAGTCCATCCGGGACACCTGCGACCGGGTGCTCTGGCTGGAGAAGGGGCAGCTCCTGATGGACGGCCCCACGGACGAGGTCCTCAAGGCGTACGAGCGCGAGACCGCGCGCTGAGCCCGAGGGAGGAACCCCTGCCGGATTTCATCCGGTAGGGGTTCTTCCGTTTTCCGCGCGTCGCACCCCCCACCCTGGATGTTCATGCGGTTAACTTCGGGCAGGATGAGCCCATGGCAGCGAGCTCGGCGGGAAAGACCTACCACCACGGCGATCTGCGCAACGCGTTGATCTGCGCGGCCGTCGACCTCGCCACCGAAGGGGGCCCCGAGCGGGTCGTCCTGCGCGAGGCGGCCCGCCGGGTCGGCGTCTCGCCCACCGCCGCCTACCGGCACTTCGACGGACGCGGCGAACTCCTCCGCACCGTCAAGGCGCACGCCCGGCGGGAGCTGGCCGCGTCCATGGAGCGGACCGCCGCCCGCGAGCCCGGCGCCGACGACCCCGCCCTCGCTGCCGAGCGCCGCGTCACCGCCCTCTGCCGGGGCTACGTCGGCTTCGCCGTCGAGAAGCCCGGCCTCTACCGGGCCGCGTTCTGCGTCCCCCGCCCCGCCCCGGCCAGCTGCCCCGAGCCGGACCGGCCGGCCGCCGAGCCCGAGATCCGCGCGTTCACCCTGCTCCGGGAGGCGCTCGAAGCGCTCGCCGCGCTCGGCGGCGCACGGCCGGGCACCCGCCCCGCCACCGGCGCCGCCGCGTGGTCGGCCGTGCACGGACTGTCACTCCTCCTGGTCGACGGCCCGCTGCGTCGCCTCTCCGCCCAGGGCAGGAGCGTCGCCGTCGAGGCGACCCTCGCCATGGTCGTCTCCGGTTCGGGCGCCGGCTGAATCCGAACTCCCCTGTCGTACGGGAGAGTTGACCGCCCGTACGGACCGGGTGCGCGACGCCCGGCACCCCGGAATGGCGAAGGTCGTCGTACAACGTAAGCTGGACCGGTCTGTTTCGCGGCAAGTAGGGCGATACCCCGCGGCCATCGGGCCCCGGTCGGCGGCCCTACGGGCAGGGGCTCGGCGGCGTGTCCGAAATAGGATGGATTGGATCGGCAGTGTAGAACGGGAGACGTGACGGCCATGACGCAGAATCTCCAGCTCCACGAGGGTGTCGCCGTCCCTCCGTCGGGAAGCGCCCAGTGACGGAGACCCAGGCGCGCACCGACGCCTCCTCGCGTGCCACACTCGGCAAGGCCGCGGACGAGAACTTCCCCGTGGCCCCCTTCTTCCTGCCCCGCGCCTGGCGCGACGACCTCATGGCCGTCTACGGCTTCGCCCGGCTCGTCGACGACATCGGCGACGGCGACCTCGCCCCCGGCGGCGCCGACGCCCGCCACCTCGGCGTCGACCCCGCGGCCGCGGAGGACCGGCTCGCCCTCCTCGACGCCTTCGAGGCCGACCTCCACCGGGTCTTCGACTCCACCCCCCGCCATCCGCTGCTGCGCGCGCTCCAGCCCACCGTCGACCGCTGCGGGCTCACCCCGGCCCCCTTCCTCGGCCTCATCGCGGCCAACCGGCAGGACCAGCTGGTCCGCCGCTACGAGACGTACGACGACCTCCTCGCGTACTGCGAGCTCTCCGCCAACACCGTCGGCCGGCTCGTCCTCGGGATCACCCGCACCGCCACCCCCGAGCGGATCCGCCGCTCCGACGAGATCTGCACCGCCCTCCAGATCGTCGAGCACCTCCAGGACGTCGCCGAGGACCTCGCCCGCGACCGGATCTACCTCCCGGCCGAGGACCTCGACCGCTTCCGGGTCACCGAGCGGGACCTCGCCGCGCCCACCGCCGGCGCCTCCGTGCGCGCCCTGATCGCCTTCGAGGCCGAGCGGGCCCGCGCCCTCCTGCACGCGGGCACGCCGCTCGTCGGCAGCGTCCGCGGGCGGCTCCGCCTCCTCCTCGCCGGCTTCACCGCCGGAGGGCTCGCGGCACTCGACGCCGTCACCGACGCCGGGTACGACGTGCTGGCCGGCCCACCGAAGTCCACCAAGCCGAGCCTGATGCGCCAGGCGGGAGCGGTACTGCTCCGGGCGCGGAAAGAGGGGTGAGCGCGACCGTGGAGGCACAGCACCAGCCGTCCGCACCGGTCCAGGCCGCCTACAGCTACTGCGAGGCGGTCACCGGACAGCAGGCCCGCAACTTCGCCTACGGGATCCGCCTGCTCCCGGCCGAGAAGCGGCACGCGATGTCCGCGCTCTACGCCTTCTCGCGGCGCGTCGACGACATCGGCGACGGCACGCTCGCGCCCGGGGAGAAGCGGGAACGGCTCGAAGCCACCCGTGACGTCCTCGACCGCATCCGCAAGGGCCTGGTCGAGGAGGACGACACCGACCCCGTCGCCGTCGCCCTCGCCGACTCCGCGCGCCGCTTCCCGATCCCGCTCGACGGCCTCGACGAGCTCATCGACGGCGTCCTCATGGACGTGCGCGGCGCCAGCTACGAGACCTGGGACGACCTCAAGGTCTACTGCCGCTGCGTCGCCGGCGCGATCGGCAGGCTCTCGCTCGGCGTCTTCGGCACGCAGCCCGGCGCCCACGGCGCCGACCGCGCACCCGAGTACGCCGACACCCTGGGGCTCGCGCTGCAACTCACCAACATCCTCAGGGACGTACGCGAGGACGCCGGGAACGGCCGCACCTACCTCCCCGCCGACGACCTCGCCAAGTTCGGCTGCTCGGACGGCTTCGGCAGCGCCACGCCCGCCCCCGGCGCGGACTTCGCCGGACTCGTCCACTTCGAAGTGCGGCGCGCCCGCGCCCTGTTCGCCGAGGGCTACCGGCTCCTCCCCATGCTCGACCGGCGCAGCGGCGCCTGTGTCGCCGCCATGGCCGGCATCTACCGGCGCCTCCTCGACCGGATCGAGCGTGACCCCGAGGCCGTGCTCCGCGGCCGCGTCTCGCTGCCGGGCCGGGAGAAGGCGTACGTGGCGGTGCGCGGGCTCTCCGGCCTCGACACCCGCCACATCGCCCGCCGCACGAGGGGGCGCGCCTGATGCGCCCCCGCGCCCTGAGCCGCCGGGCAACCCGGGACGCCGCTCCGGCGTCCCTGCCCGAGGCACCCCGCAATCCGACCGCGCCGACCCGAACGGAGGCCGCGTGACCCACGAAGCAACCGATCGGAACACTCCGCCGGGCACACCCGGCACCGGGTCGGCGTCCGGCACCGGGTCGGCGTTCGGCACCGGGTCGGCGTTCGGCACCGGGTCGGCGTCCGGCGCGGGCGCGGCCTCCGGCACCGGCGCGGACGCGGACTCCCGCTCCGGCGCGGACTCCCGCACCGTCGCGGGCTCCGGTGCGGGCGGGGGCTCGCGGCCCCGTGCCGTCGTCGTCGGCGGGGGGCTCGCCGGGATCACCGCCGCGCTCCAGCTCGGTGAGAGCGGCGTCCACGTCACCCTCCTCGAAGGACGGCCCCGGCTCGGCGGCCTCGCCTTCTCCTTCCGCCGCGGCGACCTGACCGTCGACAACGGCCAGCACGTCTACCTGCGCTGCTGCACCGCCTACCGCTGGTTCCTCGACCGCGTCGACGCCGCCCGGCTCGCCCCCCTCCAGGACCGCCTCGACGTCCCCGTCCTCGACGTGGCACACCCCCGCGGCCCCCGGCTCGGCCGGATCCGCCGCGACGACCTGCCCGTCCCGCTGCACCTCGCGCGCAGCCTCGCCACCTACCCGCACCTCTCCCTCGCCGAACGCGCCTCCGTCGGCCGCGCCGCGCTCGCCCTGAAGAAGCTCGACCCCGCGGACCCCGCGCTCGACGGCATCGACTTCGCCACCTGGCTCGGCCGGCACGGACAGTCCCCGCGGGCCGTCGAGGCCCTGTGGGACCTCGTCGGCATCCCCACCCTCAACGCCCCCGCCCCGCAGGCCTCCATGGGGCTCGCCGCGATGGTCTTCAAGACCGGCCTGCTCTCCGAGCCCGGCGCCGCCGACATCGGCTGGGCGCACGTCCCGCTCGGCGAGCTGCACGACACCCGGCCCGCGAAGGAGCTCGACGCCCTCGGCGTCCGCACCCTGCTCCGCACCAAGGCCGAGCGGATCTCCCGTACCGACGACGGTCGCTGGGCCGTCGACGTACCGGGGGAGCGGATCGAGGCCGACGCGGTCGTCCTCGCCGTACCGCAGCACGAGACCCACGGCCTGCTGCCCGAAGGCGCCCTCGACGACCCCGACCGGCTCCTCGACATCGCCACCGCGCCCATCCTCAACCTGCACGTCGTCTACGACCGCAAGGTGCTGAAGCGGCCGTTCTTCACCGCGCTCGGCTCCCCGGTGCAGTGGGTCTTCGACCGCACCGACTCCTCCGGACTCACCGGCGGCGGCCAGTACCTGGCCGTGTCCCAGTCCGCCGCCCAGGACGAGATCGACGAGCCCGTCGCCGCCCTGCGCGCGAAGTACCTCCCCGAGCTGGAACGGCTCCTGCCCGCCGCCCGCGGCGCCGGGATCCGCGACTTCTTCGTCACCAGGGAGCGGACGGCCACGTTCGCCCCCACCCCGGGCGTCGGCCGGCTCAGGCCCGGCGCCCGCACCGGGGCCCCGGGGCTGTATCTGGCCGGGGCCTGGACCGCCACCGGCTGGCCCGCGACCATGGAGGGTGCCGTCCGCAGTGGTTTCAGCGCCGCGGGCGCCGCGCTCTCCGCCCTCGGCCGCCGCCACGACCACCCGCTGCAGGAGGCGGTATGAGTGTGAGTACCGGAACAAGAGGAGAGACCGTGCCGACAGTGCAGCCGGAACATCCGGCCGTCGACACCGCGGACGTGTCCGCACTGCTGGAACGGGGGCGGACCCTGTCCACCCCCGTGCTGCGGGCGGCCGTCGACCGCCTCGCGCCGCCCATGGACACCGTGGCCGCCTACCACTTCGGGTGGATCGACGCCCAGGGCAACCCCGCCGACGGCGACGGCGGCAAGGCCGTCCGCCCGGCGCTCGCCCTGCTGTCGGCCGAGGCCGCGGGCGCCGCGCCCGAGGTCGGCGTCCCTGGTGCCGTCGCCGTGGAACTCGTGCACAACTTCTCGCTGCTCCACGACGACCTGATGGACGGCGACGAGCAGCGCCGCCACCGCGACACGGTGTGGAAGGTGCACGGTCCCGCGCAGGCGATCCTCGTCGGCGACGCCCTCTTCGCCCTCGCCAACGAGATCCTGCTCGAACTCGGCACCGTCGAGGCCGGCCGCGCCACGCGCCGGCTGACCACGGCCAGCCGCAAGCTCATCGACGGGCAGGCCCAGGACATCTCCTACGAGCACCGCGAGCGGGTCACCGTCGAGGAGTGCCTGGAGATGGAGGGCAACAAGACGGGTGCCCTGCTCGCCTGCGCCGTCTCCATCGGCGCCGTCCTCGGCGGGGCCGACGACCGCACCGCCGACAAGCTGGAGGAGTACGGCTACCACCTCGGGCTCGCCTTCCAGGCCGTGGACGACCTCCTCGGAATCTGGGGCGACCCGGTGGCCACCGGCAAGCAGACCTGGAGCGACCTGCGCCAGCGCAAGAAGTCCCTCCCGGTCGTCGCCGCCCTCGCCGCGGGCGGCCCGGCGTCCGAGCGGCTCGGCGAGCTGCTCGCCGCGGACGCCAAGTCCAACGACTTCGACACCTTCTCCGAGGAGGAGTTCGCCACCCGCGCGGCCCTCATCGAGGAGGCCGGAGGACGCGAGTGGACCTCCCAGGAGGCCCGCCGCCAGCACGCGATCGCCATCGCGGCCCTGGACGAGGTGGACATGCCCGCCCGCGTGCGGGACCAGCTCGTCGCGCTGGCCGACTTCGTGGTCGTACGGAAGAGATGATCACCATCACCCTGATATGAGTTCGCGGTCGCCGGCCGGCGCCCTCCGGCGCCGGCCGACGGCAGACCCGTAGAAGCAGAAGGAACCGACTGCGCAAAGGGGAAGCCATGACAGCGACGACCGACGGAAGCGCCGGGGCCGTGGGCCCCCGAGCGGCCTCGGCCAGCACGACGCACGACACCACCGCCCCGGAGGAGCTCGACGAGCGCGCCGAGCGGGCCGCCCGCCGGGCCGCCGAGCACCTGCTCGCCCGGCAGGACGCGGCCGGCTGGTGGAAGGGCGACCTGGAGACCAACGTCACCATGGACGCCGAGGACCTGCTCCTCCGCCAGTTCCTGGGCATCCTCGACGCCGACACCACCCGCGCCGCCGCCCTCCACATCCGCCGCGAGCAGCGCGAGGACGGGGCCTGGGCCACCTTCTACGGCGGGCCCGGCGAGCTCTCCGCCACCGTCGAGGCCTATGTGGCCCTGCGCCTCGCGGGAGACCCGCCCGATGCCCCGCACATGGCCCGCGCCTCCGCCTGGGTCCGCGCCCGCGGCGGGATCGCCGCCGCCCGGGTCTTCACCCGGATCTGGCTGGCCCTCTTCGGCTGGTGGCGCTGGGAGGACCTGCCCGAGCTGCCGCCCGAGCTGCTGTTCCTGCCGAAGTGGTTCCCGCTCAACATCTACGACTTCGGCTGCTGGGCCCGGCAGACGATCGTGCCGCTCACCGTGGTCTCCGCGAAGCGCCCGGTCCGGCCCGCGCCCTTCCCGCTGGACGAGCTGCACACCGACCCGGCGCGCCCGAACCCGCCCCGGCCGCTCGCCCCGGCCACCGGCTGGGACGGGATCTTCCAGCGGCTCGACAAGGCCCTGCACGTCTACCACCGTCTCGCTCCGCGCGGGCTGCGCCGGACGGCCATGAACATCGCCGCCCGGTGGATCGTCGAGCGCCAGGAGAACGACGGCTGCTGGGGCGGCATCCAGCCCCCCGCCGTCTACTCGGTCATCGCCCTCCACCTCCTCGGCTACGACCTCCAGCACCCGGTCATGCGCGCGGGCCTGGAGTCCCTCGACCGGTTCGCGATCTGGCGCGAGGACGGCTCGCGGATGATCGAGGCCTGCCAGTCGCCGGTCTGGGACACCTGCCTCGCCACCATCGCGCTCGCCGACGCCGGGCTGAGCCCCGACCACCCGGCGCTGGTCAAGGCCGTGGACTGGATGCTCGACGAGGAGATCACCCGCACCGGGGACTGGGCCGTGCGACGGCCCGGACTCCCGCCGGGCGGCTGGGCGTTCGAGTTCCACAACGACAACTACCCCGACATCGACGACACCGCCGAGGTGCTGCTCGCCCTGCGCCGGGTGCGTCACCCCGACCCCGAGCGCGTGGAGGCGGCCGTCGCCCGGGGCGCCCGCTGGACCCTCGGCATGCAGTCGAGGAACGGCGCCTGGGGCGCGTTCGACGCCGACAACACCAGCCCGTTCCCCAACCGGCTGCCGTTCTGCGACTTCGGCGAGGTGGTCGACCCGCCCTCCGCCGACGTCACCGCCCACGTGGTGGAGATGATGGGGTACGAGGGGATGGCCGACGACCCGCGCGCCCGCCGCGGCATCGAGTGGCTCCTCGCCGAACAGGAGCCGCACGGCGCCTGGTTCGGCCGCTGGGGCGTCAACCACCTGTACGGCACGGGCTCGGTGCTCCCCGCGCTCGCCGCCGCCGGGCTGCCCGGCTCCCACCCGGCGATCCGCCGGGCCGTCGACTGGCTGGGCTCGGTGCAGAACGAGGACGGCGGCTGGGGCGAGGACCTCCGCTCGTACCGCGAGAAGCGATGGGTCGGGCGGGGCGCCTCCACCGCCTCCCAGACGGCCTGGGCGCTGATCTCCCTCCTCGCCGCGGGGGAGCGCGACTCCGGGCCCGTCCGGCGGGGCGTCGCCTGGCTGACCGCGACCCAGCGGGAGGACGGCTCCTGGGACGAGCCCCAGTTCACCGGCACCGGGTTCCCCTGGGACTTCTCCATCAACTACCACCTGTACCGGCAGGTGTTCCCGCTCACGGCGCTCGGACGCTACGTGTACGGGGACCCCGCGCCGCGCAAGGAGGACTGATGGACCTCGCACCCGGTCCGGGCGCCGCCCCGCCGCTGCTGATCGCCTGCGCGCTCGGCATCGAGCGGTTCGCCCTGCGCCGCGGGGACCTGGACGGCGCACCGGGGCCGGTGACCGTGCTCCGCACCGGCATGGGGCCCGAGAAGGCCCGGCGGGCCGTGTCGCGGGTCCTCGGCGAGGAGGGGTGGCGGGACGCCGCGGTCATCGCCTCCGGCTTCTGCGCGGGCCTCGCCCCCGGCATGCATCCCGGGGACCTGATCGTCGCGGACGAGACCCGGGCCGCCGACGGCACGACCCCGTGCACCGGGACCGAGCTCCTGGTGAAGGCCCTGGAGCGGGCGGTGCCCGGGCGTGCCGTCCACACCGGGCCGCTGATCGGCTCCGACCACGTGGTGCGCGGCCCCGAGCGGGCCGCCCTGCGGACCGGCGGCGCGATCGCCGTCGACATGGAGTCCGCCGCCACGCTCCGTACCGCGACGTCCCTCGGACCCCGCCCGGTTGCGGCCGTCCGGGTGGTCGTGGACGCTCCGGAACATGAACTGGTGCGGATCGGCACGGTACGCGGGGGAATATCAGCCTTCCGTGTTCTTCGTGCCGTCCTTCCCGCATTTCTCGAATGGCACCGTTCTTCGCTGCTCCCCAGGAGGTGAACGAGTTATGGCCATGCCGCTCCGTCAGTCCATCCGCGTCGGGACCTACCTCTTCGAACAGAAGCTCCGCAAGCGGGACAAGTTCCCGCTGATCGTCGAGCTGGAGCCGCTCTACGCCTGCAACCTCAAGTGCGAGGGCTGCGGCAAGATCCAGCACCCGGCGGGTGTCCTCAAGCAGCGCATGCCGGTCGCCCAGGCGGTCGGCGCCGTCCTGGAGTCCGGCGCCCCCATGGTGTCCATCGCCGGCGGCGAGCCCCTGATGCACCCTCAGATCGACGAGATCGTGCGCCAGTTGGTGGCCCGGAGGAAGTACGTCTTCCTCTGCACCAACGCGATGCTGCTGCGCAAGAAGCTGGAGAAGTTCACCCCGTCGCCGTACTTCGCGTTCGCCGTCCACATCGACGGCCTGCGCGAGCGCCACGACGAGTCCGTCGCCAAGGAGGGCGTGTTCGACGAGGCGGTGGCGGCCATCAAGGAGGCGAAGCGGCGGGGCTTCCGGGTCACCACGAATTCGACCTTCTTCAACACCGACACCCCGCAGACGATCATCGAGGTGCTCAATTTCCTCAACGACGACCTCCAGGTCGACGAAATGATGATCTCGCCCGCGTACGCCTACGAGAAGGCCCCCGACCAGGAGCACTTCCTCGGCGTCGAGCAGACCCGCGAACTCTTCAAGAAGGCCTTCGCCGGCGGGAACCGCCGCCGCTGGCGCCTCAACCACTCGCCGCTCTTCCTGGACTTCCTGGAAGGAAAGGCGGACTTCCCCTGCACCGCCTGGGCCATTCCGAACTACTCGCTCTTCGGCTGGCAGCGCCCCTGCTATCTGATGAGCGACGGATACGTCCCCACGTACCGCGAACTCGTCGAGGAGACCGACTGGGACAAGTACGGCCGCGGCAAGGACCCCCGCTGCGCCAACTGCATGGCGCACTGCGGCTACGAGCCCACAGCCGTCCTCGCCACCATGGGCTCCCTCAAGGAGTCGCTGCGCGCGATGCGGGAGACGGTCTCCGGGAACACCACGTCATGACCGGCGGGTTCGACCTGCGGGCGCTGCTCTCCGAGCGCGGCGCGGAGCGGTACGAGCTGCACGCCAGGTACCTCAACCACCAGCTGCCCCGCATGCTGCACACCATCGGCTTCGACAAGGTCTACGAGCGGGCCGAGGGCGCCCACTTCTGGGACGCCGACGGCGTCGACCACCTCGACATGCTCGCCGGCTTCGGCGTGATGGGCCTCGGACGGCACCACCCCGTCGTCCGCAAGGCCCTGCACGACGTCCTGGACGCCCAGCTCGCCGACCTCACCCGCTTCGACTGCCCGCCGCTGCCCGGACTCCTCGCCGAGCGGCTGCTCGCCCACAGCCCGCACCTCGACCGGGTCTTCTTCGGCAACAGCGGCACCGAGGCCGTGGAGACCGCCCTCAAGTTCGCCCGGTACGCCACCGGGCGGCCGAGGGTCCTCTACTGCTCCCACGCCTTCCACGGGCTCACCACAGGCTCCCTCTCCGTCAACGGCGAGCAGGGCTTCCGTGAGGGCTTCGAGCCGCTCCTGCCGGACACCGCGATCCCGCTGGGCGACCTCGGCGCCCTGGAGCGGGAGCTGCGCGCGGGCGACGTGGCCGCCTTCGTCGTCGAGCCCATCCAGGGCAAGGGCGTCCACGAGGCGCCCCCCGGGTTCCTCCGGGGCGCCCAGGAGCTGCTGCACCGGCACGGGGCGCTGCTCATCGCGGACGAGGTGCAGACCGGCCTCGGCAGGACCGGGGACTTCTACGCCTACCAGCACGAAGAGGGCGTCGAGCCGGACCTGGTCTGCGTCGCCAAGGCGCTCTCCGGCGGCTACGTGCCGGTCGGGGCCACCCTCGGCAAGGACTGGATCTTCAAGAAGGTGTACTCGTCGATGGACCGGGTCCTGGTCCACTCGGCGAGCTTCGGATCGAACGCGCAGGCCATGGCCGCCGGGCTCGCCGTCCTCGCGGTCATGGAGGACGAGGGCACCGTCGCCCACGCCCGGCGGATCGGCGACCTGCTCGCGGGCCGGCTGAGGGAGCTGGTGCCCCGGTACGAGCTGCTGCACGAGATCCGCGGGCGCGGCCTGATGATCGGGATCGAGTTCGGACGGCCGTCCTCGCTGGGGCTGCGCGGGCGCTGGACGATGCTCCAGGCGGCCCGCAAGGGCCTCTTCGCCCAGATGGTGGTCGTCCCGCTGCTCCAGCGGCACAGGATCCTCACCCAGGTCTCCGGGGACCACCTGGAGGTGATCAAGCTGATCCCGCCGCTGGTCATCGACGAGGCGGACGTGGACCGGTTCGTCACCGCCTTCACCGCGGTCATGGACGACGCCCACGGTGGTGGCGGGCTGATGTGGGACTTCGGGAAGACGCTGGTCAGACAGGCGGTCGCGCAGCGCTGACCGGATCTCGACGAGGGTTTTGCCTCTGAGGCAAGAAACTTGCCTCAGAGGCACGATCCTGGCGGAATGGACCCATGGACCACGTCCCCGGGGAGACCTCCCCGGACCCCGCCGCTCCCGGCGTCCTGCCCGACGTCGCCCCGCAGCTGCGCGCCCTGCGCCGCCGCCGGGGACTCACCCTGGAGGCCGCCGCCCAGCGGGCCGGCCTCTCGCCGGCCCACCTCTCGCGCCTGGAGACCGGGAACCGGCAGCCCTCGCTCCCGATGCTGCTCGCCCTGTCCCGTATCTACGGTACGACGGTCTCCGAGCTCCTGGGGGAGGCGCCGCCCGAGCGCGACCCGGTCGTGCGGGCGGGCCGCTCCGAGCCGGTCGAGGCCGACGGCTGGATCTACCGCCAGGCGGGGGGCGCCGGCCGGGCCCTCCAGTGCCTGCGGGTCCACGTGCCCTACGCCACCCGGGCGGACATCGTGCGCGTCCATCCCGGCGAGGAGTGGATCCACGTCCTGGAGGGGCGGGTGCGGCTCGCGCTCGGCGAGGCCGTCCACGTCCTCGACCCCGGGGACAGCGCGCACTTCGACTCGCTGACCCCGCACCGGATCGGAGCGGCCACCCCGGGCGGGGCCGAGCTGCTCTTCGTCCACACTCTGATGCAGAGCCCCGTCGCCGAGCTGTGCCTCGGCGACGGGACCCCGCACCGGCGCTGATGTTCCGTGACGATTCTTCAGGAAAGGACCGACATGTCCGAGAAGTCCGCACCCGTCACCGGCGAGGAGCGCGGTGAAGGCAAGTTCCCCAAGGGGCTCGTGCTCCGCCTCTTCGCCTATCTGGTCGCAGGCCACCTCTTCGCCGGCTTCCTCTACCTGCTCTTCACGCTGGGCGGCCAGAACCAGTAGGGGGTGCCCCCGGGGGCTACGCCTCGGTGAGCAGGCGCTCCCGCAGCCGCTCGCGGGTCTCCGGGGCCAGCTTGAGGCCCTCGGCGAGGTAGGTGTCCACCGAGCCCCAGGTCGCCTCGATCGTCTCGAAGGCGGCCCGCAGGTACTCCACCCGCGCGTCGAAGAGCGGGCTCAGCAGCTCCATCACCTCGGGCGACATCGCGTCCGGGGAGGTGGAGCTGCGGCGCACCTTGTAGCGGCGGTGCGGGTCGTTCGACTTCACGTAGTCGGCCTCGATCGCCTCGACCTCGACGCCGACCGCGAGCAGGGTGATCGCGATGGCGAGCCCGGCCCGGTCCTTCCCGGCCGCGCAGTGCATCAGGGCCGGGACGCTCTCCTCCGCCATCGAGTGGAGGATCCGGCTGTGCTCCGGGGTCCGCTCGACGATCATCTTCCGGTACGAGTCGGCCATCCGCGCGGCCGCCTTGCCGTCGCCGAGGATCTCCCGCAACTGCGCGGTCTCTCCGTCGCGCACCAGCTTCCAGAACTCCTTGCCGTCGGCCGGGTCGTTGAGGGGTATGTTCACGTTCCGCACGCCGGGCAGCTCGACGTCCGCGCCCTCGACGCGCCGGTCGGACTCGTTCCGGAAGTCGAAGACCGTGTGCAGGCCGAGCGAGGCGAGGAAGGCGGCGTCGTCCTCCGTCGCGTGCGCGAGGTGACCGCTGCGGAAGAGGCGGCCGGAGCGGACGGCGCGCCCGTCCGTCGTCGGCAGGCCGCCCACGTCCCGGAAGTTGCGGACCTCCGTCAGCTCGGGCTCGGCGGCTTCGGCGGGCGGGACCTGCGGCAGCTGCTGCGTCACGGCTGCTCCTGTTCTGTAGATCGGTTCCTGGGGCAATCATCTCGGTCCCGGGCCGTGGTGCGCACCCCCTCGGACGGGAATGGGTGATCTGTCCGTATTGAGGGGTTCGGCATAACCCGCCCCGGTTGCAGGGGAGATGGGGATCCGCGCGTGAGCAGCGTCATAACCGTGACGGACCGTGCCTGATCGTCTTTTCCAAATACCCCCCGGGAAAAGGGGATCGAGGGACCGTCATCCACGGAGGGTGACCGGAATTCCAGGCGGATATCAGGGAATCCCGGAGCACCCGAAAACCGTGGCTTGTTCGCGCCGACCCCACTCGTCTAGCGTCGCGCTCACTCCGGACGGACCGCCGAATCCTGCCACCGACCGGAATCCGCACTCACCCGAACGAGGCAGGAGCGGGGGACCCAGGTAGTACGCCGATCCCTTCGAAGAAGTTCGAAGAAGGACGGCTCGGGGTGAAGCCGCGTGAGAACGCGGCCGGACATCTCCAGTCCGAACCCGACAGCTCACCTCGTAGGCGCCGGAGAGGAATTCGCCATGCCCGCCAAGGGTAAGCACCGTCGCGTCAAGTCCGGCCGCCTCACCCGCGGCATCGCCGCCGCCGGTACCGGCGGCGCCGTCGTCGCCCTCCCGCTCCTCGGAGCCACCGGCGCCCACGCCGCCGAGCAGGCCGCCCCGGCCGCCGCTCCCGCCCACGCCGTCGCCCAGGTGAGGGCCGCCGCCGTCCAGGCCGCGCCCGCCACCGCGAAGGCCGCCCCGAAGACGTACTCCGTCGTCCGGGGCGACTACCTGTCGAAGATCGCCGCCGAGCACCACATAGCGGGCGGCTGGCACAAGCTCTACGCGGACAACCGCCAGGTCGTCGGCGAGAACCCCTCGCTCATCCTGCCCGGCATGAAGCTCACCCTCGGCGCGAAGAGCACCGCCAAGGCCGCCGCGCCGAAGGCCACGCACAAGAGCACGCAGGGCTCCGGCAAGAACGGCGACAGCACGCGCGCGTCCCGGAGCAGCGAGCGCGCCCCGGCCGCCGCCGACACCGCCACGTCCGCCCCGGCGTCCTCCTCCTCTTCCTCTTCCTCCTCGGCCGGCACGACCTCCTCCTCCGGCTGGGTCGCCCCGGTCAGCGGCGGCATCGGCACCCCGTACCGCGCCTCGGGCTCCATGTGGTCCTCCGGCTACCACACCGGCGTCGACTTCATCGCCTCCACCGGCACCACCGTCGTCGCTGTCGGCCCCGGCACCGTCTACTCCGCCGGCGACGGCGGCGCGTACGGCAACCAGGTCGTCATCCAGCACGCCGACGGCACCTTCTCGCAGTACGCCCACCTGTCCTCGATCTCCGTCTCCGCCGGCGAGACCGTGACCGGCGGCCAGCAGATCGGCCTCTCGGGCGCGACCGGCAACGTCACCGGCCCGCACCTGCACTTCGAGATGCGTACCGGCCCGGAGTACGGCTCCGACATCGACCCGCTGGCCGCTCTGCGCCAGCACGGCGTGAGCATCTGACGCCGCTTCAGCACCCGGGGGGGGGCGCCCGGCGGGGGGGGGCCCCCGGGGAGTGGCGCGGG
>NZ_JBEOST010000034.1:0-60433 GCF_040303145.1 Streptomyces sp. NPDC096079
TTCGTTCCTGTTTCCAGGCCCTCCGGGCGCTTCCTTCGTTTCCGACTCTATCAGATCTTTCCGATCCGATTTCCTCGGTGCTTTCCGGTCCCTTTTGCTTTCGCTCCGGGCCCTTCCGGCGTGTCCACTACTTTAGCTGATTTCTTCGGCGACTCATAATCGAGCCCGTCGAATTCGAATTCCGGCATGCCGAAATAAGCCCCTGCTGGGGAAGTCATATCGAGTAGTGGGTGGCCGCTGCGGGGTGCTTGAACAAGCAGACCGTTTCCAGCGGCTCGGGCTACGTTACGAGGTTCGGCGGCCCGAGTCAAGGCGGCTCTTCCTGGGGGTGTGCGCGCGGTACGGGCTCACCGTCGGGTCCTCGGTGATCCAGAAGCGCCAGGGGTGCGGAGCTCCCTCGCCGCCGACGCCGGTGCGGGGGCCGCTGCTGATCCGGTCCGGGGCGGGGGGCGTGCCCGTCAGGAGGGCGAGCGGTGCGTCCCGGCCCGCGCAGACGTCGGTGCCGTTGAGGGAGAGGGCGACGTCGAGGGCGGTGGCGAGACGGGCCGGGCCCTTCGCCAGCTCGTGGTCGGAGCGGGCCGAGCGGCGGCGGGGGCGGGCCTGGTCCGCGCCCTCGACGAGTTCACCCGCGCGGAGCAGGACTCCGCCGGCGTGGCCCTCGGGGCCGCACACCAGGTTCAGGCAGTGCCACATGCCGTAGGTGAAGTAGACGTACGCGTGTCCGGGGGGTCCGAACATGACGGCGTTGCGGGCGGTGCGGCCCCGGAAGGCGTGCGAGCCGGGGTCGATCGCGCCGGCGTACGCCTCCACCTCCGTGAGGCGCAGCTCCATGCGGCCCTCGTCGGTGGTGCGGACGAGGGTGCGGCCGAGGAGATCGGGGGCCACCTCCAGGACGGGGCGGTCGAAGAAGGCCCGTGGGAGCGGCGTACGGTCGGGGCTCTCGCTCATGGCGCCCGAGAGTAGTGGGGAACCGGCTACGGTCGTCGCGCGTATGTAGGGGTCAGGACCCTAGAAGGAGTGGAAGTCATGGGATTCAAGAAGCTGCTCGCGAGCCTGGGTGCCGGTGGGGCCACCGTGGAGACGGTGCTCACCGAGGAGAACGTCGTCCCTGGTGGGGTCGTCCAGGGCGAGGTGCGGATCCAGGGCGGCAGCGTCGACCAGCAGATCGAGGGGCTCTCCGTCGGGCTGCAGGCGCGGGTCGAGGTCGAGGGCGGTGACCAGGAGCACAAGCAGGACATCGAGTTCGTGAAGGTGCGTCTGGGCGGGGCCTTCGAGGTCAAGGCCGGCGCCGTGCACGTGGTGCCGTTCGGTCTGGAGATCCCGTGGGAGACGCCGGTCACCTCGGTCGCCGGGCAGCAGCTGCGGGGGATGAACATCGGTGTGACGACCGAGCTGGAGATCGCCCGTGCGGTGGACTCCGGTGACCTGGACCCGATCAACGTGCACCCGCTGCCGGCGCAGCAGGCCATCCTGGACGCCTTCATCCAGCTGGGCTTCCGCTTCAAGAGCGCGGACATGGAGCGCGGGCACATCCGGGGGACGCGTCAGCGGCTTCCCTTCTACCAGGAGATCGAGTTCTTCGCGCCGCAGCAGTACCGGGGGCTGAACCAGGTCGAGGTCAGCTTCGTCGCGGACGACCGTGAGATGGACGTCGTCCTGGAGATGGACAAGAAGCCGGGTCTGTTCACCGAGGGCAGCGACTCGTTCCGCGCGTTCACGGTGAGCCTGCACGACTTCCACACGACCGACTGGGCGGCCTACCTGAACCAGTGGCTCGCCGAGGTCGGCGGCCGTCGCAACTGGCTCTAGGCTCGGCTGCGTCAGCGTTGACGGACGATTCGGAGGTACTCGACGTGTCCGAGGGCAAGAGGGCGCCGCTTCCCCACGACTTCCATCCGCCGGTCGAGGCGTTCACCGTGGTGAGCGACGACGTGGCGCCGGGTGAGGTCCTGAAGGACGCTCAGGTGTACGCGCGGGGGAACGTCTCTCCGCAGCTGAGCTGGGAGGGGTTCCCGGCGGGGACGAAGAGCTTCGCCGTCACGTGCTTCGACCCGGACGCCCCGACGGGCAGCGGGTTCTGGCACTGGGTGCTGTTCGACATCCCGGTGTCGGTGACGGAGCTGCCGGCGGGTGCCGGGTCCGGGTCGTTCGAGGGACTGCCGGCGGGTGCCGTGCACGCGCGGAACGACTACGGCTCGAAGGACTTCGGCGGTGCCGCTCCGCCTGCGGGTGAGTCGCACCGGTACGTGTTCTCGGTGTACGCGGTGGATCAGGAGAAGCTCGGCCCCGACGCCGACACGTCGCCTGCCGCGGTGGGGTTCAACCTGCGGTTCCACACGCTCGGCCGTGCCCAGTTGGTCGGTTCCTACACGGCTCCCGCGGCGGGCTGATCGTTCGTTTGTTGTTTGCCTGCTTCTGGTCTTGGAGAGATCAGAAGCAGGCATCTTTTGTTTCGCGAGAAATTGCGTTGTCCGACCCGGCCGGCCCGGCCATCGTTGATCCAAGCCCGAAGACCCCTCCCGGGGCTGGGGCCGGCACACGGGAGGTGGGCAACATGCGGGACACGCTGGTACTGAACGCGAGCTTCGAGCCGCTGTCGACGGTCACACTCAACCGTGCGGTGGTGCTTGTCCTGCAGGACAAGGCCGTCGTCGAGCAGGCCCATCCCGAGCTGAGGGTGCGGGGCGCCGCGCTCGATCTGCCGGTGCCGCGGGTGATCAGGCTCTGCCGGTACGTACGGGTGCCGTTCCGAAGACAGGCACCGTGGTCGCGGAGGGGGGTGCTGGTCCGGGACCAGCACCGGTGCGCGTACTGCGGGCGGCGGGCGACGACGGTGGACCACGTCGTGCCGCGGGCGCAGGGCGGCGGGGACAGCTGGCTGAATACGGTCGCTTCCTGCGCCGAGGACAACCACCGCAAGGCCGACCGGACGCCGGAGCAGGCCGGGATGCCGCTGCTGCACCAGCCGTTCGAGCCGACTCCGGCGGACGCGATGCTGCTCGCGATGCGGGCGAGCTCGCGGTCGGAGCTGCCGGACTGGCTGCTCGACTCGGCCGCCTAGGCGCCTGATCCGCGGTCGTACGGAAGGGCCCGTCTCCCCCGGTGGGAGGCGGGCCCTTCCGTTTCCCGGTCAGCCGAGGGTCAGTTGCAGGATGGCCACGATGCCGACGGCGATGATCACGCCGCGCAGGACGGTCGGGGGCAGTCTGCGTCCGACCTTGGCGCCGAGCTGGCCGCCGAGGGTGGAGCCGACGGCGATGAGCAGGACGGCGGTCCAGTCGAAGTCGGCGACGAAGAGGAAGAAGACGGCCGCGACTCCGTTGACCAGGGCGCCGAGGATGTTCTTGACGGCGTTGATGCGCTGGAGGTCGTCGTTGAGGAGCAGGCCCATGAGGGAGAGGTAGAGGACTCCCTGGGCGGCGCCGAAGTATCCGCCGTACATGCTGGCGAGGAAGAGGCCGACGAGGAGGGCGGGGCCGCCGTCGGGGTGGGCCTCGGTGCCGGTCTGTTCGCGGCGGCGCTTCACGGCGGCGGCGATGCGGGGCTGGAGCAGGACCAGGACGAGGGCGAGTCCGATGAGGACGGGGACGATCGCGTCGAAGGCCTGGGAGGGCAGGGCCAGGAGCAGGATCGCGCCGATGAGGCCGCCGAGGAGGGCGGCGGTGCCGAGCCGCAGGACGCGGCTCTTCTGGCCCTTGAGTTCGCGGCGGTAGCCGATGGCTCCGCTGATGGATCCGGGGACGAGGCCGAGGGCGTTGGAGACGTTCGCGGTGATCGGCGGGAGTCCGGTCGCGAGGAGGACCGGGAACGTGATCAGCGTGCCCGATCCGACGATCGTGTTGATGGTGCCGGCGCCGATGCCGGCGGCGAAGACTGCCAGGGCTTCCCAGATGGACAACGCCATCTCCTTACATGGTCAGTGGCTCGCCTCCCCGCCCTGGCGGCGCCGGGGTCGAGGGGCTCGCACCGATCATGCACGAGGATTACGTGTACGTGTCAGTCGACTGAGGGTTCGTCTCGCCGCGCGGACGGTACGTCGCCCTTGACGTTGAAGCCGGGAACGCCGCCGCCCGCGTTGCCGAGGGCTCCGGAGAGGCCCTTGAGGGCGTCGCCGATCTCGCTGGGCACGATCCAGAGCTTGTTGGCGTCGCCCTCGGCGATCTTCGGGAGCATCTGGAGGTACTGGTAGGAGAGGAGCTTCTGGTCCGGGTCGCCCGCGTGGATGGCCTCGAAGACCGTGCGGACGGCCTGCGCCTCGCCCTCGGCGCGCAGGGCGGCGGCCTTGGACTCGCCCTCGGCACGGAGGATCGCGGACTGCTTCTCGCCCTCCGCGGTGAGGATGGCGGACTGGCGGGTGCCCTCCGCGGTGAGGATCGCGGCGCGCTTGTCGCGCTCGGCGCGCATCTGCTTCTCCATCGAGTCCTGGATGGAGGTCGGCGGCTCGATGGCCTTGAGCTCGACGCGGTTGACGCGGATGCCCCACTTGCCGGTGGCCTCGTCGAGGACGCCGCGCAGGGCCGCGTTGATCTCCTCGCGGGAGGTGAGGGTCCGCTCCAGGTCCATGCCGCCGATGATGTTGCGCAGGGTGGTGACGGTGAGCTGCTCGATCGCCTGGATGTAGCTGGCGACCTCGTAGGTCGCGGCGCGGGCGTCGGTCACCTGGTAGTAGATGACGGTGTCGATGTTGACGACCAGGTTGTCCTGGGTGATCACCGGCTGCGGCGGGAACGGGACGACCTGTTCGCGGAGGTCGATCCGGTTGCGGATCGAGTCGATGAACGGGACGACGATGTTCAGTCCGGCGTTGAGCGTGCGGGTGTAGCGGCCGAAGCGCTCCACGATCGCCGCACTCGCCTGCGGGATGACCTGGATCGTCTTGATCAGGGCGATGAAGACGAGCACCACCAGAATGATCAGGACGATGATGACTGCTGACATCGTGTTCCCCGTGCCCTTCGCTGCCGGTTGTCTGCCGGGTTTCTTCCGATGATCGAGTTTCCCAGACGGCGGAGCGTCATGGGCGAGGTTCGGTCACATGACCACGGCGGTCGCCCCGTCGATGTCCACGACGTCGACCTGTTCGCCCGGTTCGAAGGTCTGGCCGGTGTCGAGCGTCCGGGCGGACCAGACCTCGCCGGCGAGTTTGATGCGTCCCCCGCCGCCGTCGACCCTTTCGAGGACGACGGCCTGACGGCCCTTCAGGGCGTCGACGCCGGTGGCGAGTCCGGGTCCGCCGGCGCGGTGCCGGGCCGCGATCGGGCGCACCACGGCGACGAGCGCCACGGAGACGACGACGAAGACGAGCACCTGGGCGACGACGCCGAAGCCGAGGGCCGCGGTCACCGCCCCGGCGACCGCTCCGACGGAGAACATGCCGAACTCGGGCATCGCGGTCAGGACCAGCGGAATGCCGAGCCCCACCGCGCCGATCAGCCACCAGACCCACGCGTCGATGTCCACGTGGTCATGGTAGGGCGGTGGGGCACCTCCGGGACAGGGCGCGGGCGGCTGTGCGGGACGCCGGTGCCCTGGCGGTTCACTTCAGGGGCAGGCCGTGGGCGGTCCAGCGGTCGCCGACGCGCTCGACGACGAGCGGGAGGCCGAAGCAGTGCGAGAGGTTGCGGGAGGTCAGCTCCATCTCGACGGGTCCCGCGGCGAGGACCTTGCCCTGACGGATCATCAGGACGTGGGTGAAGCCGGGGGCGATCTCCTCCACGTGGTGGGTGACCATGATCATGGAGGGGGCGTACGGGTCGCGGGCGAGCCGGCCGAGGCGGCGGACCAGGTCCTCGCGGCCGCCCAGGTCGAGTCCGGCGGCGGGCTCGTCGAGGAGGAGGAGCTCCGGGTCGGTCATCATCGCGCGGGCGATCAGGGTGCGCTTGCGCTCGCCCTCGGAGAGGGTGCCGAACTTCCGGTCCAGGTAGTCGTTCATCCCGAGGCGGTCGAGGAAGGCCTTGGCGCGCTGCTCGTCGACCGGGTCGTAGTCCTCGTTCCACGTGGCGGTCATGCCGTACGCGGCGGTGAGGACGGTCTGGAGGACGGTCTGGCGCTTGGGGAGCTTCTCCGCCATGGCGATGCCGGCCATGCCGATGCGGGGACGGAGCTCGAAGACGTCGGTGCCGACTCCGCCGAGCCGCTCGCCGAGGATCTGCGCGGTGCCCTTGGTGGGGAAGAGGTAGCTGGAGGCGATGTTCAGAAGGGTGGTCTTGCCGGCGCCGTTGGGTCCGAGGATCACCCAGCGCTCGCCCTCCTTGACCGACCAGGAGACTTCGTCCACCAGAGCCCGTCCGTCGCGGACCACGGATACGTCCACCAGCTCCAGTACATCGCTCATGAGCGCGTTGTCTCCCCTTGCGGTCGAGTCTTGTCGTCGCCATGCGCCGGTGGGCGCGGCGTCCAGGGGAAAACCTACGTTATCGACGGAGCGGACCGGTCCGTAGGGCTTCCTTTCAGTCCTTAGTCTGGGGGGATGCTTTCGGAACCACGCTCAGGACGTCTGGCCGCCTGGGGCAATGCCCTGCTGGCCGGGGCGGTGTCGCCCGACGAGGCGGCGACGGCGATTGTCGGGGAGGACGCGGTGCACCGCGTGGAGGGGCTGCCGGGTGAGGCGGGCCCGGTGGGGCTGACGCTCGCGCTGGGCCGGCTGCGGCGGCTGGGGGTGACCGGGTGGCGGGTCGCGCTGCCGGCGCCGGGGCATCCGCTGGGGCTGAGCGGGCCGCCGGACTTCAACGCGCGCGCGTTGGAGGCGGAGGAGGCCGTGGTGGGCTTCGGCGCGCCGTACGGTCTCGTGCCCGAGGTCACGGAGGCGGGGCCGGCGGGTGACGTGCACGTCTCGGTGGTCTGGCACTGCCTCGCGGTGCGGGAGGCGCCGCCGGCGGACGTGCCGTCGCTGGGCGAGGCGGAGCGGGAGCTGGCGGAGGCGCTGCGGGACGCGACGGCGGTGCTGACCCGGCTGGACGTGGCGGCCTCGGGCCCGGCGGCGGACGCGGCACGGGAGGCGTACCGGGCGCGGGCGGAGGTGGGCCGCGAGGTGCTGGCCCCTGGCTATCCGCCGCGGGCGGTACGGGTCCTGGAGCTGGCGCAGCGGATCGGCCTGCTCGTGAACCTGGCGTACGACCACGGTCACGGGGGCGCGGTGAGCGCCTCGGAGATGGCGGCGCGGGGGGCGGCGCTGCGGCCGGTGGAACGGGTGGCGCGTCGGGCACAGGTCGCCGCGTACAACGCGTACGTGGAGGAACGCGAACGCGATCGCGGCTTCTGATCCTCGGCCCGCAACGCGGGAACGGAAAACCCCCGCCGCCCGGGGGGATCGTCCGGGCGGCGGGGGTTCGTGAGGGGGGTCAGCCGTTGACGGCGCCGTTGCCGAAGGCCGGGTTGAGCAGGCCGATCACGTTGACCGTGTTGC
Source organism: Streptomyces sp. NPDC096079 (assembly GCF_040303145.1). Lineage (NCBI taxonomy): Bacteria > Bacillati > Actinomycetota > Actinomycetes > Kitasatosporales > Streptomycetaceae > Streptomyces > Streptomyces sp. NPDC096079. Next base: position 7,406 of record NZ_JBEOST010000034.1, read on the forward strand.
CGGAGACGTTCACGGGGACGTGGACCGGGACCTGCACCAGGTTGCCGGAGCCGACGCCCGGCGAGTGGAGGGCCTGCCCGTTGGCGTCCGCGTTCGCGGAGGCGACACCCGCGCCGGCGGCGACGATGCCACCGGCGACCATGGTGAGGACAGCGGCCTTCTTGAGGTTCTTCACTTGGTACTTCCTCCTGGTCAATCGCTGCGGCGGTCCGCCGCAGCACGCCATGGAGAACGCCGCACCCCCCGTCGGGTTGCGCCGAACGGGGGACATACACACGACGGTATGAAGGACTGAACGGTCGTGCGCCCCGGCGCGTGAAGGGCGCGTGTCCGCCGCGCGTCAGGGCGTGAGGCCGTGCCGCACCGCCCAGAGCGCCGCCTGGGTCCGGTCCGCGAGGTCGAGCTTCATCAGGATGTTCGAGACGTGCGTCTTGACCGTCTTCTCGGAGAGGACGAGGGCGCGGGCGATCTCCCGGTTGGACCGGCCGTCCGCGATCAGGCCGAGGACCTCCCGCTCCCGCTCCGTGAGGGACGGGCCCCGCCCCGTGCCCCCGTGGGAGTCCTCCTGGGCGAGCAGCGCGCCCGCGACCTCGGGCTGGAGCAGGACGTGCCCCGCGTGGACGGAGCGGATCGCGCCGGCCAGGGCGTCCGGGTCGACGTCCTTGTAGACGTATCCGCAGGCGCCGGCCCGGAGCGCGGGGACGACCGTCCGCTGCTCGGTGAAGCTGGTGACGATCAGGACCCTGGCGGGGTTGGCGAGCTCGCGGAGCCGTTTGAGCGCCTCGATGCCGTCGGTGCCCGGCATCTTCACGTCCATGAGGACCACGTCGGGGCGGAGCTCCTCGGCGCGGGCGACGCCCTCGGCGCCGTCCGCCGCCTCCCCCACGACCTCTATGTCGTCCTGCACCTCCAGGAAGGTGCGCAGGCCTCGGCGGACGACCTGGTGGTCGTCGACCAGCAGGACACGGATCGGCTTGTCAGCCACCGGGAACCTCCATCTCGATCGTGGTGCCCTCGCCGGGGGCCGAGGTCACGGTGAGCCGCCCTCCGACGCCGCCCGCCCGGTCCCGCATGGAGACCAGGCCGAGGTGGCGGCCGGCCCGGCGGACCGTCCGCGGGTCGAATCCCTTGCCGTCGTCGGTGACGGTGAGCAGCGCGCCCTGGCCGCTGCGGGTGAGGGAGACCGCGACGAGCTCCGCGTCCGCGTGCCGCAGCGCGTTGTGCAGGGCCTCCTGGGCGACCCGCAGGACGGCCTCCTCCTGGGCGGCGGGCAGGGCGCGGGTCCCCGGGCTCTCGAAGGTGACGCGGGCCGAGTGGGCGCGGTCGAGGACCTGGATCTGGGTGCGGAGCGTGTGCACGAGGCCGTCCTCGTCGAGGGCGGCGGGCCGGAGCTCGACGACGGCGGCGCGCAGCTCGTCGGCGGCCTCGGCGGCGAGCGCGGCGACCTGCTGGAGTTCGCCCTTGGCGCGGGCCGGGTCGCGGTCGACGAGGGCGGCGGCGGCCTGGGCGGTCAGCCGCAGCGAGAACAGCTTCTGGCTGACGGCGTCGTGCAGCTCGTGGGCGAGGCGGGAGCGCTCCTCGGCGATGGTCAGCTCGCGGCTGCGCTCGTACAGACGGGCGTTGGTGAGGGCGATGGCCGCGTGCTGGGCCAGGATCGAGAGGAGCTCCTCGTCCTCGGCGGTGAAGCCGCAGCCGCCGCCGGGTTTCGGGCAGCGCTTGTTGGCGAGGAAGAGGGCGCCGAGGATCTCGTCGCCGTCCCTGACGGGCAGGCCGAGGAAGTCGGACATCTCGGGGTGGGCGTCGGGCCAGCCCTCGAAGCGGGGGTCCTGGCGGACGTCGGCGAGCCGCTCGGGCTCGGCCTTGTGGAGCATCGAGGCGAGGATGCCGTGCTGCCGGGGCAGCGGGCCGATCGCCTTCCACTGCTCCTCGCTGACGCCGTCGACCACGAACTGGGCGAAGCCGCCGTGGTCGTCGGGGACGCCCAGGGCCGCGTACTCGGCGTCGAGCAGCTCGCGGGCGGAGGCCACGATCGTCTTGAGGACGTCGCGGACCTCCAGGTGGCGGCTCATCGCCAGGAGCGCGGTGCTCACGGCGGCCAGGCCGGAGCTCGGTCGATGGCTCATGTGTTCACGGTACCGGCGGGGTGTGACGGTCCGTATCCGACCGGGGACGAGGGTGGGGCGGGTCCCGGGACCTAGGTCGAAGTGCCCTCGGTGGTCCGGGCCCCGGGACGAGGCGGTGGGCGGGGGCGGCGCCGGAGGCTTGAGCCATCCACGAGGAGAGGGGATGGACGTCATGGCTGTAGCGATCGTCACGGGGGCGTCGAGGGGTCTGGGACGGGCGCTGGCGCACGCGCTCGCCGGCCGGGGCTGGGACCTGGTGCTCGACGCGCGCTCGTCGGAGGCGTTGGAGGAGAGTGCGGAGGAGGCACGCGCGCGGGGCGCGGCCCGGGTGGTGGCGCGGGCCGGGGACGTGACGGACGCGGCGCACCGGCGGGAGCTGGTGGCCGCGGCGCGGGAGCTCGGTGGGCTCGATCTGCTGGTGAACAACGCGGCCGTGCTGGGCGCGGAGCCGCTGGTGCCGCTCGGCGAGCACCCGCTGGACGGTTTCCGGGCCGCTCTGGAGGTGAACGTGGTGGCTCCGCTGGGGCTGCTCCAGGAGGCGCTGCCGCTGCTGCGGGCGGCGCCCGCGGGTGCGGTGATCGGGCTCAGCTCGGACGCGGCCGTGACGGCCTACCGGACGTGGGGCGGTTACGGGGCGACGAAGGCGGCGCTCGACCTGTTGTCGGCGGTCCTGGCGGTGGAGGAGCCGGGGCTGCGGGTCTGGTGGGTGGACCCGGGCTCGATGCGTACGGAGATGCTGGCCGCCGCGGAGCCCGGTGAGGACCTGTCGGGGACGCCGACTCCGGCGGAGATCGCGCCCGTGTTCCTGCGGCTGCTCGACGAGCGGCCGGCGAGCGGGCGGTACGCGGCGCAGGAGTGGGCGGAGGCGGTCCGGTGAGCGTGCTGTCCGACGGGCTCGAAGGGCTGCGGGTCCCGGAGGAGCTGTCGGCCCGGGTGCCCGCCGAGCAGCGGGGGCCGGGGCGGGGCCGGGACGACGTGCGGCTGCTCGTGTCGCGGGGCGGGGCGGTGTCGCACCACTCCTTCGGGGAGCTGCCCGGGCTGCTGCGCGCCGGGGACGTGCTCGTCGTCAACACGTCGACGACGCTGGCGGCGGCGGTGGACGGCCGGATGGGTCCCGAGCCGGGCGGGGAGGCGGTGGTGGTGCACTTCTCGACCCGCGGGGACGACGGTCGGTGGGCCGTGGAGCTGCGGACGCCGAACGGGTCGGGCAGTACGCGCCCGCGTGGGGGCGGTCCGGCGGGGGCGGTCGTACGGCTGCCGGGCGGGGCGCGGCTGGTGTGCGCGGAGCCGCTGGTGCCGGGGAGCGGGCGACTGTGGTGGGCGCGGGCGGACGGGGACGTGCCGGGGCTGATGGCGCGGTACGGGCGGGCGATCCGGTACGGGTACACGGAGCGGGACCAGCCCCTGTCGGCGTACCGGACGGTCTTCGCGCGGCCCTCCCCCGACGGGTCGGGCTCGGCGGAGATGCCGAGCGCGGGGCGGCCCTTCACGGCCCGGCTGGTGGCGGAGCTGGTCGACCGGGGCGTACGGCTCGCTCCGCTGTCCCTGCATACGGGGGTGGCGTCGGCGGAGGCGCACGAGCCGCCGTACCCGGAGCGCTTCGAGGTCCCGGCGGGGACGGCGGCCCTGGTGAACGCGGCCCGCGCCGGGGGCGGGCGGGTGATCGCGGTGGGGACGACGGTGGTGCGGGCGCTGGAGTCGGCGGCGGGGCTGGACGGGACGGTGCGGGCCCGGGCCGGCTGGACCGGTCTCGTCGTGACGCCGGCGCGCGGGGTGCGGGTGGTGGACGGGCTGCTGACGGGGCTGCACGAGCCGGAGGCCTCGCACCTGCTGATGCTGGAGGCGGTCGCCGGGCGCCCGGCGCTGCGGAGCGCGTACGCCGCCGCGGTGAAGGGGCGCTACCTCTGGCACGAGTTCGGCGACGTCCATCTCCTCCTTCCGGAGGAGGATGCTCACCGTGTGCATTGCTGACGCAACGTCTGGTGAGTTCGTTACGTGGCCGATGTGAGGCCGCGCATAGGACGCACATCACTTACGAAGCCCCCTAGTGGACCCCGTATGCCGGATTTGGACGGAGAAAACGGGCCACAGGGGGCTCTGTGTGGCGGGTGCACGGGACCCTGATCCACTACCCGGGATCGTACGTCACTCCTTTGCCACGGGATTTTGCTGCCGCTAAGAATTGCCCCCGTCGCCGCCGAGCAGGCGCAGCGCCGCCCCGGCCGAGCGACCCCCAGCGATTCGAAGAGGTAGTCCTGCATGTCTGCGAACACCCCTGGCCACAGTCGTGGTCTGAAGAAGACCCACAAGGCCACGATCGCCGGCGTCGCCGCCCTGGGCGCCGCAGCCCTCACCCTCTCCCTCGTGCCGGGCAACGGCAGCACCGAGACGGAGCCGCAGGCTCTCGCCGGCACCCAGCAGGTCGCCTGGTCGTACAACGCGAACAGCCCGCAGGCCAAGGCGCTGGCCGCCAGCATCGACCAGCAGCAGTCCACGATCGGCCTGAAGGCCAAGCAGGAGGCCGAGGCGAAGGCCAAGGCCGCCGCGAAGGCGAAGGCGGACGCCAAGGCCAAGGCCGCCGCGAAGGCGAAGGCGGACGCCAAGGCCAAGGCCGCCGCGAAGGCGAAGGCCGACGCCAAGGCGAAGGCCAAGGCCGCCGCGAAGAAGCGCGCCGCGGAGAAGACGGCCGCGAGCCGCTCCGTCGCCCGCACCCCGGTCTTCGCGAACAACCTCGACGGCTGGATCCGCGAGGCGCTCTACATCATGGACAAGCACAACATCCCGGGCACGTACAACGGCCTGCACAAGAACATCATGCGCGAGTCCAGCGGCAACCCGTACGCCATCAACAACTGGGACATCAACGCCATCAACGGCGTCCCGTCCAAGGGCCTGCTCCAGGTGATCTACCCGACGTTCAAGGCGTACCACATCCCCGGCACCAAGTTCGACCAGTACGACCCGGTCGCCAACATCGTCGCCGCCGCCAACTACGCGGCCGACCGCTACGGCTCGATCGACAACGTCAACAGCGCGTACTGAGTCTCCTCGGACACGCCGAAGGGCGGCACCCCGCACGGGGTGCCGCCCTTCGGGGCTGCCGTTACTTGCGCATGACCTCGGGCTCGTGGCGGCGCAGCAGCCGCGCCACGAGGACGCAGCAGAGCGTGGCCATGAGCAGCTGGATGCCGAGGTCGAGGCTCCACTGGCCGACCGTGTGCTCCCACAGCGGGTCGGTGTTCGTGGGGTCCTTGTGGTCCCACGGGGGCATGAGGTGCGCCAGGTCCAGGGTGGTGCCGGCGCCGGCGATGCCCCAGCGGGAGGGCATGAGCCAGGCGAACTGCTCCAGGCCGGGCGAGCCGTAGACCTGGAAGAGGATGCCGGTGAACACGACCTGGATGATCGCGAACATGACGAGCAGCGGCATCGTCTTCTCGGCGGTCTTCACCAGGGCGGAGATGACCAGGCCGACCATCATCGAGGTCAGGCCGAGCGCGATGACCTGGACGCAGAGCTCGACGGCCGGCGGCATGAACAGGCCCTCTTCGGGCAGCGCGCGGGTGGAGAAGCCGATGCCGCAGATGATGACGCCCTGGAAGGCCGTGATCACGCCGAGGACGATGACCTTGGACATCAGGTACGCGGACCGGGACAGGCCGACGGCACGCTCCCGCTCGTAGATGACCCGTTCCTTGATCAGCTCTCGGACGGAGTTGGCCGCGCCGGAGAAGCACATGCCGACCGCGAGGATCAGCATGATCGTGCCGGCGTCGCCGTTGAACCGGGACGGCGGCGTGGGCCTGCCGAGGCCGAAGTCGGCCGGGATGACGACGGACACCGCTCCGAGGACGGCCGGCAGGATCACCATCAGGGCCATGAAGCCCTTGTCGGAGGCGATGACGGAGACGTAGCGGCGGATCAGGGTCCACAGCTGCGAGCCCCAGCCCTGCGGCTTCGGCGGCCTGGCCATCGCCTGCTGCGGCATCTGGACGGGCTGCGCGGCGACGGCGTCGATGTCCGCGGCGTACATCTGGTAGTGCTGCGAGCCCTTCCAGCGGCCCGCCCAGTCGTAGTCGCGGTAGTTCTCGAAGGCGGAGAAGACGTCGGCCCAGGTGGAGTAGCCGAAGAAGTTCAGCGCCTCCTCCGGCGGGCCGAAGTACGCGACGGAACCGCCGGGCGCCATCACCAGCAGCTTGTCGCAGAGGCCCAGCTCGGCCACCGAGTGGGTGACGACGAGGACCGTGCGGCCGTCGTCCGCGAGGCCGCGCAGCAGCTGCATGACGTCGCGGTCCATGCCCGGGTCGAGGCCGGAGGTCGGCTCGTCCAGGAAGATCAGCGAGGGCTTGGTGAGGAGCTCAAGGGCGACGGAGACGCGCTTGCGCTGGCCACCGGAGAGGGAGGTGACCTTCTTCTCCTTGTGGATGTCGAGCTTGAGCTCGCGCAGCACCTCGTCGATGCGGGCCTCGCGCTCGGCCGTGGCGGTGTCGCCGGGGAAGCGGAGCTTGGCCGCGTAGCGCAGCGCCTTCACGACGGTCAGTTCCTTGTGCAGGATGTCGTCCTGCGGGACCAGACCGATGCGCTGGCGCAGCTCGGCGAACTGCTTGTAGAGGCTTCGGTTGTCGTAGAGGACGTCACCCTCGTTGGCCGGGCGGTAGCCCGTCAGCGCCTTGAGGAGGGTGGACTTGCCGGAGCCGGACGGGCCGATGACGCCGATCAGCGACTTCTCCGGGACGCCGAAGGTGACGTCCTTGAGGATCTGCTTGCCGCCGTCGACCGTGACCGTGAGGTGGCGGGCCGAGAAGGAGACCGAACCGGTGTCGACGAACTCTTCCAGCTGGCCGCCGACGATGCGGAAGGTCGAGTGGCCGACGCCGACGATGTCCTGCGGGCCGAGGAGGGCGCTGCCGCCCTTGGGGATCGGCTGGCCGTTGACGTAGGTGCCGTTGTGCGAGCCGAGGTCGCGGATCTCGAAGCGGCCGTCGGGCGTCGCGTGGAACTCGGCGTGGTTCCGCGAGACCTGGAGGTCGGAGACGACCAGTTCGTTCTCGAGGGCACGGCCGATCCGCATGACGTGACCGAGGGCCAGCTGGTGGAACGTGGTGGGGCTGCGGTCGGCGTAGGCCGACGACGCGCCCGCCGCGCCACCGGGGTGCCCCGGTCCGGGTCCCTGCTGATGCGGGACCTGGTGCGGGGCGGGCGGCTGCTGGGCCTGCTGCTGCCAGCCCTGCTGCTGCGGGGGCGCCTGGTGCTGCGGCGGCGCCTGGTGCGTGGCCCAGTCGGCCTGGGCCGCGGCGGCCGCGGCGGCGGGCTGGTGGGCGGGCGCCTGATGGGCCGGGGCCTGCTGCTGCGGCACGGCGGCCGCGCCGGAGGAGGCGAGATTCAGCCGCGGGCCGTCGGTGGCGTTGCCCAGGTGGACGGCCGAGCCGGGACCGATCTCCACCTGGTGGATCCGCTGGCCCTGGACGAAGGTGCCGTTCGTGGAGCCGTGGTCCTCGATGACCCAGCTCCGCCCGCCCCAGCTGATGGTGGCGTGCCGCCACGAGACCCTGGCGTCGTCGATGACCAGGTCGCCCTGAGGGTCCCTGCCCAGGGTGTACGACCGGGACGGATCCAGCGTCCAGGTCCTGCCGTTCAATTCCAGTACGAGTTCTGGCACTCCATGCCCCACTACTTGTCCCCCGATGCACCCCCGTCGTCGGGAGTCCAGGGATGGCGAATCATCCTGGGGAACTATTTCAGGCCCGGTCCCGTATCGGAAAGTCGGGCCACGTGAAGACCTTTGGGGCAACTCCTGGACCACTCGGGTGTCCGCAGGGCGGGACGGGCGGTCGGGGCGCGTACGGTGCCCGATACGGTGGAACCACCATGAGCGCATCGCAGACCTCAGACGTTCCCACCCTTCTCGTCAAGATCTTCGGGAAGGACCGTCCCGGGATCACCGCGGGACTCTTCGACACCCTCGCCGCCTACTCCGTCGACGTCGTGGACATCGAGCAGGTGGTCTCCCGCGGCCGCCTCGTCCTGTGCGCGCTCGTCACCGAGCCCACCGTCGCCTCGCAGGGCGAACTGCGGGCCACCATCCACAGCTGGGCCGAGTCCCTGAAGCTCCAGGCCGAGATCATCTCCGGCACGGGCGACAACCGTCCCCGTGGTGAGGGGCGCTCGCACGTCACCGTGCTCGGCAACCCGCTGACCGCCGAGCAGACGGCGGCCATAGCGGCCAGGATCGCGGAGACCGGCGGCAACATCGACCGCATCTTCCGCCTCGCGAAGTACCCGGTGACGGCGGTGGAGTTCGCCGTCTCGGGCTGCGGGACCGAGCCGCTGCGGACCGCCCTCGCCACCGAGGCGCACAGCGTCGGGGTGGACGTGGCCGTGGTCTCCGCCGGGCTGCACCGGCGGGCCCAGCGGCTGGTGGTCATGGACGTCGACTCGACCCTGATCCAGGACGAGGTGATCGAGCTCTTCGCCGCGCACGCGGGCTGCGAGGACAAGGTCGCCGAGGTGACGGCCGCGGCGATGCGCGGCGAGCTGGACTTCGAGCAGTCGCTCCACGCGCGCGTGGAGCTGCTGGCCGGCCTCGACGCCTCGGTGGTCGACAAGGTCCGCGCCGAGGTGCGGCTGACGCCCGGCGCCCGCACCCTGATCCGTACGCTCAAGCGGCTCGGCTACCAGGTGGGCGTCGTCTCCGGCGGGTTCACTCAGGTCACCGACGACCTGAAGGAGCGCCTCGGCCTCGATTTCGCGTCCGCCAACACGCTGGAGATCGTGGACGGGAAGCTCACCGGCCGGGTGACCGGCGAGATCGTCGACCGGGCGGGCAAGGCGCGACTGCTGCGCCGGTTCGCCGCGGAGGCGGGGGTGCCGCTGGCGCAGACCGTGGCGATCGGCGACGGCGCCAACGACCTGGACATGCTGAACGCGGCCGGGCTCGGGGTGGCCTTCAACGCGAAGCCGGTGGTGCGGCGGGCGGCCCACACGGCGGTGAACGTGCCGTTCCTCGACACCGTGCTGTATCTGCTGGGCATCACGCGCGAAGAGGTCGAGGCCGCGGACTTCGGCGAGGAGGACCTGCCGCACTGAGCGGTGGGGGTACGGAGAAGGGCCCGGGTGTCGGTCGACGCCCGGGCCCTTCCGCGTACGGCTGAGGGATCAGGCGTGCGGGGTCCAGAAGTCGACGAGGCGGCCGACGCCGTGCTCCACGGACTTCCAGGAGCCGTCGAAGGCGATGACGGCGAAGGCGGAGGTGGGGAAGCCGCTGCGGTTCATCCGGGGCAGGAGGTCGCCCTCGGACTCGCCCGCCAGGGCGTCCGCGAGGGCGTGCATGCCGGGGTTGTGGCCGATGAGCAGCAGGTCGTTCACGGTGTCCGGGGTCTCGTTGACCACGGCGATGAGCTCGCCGAGCGAGGCCTCGTACAGCCGCTCCTCGTACACGGTCTTCGGGCGGTGCGGGAGTTCGTGGACGGCCAGCTTCCACGTCTCGCGGGTGCGGGCGGCTGTCGAGCAGAGGGCCAGGTCGAAGGCGATGCCGCTGTCGGCGAGCTTGCGGCCGGCCACCGGGGCGTCCGTGCGGCCCCGGTCGGCGAGGGGTCGCTCGTGGTCGGACTCGTCGTTCCAGTCGGCCTTCGCGTGCCGGAGCAGCACGATCCTGCGGGGTGTGTCGACGCTCATGGTCCACAGCTTCGCACGAAACAGGCCACCGCGACTCAGAGAGGGAGCGTTTGCCAGAGGTGCTCCAGGACCCTGCCGACCGCCGCGTCACCCGTCGCCGCCTGGGCCTCGCCCGGTCCGGCCATGAGCATCAGGAGGGCGAGGAAGGCGGCTGCGGGGAGGACGAGGGCCCACCAGGGCAGCCGGGTGTCGACGCCGGTGGTCGTGGTCCGGATGCCGGGGTGCGTGGGGGCCGACATGACCGCCTCCAGGAGTGAGTTCCGCGCTTTCGCCGTTGTCACCAACGTACGGATCGCGCGTCCTCCGGCCCATCCGGTGATCCACCCACTTCACCCTGAGACCCGCCCCCTAGGGGATGCGGGGGGTATCCCCACCCCCTGGGGGGAGATCGCCTCCGGGCCCGGGGGTCACCCCCTGCCCGCGGAGGTCATCTCACGGGGAGGCGAAGGAGGCGATGACGGCGATGACGATCGTGATGCCGAGCATCGCGCCGAGCACGGCGAGCAGCTTCTTCTGGCCGTTCTGGGGGTTGGGTTCGAGGAAGGGCATGGGAACAGTCTCGCATCTCAGCATTCGTCCTCGACCGTCCGGTCCCTTCCCGCGAGGGTTCCGACGATCATCTGCGGCACCATCAGTCCGCCCATGAGGGCGATCGGCAGTCCCCAGCCGCCGCTGTGCTGGTAGAGCACGCCGACGAGGAGGGGGCCGGGGATCGAGATGAGGTAGCCGACGCTCTGCGCGAAGGCGGAGAGCCGGACGACGCCGGCGCCGGTGCGCGAGCGCATGCCGATCATCGTGAGGGCGAGCGGGAAGGAGCAGTTGGAGATGCCGAGGAGCACCGCCCAGACCCAGGCTCCGGCGGCGGGGGCGAGGAAGAGCCCGGTGTAGCCGGTGAGTCCGCACAGGCCGAGCGCGATGACGATCGGGCCCTGGTTCTTCATCCGGGTCGCGAGGCGGGGGATGACGAAGGCGAGCGGGACGCCCATGACCATGGTGACGGCGAGGAGCACGCCCGCGGTGGTGGCGGGGACGCCGGAGTCGCGGAAGATCTGCGGCATCCAGCCCATGGTGATGTAGGCGCCCGTGGCCTGGAGGCCGAAGAAGACGCCGAGCGCCCAGGCGGTGCGGCTGCGGGTGATGCGCGGCGCGGGCGCCGCGGGCGCCGTCTCGGGGGCGGCGGCCGGAGGCGTGGTGTCGCCGCCCCGGTCGCGCAGGAGCGGGAGCCAGGGCAGCACGGCGAGCGCGGCGAGGACGGCCCAGACGCCGAGGCCGAGGCGCCAGCCGCCGCCGAGGGCGTCGGTCATGGGGACGGTGGCGGCCGCGGCGACGGAGGTGCCGAGGGCGAGCGCCATGGAGTAGAGGCCGGTCATGCTGCCGACGCGGTCGGGGAAGTACCGCTTGACGATGACGGGCATCAGGACGTTGCTGACGGCGATGCCCATGAGGGCGAGGGCGCTGGCGGCGAGGAAGGCGGCGGTGCCGGTCGCGAAGGGCCTGAGGACGAGGCCGGCGAAGATCGCGGCCATGCCCGCGCAGACGACGGCGGCGGGGCCGAAGCGGCGGGCGAGGCGGGGGGCGGTGATGCCGAAGACCGCGAAGCAGAGCGGGGGGACGGAGGTGAGGACGCCGGCCACGCTGCCGCTCATGTGGAGGTCGTGGCTGACCTCTTCGAGGAGGGCGCCGAGGCTGGTGATGGCGGGCCGCAGGTTGAGGGCGGCCAGGACGAGTCCGACGGCGACGAGGCCGAGGGGCCAGGTGCGCGGCGCCGCGGCCCGGTCGGGTGCGGGAGAATCCCCGGCTGTGGTGGCGGTCGCGGCCGGGCGTGCGGTGGGCCCGGCCGGTCGTGCGGTGGTGTCCGCCGGGGTCGCGGCGGGGTCGAGGGTCTTCGGCTCGTCAGGCATGAGGCCATCATAGAATCATGGGATGATTGGTTGTCCAATCTCGAACGAATGGGAAGGCGCTCCATGGCCCTCGGTCACCCCCGGCGCACCGGTCTCTCCGATCAGGTGATCGCCGAGCTGCGGAACCAGATCACCTCCGGCGAATGGCCGGTGGGATCACGCATCCCGACCGAACCCGAGCTGGTCGAGCAGCTGGGCGTCGCCCGCAACACGGTGCGCGAGGCGGTCCGCGCGCTCGCGCACAACGGACTGCTCGACATCCGCCAGGGCTCGGGGACGTACGTCGTCGCCACCAGCGAGCTCGCGGGGGTGATGCACCGGCGCTTCGCCGGCTCCGACCCCCGGCACGTCGCCGAGCTGCGCTCCACCCTGGAGTCCGCCGCCGCCCGGTTCGCCGCCGGGCGCCGCTCGGAGCGGGACCTGAAGCAGCTGGACGCCCTGCTGCTCCGGCGCGAGGAGGCATGGGAGTCCGGGGACGCGGAGCGGTTCGTGACGGTCGACGCGGCCTTCCACCACGCGGTGGTCGCCGCCTCGGGCAACGAGGTGCTGACGGAGCTCTACGCGGACCTGGGCGATCTGCTGCGGGACTGGCTGCGCGACGACGTGGGGCAGGTGCTGCGGCCGGAGAACCACATGGACCACGCGCGCCTGGTCGACGCGATCCGCGAGGGCGACGCCGAGCGGGCGGCCACGGAGGCGGCCGGCTACCCCTTCATGTGCCTCAGGAGCCCCGTACCGGAGGAGACCCCGGAGCGGGAGCCGGATCCGCGGGCTGGTGCGTGACCCAGGCGGACCGGACCTCCTTCCAGCAGCGGCCGGTGACCCGGGCGTAGTCGGCGGGTCCGACCTCCACCGGGGCGCTGTCGCCGTCGACGTCCCACCAGCGCTCGCACTCGACGTGGAGCCGGATCCGGTCGGTGCGGGGATACGGGTTGCTGCAGTGCGCGGTGACGCGGGAGCCCTCGACGACGGTGCGGCAGGAGGCTCCGAAGTTCTCCGGATCCCCGGCCGCGGGGGTGGCGACGGGGAGGTCCTCGGCCGGGGCGGGAGCGGTCCGCAGCTCGGCGGCCGCGGCCGTCCCGGTGATCAGAAGGGCCACGGTGGCGAACGCCCCGAAGCCCCGACGTATCGCGCGCATGCCCGTACCTCCTCCCCGTCAGCAGCAGAACATCACGCTCTGCCCCAGTCTGGGGTCATTCGGGCTACTTTTCGACCCGTGCAGGAGTTGCGGAACGGCGAGGGCCGTGTGTCCGCCACCTGGGCGGACACACGGCCCTTCGTCTCGGTACCGAGCGGTCACGCGCCGATCGCGTGCAGACCACCGTCGACGTGGATGATCTCGCCCGTGGTCTTCGGGAACCAGTCGGAGAGCAGCGCGACGACACCGCGGCCGGCCGGCTCCGGGTCGGAGAGCTCCCACGCCAGCGGGGAACGGCTGTCCCAGACCGAGGCCAGCTCGCCGAAGCCCGGGATGGACTTCGCGGCCATGGAGCCGAGCGGGCCCGCCGAGATCAGGTTGCAGCGGATGTTCTGCTTGCCGAGGTCGCGCGCCATGTAGCGGCTGGTGGCCTCCAGGGCGGCCTTGGCCGGGCCCATCCAGTCGTACTGCGGCCAGGCGAACTTCGCGTCGAAGGTGAGGCCGACGACCGAACCGCCCTCGGACATCAGCGGCAGCAGCGCCATCGTCAGCGACTTCAGCGAGAAGGCCGAGACGTGCATCGCGGTGGCCACGGACTCGAACGGCGTGTTCAGGAAGTTGCCGCCGAGCGCGTCCTGCGGCGCGAAGCCGATGGAGTGGACGACGCCGTCGAGCCGGTCGCCCAGGTGCTCACGGACCTGGCCCTCCAGGCGGGCGAGGTGCTCGTCGTTCGAGACGTCGAGCTCCAGGACCTTGACGTTCTCGGGCTTGGGGAGCTTCTTGGCGATGCGCTCGGTCAGCGTCGGCCGGGGCCAGGCGGTGAGGATGATCTCCGCGCCCTGCTCCTGGGCCAGCTTCGCGGTGTGGAAGGCGATGGAGGACTCCATCAGCACACCGGTGATGAGGATGCGCTTGCCCTCGAGAATTCCGCTCATGGTGATCAGTGACCCATGCCCAATCCGCCGTCAACCGGGATGACGGCTCCAGTGATGTACGAGGCGTCGTCGGAGGCGAGGAACCTCACCGCCGCGGCGATCTCCTGCGGCTGCGCGTAGCGGCCCAGCGGCACCTGGGACACGATGCCCGCGCGCTGGTCGTCGGTGAGCACCGCGGTCATGTCGGTGTCGACGAAGCCGGGGGCGACGACGTTGAAGGTGATGTTGCGGGAGCCCAGCTCACGCGCGAGGGAGCGGGCGAAACCGACCAGGCCGGCCTTGGAGGCGGCGTAGTTGGCCTGGCCCGCGGAGCCCAGCAGACCAACGACCGAGGAGATCAGGACGACGCGGCCCTTCTTCGCGCGCAGCATCCCGCGGTTGGCACGCTTGACGACCCGGAACGTGCCCGTGAGGTTGGTGTCGAGGACGGACGTGAAGTCCTCCTCGGACATGCGCATGAGGAGCTGGTCCTTGGTCACGCCGGCGTTGGCCACGAGGACCTCGACCGGACCGTGCTTCTCCTCGATCTCCTTGTAGGCCGTCTCCACCTGCTCGGAGTCGGTGATGTCGCACTTGACGGCGAGGAGACCGAGCTTCTCGAGCTCTGCCGGGTCGCCCGAGCGGTACGTGATCGCAACCTTGTCGCCGGCCTCGGCGAACGCGCGGGCGATGGCGAGGCCGATGCCCCGGTTTCCTCCGGTGACGAGAACCGAGCGGCTCAACGGATCACCCTTTCGATAGCGGTCTGGTAGCCGAAAACCTATCGGTATCACTCCCGACATGAGCAATCGACCTCCGACAGTGGCGTACGGGCGTCGCTGTCGGATCCCTACAGCTCGGAGACGGTACGGGTCGGCTCGCCGCGCCACGGAGGGACGGGTTCCGCCGGGGGCGGTCCGCAATGCGCGGACTGGGCCGCCCGTCCCGTGATTGACTTCCCGGACAGTTCGACCGCCGTCTTCCGATCGCCGAGAGCGAGGCCGCTCGTGGTCCATCAGATCGACCCTTCGTTCGTCGCGCTGCCGTTGCGGGCGCTCGCCGACGCGGCGCTCGCCCGAGCGCGCGCGCTCGGTGCCGAGCACGCGGACTTCCGCCTGGAGCGGGTGCGCAGCGCCTCGTGGCGGCTGCGCGACGCCAAACCGTCCGGCTCCTCGGACACCACGGACCTCGGGTACGCGGTGCGGGTCGTGCACGGCGGGGCCTGGGGCTTCGCGTCGGGCGTCGACCTGACGATGGACGGGGCCGCGCGGGTCGCCTCGCAGGCGGTCGCCATGGCCAAGCTGTCGGCGAAGGTGATCGCCGCGGCGGGCTCCGCCGAGCGCGTGGAGCTGGCCGAGGAGCCGGTGCACGCGGACCGCACCTGGGTCTCCTCGTACGAGATCGACCCGTTCTCGGTGCCCGCGGAGGAGAAGAGCGCGCTGCTCGCCGACTGGAGCGCGCGGCTGCTCGGGGCGGAGGGCGTGGCCCACGTGGACGCCTCGCTGCTCACCGTCCACGAGAACAAGTTCTACGCGGACACGGCCGGCACCGTGACCACCCAGCAGCGCGTCCGGCTGCACCCGCAGCTCACGGCGGTCGCCGTGGACGAGACGACCGGCGAGTTCGACTCGATGCGGACGATCGCGCCGCCGGCCGGTCGGGGCTGGGAGTACCTGACGGGCACCGGCTGGGACTGGGACAAGGAGCTCGACGAGATCCCCGGGCTCCTCGCCGAGAAGATGCGGGCGCCGAGCGTGGAGGCCGGCCGGTACGACCTGGTCGTCGACCCGTCGAACCTGTGGCTGACGATCCACGAGTCCATCGGGCACGCCACCGAGCTGGACCGGGCGCTCGGCTACGAGGCCGCGTACGCGGGCACCTCGTTCGCCACCTTCGACCAGCTGGGCAAGCTGGCGTACGGCTCCTCGATCATGAACGTGACGGGTGACAGGACCGCCGAACACGGTCTGGCCACCGTCGGCTTCGACGACGAGGGCGTCGAGGCGCAGAGCTGGGACCTGGTGAAGGACGGCACGCTCGTCGGCTACCAGCTGGACCGGCGGATCGCGAAGCTCACGGGCCTCGGCCGGTCGAACGGCTGCGCCTTCGCCGACTCCCCCGCGCACGTGCCGGTGCAGCGGATGGCGAACATCTCGCTCCAGCCGGACCCGGGCGGTCTGTCGACGGAGGACCTGATCGGCGGGGTGGAGCGCGGCATCTACGTGGTCGGCGACCGGTCCTGGTCGATCGACATGCAGCGATACAACTTCCAGTTCACCGGCCAGCGGTTCTTCCGCATCGAGAACGGGCGGCTCGCCGGGCAGCTGCGGGACGTGGCGTACCAGGCGACGACCACGGACTTCTGGGGCTCGATGGAGCAGGTGGGCGGCCCGCAGACGTACGTGCTGGGTGGCGCCTTCAACTGCGGCAAGGCCCAGCCGGGCCAGGTCGCCGCCGTCTCGCACGGCTGCCCCTCCGCCCTCTTCCGGGGCGTCAACATCCTGAACACGACGCAGGAGGCCGGTCGATGAGCGCCCGCCACGCAATCTGCTGGGGGTCCGGGGGTCGTCCCCCGGGCAAGCACCGTCTGAACACGACGCAGGAGGCCGGTCGATGAGCCGCGTCAGCAAGCCGTACGAGATCGTCGAGCGGGCCCTTGAGCTGTCCCGCGCCGACGGGTGTGTCGTCATCGCCGACGAGGAGTCCTCGGCCAATCTGCGCTGGGCGGGGAACGCGCTCACCACGAACGGCGTGACCCGGGGCCGGACGCTCACCGTCGTCGCGACCGTCGACGGCGCCCAGGGCACCGCCTCCGGTGTCGTCTCGCGGTCCGCCGTGACCGTGGACGACCTGGAGCCCCTGGTCCGGGCCGCCGAGGCCGCGGCCCGCGCCGCAGGGCCCGCCGAGGACGCCCAGCCCCTGGTGGAGGGCGTGCCCGCCTCGCCCGACTTCACGGACGCCCCGGCGGAGACCTCCTCCGCCGTCTTCACCGACTTCGCGCCGGCGCTCGGCGAGGCCTTCGCACGCGCGCGTGCCGGCGGCCGTGAGCTGTACGGCTTCGCGAACCACGAGCTGACCTCGACCTACCTGGGCACGTCGACGGGGCTGCGGCTCCGCCACGACCAGCCGAACGGCACCCTGGAGCTCAACGCCAAGTCCCCCGACCGCTCGCGCTCGGCCTGGGCCGGGCGCTCGACCCGGGACTTCAAGGACGTCGACCCGGCCGCGCTCGACGCCGAGCTGGCGACCCGGCTCGGCTGGGCCGAGCGGAGGATCGAGCTGCCCGCCGGCCGGTACGAGACGATCCTGCCGCCGACCGCCGTGGCCGACCTGCTGATCTACCAGCTGTGGTCCTCGACGGCCCGGGACGCGGTGGAGGGCCGTACGGTCTTCTCCAAGCCCGGCGGCGGCACCCGGCTCGGCGAGACGCTCTCGCCGCTGCCGCTCACGCTGCGCAGCGACCCGAACGAGCCGGGCCTGGAGTCCGCGCCGTTCGTGATCGCGCACTCCTCCGGCGACGACTCCTCCGTCTTCGACAACGGACTGCCGGTCGGGCCGGTCGACTGGGTGAAGGCCGGCGCCCTGGCGCACCTGATCACCACCCGGCACACCGCGGGGCTTACTCGCTTGCCCGTGGCGCCGGGAGCGGGGAACCTGATCCTGGACGGCGGCGGCGAGCGCTCCCTGGAGGAGATGGTCGCCTCGACGGAGCGCGGTCTGCTGCTGACCTGCCTCTGGTACATCCGCGAGGTCGACCCGGCGACGCTGCTGCTGACCGGGCTGACCCGGGACGGCGTCTACCTCGTCGAGAACGGCGAGGTGGTCGGCGAGGTGAACAACTTCCGGTTCAACGAGTCGCCGGTGGACCTGCTGTCGCGGGCCTCGGAGGCGGGCCGGACGGAGAAGACGCTGCCGCGCGAGTGGAGCGACTGGTTCACCCGGGCCGCGATGCCCGCCCTGCGGGTGCCGGACTTCAACATGAGCTCGGTCAGCAAGGGGGTCTGACCCGCCTAGACTGGGCCGGCACGGAACTGACGACTTTCTGAGGAGACGGACGATCGTGACGGACATCGTCGACGAGCTGAAGTGGCGCGGGCTGTTCGCCCAGTCCACCGATGAGGACGCACTGCGCAAGGCTCTCGCGGACGGTCCCGTCACGTTCTATTGCGGTTTCGACCCGACCGCGGCCAGTCTCCACGTCGGCCACCTGGTCCAGGTCCTCACCGTCCGCCGGCTCCAGCAGGCCGGACACCGGCCGCTGGCGCTGGTCGGCGGGGCCACCGGGCAGATCGGGGACCCGCGCCCGACGGCCGAGCGCACCCTGAACGACCCGGAGACGGTCGCGAACTGGGTGAACCGGCTGCGCTCGCAGATCGAGCCCTTCCTCTCCTTCGAGGGGGAGAACGCGGCGGTCATGGTGAACAACCTGGACTGGACCGCCGGCATGTCGGCGATCGAGTTCCTGCGGGACATCGGCAAGCACTTCCGGGTCAACAAGATGCTGACCAAGGACTCCGTCGCCCGGCGCCTGGAGTCCGAGCAGGGCATCAGCTACACCGAGTTCAGCTACCAGCTGCTCCAGGGCATGGACTTCCTCGAGCTGTACCGCCGTTACGGCTGCACGCTCCAGCAGGGCGGCTCGGACCAGTGGGGCAACCTGGTGGCCGGCCTCGACCTGATCCACCGCCTGGAGCCGGGCGCGGAGGCGCACGCGCTGGCGACCCCGCTGATGGTGAAGGCGGACGGCACCAAGTTCGGCAAGACCGAGGGCGGGGCCGTCTGGCTGGACCCGGAGATGACCACGCCGTACGCGTTCTACCAGTTCTGGCTGAACGTGGACGACCGGGACATCTCGACGTACATGCGGATCCTGTCCTTCCTGTCCCGCGAGGAGCTGGAGGCGCTGGAGGCGCAGACCGCCGAGCGGCCGCAGGCGCGTGCCGCGCAGCGGGCGCTCGCCGAGGAGCTCACCACCCTGGTGCACGGCGCGGAGCAGTGCGCGGCCGTCATCGGCGCCTCCAAGGCGCTGTTCGGGCAGGGCGACCTGGCCGAGCTGGACGAGCCGACGCTGGCCGCCGCGCTGTCCGAGCTGCCGCACGCGCGCGTGACCGAGCTGGGCCAGGTCGTGGACCTGTTCGCCGAGGTCGGCCTGGTGGCGAGCAAGTCGGCGGCGCGCCGCACGGTGAAGGAGGGCGGGGCCTACGTGAACAACGTGAAGGTGACCGCCGAGGACGCCGAGGTGTCGGCGGAGGACCTGCTGCACGGCCGCTGGCTGGTGCTGCGGCGCGGCAAGAAGAACCTGGCGGCGATCGAGTTCGCCGGCTAGGGGAGCCATGACGGGAGGCCCGGTGGGTGCGCTGCGCGCCCACCGGGCCTCTCCTCGTTCCTCAGACGCGCTGTTTGTTGCCCTTGACCGAGGCCCACAGCATGTCTCCCACGCCGACGACGGCGACGGCCCCGATCAGCTGGAGCAGGTGCCGGGTCCAGTCGATGCCCTTGGTGTCGTTGACTCCGATCCAGGTCGCGACCGCGTTGCCGAGCACGCTGCCGAGAATGCCGAACACGGTCGTCAGCCACAGCGGGATCTGCTGCTTCCCGGGCAGGATCGCCTTCGCGATCAGACCGAGGACGAATCCCACGATGATCGCCCACAACCAACTCATCGTCGCCTCCTAGTGCGCATGTGGGCCCAGTCTCGGCCCATGCGCCATACGGCGCATGTCGGACAGCGCCGTACGTGCCCCGGTCTCGTCGTCCCGGAGGGGCGGGCGTACGGTGGAGCGAGGTCCGGACCGGGGAGGCTCCGGCACGAGCGGTGGGTGGTGGACGGTGATGCCGAAGCGTGGCGGGACCGAGGTCTTCCGGATCACGGGGGCCCGGCAGGGACTCGCCGACGACGTCCGGGGACGGCAGCGGCGCTACGTCATCTCGATGACGGTGCGGACGCTCTCCGTGATCGCCGCGGCGGTCCTGTGGAACATCGAGCGGCACGTCGCCTTCGTGGCCCTGGGCCTGGGCATCCTGCTGCCGTACGTCGCGGTGGTGATCGCCAACGCGGGACGCGAGACGTCTCCGTCCCTTCCCTCCACCTTCGTCCCGGCTCCGGTGCGTCTGGAGCTCGACGCCCCGAACCTCAAGAGAAGCTCAGATCAATCATGACGATCCGGTGCACCGCACCCCATGTGCCGTGACATACTGCCTACGCGCTCCGCATCCCCCGTCGGAGCGACGGACCGATGCCGGGCAGCTCCCCCCGTGGCTGCCCGGCATCGCTGTTGCTGGACAATGATCGTGTGATCAATGGTCCCGTGAGCGAAGACAAGCCGATCTGTTCCGCCAAGGGGTGCCGCGCCGACGCCGTCTGGGTCCTCGCGTGGAACAACCCCAAGGTCCACACGCCCGAGCGGCGCAAGACCTGGCTCGCGTGCGAGGAGCACCGCGAGCACCTCTCCCAGTTCCTGGGGGTACGGGGCTTCCTGAAGGACGTCGTGCCCTTCGGCGACTGGGACTCAGCCGCCGATGGCTGACATCGGGCGCTCGGGCTGGAGGAAGCTCGGGTCGTCGAGGCCGGACCCGGCCTTCTTCCCCCACATCGCCTTCTTCCAGAGCTCCGCGACCGCCGTGTCCGGGGCGTCCGAGCGCAGCGCCGCCCGCAGGTCCGTCTCCTCGGTGGCGAACAGGCAGGTGCGGACCTGACCGTCCGCGGTGAGACGGGTGCGGTCGCAGGCCCGGCAGAACGGGCGGGTGACGGAGGCGATGACGCCGACCGTGTGCGCCCCGCCGTCGACGGTCCAGCGCTCGGCGGGGGCGGAGCCGCGCTCCTCCGAGCCCTCCGGCGTCAGGGTGAAGCGGGTGCGCAGGGACTCCAGGATGTCCCCGGCGGTGATCATGCCGTCGCGCTTCCAGCCGTGCTGGGCGTCGAGGGGCATCTGCTCGATGAAGCGCAGCTCGTACCCCTCCTCGATCGCCCAGGCGAGCAGGTCGGGGGCCTCGTCGGCGTTGAGCCCGGGCATCAGGACGGCGTTGACCTTGACGGGGGTGAGGCCGGCCTCGCGGGCTGCGGCCATGCCGTCGAGGACGTCCTGGTGACGGTCGCGCCGGGTGAGGGTCTTGAAGACCTCGGGGCGCAGGGTGTCCAGGGAGACGTTGACCCGGTCGAGGCCGGCCGCCTTGAGGGCGGCGGCGGTGCGCTTGAGCCCGATGCCGTTGGTCGTGAGGGACATCCGGGGGCGGGGCTCCAGGGCGGCGCAGCGCTCGACGATCCCGACGAGGCCGGGGCGGAGCAGCGGCTCGCCGCCGGTGAAGCGGACCTCGGTGACGCCGAGGTCGGTGACCGCGATGCGGATCAGGCGGACGATCTCGTCGTCGGTGAGGAGGTCCGGCTTGGCGAGCCACTGGAGGCCCTCCTCCGGCATGCAGTACGTGCAGCGCAGATTGCAGCGGTCCGTGAGCGAGACGCGCAGGTCAGTGGCCACTCGGCCGTATGTGTCGATGAGCACTGTGGGCCCCCTCCCCGGATTCCGGATGCGTGTGTTCCGAGCCTACGTGAGGGCACGGACAACGAGCAGGGCAGATTGTCACGAGGACCGGCGAGGCCGCGTCGTAGAACTCTACGACGCGGCCGCCGGAGGGTGGTGGAACGTATACGGTCAGTGCGCTCCGACCCCGGTGAGGGACTTGACCTCCAGCTCCGCGTACTTGCCCTTGTCCGGCTCCTCCTTGGAGAGGACCGAGCCGAGCCAGCCGAGCAGGAAGCCGAGCGGGATGGAGACGATTCCGGGGTTCTCCAGCGGGAACCAGTAGAAGTCCACCGTCTTGAACATCGACGTGGGCTTGCCGGAGACGACCGGCGAGAAGAGCACGAGGACGACGGCGGAGACCAGACCGCCGTAGATCGACCACAGCGCGCCCCGGGTGGTGAAGCGCTTCCAGAAGAGCGAGTAGAGGATCGTCGGCAGGTTCGCCGAGGCGGCGACCGCGAAGGCGAGGGCGACCAGGCCGGCGACGTTGAGGTCGCGGGCGAGGGCGCCGAGGGCGATGGAGACGATGCCGATGAGGACGGTGGCCCAGCGGGCGGCCCGTACCTCCTCCTTCTCCGTGGCCTCCCCGCGCCGGATGACGTTGGCGTAGATGTCGTGGGCGAAGGACGAGGAGGAGGCCAGGGTCAGTCCTGCGACGACGGCGAGGATGGTCGCGAAGGCGACGGCGGAGATGACGGCGAGGAGGATCGCGCCGCCGGTGGAGCCGGGTCCGCCGCCGATCTCCAGGGCCGCGAGCGGGGCTGCGGTGTTGCCGGCCTTGTTGGAGGCGACGATGTCGCTGTTCTTGAGGAGCGCGGCGGCGCCGAAGCCGAGGACGATCGTCATCAGGTAGAAGGCGCCGATGATGCCGATGGCCCAGTTCACGGACTTACGGGCGGCCTTGGCGGTCGGCACCGTGTAGAAGCGGATCAGGATGTGCGGCAGGCCGGCGGTGCCGAGGACGAGCGCGATGCCGAGCGAGAGGAAGTCCAGCTTGGAGGTGGCGGTGGCGCCGTACTTGAGGCCGGGCTCCAGGAAGGCCGCGCCCTTGCCGCTGTTGGTGGCCGCTGCGCCGAGCAGCTCCGAGACGTTGAAGTGGAACTTCAGGAGGATGAGGAAGGTGATGAGGAGGGTGCCCGCGATGAGCAGGACCGCCTTGACCATCTGCACCCAGGTGGTGCCCTTCATGCCGCCGATCGTCACGTACACGATCATCAGCAGGCCGACCAGGGCGACGATCGCGACCTTGCCGCCGTCGCTGGTGATGCCGAGGAGCAGCGAGACGAGGACGCCGGCGCCCGCCATCTGGGCGAGCAGGTAGAAGATCGAGACGACGATCGTGGAGGTGCCGGCGGCGGTGCGGACGGGACGCTGGCGCATCCGGTAGGCGAGGACGTCGCCCATGGTGAACCGGCCCGAGTTGCGCAGCGGTTCGGCGACCAGGAGCAGGGCGACGAGCCAGGCGACGAGGAAGCCGATGGAGTAGAGGAAGCCGTCGTAGCCGAAGAGGGCGATGGCTCCGGCGATGCCGAGGAAGGACGCCGCGGACATGTAGTCGCCGGAGATCGCGAGGCCGTTCTGGAAGCCGGTGAACTGCCGTCCGCCGGCGTAGAAGTCGGCGGCGCTGCGGGTCTGGCGGCCGGCCCAGACCGTGATGGCGAGGGTGGCGAGGACGAAGGCGCCGAAGAGGGCGATGATCAGGGGCCGGTGCTCGGTGGTGGCGTTGCCGGCCGCGAGCAGGACGGGGGTGCTCATGCGTCGCCCTCCATACGGTGTCTGATGGCCTCGGCCTTGGGGTCGAGGCGGTTCGCCGCGTGCCGCGAGTAGAGCCAGGCGATGAGGAACGTGGTGAGGAACTGGCCGAGGCCGAGGACGAGGGCCACGTTGATGTTGCCGAACACCTTGGTGCCCATGAAGTCGCCCGCGTAGTTGGAGAGCAGCACGTACAGCAGGTACCAGGCGATGAAGGCCAGGGTGAGGGGGAAGGCGAAGGAGCGGTACGTGCGGCGGAGTTCACCGAACTCCGCGCCCTCCTGCACCTCGATGAACTGCTCCGTGGTGGGCGACGCGGGACCCTGGTCGGTCTCCGTGCCGTTTCTGGGCGGCGGCGGTGCTTCGGTAGCCACGGAATCTCCTCGTGACGCGGGGGCGGACGGCATGGACAAGGGGGCCTCACCAGGGGTGCGGGAAGCGGGGCGCCGAGCGGAGCCCCTCCCCTGTCCAACGGCACGGGGCCGGAAGCGACGCGGTTCATGCGAGGGATTTCCTTGAACATATCTTCATGAAGTCTTCTCAACTCATTGAAGGTTCGGGAAGATCAGCGATAGCTTCACTCGTCATGCACCTGTTCGTGCGCAAACCCGCGCTGGACAGTACATACGGATGATGTGGAGAACCCATGGCTCATCTGGGATCGAGGCGCGGCCGAGCTCTCGCTCTGCCGGTTGGTCTCGCGCTCACGGCCTCGCTCGGCTTCCTCGCCCCCGGCGCCGCCTCCGCCGCGGAACTGAGCGACGCTCCGGCCACCGTGGCCACGAACGGCCCGAAGCTCTCGTACGTCGTCAACGTCGCGGGCGGCCGCTGGACCGCCGCCTCGGTGAAGAAGGCGATCGCCGCCGCCGGCGGCGAGGTGGTCATCTCGTACGACCAGATAGGCGTGATAGTCGTCCACTCGCAGAACCCCGAGTTCGCGAAGACGATCCGTCAGGCGCGTGGTGTGGTGTCGGCCGGTTCGACCCGGACCGCCCCGCTCTCCGTCCAGTCCGACGACTCCGTCGACGAGGGCGCGCAGTCGCTGTCCGCCGCCGAGGCGAAGGCCGCCGCGGCCCGCGCGACGGACGAGCAGGACCCGCTGGAGCCCCTGCAGTGGGACCTCCCGGCGATCAAGGCCGACAAGGCCCACCAGAAGACGCTCGGCAGCAAGCGCGTCACCGTCGGCATCATCGACACCGGCGTGGACGACACCCACCCGGACCTGGCGCCGAACTTCAACGCCGCCGCGTCCGCCAACTGCGTCTCCGGCAAGCCGGACACGACCGCCGGCTCGTGGCGTCCGAACCCAGGCGAGAGCGACCACGGCACGCACGTCGCGGGCACCATCGGCGCGGCGAAGAACGGCGTCGGCGTCACCGGTGTCGCGCCGGGCGTGAAGCTCGCGGGCATCAAGGTGTCCACCCCGGACGGCTTCTTCTACACCGAGGCCGTGGTCTGCGGCTTCGTGTGGGCGGCCGAGCACGGCGTCGACATCACGAACAACAGCTACTACACCGACCCGTGGATGTTCGCCTGCAAGAACGACGAGGACCAGAAGGCCCTCATCGAGGCGGTCACCCGCGCGACCCGCTACGCGGAGCGCAAGGGCACGGTCAACGTCGCCGCGGCCGGCAACTCGTCCTTCGACCTCGCCGCCGACTCGATCGTCGACAACAGCAGCCCGAACGACACCACTCCGGGCGACCGGGTCATCGACCCGAAGGAGTGCTTCGACTACCCGGCCCAGCTGCCGGGCGTCGTGACGGTCTCCGCGACCGGTGCCAAGGACCTCAAGGCGTCCTACTCCAACTACGGTCTCGGTGTCATCGACATCGCCGCCCCCGGCGGTGACCGCACCGAGTACCAGACGCCGGACGCCCCGGCGGTCAACGGCCGCATCCTGTCGACCACGGTCAACGGCGGCTACAACTACAAGGCCGGTACGTCGATGGCCTCGCCGCACGCGGCGGGCGTCCTGGCGCTCCTCAAGTCGACGCACCCCCACGCGAGCCCGGCGGCGCTGAAGGCGCTGCTGTACGCGCAGGCCGACGACCGCGCCTGCACGAACCCGTACGACATCAACGGTGACGGCAAGGTCGACGCCGTCTGCGAGGGTGGCAAGAACAAGAACGGCTTCTACGGGGCCGGTCTGATCGACGCGCTCGACGCCGTGCGCCGCTGATCGCGCGGCCCGGTGAGGGAGGGCCCCGGTGTGGTGTGCCACACCGGGGCCCTTCGCGTGGCACTGAGTGCCAGACTGCGGTCATGGACAACACAGTGCGTACAGGTACGGAGTTGCTGTGGTCGGCCCTGGGCGGCGATCCCGCCCTCGTCGACCGGGTCGCGTACGGCGGGGTCTCCGGGCTGCTGCCCGCGCGGCTGCCCGTGATGGACCTGGCCAGGGCCGCCGTCGCGGTCTGCTCGCTCGCGGCGGTGGAGCACGCCGGGCTCACGGGGCCGGTGCGGGTGGACGACGGGGCCGTCGCCACCGCCTTCGTGAGCGAGCGCCATCTGCGGGTCGACGGGCGGGCGCCGGTGAGCTTCGCGCCCCTCTCCCGGTTCTGGCGGGCGGCCGACGGCTGGGTCCGCACGCACGCCAACTACCCGCACCACAAGGCCGCGTTGCTCGCGGCCCTGGACGCCGCCGACTCCGTGGAGGCCGTCGCCGGGGCGATCGGCGAGCGGAAGGCCGTCGACGTCGAGACGGCGGTGTACGCGGCCGGGGGCCTGGCCGTCGCCCTGCGCACGCCCGAGGAGTGGGCGGCGGGCGAACAGGGCCGGGAGGTGGCGGCGCGACCGCTGCTGACCCGGGAGCGGCTGGACGGGGCGGCGCCGCGGGCCACGGACGGGCGGCCGCTGCGGGTGCTGGACCTGACCCGGGTGATCGCCGGGCCGGTCGCGACCCGGACCCTCGCGCTGCTCGGCGCGGACGTGCTGCGGATCGACCCGCCGGGCAACCCCGAACTCCCCGACCAGCACGCGGACACGGACGTCGGCAAGCGGACGGCGGCGCTGGACCTGGAGCGCCCCTCGGACCGGCGCACCTTCGACGAACTCCTCGACTCCGCCGACGTGCTGGTCACCGGCTACCGTCCCGGCGCGCTCGACCGGTTCGACCTCGAACGCCCCGGCCTGGTGACCGCCCGGCTCTCCGCCTGGGGCGACTACGGGCCGTGGGGCGGGCGGCGCGGCTTCGACTCCCTGGTGCAGGTGGCGACGGGGATCGCGGCGACGGAGGGCACGCCCGCGGAGCCCGGCGCGCTGCCGGCGCAGGCGCTGGACCACGGGACGGGGTATCTGCTCGCGGCGGCGGTGCTGCGGTCGCTCACGGAGCAGCGCGCGGAGGGCGGCAGCCGGCTCGTCCGCCTGGCCCTCGCCCAGACGGGCCACTGGCTGACGCGGACGCTGCCGCGGTACGAGCCGGAGCGGTACGTCACCGAGTCGCGGGGCCCGCTGGGCCACCTGCGGCACGCGCTGTCGCCGGTGTCGTACGAGGGCGGGCCGACGGGCTGGTCGCGGCCGCCGGGCCTCGCGGGGGCGGACGCGCCGGAGTGGGCCGAGGGCTGAGGCGGGGCCGGCCGGACCCCTCGGGAAGGGGTCCGGCCGGACACGGCCTACGGCTTGACCAGGACCTTCAGGGCCGTGCGGTCGTCCATCGCCTGGTAGCCGGAGGGGACTCCGTCCAGGCCGACCGTCAGGTCGAAGACCGGGGACGGGTCGATCGTGCCGGCCAGGACGTCCGGGAGGAGCTCCGGGATGTACGCGCGGACGGGGGCGACGCCGCCGCGCAGCGCGATGTTGCGGTCGAACATGACGGACAGGTCCAGGCCGGTGCCGCTGCCGTGCGGGACGCCGACGTAGCCGATCGAACCGCCGTCGCGGGCGATCGCGACGGCCGTGCGCATGGACTGCTCGGTGCCGACGGCCTCGATGACGCCGTGGGCGCCCTGGCCGCCGGTCAGCTCGCGCACCGCGGCCTCGGCGGCCTCGCCGCGCTCGGCGACGACGTCGGTGGCGCCGAAGGCGCGCGCGATGTCCGTGCGGGCGGTGTGGCGGCCCAGCGCGATGATCCGCTCGGCGCCGAGCCGCTTCGCGGCGAGGACGCCGCAGAGGCCGACGGCCCCGTCGCCGACGACGGCGACCGTGGAGCCCTTGGTGACACCCGCGCCGAGGGCCGCGTGGTGGCCGGTGCCCAGGACGTCCGAGAGGACGAGCAGCGCGGTGAGGAGCCGGTCGTCGCCGGCCGCTTCGGCCGGGAGCTTCACCAGGGTGCCGTCGGCGAAGGGCACGCGGACGGCCTCGCCCTGGCCGCCGTCGGAGCCGACCGAGCCCCAGAAGCCGCCGCGCGGGCAGGAGGTCTGGAGGCCCTCGGCGCAGTACTCGCAGGTGCCGTCGGACCAGACGAAGGGGGCGACGACGAGGTCGCCCGCGGCGAAGCCGGTGACGTCGGAGCCGGCCGCCTCGACGATGCCGAGGAACTCGTGACCGATGCGCTGGCCGGGCTGCCGGGCGGACTCGCCGCGGTAGGCCCACAGGTCGCTGCCGCAGATGCAGGCGCGCAGGACCCGCAGGACGACGTCGGTGGGCTCCTGGATCACGGGGTCGGGCACGTCCTCCACGCGCATGTCGAACGGGGCGTGGATGGTGGTGGCGCGCATGGGGGGCGGTCCTCGCTGTCAGACGGTTGTACGACGTTCACCGTACATCGCGCGGAGCGTTCCCGCCGTCAGCAGGTACTGCGCCGCGATGTAGGTCAGCATGACCCAGAAGTCGGGCGCGGGCAGCTGGGGCCAGTCGGCGACCCCGGTGGCGATGAGGGTGTCCGAGAGCAGGAACAGGGCCCCGCCCAGACCGGCCGTGAGCCCGAGGGCGCTGGAGCGGTAGGCCATCGCCGTGAGCAGCAGGGAGTACCCGGCGACGGGGATCCGCAGCTCGGCGGGCAGGTCGGGCCAGAGGAGCACGACGGTGCCGGCGAGCACGGCCGCGTACAGGGCGCCGAGCGCCGGGGACGTACGCCTGCGGCCGAAGAGGACCAGGTAGCAGACGTGTCCGGCGGCGAAGGAGGCCATGCCGAGGAGGAAGGCCCCGTCGGCGTCGGAGAGCAGCAGGACGTCGCCGCCCCAGCCGAACAGGAGCGCCGCGGTGAGCGGCCCCGGGGCCCCGCGGGTCACGGCGTACGCGGCGAGCAGGGGCATCAGGAGCGGTTTGGCGATCTGGTGGCCGGGCTCGGCACCGGCGAGCAGGGAGCCCAGGTCGACGGCGGCCGCGAGCGCGAAGGCGGCGAGCAGGACGCGGGAGGAGGTCTTCACGCGGCGGCCTCCGGAGCGGCGGCGGTCCCGGGAGCGGCGGTCCCCGGTGCGGCGGTCCCCGATGCGGCGGTCCCCGGTGCGGCGTTCCCCGGTGCGGCGTTCCCCGGTGCGGCGGTCCCCGGTGCGGCGGTCCCCGGTGCGGCCTGGGGCGCCGGCTGCCAGCCGGGCCCGCGGAAGACCCGCCCGGCCCGCTCGCGCCAGCCGTGGGCGGCGCGCAGGTCGCGGGCGATGGCGACGTACTCGTGAGTGGCGACGCGCAGCGGGTTGTAGGTCTCGATGTTCTTGGTGAGCCCGTAGACGGGCCGCTCGGTCTCGCCGGTCCAGGAGCCGAACAGCCGGTCCCAGAGGATGAGGATGCCGCCGAAGTTCCGGTCCAGGTAGCCGCCCTGGGAGGCGTGGTGGACGCGGTGGTGCGAGGGGGTGTTGAGGACGTACTCGAACGGCCGGGGCAGCTTGTCGACGCGCTCGGTGTGGATCCAGAACTGGTAGACGAGGTTGACCGAGTAGCAGAAGGCGAGGGCGGCCGGGTGGACGCCGAGGGCGATCATCGGCAGGTAGAACGGCCAGCCCGTGACGCCGGTCCACGGCTGGCGCAGGGCGGTGCTGAGGTTGAACTTCCGGCTGCTGTGGTGGACGACGTGGCAGGCCCACAGGATGCGGACGACGTGGTGGCCGCGGTGCTGCCAGTAGTAGAGGAAGTCCTGCGCGAGCAGCATGAGCGGGATCGTCCACCAGAGGACGGGGACGCGGAGCGGGGTCAGCTCGTAGACGGCGGTGTAGAGCGCGACCACGGGGATCTTCCACAGTGCGTCGAAGAAGAGGCTGCCCAGGCCCATGCCGATGCTGGTGGCGGCGTCCTTGGCCTCGTACCCGGCGGCGTCCTCGTCGGGGTGGATCCGGTGGCTGACCATCTCGACGACGGTGAGCAGGACGAACGCCGGTATGGACCAGAGCACGACATCGGGCAGGTGCGGCATGACGACGACGGTAGAGGCGGCGGGCGGACGCGACTAGACGTGATTACTTACAAGTAAGTGAGACGACTTGTCAGCAAGCTTTGGCACCTTCCGACAACGAGGGAGCGGCTCCTAGGGGGCGTTTCGAAAGTCCTGGTGCTGTGCGGGACTTCCGAAACACCCCCTAGACCCCCGCCGCCCCCAGCAGCGAGCCGGCCGCGTAGGTCACGCCCATCGCGAGTGCTCCGCCCGCCGCGTTGCGGAGGATCGCCGGGCCCGCGGGGGCGGCGCCGAGGCGGGCGCTCCACCAGCCGGTGAAGGCGAGGGCGGCGAGGACGGAGAGGACCGTGACCCAGAGGCGGGCGGAGGGCGGCGGAAGGACGATCGCGAGCAGCGGGAGCAGGGCGCCGACGGTGAACGCGAGGAAGCTGGCGCCGGCCGCGTGCCAGGGGTCGGTGAGGGCGTCGGGGTCGATTCCCAGCTCCACGCGCGCGTGGGCGCGGAGCGCGTCGCGGGCGGTGAGCTGTTCGGCGGCCTCGCGGGCCACGTCCGGGGAGAGGCCGCGGGAGGCGAGCAGGCCGGCCAGCTCGGCGAGCTCGGCCTCGGGCCGTTCCCGCAGTTCCCGCTTCTCCTGGGCCAGCGCGGCCTTCTCGGAGTCGCGCTGGCTGGAGACGGAGACGTACTCCCCCGCCGCCATCGACATCGAGCCGGCGAGCAGCCCCGAGAGGCCGGCCGTGAGCAGGGCCGCCCGGTCCTCGGTGGCCCCGGCGACGCCGACGACGAGGCCGGCGGTGGAGACGACGCCGTCGTTGGCTCCGAGCACGGCCGCCCGGAGCCAGTTGAGACGGGAGCCGAGGCCGCCGCCGTGGGCCTCGTCGTGTGCGGGGGCTTCAGTCACCCCAGGAGGGTCGCACCCGTCGCGTCACCAGACGCGGACCGACCCGCCCGGGGCGAAGGCCGGGCTGGTGGCGCCCTCGGGGACCTTCTCCAGGGGCGCGGCGATCTCCTCGACGGTCGGGCCGTGGACGGCGGCGAGCCGGTCGAGGAGGGCGAGGTCGAAGCCGTAGACGCGGGCCGCGTTCCCGCCGGCCATGGCGGCGACCTCCTCCCGGGGCAGGCCCGCGTAGGCGATGCGGAGGCCTTCGCGGGAGTACGGGGTGGTGCCCTCGTCGTGCGGGTAGTCGCTGCCCCACATGATCTTGTCGAGGCCGATCCGGTCGCGCAGCGGCACCTCGTGGGGGCGCATGAAGCTCGCGCCGACGAAGCAGTTGTCCCGCCAGACCTCCTTGGGGCCCTTGCCCATGGACTCGGCGAGGCCGGCCCCGAACTTGGACTCGGCGGTGGCGGCCCGTGTCGCGGCCGACACCAGCCGCCGGTGGTAGTACTCCAGCATGTCGAGGACGCCCGGGATCCAGCCGGAGCCCTGTTCGGTCAGGACCAGCTTGAGCCCCGGATGGCGCCGGAACGCGCCGCCGAAGATCAGGTGCCACAGGGCGCGGTGGGAGAACCAGGTGGTCTCCACCATGAACACGGCCCGGGCGGCCGGTTCGTCGCCGAGCGGTGGCGAGGCGGAGCCGCCGTGGTGGTTGACCGGGACGTCGAGCTCGGCGCAGACCGCCCAGATCGGGTCGTACGCCTCGGAGTACAGCTCGGGGACGGGCGAGCCCGGCGGGACACCGGGCAGCAGGATGCCGCCGGTGAGACCGGCCTCGCGGGCGCGGCGGATCTCCGCGACCGCCGCGTCCACGTCGTTGAGCAGGATCTGCGCCACGCCGGCCCTGCGTCCCGGGGCGTCGGCGCAGAAGTCGGCCAGCCAGCGGTTGTGCGCCTGGAGCCCGGCCCAGCGCTGCTCGTACTCGGCGCGGGTGGGCGGCTGGGCCATCAGGGAGGCCTTGGGGAAGAACGGCGGGATGGTGTTGGGGAAGACGACCTCGGCGACGATGCCGTCCGCCTCCAGTTCGCGCAGCCGGCGCTGCGAGTTCCAGTTGCGGTCCGCGGTGTCGGCGAGGAGGTCCTCGTAGGGGTTGACGTAGGTCGCCGCCCAGGCGTCGAAGTCGTCGTGGTGCCTCTTCTCCAGGTACGGCTTGTAGTCGAGGAGGTCGGCGCCGGCGTGGCAGTCGGCGGAGACGACGGTGTAGCGGTCCGTCACGGGTTCACCCCCAGGACGGGGAAGTCGTGCTCGGTGAGCCAGTGCCGGCCGACCTCGCGGGAGCGGGCCCAGGAGGCCTCGACGGCCGCCTGGTCGGCGGGCTGGCCGAGGTCGGCGGGGGTGGGGCCGATCCGGCGGGCGACCGGGTCCAGCGCGCCGACGTCGAATCCGAAGACCTCGGCGGCGGCGAGGCCCAGCATCCGCCGGGTCTCCTCGACGGGGATGTCGTGGAAGGTCTTCCGCAGCCACGCGCGCGTGTCGGGCCAGGTGCCCTCCGGATGCGGGAAGTCCGAGCCCCACAGGATGTTGTCGACGCCGATCTCGTACCGCTGCGCGAGTTCCCGCCGCTTGGTGTTGGTGGCGCAGACGAAGACCTGGCGGTCCAGGTACTCGCTGGGCGGGCGCTTCAGCTCCGCGAACGGGGACAGCTTCTTGCCGCCGTGCGCGCCCAGGTAGAGCCGGTCCATGAACCAGAGCAGGTTCGGCAGCCACCAGCAGCCGGACTCGGCGACCCCGAACCGCAGGCCGGGGTGGCGCTCGAAGACGCCCGACCAGAGGAGGAACCACAGCGGCCTGGCCGGCCACCAGGTGACCTCGGAGACGTAGATCCCGAGGTGGTCGCCGTACTCCTCGCGCGGTGCCGCCCCGGAGTGGGTGACGACGGGCATGCCGGTCTCGGCGGCGGCGGCCCACACCGGGTCGTAGCGCCGGTCGTGGTAGGGCGCCTTGTCGACCCACATGGAGGGGATCATGAGCGCGCCGAGCCCGGAGTCCTTGGCGCGGTGGATCTCGGCGACGACCTCGTGGACGTCGGCGGTGACGGGCAGGAGCGCGACCCCGCGGTGCCGGTGCGGGTTCGCGGAGACGAACTCGGCGAGCCAGCGGTTGTGCGCCTTCGCGCCCGCCATGCCGAGCTCCGGGTCCTGGTCGCCGGAGAGCCCGAGGCCGACGCCGAAGGGTGCGGCGGTCTGGCTGTCGACGGCGTCCGCGTCGGGGAAGACGACCTCGCCGGCCACGCCGTCGCCGTCGAGCTCCTTGATGCGCTGCGCGGGGTCCCAGCCGCCGCGCAGGCCTTCCTCGTTGTCGCTGAACCACTTGTTCGCGAAGGCCTCGTTGCGCACGCCGAGCCGGGTCATGGCCTCCCGGCGGGCCTCGCGTCCGGCGAGGAAGTCGTCGAAGTCCCGGTGGAAGCGGGGGTCGAGATAGGGCCGGTACTCCTCGGTCGGCAGACCGGCGTGGCAGTCGGAGGAGATGATCAGATACGGGTCCTCAAAGCTCATGGCTAAGCCCCTCAGTCGAGGATGAAGCTCTCCAGGTACGACGGGTTGGCGCGGTCGAGCATGGACCGCGAGCGCGCCCGGATCTGGCGGTCGCTGTGCTCGCTCTCCGGCAGCATCCAGAAGCGGTCGGCGCGGATGCCGTCGACGACGTGCTCGGCGACGTCCTCCACCGGTGTGAAGGTCACCTCGTGGCCGGCTTCCTTCATCGCGGCCTCGTACTGGTCGAGGCTGCGGTACGGAGACCGGCGCGGCTTCTGCTTGGCGTACCGCTCGGGCCGGTTGCGGTGCGACTCCCACAGGCCGGTGCGGAGCATGTGCGGGCCCGGGAAGAGGACGGAGGCGCCCACGCGCGCGTGCTCGGCCCTCAGGTGCGCGTACAGCGACTCGGTCATGGTGACGACGGCCGCCTTGGTGACCGCGTACACGGAGGCGGTGGGCAGCGGCGCGATGCCGCCGTCGCCGGAGGAGGTGTTCACGACGTGGCCGGGTTCGCCGCCCGCGAGCATGCGGGGGACGAAGGCCTGGATGCCGTGGAAGACGCCCCAGACGTTGACGGAGAAGGCCCATTTCCAGTCGTTGGGCTCGTGCTCCCACATGCGGCCCTCGGCGCCGGAGCCGACGCCCGCGTTGTTGCAGAGGACGTGGACGGCGCCGAAGGCCTCGTACGCGGCGTCGGCGAACGCCCGTACGTCCTCGGGGTCGGAGACGTCGACCGTCCGGGCGAGGACCTGCGCCCCGCCCGCCGCCAGCTCCTCGGCGGCCGCGTCCAGGGCGGGCCGCTCGACGTCCCCGAGGACGACGGCGAGTCCCTCCGCGGCGAAGCGGCGGGCCATCGCGAGCCCGATGCCGCTCGCCGCGCCCGTGACGACGGCGACCTGTCCCTCGCGCAGCTCCATCAGGCACTTCCTTCCGGGGGTCCGTCGAGGATCTGGAGCGGGTCGTCGTACCGCTGGTGGATGAAGGGCAGCAGGTCACGGGCGGAGACGCGTTCGGCGACCGTGCCCTTCTGGTCGGTGGTCTTCTCGCCGACGGTGATCTCGACGAGCCGGCGCACGGGCAGGTCGGCGATCGGGTCGTACATGGACTCGCGCAGGACCACGTCCCCGGTGATCCGCTCCAGCTTGCGCACCTTCTCGTTGCGGACGCAGTGGACGAGGACGGGGTCGGCGTCGAAGCCGGTGCCGTCGACGCCCGGGAGGAACTTGAAGTAGAAGTCGGTCTTCTCGACGGGCTCGGGCAGCGGCAGCGGCCCGGAGACCGCGCCGCGCACCTCCACGAAGGCGATGCCGTGGCGGGCGAGGGAGGCGTGCACGACGAGCCCGTCGCGCTCGACCGTGACCTCGCCGAGCTTCTTCGGCTCGCCGAAGACCTCGCGCCCGCCGATCAGGGCCCGCTCGTGGGTCATCGGCATGACCAGCGGGTACCAGCCCTCGCGGTCGCCGTGGGCGGCGGCCACGGCCACCGAGCCGGCGCCGAGCGGATAGCCGGGCAGGTCGACCTTGCTGATGTTGGCGCGCACGAGGGGGCGCGCGGTGGGCTTCAGCGGGGGCGGCAGGACCGCCGCCACGACGTCCGGATCGGTCTCCCAGACGGCGACCACACCGGTGGACCAGATGTCGGGGAGCTTGGCGGACCGCTCGCGGGCCGCCGCCGCCTCCGCGTCGCTGCGCGCCCCGTACCGTACTCGTGCCATGACGTACCACCCTTCGGGATCGTCGGCCTGTAACACAGTTACACCGCTGCCGCCGAAGGGTAAAGAGGTCTGCACGCAGAGGAGTTGGGGGAACGGATGGCACGCTCCGCGCTGACCCGCGACGAGGTCCTGGACACCGCGGCCGCCCTGGTGAGGGAGCACGGCCCGGACGCGCTCACGATGCGCCGGCTCGCCGCCGAGCTCGGCACGGCGGTCACCTCGATCTACTGGCACGTCGGAAACCGCGAGTCGCTCCTCGACGCCCTCGTGGCCCGCACGGTCGCCGACCTGGGCGCGATCCGGCCGCGGGGCGCGACGCCGGCGGAGCGGATGGTGTCGGTCGCCCGCGCGCTGCGGCGCGCGCTGCGCGAGCGCCCCCACCTGGTGGCGATGGTCCACGAACGGGGGCTGACGGAGCGCATGTTCCTGCCGGCCCAGCGCGCCCTGGTCCACGAGGCGCACGCGGCGGGACTGCGCGGGGCGCACGCGGCCCGGGCGGTCCGCGCCGTGCAGTTCCAGGTGGTGGGCTACGTCCTGGTGGAGCGCAACCGGGAGCGGGCCCCCGCCCAGTCCCCCGCCGAGGAGGAGCTGTGGCGCGGGGAGGACGCCGAGGCGGACGGGCCCCTCGCGCGCGCGCTGGCCGCGCCGATCGACACCGAACGGCTCTTCGCCGAGTCCGTACGGGCACTGGTGGACGGCCTGCTCGCGGACGTGTCCGGGGGCACCGGGGACGGAGGTGTCGGCTGCGGGCCGTATTCTCAGTGACCGTGTTTGACGACCGTACGACAGCAGCGATGTGGCCGGCCGCCTACCCGCAGGGGTACGCGGTCGTCGACGTGGAGACCACCGGACTCGCCCGAGACGACCGGATAGTGTCGGCTGCCGTCTACCGGCTGGACGCCCGGGGGAACGTCGAGGACCACTGGTACACCCTCGTCAACCCCGAGCGCGATCCGGGTCCGGTCTGGATCCACGGGCTGACCAGTGACGTCCTGGAGGGCGCGCCGCTCTTCCCGGAGATCGCCGCGGAGTTCGCGGCGCGCCTCGACGGACGGGTGCTCGTCGCGCACAACGCCATGTTCGACTGGCAGATGATCGCCCGGGAGTACGCGCGCGCCGAGTCCGCGGCGCCGGTGCGCCAGCGGCTGTGCACGATCGCGCTCGCCAAGGAGCTGTCGCTGCCGCTGCCCAACCACAAGCTGGAGTCGCTCGCCGCGCACTTCGGTGTCGTGCAGCAGCGCGCGCACAACGCGCTCGACGACGCCCGGGTGCTCGCCGAGGCCTTCCGGCCGAGCCTGCACGCGGCGGCCGAGCGGAACGTGCGCCTGCCGCTCCTGGAGTGCCGGCCGCTGACGGAGTGGGCCTCGACGCCGGCGCAGCCGCGGATCGGGCAGCAGTCCTCGTACCGGGCGGGCAGCTGGCGGCCCTCGCGGAAGCGCCCGCCGTGCCCGTACCCCAACCCCGGGCGGTACGAGTCGGACAAACCGCTCAAGCAGGGCATGCGGGTGGCCTTCTCCGGCGACACCTCCGTCGACCGCGAGCTCCTGGAGGACCGCACCGTCGAGGCCGGCCTGCACGTCGCCGGCAGCGTCTCGCGGCTGACCAGCCTGCTCGTCACCAACGACCCGGACTCCGCCACCTCCAAGACGCTCAAGGCCAGGTCCTTCGGCACCCCGGTCGTCGACGAGGCCGCCTACACGCAGCTGCTGCGGGACGTGACCCCGGCAGACGGGTGACACCCCCGCCCCGGCGGGCGCGCCGCGCTGCGCGGGTCCGCCGGGCGCTCCACCCTGTGGCGCATGGCACGTTGTGAGGTCTGCGGAAACGATTACGGCATGTCCTTCGAGGTTCATGCACAGGGCGCGATTCACGTCTTCGACTGCTTCGCCTGCGCCATCCACCGCATGGCGCCCATCTGCGAGCACTGCCGGGTCCAGATCATCGGACAGGGCGTCGAGGTCGAGGGCAGCTGGTACTGCGGCGGTCACTGCGCCCGCGCGGAGGGAAAGGTGGGCATCGTCGACAGGGTGTGACGCCGGACCGCTCGGGCCCCCCGCGGCACCCGCCGCGAGGGGGCCTTTCACCGCAATGTACCGTCGACGGCGTGTACCGCTTCCTGTTGTCCCGGCAGTGGGTGATCCTCACCCTCATCGCCCTCGCGCTCGTCCCCACGATGATCGAGCTGGGCTTCTGGCAGTTCCACCGGCACGAACACCGGGTCGCCCAGAACACCCTGATCGCGGACAACCTCAAGGCGAAGCCGCTCCCCGTCGAGCAGCTCACCTCCCCCGGACACACCGTCCCGCGCGCCGACTACTGGCGGCGGGTCTCCGCCACCGGAACCTTCGACACCGCCCACGAGGTGGTCGTCCGCCGTCGCACCTCCTCCGACGACCGGGTCGGCGTGCACGTCCTGACCCCGCTCGTGCTGCGCGACGGCAAGGTCGTCCTGGTCAACCGCGGCTGGATCCCGGCCGCCGCCGACCAGCACTCCTTCCCGCAGGTGCCGCCCGCCCCCAAGGGCGAGGTCACCGTCACCGGCCGGCTCAAGGCGGACGAGACGACCGGCGCCAGCGGCATCAAGGACCTGAAGGGTCTGCCGGACCGCCAGGTCATGCTCATCAGCAGCCGGCAGCAGGCCGAGCTCATCGGCCGCGAGGTGCTCGGCGGCTACCTGGAGCAGTCCGCTCCCGAACCGGCCGGCGGCACGCCCGAGCAGATCCCCGAGCCGGACCACGACTCGATCGGCGCCCACATGGCGTACGCCGTGCAGTGGTGGCTCTTCGCCGGCGGGGTACCCGTCGGCTGGGTGATCCTGGTGCGCCGGGAGAAGCGCGACCAGGAGGCCGGGACCGCCTCCGACGTCCCCGGATCCCCCGAACGCGAGCCCGCCGAGGCGCAGACCACTCCGTCCCTCTGATTGACCGTCGTCGCTTCCGGGAACAGCCCAAAGCGTGACGCAACGTATCGACGACTACGCCCTCATCGGCGATCTCCAGACCGCCGCGCTCATCGGCCGCGACGGATCGGTCGACTGGCTGTGTCTGCCCCGCTTCGACTCCGCCGCCTGCTTCGCCGCCATCCTCGGCGACGAGGACAACGGCCACTGGACGCTCGCGCCCAAGGGCGCCACGAGCTGCGCCTCCCGCCGCTACGCCGAGGACTCCCTGGCCCTGGAGACCTACTGGGAGACCAGGACCGGCACCGTCAAGGTCACCGACTTCATGCCCCAGCGGGACACGAGCCCCGACCTGATGCGGATCGTGGAGGGGATCAGCGGCAGCGTCGAGATGACCTCCGTGCTGCGGCTCCGCTTCGACTACGGCTCCATCGTGCCCTGGGTGCGCAGGGCCGACGGCCACCGGGTCGCGATCGCCGGGCCGGACTCGGTCTGGCTGCGCAGCGAGCCGGAGGTGAAGACCTGGGGGCAGCAGTTCTCCACCCAGTCCGCCTTCACCGTCGGCCCCGGCGAGAAGGTCGCCTTCGTCCTGACCTGGCACGCCTCCCACGAGCCGCGCCCCGACCTCGTCGACCCCTTCGAGGCCCTGGAGCAGTGCCTCGAGGACTGGCGCGCGTGGACGGCCCGCTGTACGTACCGGGGCCCCTACCGGGAGACGGTGCTGCGCTCCCTGATCACCCTCAAGGCGCTCACGTACGCCCCCACCGGCGGGATCATGGCCGCCCCCACCACCTCCCTGCCGGAGGAGGTCGGCGGCGTACGGAACTGGGACTACCGCGCCTGCTGGCTGCGCGACTCCTCGCTCACCCTCGGGGCGCTGCTCGCGGCCGGATACGACGAGGAGGCCGCCGCCTGGCGGGACTGGCTGCTGCGTGCGGTCGCCGGCGACCCCGCCGACCTGCAGATCATGTACGGCCCCGCCGGGGAGCGCCGGCTGCCGGAGACGAGCCTGCCCTGGCTGCGCGGCTACGCCGGCTCGGCGCCGGTCCGCACCGGGAACGCGGCGGTGGACCAGTTCCAGCTCGACGTGTACGGCGAGGTCATGGACTCCCTGCATCGCGCGCGCGTGGCCGGGATCCCGGCGGAGCGGCACGCCTGGAACCTCCAGCTGAGCCTGCTCGGCTTCCTGGAGTCCACCTGGCGGGAGCCCGACGAGGGCCTCTGGGAGGTGCGCGGGCCCCGCCGCCACTTCACCCACTCCAAGGTGATGGCCTGGGTCGCCGCCGACCGCGCCGTCCGCACCCTGGAGTCCGACCCCTCGCTGCCCGGGGACGCGGCGCGCTGGCGGGCGATGCGGGACGAGATCCACGCCCAGGTGTGCGCGCGGGCGTACGACCCGGTGCGGAACACCTTCACCCAGGCGTACGGCTCGTCCGAGCTGGACGCCGCCACCCTCCTCATCCCGCAGGTCGGCTTCCTGCCGCCGGACGACCCCCGGGTGGTGGGGACCGTGGACGCCGTGCGGGACGAGCTGACGCACGGCGGGTACCTGCGCCGGTACAGCGCCGACTCGACGGCCGTGGACGGGCTGCCGGGCGAGGAGGGGACCTTCCTGGTCTGCTCGTTCTGGCTGGCGGACGCGCTGCGGCTGACCGGGCGCGCCGAGGAGGCCCGCGAGCTCTTCGAGCGGCTCGTCGCCCTCACCAACGACGTGGGGCTCCTGGCGGAGGAGTACGACCCGGTGGCACGACGTCAGCTGGGCAACTTCCCGCAGGCGTTCAGCCACATCGGACTCGTGGGGACCGCCATCGCGCTCGGCGGCGGGGAGACGGCAGGATAGCCCCATGGATCTGGGACTGAAGGACCGTGTGTACGTGGTGACCGGTGCGACGCGGGGGCTCGGCCGGGCCTCGGCCGAGGCGCTGCTCGCCGAGGGCGCGAAGGTGCTGATCACCGGGCGCGAGGAGAAGACCGTCGCCGAAGCGGTGGCGGAGCTGGGCGAGGGCGCGGCGGGGATCGCGGCCGACAACACCGACCCGGGGACCCCGACCCGGCTGATCGCCGAGGCGCGGGCCCGGTTCGGCGGCTTCGACGGCATCCTCATCAGCGTCGGCGGCCCGGCGCCCGGCTTCGCCGCGGACAACACCGACGAGGAGTGGGCCGCCGCCTTCGACACGGTCTTCCTGGGGGCGGTACGGCTGGCCCGCGCGGCCTCCGAGACCCTCGGCGAGGGCGGGGTCATCGGCTTCGTGCTGTCCGGCTCCGTGCACGAGCCGATTCCGGGCCTGACCATCTCCAACGGGCTGCGCCCGGGGCTCGCCGGCTTCGCCAAGTCGCTCTCCGACGACCTGGGCCCGCGCGGGATCCGGGTGATCGGTCTGCTGCCGAGCCGCATCGACACGGACCGGGTCCGCTCCCTGGACGCGCTCTCCGGCGACGCGGACGCGACCCGCGCGGCGAACGAGCTCACGATCCCGCTGCGCCGCTACGGCACCCCGGAGGAGTTCGGGCGCACGGCGGCGTTCCTGCTCTCGCCGGCAGCCTCGTACCTGACGGGCCTGATGCTGCCGGTGGACGGCGGGGCGCGCTCCGGGTTCTGACGCCCGGCCGGACGGCGGGTCTCGCTGGGTTCCGACGCCCGGCCGGACGGCGGGGCGCGCTCCGGGTTCCGACGCCCGGCCGGACGGCGGGGCGCGCTCCGGGTCGCGGCGGTCAGGCGACCCGGCGGGCGCGGTGCTTCACCGCGCGCAGGCGGGCCTCGGTGGGCAGGGCGGTCAGCCCCGCCGACGTACGGGCGTGGGCGAGGGCCTCGGTGCTCAGCGCGGTCAGGGCGTCGCCCGGGGAGGCGTACGGCTCCAGGGACAGCACGACGCGGGTCCTGGGGGCGCCCCGGCGGCCGGTGAGGGAGACCTTGGCCCGGGACACGCCGTCCTGCGCGGTGGCGTCCGCCTCCAGGACGCCCTCCAGGGCCCGGCCCCGCAGCACCGCGGCCTCGCCGTCGCCGGTGTCGACGAGGACCTCGGCGAGCCGGGCGCGCCGGAACTGGGCGAGGAGCCACCACAGGGCGAGCAGCACGATGACGCCGAGGACGGCGATGACCACCGGCCACCACCAGCTCTCGTCCCGCCAGCGCTGCCGCCGGGCCGTGGAGAGCAGGACGTCGGAGGGGCCCGACCAGGGCCACCAGGACGGTACGGGCAGGTCGACGGCGGCCGCGAGGACGGCGCCGCCGCCGAGCACGAGGAGCAGCCCGGCGAGCCCGAGCAGGACGCGGTTGACGCGCCGGAGGACGACGGTCATGCGGCGTTCCCTCTCCGCTGGTTCACGGTCTCAGTCCTTCCGGGGCGGCCGGGCCACCCGTACCGTCGACGCGGGCGGGTGGGCGAGGCCGAGCTCGTCGACGCCCTGGGCGAGCACCGACGCCACGTCGGCCCGGACCTCGTCGAGGGCCCGGAAGTGGGAGACCGCCCGCACGGTGACCTTGGAGCGGCGGACGCGCACCCGGACGGACTGCACCCCGGAGACCTCCATGACGCGGTCCCGCAGGGTGAGGGCGGCGGCCTCGCGGTCGAGGCCCGCCCGTACGTCGGTGTGGTCGCGGCGCATCGGCAGGACGGCGCGCAGCCCGGGGGTGGCGGCCAGGACGAGCAGCCAGACGCCGAGCACGACGGCGGCGGCCGCGCCGGCGACGATCACGACGTCGTCCAGCGGGCGGGTCGCGAGGGCGTGCGCGAGCCGGCGCCGCCAGTCCATCGCGGGACGGTCGGCCCGTACGGCCGCGACGTCGTAGAGCAGCAGTCCGGCGCCGCCGAGGACGACGGCGGCGACCAGGGCGGCGGGGATCCGGCGGACCGCCCAGAAGCGGCGGACGCGGCGCGCCGGGGCATCCGCCGGGAGGGTCTCCGCGGGGTGGCCGGCGCCGGACGGGGGCCTCGGCTCGGACGGGGGCCTCGGCTCGGTGGTGGTCATGCGAGGCGGCCCCTCGGCGTGGTGTGGCGGGTGTGCGCCGAGTGGAGGCGCTCGACGTGGACGGTCACCTCGTGGACCTCCAGGCCGACGAGCTCCTCCACGCGCGTGCGTACCCGGCTCCGGACGGCGCCGCACCGGCGGCCGACGTCGGTGGGGTAGTCCAGGTCGAGGCTCACCGCGACGTGCGCGATCTCCCGGTGGACGGAGACCGAGGCGTGCGGCTTCGAGCCCCCCTCGGGGACGGCGTCCAGGGCCTCTCTGGCCGCCTGGGCGGCGATCTTCGCGACGACCCGGTCGGCGATGGTGGTCGCCCCCCGGTCACGCGTCCCGTCCCGTACCGGGCCGTCTGCCAGGTCCGTCGCCACCCCCGGTCACCGCCGCCGGTCGCCGCGCTCGCGCCCCCGGAACAGATCTCCGGGTTCGAGATCGCCGTCGAGGAAGCGTCCGGCCACGAAGCCGATCGCTCCGAGCGCCGCGACCAGTACGAACGCCCCGAAGCCACCGAAGTATCCGGCGAAGCCGAGAGCCATGCCGGCCACCAGGCCGACCACCGCCATGCTCATTCCGAGCCCCTTTCCTGGCCGCTGTCTCCGGCGTTCCGGCGCCTACTGGAGCCGGGACTCCGGTTCCTCGTCCTCTTCCTCGGGCAGCTTCACGTCGCTGACCGCGATGTTGACCTCGACGACCTCCAGGCCCGTCATCCGCTCCACGGCGGAGATGACGTTCTCCCTGACGTCGCCGGCGACATCGGCGATGGAGACGCCGTAGTCGACGACGATCTCCAGGTCGAGCGCGGTCTGCACCTCGCCGACCTCGGCCTTCACCCCCCGGGTGACGCTGGACTTGCCGCCGCCTCCGCCGGGGACCCGGTCGCGGACGGCTCCGAAGGTGCGGGAGATGCCGCTGCCCATGGCGTGGACGCCGACGACGTCGCGCGCGGCGAGTCCGGCGATCTTCTCCACGACGCCGTCGGCGATCGTGGTCCGGCCCCGCACGGCCGGAGCGCCACCGCCTCGCTTGGTCACCGAGGTGCGGCGCGGTTCGTCCGGCGCTTCTCCGGAGTGCATGCTTTCCGTCATCGTTCAGCCCCTTCTGCCCTGTTTCGGGGTTCTTCGCCCACATTAAGGGCGCTTGCCCCGATCCGCCCCGGGGATGCGGCAGGCTGGGGGAATGACGACGGCTGAGAGTTGGACGGCGGCGGTACGGGACCGCCTCGCGCCGGGCAGGCTGCTGCCGCTCGGGGCGGCGGGGGACGGCGCGTGGATCACCGAGCGCGCGGCGCGGGGCGTCCTCGACCCGGCCGCCGCGGCGGTGCGGGGCGTGGTGCCCGGCGAGCTGCGGATCGGGCCCGATCCGCTGGCCGGCGAGGACCGGGACGGGCGGGAGCCGCCCTTTCCGGTGCCGGCGGGCGGTCTCGGTCCTGGGCCGCTGAGGATCACCGCGGACTTCGGGGCGGTGGCGGGCCGGCCCCTGCCGGAGCTGGCCGAGGAGCTGCGGGCGGTCCTGCTCGGGGCGGCGCGCGAGGGCCTCGGGCTGCGCGTGGCGGCCGTGGACCTGCGGGTGACGGAGCTGCTCGACGCGGAGCCGCCGGAGGCGGGACCCGCCGCTCCCCCGCCGGTGCGCCCCGCTCCGGCGACGGACGATCCGGTGGCCCTGGCGGTCCTGCGGGTCGAGGGCGTGGCGGGGGTGACCGACGTCTGGGGGCCGCCGGTGCGCCGGGGCCGGGACGAGGTGCGGGTGGAGCTCGCCGTGACGGCCGGTCACCGCCCGCTGGACGTGGCCCGCGCCGCCCGGAGCGCCGCGACCGCGGCCGCCGAGGGGGCGACCGCGGTCACGGTGCTGGTGTCGGAACTGCGCTGAACGCACGCGCCGGGCGCGCCCGTCGGACCGTGGGCGCGCGTGCACCTGCCGAGGCGGGGGCGCGCCGGACCGGACGGAGGCCCGGGACGCCCGCCGGACCGGAGGGAGGCCCGGGACGGCGCCGGACCGGAGGGAGGCCCCGGACGCGCGCCGGACCGGACGGAAGCCCGGGACGCCCGCCGGACCGGAGGGCGACCCGGGAAGCGCGCGGCCGGGGCGTCAGTCGCCGAGGCCCGCCAGGTCGCGCAGGCGGCGGGCCTGGGCGGCGCGCTCGGCGGTGCGCTGCTCCTCGTAGGAGCGGCCGGAGACGCCCTGGAGCAGCGCCTTGGTCTCGGTGACGGCGTCGCGGGGCGCCGCGAGCAGGGCGGCGCTGAGGTCCCGTACCGCCGCGTCGAGCTCCTCGGCGGGCACGGACAGGTTGGCGAGACCGATGCGCTCGGCCTCCTCCGCGTGCACGAAGCGGCCGGTGGCGCAGATCTCCAGCGCGCGGGCGTAGCCGACGAGCGAGACGAGCGGGTGCGTCCCGGTGAGGTCCGGGACGAGGCCCAGGCTGGTCTCGCGCATGGCGAACTGCACGTCCTCGGCGACGACCCGCAGGTCGCAGGCGAGGGCGAGCTGGAAGCCCGCACCGATGGCATGGCCCTGGACGGCCGCGATCGACACGAGGTCGCTGCGGCGCCACCAGGTGAACGCCTCCTGGTACTCGGCGATGACCGCGTCGAGGTCCGCGTCGGAACCGCGCGCGAGATCGAGGAAGGACGGCTCGCCGTCGAAGCCCTCGGGCGTGAACGCCTGCCGGTCGAGT
Organism: Streptomyces sp. NPDC096079; assembly: GCF_040303145.1. Classification (NCBI taxonomy): domain Bacteria; kingdom Bacillati; phylum Actinomycetota; class Actinomycetes; order Kitasatosporales; family Streptomycetaceae; genus Streptomyces; species Streptomyces sp. NPDC096079. Next base: position 51,345 of record NZ_JBEOST010000034.1, read on the forward strand.
CCGGCGGAGAAGGACTTGCCCTCGCCGCGCAGAACGACGACCCGCACGCTGCCGGGCAACGACCGGCCGGCTTCCGTCAACGCCCGCCACAGAGCGGGAGACTGGGCGTTGCGCTTCGCCGGGTTGGTCAGGGTCACCGTGGCAACGGCGTCCTCGACGGTGAGCCGTACACCGTCCTTGTCGAATACGAGCTCAGAGTCGTCGAGCGTAGTCATGGGGGCGCCTCCGGTTCCGGTGCAGCACGGCATGCGACATGCTAAGTGACTGCACAGTAACCACCCGGTCGACCGCAGGACCGACCGGGTGCCCACCGGGAGGTCCCGGCGGGCCGGTCGAGCCGCCCCGATGTCAGGCCGAGGCCGCCTTCTTGCCCCGTGTCGCTCCGCCGCGTCCACGCAGCGTGACTCCGGACTCGCTCAGCATCCGGTGGACGAATCCGTAGGAGCGGCCGGTTTCCTCGGCCAGCGCCCGGATGCTCGCACCGGAGTCGTACTTCTTCTTCAGGTCTGCCGCGAGCTTGTCGCGCGCGGCGCCGGTCACCCGGCTGCCCTTCTTCAGAGTCTCGGCCACCCGTGCCTCCTCATGGGAAGTGCGCTCTGGACTTCTCATGATCACCCCTCCCGTGCGTCCTGGCCACCCATTCGACAAGGTCCGTGCCGCCGGGTTTGTGGACGAGTACGCCGTCATCACGAACGGAAGCAGGTATTCCGCACGAGACAGAAGCCACCTCAGGACCGTTCGATCCGGGAAGTGCCAGGTCAGCGCGTCTGTGGGAACACACGTACGGCACGGGTCTGCCGGAAGGATTCGGCAGAGCACCGCGCCGGGATGTACGAGAGACCCTCACTCAGATGAAGGATCACCCATGAGCCGAATGATCCAGCCCGGGATGATCACCCAGGGCTCCGCGGGGCACCGCGGGCCCCGGAGAACCGGCCGGAAGGTCAGGCGAGGGCCACCAGGTCCGCGTAGTCCGCGCCCCACAGGTCCTCGACGCCGTCCGGAAGCAGGATGATCCGCTCCGGGTCGAGCGCCTCCACGGCACCCTCGTCGTGGGTGACGAGGACGACGGCGCCCTTGTACGTGCGCAGCGCGCCGAGGATCTCCTCGCGGCTGGCCGGGTCCAGGTTGTTGGTGGGCTCGTCGAGGAGCAGCACGTTGGCGGAGGAGACGACGAGGGTCGCGAGCGCGAGCCGGGTCTTCTCACCACCGGAGAGCACACCCGCCGGCTTGTCGACGTCGTCACCGGAGAACAGGAAGGAACCGAGCGTCTTGCGCACGTCGACGAGGTCGAGGTCGGGCGCGGCCGAGCGCATGTTCTCCAGGACGGTCCGCTCCGGGTCGAGCGTCTCGTGCTCCTGGGCGTAGTAGCCGAGCTTCAGGCCGTGGCCCGGGGTGACCTCGCCGGTGTCGGGCTGCTCGACCCCGCCGAGGAGCCGCAGCAGGGTCGTCTTGCCGGCGCCATTGAGGCCGAGGATGACGACGCGCGAGCCCTTGTCGATCGCGAGGCTCACATCGGTGAAGATCTCCAGCGAGCCGTAGGACTTGGAGAGCCCCTCGGCCGTCAGCGGGGTCCTGCCGCAGGGCGCCGGCTCGGGGAAGCGGAGCTTGGCGACCTTGTCGGAGACGCGCACCGCCTCCAGGCCGGAGAGCAGCCGCTCGGCACGCTTGGCCATGTTCTGCGCGGCGACGGTCTTGGTCGCCTTGGCGCGCATCTTGTCGGCCTGCGAGTTGAGCGCGGCGGCCTTCTTCTCGGCGTTCTGGCGCTCGCGCTTGCGGCGCTTCTCGTCGGCCTCGCGCTGCTGCTGGTAGAGCTTCCAGCCCATGTTGTAGACGTCGATCGTGGAGCGGTTGGCGTCCAGGTAGAAGACCTTGTTCACCACGGTCTCGACCAGGTCGACGTCGTGGGAGATGACGATGAAGCCGCCGCGGTAGGTCTTCAGGTAGTCGCGCAGCCAGATGATCGAGTCCGCGTCGAGGTGGTTCGTGGGCTCGTCGAGGAGCAGGGTGTCGGCGTCCGAGAAGAGGATCCGGGCGAGCTCGACGCGGCGGCGCTGACCACCGGAGAGGGTGTGCAGCGGCTGGCCCATGACCCGGTCGGGCAGGCCCAGGGCGGCGGCGATGGTGGAGGCCTCCGCCTCGGCCGCGTACCCGCCCTTGGTCAGGAACTCGGTCTCCTGGCGCTCGTACTGCCGCAGCGCCTTGTCACGGGTGGCGCCGGCGCCGGTGGCGATGCGCTCCTCGTTCATCCGCATCTTCTTGATGAGGACGTCGAGACCGCGGGCGGACAGGATGCGGTCACGGGCCAGGACGTCGAGGTCGCCGGTGCGCGGGTCCTGCGGGAGGTAGCCGACCTCGCCGGAGCGGGCGATGGAGCCGGCGGCCGGCTGGCCCTCGCCCGCGAGGCACTTGGTGAGGGTGGTCTTGCCCGCTCCGTTGCGGCCGACGAGGCCGATGCGGTCGCCCTTGGCGACGCGGAAGGAAGCGGATTCGATGAGGACTCGGGCGCCGGCGCGCAGCTCGATGCCGGAAGCGGTGATCACGGACAGACTCCAGGGCGGTGGGAAACGGCGGAAGGACGACTGGTGGCGGGCTTCGACGCCGCTAATGCACCCAAAGGAGAATGGCCATGCGGCCAGTCTAACGGGCGCCTGCAACTGGTTTTCGGCCGCGCGGGGGACGGAACGCGGAATCGGTCCTTTCTCACATTCCCGCCGATGCTTCCCAAAAGGGGCGACCCAGGGGAGATCGTTCGATACTCGGCGCAGGGTGGCGGCCACTGCCGCGACAGCGACGCGGAGGGTGGTGGACCGTGCAGTTCGACGACGACGCCGACCTGGACACCTCGGAGGTACGGGACGTCCGGAACAGCCGCATCCCGGGCGGCAGGGCGACCGTCGGCGGCGGCATCATCGGCCTCATCGCCCTCGTCCTCGGCGTGCTCTTCGGGGTGGGCCCCGACCAGCTCGGGCTCTCCTCGGGTGGCGACGAGCCGGCCGCGAGCTCCTCGGGCGCCGCCCAGGTCGACCGGAGCTGCAAGAAGGGCGCGGACGCCAACACGCGCCAGGACTGCCGGATCGTCGCCGTCGTCAACAGCGTCCAGGACTACTGGCGGAGCGAGTACCGGCGCCGGGGCGGCACCTACGTGCCCGCCACCACCGTGATGTTCACCCAGCGGGTCGGCACCGCCTGCGGCACCGCCACCTCCGCGGTGGGGCCCTTCTACTGCCCCGGCGACCGGCAGGTCTATCTGGACCTGGGCTTCTACGACGAGCTCCGGACCAGGTTCGGGTCGAGCGGCGGCCCCTTCGCCCAGGCGTACGTCGTGGCGCACGAGTACGGGCACCACATCCAGAACCTGATGGGGACCCTGAGCCGCGCCCAGGACGGACGGACCGGCGCGAACTCCAACGCCGTGCGGGTCGAGCTCCAGGCCGACTGCTACGCCGGGGTCTGGGCGCGGCACGCCACGACCACCCCCGACGACAGGACGGGCCGGCTGCTGCTCACCCGGCTCACCGACGAGGACATCCGGGAGGGCCTGGACGCGGCGGCCGCCGTGGGAGACGACCGGATCCAGGAGCGGTTCCAGGGCCGGGTGACCCCCGAGACCTGGACGCACGGCTCGGCGGCACAGCGGCAGCAGTGGTTCTACGAGGGGTACCGGACGGGCGACATGGCCCGGTGCAACACCTTCCGCTGAGTTGTCGGCGGCGGCTGCCAGACTGAGATCCAGGTCACATCGAGAGGAAGTGATCGGGATGGCTGGGACCCCCGACATCTGTCCGGCGCTGCGGTACGCGGACGCGAAGGCCGCGATCAAACAGCTCACGGAGGGCTTCGGCTTCGCCGAGCACGCCGTGTACGAGGGCGAGGACGGCCGCGTCATGCACGCCGAGCTCACCTGTGGGAACGGGATGGTGATGCTCGGCAGCAAGGGCAGCGGCACCGCCTTCGACAAGCTGATGGCCGACGGCGGGCCGACCGCGGTGTACGTCCGCGTGGACGACGTGGACGAGCACCACGCCCGCGCGGTGGCGCACGGCATCGAGATCGTGATGCCGCCGACGGACCAGGAGTACGGCTCCCGCGACTACACGGCCCGGGACGTCGAGGGCAACGTGTGGAGCTTCGGCACGTACGCCCCCGGCGCAGCCGGGTAGGCCCGGGGGGCGGCTCCCCCCGGGGGGGTGAACCCGGGGAGGGCTCTTCCGGCCGGGGTCACGGTCAGGCTCCCCCGGTCCGGGTCACGGTCAGGCTCCCCCGGTCCGGGTCACGGTCAGGCCCTTCCGGACCCGGGCCCGCTCATGCCCCGGCCCTGTCACGGTCAGCCCCTTCCGGACCCGGGCCCGGTCAGGATCCCCCGGTGTGGACCTGGAAGGCGGCCCGGCGGACCGCCTTCGCCAGGGCCGGGTCCGGGTGGGCCGCGGCCAGGGCGACCAGGACCTGCACGGTACGGGGGTGGCCGACGGCCCGGACCTCGTCGAGCAGCGCCGGGACGGTGCCCTGCACGGCGGAGTCGAGGTGCCGGACCAGCAGCTCGCTCTCGCCGTGGTCGGCCACGGCCGCGGCGGTGTCGACCCAGAGCCAGGTCGACTCCTCCCGGGTCAGCACCTCCTGGGCGTCGTCGGGGTCGGCCCCCTCGTACTCGGCGAGCCAGAGCAGCGCGTACGGGCGCAGCGAGGGCTCGGCGACGGTGGCCCGCACCTCGGTCTCCGCCGGCGCCCCGACCACGCGGAGCGCCTCGAAGGCGAGCCCGCGCAGGAGCGCGTCCTCGCCGCGGGCCACGGCGAGGAGCTCGCCGACGGCGCTGGAGAGAGTGCGGGCCGCGAGCCAGGCGCGGTACTCGTCGCGGGCCGGGCCGGGGGTGAGCCGGGCGCAGCCGCGGAGCATGTCCTCGGCGGACTGCTCGATGTTGCCCGCGGGGCTCTGCGCGGCGACGCAGATCTGCTCCAGCTTGACCCAGACCGCCCAGTTGCCCAGCGGGGTCAGGGTGGCGTGGCGCTCGTCGGTGCCGGGGTCGAGGGTGAGCGCGCCGACGGCGGCCAGGCCCTCCAGGGCCCAGTCGAGCAGGGCGGGCAGCCCGTCGACGGCGGGGGCGGGGGCGTCCGCCGCCTCGGCCGCCGGGACGTCCTCGGGGACCTCGCAGCGCTCCTCGCGGAGCTCCTCGACGCGCTGGCCGAGGAGGTCGAGGAGGGCGGGGACGAGGACCGGGCCCTGGGAGAGCTGGAGCAGCGAGAGCACCTGCGGGACGGCCTCGACCACCTCGGCGACGGCGCTCGGCGCGACGCCCTCGGGGGCCGGGTGGACCAGGGACCAGGCGTCGAAGAGGGCGACCCAGCCGCGCAGGACGGCGGAGTCGTCGCGGTCCCAGGCGTGCAGCCGCCAGCCGGGGCGGGCGGTGTCGCCGTGCAGCTCGACGAGCCCGGCGAGCCGGGCGCGGTCCCAGCCGGCCCGGATCTGGCCGGGCGTCAGGTCGAGTGCGGCCGCGGCCCGTTCCTGGGCGGGGGCGGCTCCGGGGCCGCTGCGGGGTGCGGTGTCCGGGCCGTGGTCGACGGCGGCCCAGCGGGCGATCCGTACGGCGTCGGCGAGGACGTGCCGGGCCTGACGGGCGAGCTCCGCACGGGGCGGAGTGCCCTCGGGCGGCCGCGGCGCCGGCCGGGTGCGCCGGGTCGTCACCGCCCGTCGGGCGGTGGCCAGCGCCCGCGGGCGGACGAGTCGGAGTCTGGAGTTGCGCGCCAATGGTTCATCGGGCTTTCGAGACGTCACGGGGGCAGTCTTCCCGCTGACGGCCCGAAAGCCCAATCGGAATCGGACGCCCCGTCGGATCGGGCGCCGCGACGGCCTCGGTGACAGGGTCGGCGACCGGCTCGGAGGCGGGGTCCGCGACCGGCTCGGAGGCGGGGTCCGCGGCCGGCTCGGAGGTGGGCTCGGTGGCGGCCTCAGAGCAGGGGGGTGAGGAAGCGGCGCAAGGCCTCCTCGTAGCGGACCGGGTCGGCGTTCCACATCGCGGCGTGGGGGGCGTGCCGCACGGTCTGCAGGCTGACGAGATCGGGGCGGCGCGCGGCGAGTTCCACGGAGGGTTCGAAGGGGGCGATCGTGTCGTCGGGGCCGTGGAAGAGGAGGACGGGCACGCGCAGGGCGTCCGGCTCCGACACGGTCCGGAGGAGGTCGGGGTGCGGGCCCGTCCTGCCCTGGGCGGCGCGCACGGCGAGCGGGAGCAGGGGCCCCGGGACGTGGCGGGCCGCCGCGAGGTTGCGGAGGGTCGCCTCCCAGTCGAGGACCGGGGAGTCGAGGACCAGGCCGCCGATCCGGTCCCGGACGCCGGACTCGGCGGCGGCCCGCAGGGCCATCGAGGCGCCGGTCCCCCAGCCGTACAGGACGACCTTCCGGGCGCCCCGGCGGACGGCGTAGCGGAGGGCGGCGTCGACGTCCCGCCACTCGGACCCGCCGAGGTGGGCGAGGCCGTCCGGGGAGGCGGGCGCGCCCTCGTCGCCCCGGTAGGCGGGGACGAGGACGGGGATCTTGCGGCGGTTGAAGAAGGGGACCAGGTTGAGCGGGTGCTCCCGGGTGGTGCCGAGCCCGTGCAGGGCGATGACCCAGGTGGTGCGGGGGCCGGCCACGAGCCAGGCGGGCAGGGGGCCGAGTTCGCCGGGGATCTCGACGTCCTCCTGGGCGAGCCCGAGGGCGCTCATCGGGGTGCCCCGGTGCAGCTGGGGGGTGAGCCGGACGCGGGCGCCGGGGCCGAGGGCGCCGAGCTCGACCCGTTCCAGGCGGCGGACGACGGTGTCGGCGGTGTGCGGGACCCGTTCGAGGACGGGGCCGAGGACGGCGTGCAGGTCGGGGCCCTCCATCCCGTACGTGCCGGGGCGCAGCGAGGCGAGGCTGCGGGTGAGGGTGACCCGTTCGGGTCCCGTGGCGTGCACGGTGAGCCGGGGGTCTCCGGGCAGTGGTCGTCCGGACGGCACCTTGAGGGCGACGTCGCTGGCGTACCGGCCGGCCGCGATCACGGCCGCGCCGACACCGATCAGGGTGGTGACGGCCGCTGCCGTCGCTGTAGCCGGGCGCACGCTCCCAGTGTCGGCAGGGCGGGGTGGGGCTGCCACCCGACGGACCCGGATGGATCCGGACGGGCCCGTTCCGCCGGGACGCCGTCGCCCGGGCCGGCCGAACCGGAGGGGCGCCCGGTCGAGTGACATGGGTCTCCTCGCGGGGGTCCCCCGGTCGGATGGTTCTGTCCAGGGAGCGGAACGGGGTGGGCGGGGAGGAACCGGGGCAGGTCGTATGTGCCCGGAGAGGGCCCGGATTACCCGTGGTCGTCCGGTGACCGCATCGTGGACACCCGCCACTCCGGGACCACAAGCGGAATCATCTGGCACCAGTTGGAGACACCACGCCGCCTGCCCCAGTTCACCTTCCGTTCACCCAGGTTGCCTACGTTCGTCGAGCCACTGACGTCAAACGATTGCCTGGGTAAATGGAACACATCACGCTGCTGCTCGCCATTGTGGTCGTGACAGCTCTCGTGTTCGATTTCACGAACGGTTTCCACGACACCGCCAACGCGATGGCCACGACCATCTCGACCGGTGCTCTCAAGCCCAAGACGGCGGTGGCCATGTCCGCCGTGCTGAACCTCGTCGGCGCGTTCCTGTCCGTGGAGGTCGCCAAGACGATCTCCGGCGGGATCATCAACGAAGAGGGCATTCGTACAGAAGTGATCTTCGCGGCGCTCGTGGGCGCCATCCTGTGGAACCTGCTGACCTGGCTCCTCGGGCTGCCGTCCAGCTCGTCCCACGCCCTCTTCGGCGGCCTCATCGGCGCCGCGGTCATGTCGGCCGGCTGGTCCGCCGTGAACGCCCCGACCATCGTCACCAAGGTCCTCATCCCGGCCGTCGCCGCGCCCATCGTCGCCGGTCTCGCCGCGATGCTGGCCACGCGTCTGACGTACAAGATCGGCGCGAAGACCGACGAGAAGCACACCGCCAAGGGCTACCGCGTCGGCCAGATCGCCTCCGCCGGCCTCGTCTCCCTCGCCCACGGCACCAACGACGCCCAGAAGACGATGGGCATCATCACCCTCGCCCTGGTCACGCAGGGCGTCGTCGCCCCCGGCTCGAACCCGCCCCTGTGGGTCATCGTCTCCGCCGGTGTGGCGATCGCGCTCGGCACCTACCTCGGCGGCTGGCGCATCATCCGCACCATGGGCAAGGGCCTCACCGACCTCCGGCCGCAGCAGGGCTTCGCCGCCCAGACCAGCGCCGCCACGGTCATCCTCGCCTCCTCGCACCTCGGCTTCTCCCTCTCCACCACCCAGTCCTGCTCGGGTGCCGTGATGGGTGCCGGTCTCGGCCGCAAGGGCGGTGTCGTCCGCTGGTCGACCGCGACCCGGATGTTCGTCGCCTGGGGCCTGACGCTGCCGGCCGCCGGCCTCGTCGGCGCCGGCGCCGAGTTCCTCACCAAGCAGGGCCCCTGGGGCATCGTGGCCGTCGCGGTCCTCCTCGTCGCCGGCTCGGCCGTGATCTGGTCGCTGTCCCGCCGCAAGCCGGTCGACCAGCACAACGTCACGGCCGACGACCTCGACGGCGACGCCGAGCCCGCGGGCGTCGTGACCACCGCGATCGCGGCCGTCACCCCGCCGCCGGCCGGTTCCGTCGCCGCCGTCGCGGACGAGGACCTGAAGACCACCATCCCCGCGCCGGTCCCCACGGACCCGGCCGCTCCGCCGGCCCCCGCCGCCGCGGTCTAAGGAACTGGAACCAAGCATGAAGATCGACTGGGCAGCCCTCGGCTCCGTGTTCGGAGTCAGCCTCGTGACGACCGTCGCCCTCGTGGGCCTCTTCACCCTCGGTGTCATCGGCCTCTCCAAGCAGGAGCAGGCCGCCGCCCAGGGCGGCTCCGCCACCCTGGCCCGCACCGGCGCCTACGCCGCCTTCGGCCTGTGCCTCGCGGCCGTGGCGTACGGCATCTACCTGATCGTCGCCTGACGCGACGAGCACGTTACGGGGTGCTGATCAAATCCGGCGTGTGGGCCGTCCGGGTGATGTTCCGGCGGGGCTGCTGCGGGCCGGTTCCCCAGATCGCGAGCT
>NZ_JBEOST010000035.1:0-40991 GCF_040303145.1 Streptomyces sp. NPDC096079
CGGTCCCCGTACCAGCTCGCGATCGGCGCGATCAGGTCCCACGCCCAGAAGGTGAGCGTGAAGCCGATGGTGGCCATCACCACTCCCAACGGCGCTACGCCGCTGCGCGGCGCCGGGCTGGCTGCCTGAGGGGCAGCCACCTGCGGTGACTGTGGGGTGGCGGGGTTGAGTTGAGGGGTGCGGGTGCGGGGTGGGGGTTGATTGTGGTGCGGCACCCGCCTGCGGCGGGTGGTGGTTGCTGTTAAGTGGGTTGTTTTTGTGGGTGATTGATGGAGTGTTGGGTGGGTGGGATTCCGGGGTGCGGCCCCTGCGGGGCCGACTGCGCGGGTGTGCCCTTCGTGGGTGTTCTGTCGGGGCGCGCCGGGTGGTGTTCCTCGGGACTTCAGGGCTCTGGAGAGGTATTGCTCTACGTGATGATAGAGGGAGGTGCAGATTAAAGGCGTGGTCTAGACCGTTTAAATGTGAGGGTGAGCCGGGTCCGGGTGCCGCACCTGCCCCGCCACACCGGGAAACCCGAACCACACTGGCCGCCAACCACCCAACTCACACAGTCATATGACGAAAACGCAAAACCCAGACCCCCAAGGAGCCCTGGCACGCCATCAACACCCCATACAGAAAACGCATAAGACGAACCACCACACACCCCTCCCCCGCCGCTCAACACCAGGGGCCGCCAGCCCCGCCCCACACCACCCCCCAGACCCGGCACAGCACAGCAGCCGTGACCGCCACAGACACCGCAATGCCCACCCTCCGAAGAACAGGGCGCAGCAGCAGGCTCCCGGGCCGGCGGACGGGCACCGGCACGCCTCGCTGCCGGATGGGAGGCCTCTCTGCCCACCCCGGCAACACGGCCGACCCCCATCGCCAGACCATGGTCAGTCCACCGGCTCACAGCCCACCCATCCACCTGGGACAACAGCCTGAGAACCTCGCAAGACCCCACTCACCACCACCCCCACACCACGAGGCAACATGTCCCCTTGGCGTCGGCCCCCGAAGGCCCAGCAGGCCGTCAGAGACACCAGGCAACGGGGCGCAGGCGCACCGACGGTACACCCGCTGCCGACCGGACAATCACCGGTCAACAGAGCCCAGACGCCGCCCGGGCGCGGAAGCCGGAGGGAGCGGGAACCTGCGGCTCTCCGTCGGCACAGGGCAACGGCGGCAGTCACACGAGCGCAGCACCATTCAGCATCAGGAGCCGCTCCATCGTGTATACGGAAAACGCATAATGCATACACAAAATGCCCCGTATGCAGAAACTGCATCACCTGCACAGGAACTGCAAGGCCTCAGGGCGATAGCACGGTGGTAAGAGAGGCTCCGCGGCTGTCATCCAGCCGGCACCACAGCAGCCGGCCCGGCCCCGGGCTCAACCGTCATACAGCCCAGCAACCCCCACAGACACCGGGAACCGCCCCACGCACCGCCAACACCTCGAGCATGGTGGGCCATCCCCGCGCAAGCGAGGAACAGACTCTGCGGTGCAGCCGGCTGTCGGCATTCGCTGCATCCCCGCGGCCGCGGGGAGCGGCCGGGATTGTTCGATGGCTGGCACCCTCTGCAGGGACCACCCCCGGGGGCTTCGTTGTCCATCCCCGCGCGGACGGCCCATCAAGCGGCCCTCTCGGCGCCCGTCCCCTTCAAGTACACGACGTTGCCGCTGGCAGAGTTACCGGAAGAGGCCTGCGCTCTCGCAGCAGCGATCGCCTCAACAGCGGACTGGTGGGCCCTGGCCCATCCCGCACCGTACTCGTGCGCACGACCTGCGGCCTGAAGCCAGGGCTCCAGTTCCACTAGTTCGAGTACGTAGCAGGCTCTCAGGAACGCCGCGGTCTGGTGGGGGTCGACGGGAAGGGTGTCGCCCGCGATGACGCGGCGGGCGGTGCTGGTGGGCAGTGACCACGAGCCCGCGATTCGTTGCATCTCCCCGGGCGTGGGGTAGCCGGCCCAGATGTGTTGCCGACGCAGGGCACGGCTGAGACCTGCCCGGGAGGAGATCAGGGTCGGGTCGGGGGCTTTGTGGACGTCGTACGGCGCGCGGGTTGCACGGCGAGCCCGAATCCACAGTTCCAGGCCTTGGTGGAGGCCGCTGGTGAGTCCGCCGCCGAATTCCTCGTCCTTGGTGAGGGTCATCAGGATGAACTCCTCGACGGTTTCCCAGGAGGGGACTTTTTCACCTGCCGCGGCGCGCTTGAGCGTCGCTGCGGACGGGGTTTCCTTGGTCTGCGGCAGCCGCGCCATCTGTTCGTAGGTGAGCCCGGCGGCGGCCTTGCGGCGGCGCAGGAAGTCCGCGAGCTTCGCGCGTGCCGGAACGGCGCGGTTGACCGGCTTCTCAGGGCGGCCCATTGCGGTCGCCTCAGTTGCGCGAGCTGAGGTAAGCGCGCACGAGGCGGCTGGCGCGACCGGCTCCTCGGGGCCTGCCAGCAACCACCACCGCAACGATCGTGGTCCCGATGCCGCCGGCTCCGCCGATGAGGAGCCGGACGTCCTGAACGATCATGCCGAGGCTGGCGAGGATCGCAGCCGTGACGATGCACGCGATGATCACGAGTGCATGTGGCATGCCGAATCGGCCCGGGCCCGCTGTGGAAGCGGTCCCGCCGCCGTCGATCGTGAGTGCATCTGAAGTGTTCGCCAGTACGGCGTCCGCGCCGGACGCCGTCAACTTGGTGGCCGCGGCGTTGGTCGCGCCGCCGAGGAAGCGTTGTTGCAGGTAGGGCTTGAAGCGGTTGATGTGGCCGTTGGGGCGGCGTTCGCGTGCGGAGGCGAGGATCTGGTCGAGGTCGGTGGTCAGGTAGTGGCGCACCGTCTTGCGGTCCCGGCCCAGGCGGTCGGCGATCGTGCTGATCGTCCAGCCGCGTTCGCGCAGCTGGTGGATGTCTGTGTGCCACTGGCGGACTCGGGCCAGGAGCTGCCCGCCTGGTGGGTCGCTCGGCTCCGGTGGTCCGATCAGCGCCGTCAGGGATGCGGGGTCGGACGGCGCCTGGCGCTGGTCCAGATCGTCGATCCCGGCGTCTTTGCGCAGGCAGACGCGGTGCTGGTGGGCGGTTCGTTCGACTGCACGGACGAGCGAGTACAGCAGGTGCCACCTGCCTGCGACCTGGATTGCGTCGGGTGCCGCGCGGGCACCGGCCCGGCCGCCGAGGGCCAGCCCGATCGCCTGCACCATCCGGGCCAGGGCCGTCGTCCGGCGCCGGTACCGCGCGGTCAGGCTCGAGACCTGTTCCGCCATGGTCCGGCGGGAGCACGGGCCGTTGTCGCGGAAGAACCGGCGGACCCGCAGACGCAGCAGCACCCGCCGACCGTCCAGCGGGCGGTCGGCCAGGCGCCTCATGTACGTGCTGTGTACACGCGACGCCGACCCGCCGCACGACGGGCATGACACCGTCGGCTGCCGAGCACGCGGGGCGATCCACACCACGCCTCTCCCTGCTGAAGTTCAAGAACCTCAGCGTCCTGGGCCGCTACGGCATTGAAGGGAACTGTCGGGAAGATCGGAGGGCAGGGCCAAAAGAGCGAGAAGAAGGGGCAGGGGTGGGATGTTCCGGCCCGGTCGCTGTCGGCGCTGGGGTGCGAACTTCGGGTCATCGCGGAGCTGTGAGTGAGGTCAGTAGCGCTCGGCCAGACGTTGGTAAGCGGGAAGTCCCCCGATCCAGTCCCGCATGGAAGCAATCATGGTCATGGCAGCACGGCGTTGTTGGAGATCCAGCTCGAGCCGCGGCAGTTCGAGGTGGAGGTCCTGCTCTGCCGCGAGAAATCCGGCCACGGCTTCGTGTACGTAGCTGACCGCTTGGGCCATGGCCGCGGCGAGGGAGGAGCCGTTCTCGTGGGCCAGCATCATCACCAGGTTCGTGGATTCGCGGGCCGCGAGTTCCTTGGGCAACGAGTAGATGTCATTGATGAAGTCCACTGCGTCCGTCGAGGTCCTGACGCAGCGCCGGTAGGCATCGCTGGCCCTGACGATGTCAGGGACCTCGCAGTTCAGGACGATCTCGTTAAGGTCGTACAGGAGCGGAAGAGCGCCGTTGACACGACGCCGGAGCACATACGCTTCGACGCTCACCCATTCTCCGGCGTCGTTGGCATGCCGCTCCTCCAGCAGAGAACCGATCAGCTGGTTGAGTGTTTCCCCAAAGCGTTCACGCCAGGCAGCGGAGCCGCGCGCGCAGGTCTGATCGAACAGATCCGCGAAGGCGGCAACAAGGGCGTCTCCCGGAGGCACCGGCCGGGCGCCCAGTACCTCCTGCAGTCCGCGCGTGGTGACCGTGAAATCGATGGTGCGATCGACGGAGGTGTCATCGAACACCAAGCACCATGCGAACCAGCGTGTCATGAGAGACAGCCCGCTGCGTGACGCCTCCGGAACGCTCACCGCGGCGGCTAGATCGGGCGCCGAGACGGACAGACAGTCTCCGGCTTTGGGGAGGTCGATCAGTCCGACCCGCTGGATCCACCAGCGCACGTCCTGCGCGCAGTAGTCGCGGTAGGGATTCATGCGGGTGGGGAAGGGCAGAGCGAGATCGGGAATTGCCACTTCCTCCGATGCCCACGCGTCCCACGGGCCCCGGTCAACGACCACGGTCGAGCCTCCTACTCCTCTTCATCCGCTGCGGAAGATCTAGGCGACGACGTAAGGACTGAGGAGGGCGGCGGTGCCGCATTCTGATTGGCCATCATGGCCGTCCTTCCGCCGGGGCTGCTGGTCGGGAGTGAGGGTGGTGGCTGCGGGAGTGGTGACGCGAAGCCGTAGCCCCCGCGGCTGGAGAATGGTCAGTGGCCTGGGGGCGCGGAAGGCGGCTCGGCCGGGCGTTTCCAGGTGCCAGCGGTTCACGATGGCGGCCAGTGCGAGGACGGTTTCGGCGAGCGCGAACTGGTCACCGATGCATTTGCGGGCGCCGGCTCCGAAGGGCACGAAAGCATCACGCGGCGGTGCCGGGCGTGTCGTCCCGGTCCACCGCCCGGGGTCGAACAGCTCGGGATCGGGATACAGGTCGGGGCGGTGCTGGATCAGGTAAGGGCTGAGCACGACGGTGGTCCCGGCCTGGACGTGATGGCCGCCCAGGGGCGTGTCGGTGGTGGTGGTGCGCATCGAGAGCCAGACCGGCGGGTACAGGCGCAGGGTTTCGGTGATGACGGCGCGAGTCAGGGGCAGTTGCCGGGGGTCGGCGGTGTCCGAGGCGCGGCCGGCTTCGCGGCGCAGTTCGCGTTCGAGGTGGGGGTGGGTGGCGAGCAGGTGCATCGCCCAGGCGAGCACCACGGCGGTGGTCTCGGTACCAGCGAGGAAGAACGCCGTGGCCTGGTCGACGCACTCGGCGTCCGACAGGCCCTGCCCGTCGCCCTCGTTGTCGCGGGCACCCAGGAGCGTGGAGAGCATCGGGCCTGCATCGCCGCGGCCGCGCTGTTCGGAGACGTAGGCGGTGATGGTGGCGCGAATGCGTCCGACGGCCCGGCGGCAGCGGAGGTTCGCAGGCGTGGGCAGGGCATTGGCCCAGGACGGCTGGATCGCCTGGCGGTAGGCACTGGCGACCAGAGTGGCGGTGTCGCAGGCGAGCAGATCCCTGCTGGCGGGATCCGGTCCATTGCCGAACAGGGTTGCGATCAAGGCCTTGGAGGCGAGCTGCTGGGTCTCGTGCAGGACGTCGATGACCTGACCCTCGCGCCAGGTGCTGACGGCCTCGGCGAACTGGACGGTCATCGTGCGTGCGTAGCCGGGCAGCAGAGCGGGGTGGAAGGCGGGTTGCACCAGCCTGCGCTGGCGGCGGTGCTCGGAGTGCGGGCAGCTGATCAGGCCGTTACCGATGAATTCCCCGATCCGTTCGTAGAGGGGGCCGCCTTTGTCGAAGGCTTTGTCGTTGACCAGGACCTGGTGCAGCAAATGGGGGTCGCCCAGGACGAGGGCGGGGTGGGGGCCGATGCGGATGGCGACGAGGTCGCCGTGCTGCGGGAGCGAGCGCAGGAAGCTCAGTGGGTCTCGCAGCAGCGGCACGGCGTGTCCCAGCAGCGGCAGCGCTCCGGGCGCGCGGGAGATGGTGGCGGGTGTGTCGGCCATGGTTACGGCTGTGCCTCCAAGCTCGTGGTGCGAGCGAGGCCAGTGCCCGCCCTGTGCCCGGCAGCGGGGACGGGCAGGGATGGACCTTGAGGGGGTGATCGGTCCGGGCCGGCCAGACGGGCGGCGACCGTACGCAGAACGTTCACCGCGGCCGGGGGCAGGGCGGCTTCCTCCAGCGCCCGCAGGGCACGGCGGCGGCGCTCCTTGATCATCGTCTCGACCTCAGCGCGGGCGCCGGTGCCCTCCAGCACCGCGCGGATCCGCGCCACCTGCTCTGTCCCGAAGGCCGCCTGCCGGCCGCAGCAGGCGAGCAGCTCGCGCTCGACGGGGGCGGCCCGGCGCAGAGCCAGGGCCATTAGCGGGGTGTGCTTGCCCGCCTGCAGGTCCTCTGCCTCGGGCTTGCCGGTTGCGGCCGGGTCTCCGAACGCGCCGAGCAGGTCGTCGCGCAGCTGGAACGCCTCGCCCAGCGGCAGCCCGAACGCTGCGAGCACCGTGCGCACCTCGGCGCCGGCGCCGGCCAGCACCGCACCCAGCTGCAGCGGACGCTCCACCGTGTACTTGGCGCTCTTGTACCGGGCGATGCACAGCGCCACCTCCAGGTCGGCACTCGGTTGGCCGGTGGCGAGCAGGTCGAGGTATTGGCCGTACATCAGCTCGGTGCGCATCTCGTCCAGCAGCGTCGCTGCGGCGGCCAGGTGGCCTGCGTCCAGGTCAGCGGTGTGCAGCAGTTCGTCCGACCACGCCAGCGCGAGATCTCCGAGCAGCACGGCCGCACCCACTCCCAGCCACGCAGCGCCGGGACGGTCCGGGTGGCGGGCGGCGACGGCCCGGTGGGCGCTCGGGCGGCCCCGGCGGGTGGCGCTTCGGTCCATGACGTCGTCGTGGATGAGCGCGAAGGCGTGGAACATCTCCAGCGAAGCGGCCGCCTGCAGCACCGGGCCCTGGTCGCCGCTTCCCCCGCCCGCGTGCCAGCCGGCCATGCACAGCACCGGGCGGATCCGCTTGCCGCCGCAAAGGAGCAGCTCCCTCAGGACGTCGGTGACCTCCCCCGGAAATCCCTGTGCGGCCGCCCAACGCGCCTTGGCATCCAGGAAGGCGGCCAGGCGCTCATCAACGGCGCTCCGCACACCGGCAGGATCGAGCACTGAGGCGGGGAGCGGGACTGTGGTCTTGGACAATGGTGCCCCCTTCGACCGGCAAACGGCGGGCACACTCCCAAACCGGCTCAACCTGCCCCTTACCCTGGAACAGGACACGGCTCGCCTGACCGTGCAGGGCGCACAGAAGCGGTCCACCGCCCCAGAAGGCGCCGGGAAAGTCACCCCTGCGCCGGTGCGCGTCTCACACAAACGGTCCTTTGCCCGAGCAAGATCAAGGATGGGCCGCCGAACCCTTGCTGATCTCGGATCGGCTCGCACAACCCGTTCTCACTCAAAAGTAGGATGAGCCCTTCTGAGACTTGCGTTGTGCGAGAGTCCGGTCCTGTGACGGGCCCTCAGCAGCCTTCTCCGGCCGGCCACTCAGACGCGGACGACGTCGAACGGCACCCCTGTCCGAGGTGCGATGCGCAGCCCGGCTCATCGTGCCGCTCGCGCTCCGGCGCGGTCACCTCCGCCTACCACAGCGGCCGCTTCACGCTGGTGCCCCGGCCGAAGAAGGCACTGCGGGTGCCGACCCCCGCCGGCCGTCGGCCGGGCCAGCCGTGGCGGCCCGGCACCCCGCCCCCCGGCGCCGATCAATCCGGACCTGCCGAGCACGGACATCCGCATCGCCTACGCCCGCTGCTCGACGCTCGGGCAGGAACTCGGCTCCCAGCTCGACGCACTCGCGGGGCACGGCATCCCCCGAGACAAGGTCTTCAACGAGAAGATCAGCACTCGTATCCGCGTACGGCCCAAGTTCGAGGAGGCGCTGCGGACCGCGCGGGAGGTCAAGGCCCACGCCCCGCACTGCCGGGTCGTCTTCACCGTGTACGCGATGAAGCGGCTCGGCCGCGACGCAGCCGAAATCACCGCGCTCGCCGACCACCTCACCGCCCACGGCCTCATCCTGGAGATGCTCGCCGGGCCCCTGCCCGGCATCTACGACCCCACCGGGCCCGGGAAGTTGCTCTTCGCGTTCTTCGCGGCGATGGCGGAGACCGAGCGAGAGAACATCCGCGAGTCCACGCTGGAGGGGCTCGACACCGCGGCCCGCAAGGGCAAGCACGGCGGCCGGCCCCCGGTCATCACCGACGGCATGCTGCACACCGTGCTGCGCCGCCGCGCGGGCGGCGAGTCAGTCAAGCAGATCCAGCCCGGCCTGATCATCCCCACCGGCAAGTGCAAAGGACACAACCCCTCGGTGGCCAGCCTCTACCGGACGCTCGCCGAACACGCCAAGCGCGAGGCGTACCCCGAGGCCGTCGAACAGGCCCGCGCCGACTTCACCGCCCTCCAGGGCGACGACATCCCTCGGCCCGTCCAGACGCCCCGGCACTCAGCTCATGACCATGACCGTTCTCAGCGCCAACTGCTGTACCGATGTTCTCCGAGCCCGGGATGCGCCCGCCTCGCGCGGAGGGCTGTTCGCGGCGGACCCCGTACGAGATGCTGGCGGCGGGGTACCGACTCCGCGGCCTCTGACGCCTCTACTGTGCGTCCCGTGCCGCCGACTCGATTCCCCCTCTCTCCCCGGCTCCGCCCGCCCGTCCCGGCCGGATACCAGGCCTGCACCGAGGGGCATCCGGTGGCGACCGAGCCGCGCAGCCCCGCGCTTGCCCGGCTCGACAAGATCTGGACCGGGCGATATCACCTGTGGGACCCGGGCCATGGAGTCTCCAACGTTCCCTGCCCCCGCATCTCCAGGTGTGAAGGGCTGCCCGACGAGTACCCCGGCGAGCCAGTCGTCCCGGCGGCGGCGTCAGACCCGCCGCGTCACCGGTCTTACGGGCAAGATCACCCCGTGGCGGGTTTCTGGCGTATCCGGGTCATGCACATGGGGCCGGTCGGCTGCGACACCGCCGGCCGCCCCTGGTGATCTTCCCGGCGGTCCTCTACGAGGCGGCGGCCGCGCTACGGGGCGGACGCCCCACGCCGGAGCTTGTCGGCCGCGCGAACCCGATGGAGGTGGATGAGCGCGTCGTAGGCCCGGCCGAGGGCGAGGGACGGCAGGGGATCGGCGATGAAGGTCGAGCCGGCGTCGTAGACCGGCCGGGCACGGTCGAACCAGGCGCGCGCCGCGGCGGGCACGGTCCGCAGGTCCAGACAGAAGTCCCGGTACCCGACCCGGTCCAGGAGGTGCTCGTTCATCCCGGGGCGGGCCGCGGGGACGGTGACCGGCTTCCAGTCCCCGTCCAGGGCGGCGTCCTTGGTGAGGAAGGAGCCGCCGGCAAAGGAGAAGCCGATCGCGGCGTAGCCGCTGCCCAGGGTGGTCGCGCAGCACGGAGCCCTGGGTCCGCGGGTACATGTCCGGGTGGGTCGAGAGGTATCCGACGTGGCCGTTGTGGGCCGACAGCAGCATCCTGTGGCCGGTGTGGCGCTGCCACCACAGCACGTTGTCCGCCATGGCCCGGTCGCGCAGCTGCTCGGCAGCGGTGACCGAGGCCGGGTCGGCGAGGTCGACGGTGGCGAAGGCGAAGGTCTCCGCGATGTTCCGGGCGTGCCGCACCGTCCATGCGTGGTCGTCGTCGGCTGTCCGGTGCCCGGCGACCAGGTCGAGTGCCTCCTGGGCGCGTACGGCGTTCGCCTCGCGTTCCGCGACCGGTGTGCGCAGGTAGTCGAAGATGTCGTCGAGGGGGCGCAGCCCGGCGTACAACTCGGTCAGCCGGGACAGGGCTTCCGGCCGAGTCCTGCCGACGGACGACAGCACGCGCTCGAAGATGTGGTCGCCGAGCTTCGGAGCCCCGAGGTCGTCCCCCATGAAGTGGACCCGGTGGCCGGGGCGGCGGCGGTTGTGCTCGCGCATCCAGGCGATCAGACTGACGAACTCCTCGCGCTCCCAGGGAGAACCGGCCAGCGTCTTAGTCGCGATCCGCCTCGGATCGCCGGGGCCGCCCTGGAGGTACTCGTCGATCCTGAGCCCTGCCGGCCAGCTCATCTCCAGGGCGAAGGTGGTGAAGCCGCGCTCCTCGACGAGGTGCCGGAAGACGCTTTCCTTCATGGCAAAGAACTCGTGCGAACCGTGCGTGGCCTCGCCGAGGCCCACCACCTTCGCGCTGCCGACCATGGCGCTCAACGCCCTCAGGTCCCCGGCCCGGCCGCCGGGCTTTGCGGAACGCAGCGGGTGAGCGGCCCGTTCCAGGGACCGTACGATGCCGGTCTCCCGGTGCTCAGAGCCGGAGCCGGCGGGCACGGCCGAGGCGGCGGACCCGGCAGATCGGGTCGAGGACGCTCGGACGGCCGGTGGTGCGGCGGACGCGGGAGCGGTCACCGCCGTGGCAGCCAGCGCTCCCGTGAGCGCGAGGAACCCTCGCCGACCGGTCGTCCCTGTGTACTCCTGCATTGCGATCACTCCTTGCGCACGACGGCTCCCCGACCCGATGAAGTGATCTTCGTGTGCCGGGGCGCGGACTGCGCTGGGGTGCCCCACCGGCTTCTTCGGGGGACAGCCCCACCGCGTTCGCACCCGCTGGCGGGATGGCCCGGCGGATCCCTGACCAGCAGGGTTGATCGGGCACACCAGGATTCACGAGGAAGGGAACCTCCCCTGTGTTCAGCTTGAAGCCGGCCGGCCGCCGCGCGGCGCGCACCACTGCCGTCGGCGCGCTCGCCGTCGCGACCTGCGCCACTGTGATGGCCGGCAGCGCCGGAGCGATCGTCAACGGGACCGATTCCACGCAGCGTTATCCGTTCATGGCGTCGATCCCCGAGTCGGCCCCGACGCAGGGGGTGAACGACGGCAACTGCGGGGCGTCGCTGATCGATCCCCAGTGGGTGCTGACGGCGGCTCACTGCGTGACGGGCGAAGGCCCGGTCCTGGAGGGCATCGTCCGGATCGGCAGCGAGACGCGGAAGTCGGGGGGAACCGTCCGGGCCATCGAGCGGACGGTGGTTCACCCCGGCTTCGTCAGCGGTGACGGGAAGGCAGCCAACAAGCACGACATCGCGCTGGTCCGTCTCGACCGCCCGGTCTCTGAAAAGCCCATCAGGATCGCGGAGCGGGCCGGACGGCCCGGGACCCCGACGCGCATCCTGGGGTTCGGCACCACCGCCGACACCGAGTTCAGGTACGCGGAGCGCCTGCAGGAGCTCGAGACGCGTACGGGTGCCGTCGGCGAGTGCGCGCCCGGCTACGCCGACCGGGCCCGGCTGTGCACGATCAGCCGGGTGCCCGAGGCCATGGCGTGCTTCGGGGACTCCGGCGGGCCGCAGCTCCAGAAGGGCAGGTACGGGCGGTGGGAGCTGGTCGGGGCCACGTCGGGCCCCGGCGCCCCGGGGGTCGCCTGCTCGGCCGGTCCGGGTCTCTACGTCAACGTACCCGTGTACGCGGACTGGATCCGCGCGGCCCTCAGGCACGCCTCCTGACCCCGGTCACGGCTTCCCCTGGGCACGACGCAGCCCCGGGCTCCGTCAGACGTCTGTCGGGATGGAGCCATGGTGCGGGGCGCCGGGAGCCGCCCCCGGCGCCCCACACCATGGCAGACCGTTTCGCTCACGGCCTATGAAAACCGACTCTCGAACCACGCCGACACCCCGCCGACACCACCACGGCCGCCCGCCGCCGCCCGGTACGAGCCTGCGCTCTCGCCGCGTCCACGGCGGCCCTCCTCGTAGCGCAAACCCTGACGGAAAGCCCCGCGGCCGCCGCCACCCCCGACGCCGCCCAGGGCCCGCGGGGCGTCGCCGCCGTTACCTACAACCTGGGTGACCAGGCCCATCGGCTGCCCGGACCCGGCGAGCACAAGGTCGAACTCGGCGCCGTCACCCAAACCGCCCCCTCCCGCGCCCGCTACGTCACCGTCCCTGGCCCCCGCGGCGAACCCGGAGCCCTCGGGGCCACAGGGACCGAGAGGCCCCCAGGCGACCGACGCTGAGACGACTGCGGCACGCTCGAGAAGATCGCCGCACACGCCACAGCCCCCGATCCGCACGACGACCACGCCTGGCCGTCGACCAATTCCACCCGCTCGCCGCGCGCGGGCCCGCGGTCTCGATCCCCGGGCGGTCGCGACGCAGATGACGGAGCCGACGTCGGAGTCGACGTCGGAGTCGTTCGGCTTCGACCTCGCCATTTTCAGATCCTGGCTTCTTCCGGCGGAAAGGCACTGATGTTCCCGTGGCCGCAATTCATTGCCGCCACGGCGCCCTCGTCGAGCTGCTCGGCCGCCGGCACTGGACGGGAGCAGGACGCCCGGCGGCTCTCACGCCAGGCGCGGCTACCGGGCGGGGGTGCAGGGGACGACAGTGGTCTCGCAAAGGGCCCTCGGCGTAGACCTTCAGGGCGTCGGCCTCGCCCGGGTCGCCACCAAGTTCCAGCGGAGCCTGGTGGCGACCCACGCGGAGACGTACCGGCAGTGCGCCTCCGGCAGCGGCAGCATCCACTCCCGCGGGCCCTGGTCCGCCTTCGACCGGTTCGTACAAGCGGTCACCGCAACGAGCAAGGCCGGCACTGGCGGGCGCGAAATGGGGCCGGCGCCCCAACAACAGCCCGCCCCGCCCGCTCAGCCAGCCCCACGGGGCCGGTTCGTAACTCACCACGGTTTTCGTAACTCACCACGGTTGCGGGGCAATCCTCGGCAAGACCGAGGAGCGCCTGGCGCTCGTCCACGTCGGCGGCCAGATTCCAGCGCAGCTGGTGTGTGCGGGGCGGCGGCGTTCAGGCTCCGATGCCCGCCGAGGAGACGCAGGAGTAGGCGTTGAGCCGGAAATCACCCCGCCGGGTGCCGGACTCGCCCGGCCCGGCTTGACCCGCGCGGGTGTCATGGGCGAGTCATCCGGGTGGGATCGCCGCACTACAGGGCGCGTCTGTTGCGGGGACGGGCAAAGACGGTGCGAACACGCCCCGCCGGGGCGCTGTCTCCATCGTCCGTCCCGCCCAGGAGTAGATGTGATGTCCTCAAGGCCGACCGACTCGGCCGGCCGTACCAGCTGGTCGCTTCCTTGCCACTCGTCAGCCGGCCGTGGCCGGCGGAGCCGAGCGCTGACCACAGCGGTCGCGGTGGTCTGCGCCGGGTTCGCCCCGGTGACGCTCGCCGGCACCGCCCACGCGCAGGGCAGCTGCACCACGAGCGGCACCACCACCACCTGCGTCTTCACCAACCCCGGCGAGCATACGTTCGCCGTCCCCAGCGGCGTGACCAGCCTGTCCGTCACCGCCACCGGCGCCGCCGGCCAGAACGGCAGCACCCCGGCCAGCCTCGGCGGCACAGGCGCAACAGTCACCGGCACCCTCACCCCTCCCACAGGGATCACCACGCTCTATGTCAACGTCGGTACCGGTGGCGGCCATGGCGGCGCCACCGGCTTCGGCACCTCCGGCGCCGGCGGCGGCGCGAGCGACGTCCGCACCTGCAGCACCACCACAGCCGGCTGTGTACTCACCGGCAACACCAGTACCGATCCCCGTCTGATCGTGGCCGGCGGAGGCGGAGGCGGCGGAGCCGCCAGCGGCTTCGCCGGCTTCGGCACCGGCGGGGCGGGCGGCGCAGCCGGGGATGCCGGGCAGGCCGGCGGAAGCCGCGGCCCCCAGAGCGGAGGCGGAGGCGGCGGTGGCACCGCCACCGGCGGCGGGGCAGGCGGTACGGCGTGCAGCGCCGGCGCCAACGGCGCAGCCGGCGCCGGTACCGAAGGCGCAGGCGGTGTCGGCGGCGACGCGGGCATCTCGGGAGGCGGCGGCGGCGGGGCCGGCTGGTTCGGCGGCGGCGGTGGCGGCGGCTGCAACCTGGAAGGCATCAACAACCAGGGCGGCAGCGGAGGCGGCGGAGGCGGCTCGAACCGCGTTCCCTCAGGCGGCAGCTCCGGTGCCGGGACCGGACCGGCACAGGTGACCATCACCTATGAACGGCCCGTGACCTGCGCGACAGTGAACCCAGCGGATCCGCCTGCCGGGTACACGGTCATCACCGGCAACGACCGCAGCAATGTCCTCATCGGTACGAACGGCAACGACATCATCCTCGGGCGCGGCGGCGATGACGTCATCGAAGGCCGCGGCGGAAACGACGTACTGTGCGGCGAGGCCGGGAACGACGTACTACGCGGCGGCGACGGCAACGACCGCCTCGAAGCCGGCACCGGCAACAACGTCCTCGACGGCGGGCCCGGCACCAACACCAACATCAGCGGACCCGGAATCAACATCTGCACCCGACCCGCCTGCACCACATGACACCACCACCTACCCCACCGGTCCCCGCAGTGACGTTATGCAGGCCCGGCGGGGGGTGACGACACCTCGCGCCACCCCGCGGAACCCGCACGGACAGGTGCAGACAAGTACAGACACGTGGGGACGGGTAGGGACGGGTAGGGACGGGTGCGGACAGTCTCAAGTCCCTCGCCCGGTGACCGGGCCGAACCCGCCCGGCCGCCAGGCCAGACAACCCCGTCGACCACCACGTCCACCACGTCCACCACGTCCACCACGTCCACCACGTCCACCACGTCCACCACAGCAACGAACCGGTGCCGTACACCGACACGACCACCCGGACGCAACAGAGGCCGACATACCGCAAACGCCGCCGCACCCACTCCGCCTGACACGCGGCGCAGGCAGATCCCAGGCACATACGCGCGCCGAAACCGAGGCAAGGAGGCATGCCCACCCCACAGGCCCCCACCCACACAACCAACGGCTATAGCGGCGTAACGGCCAACACTCAGACCCGACCCAGGCGGGGAGCAGGAGATCGGCGGCATGCTCACACTCGTGACCCGAGAACCATCCCCACACGAGCAGGGAGCATGGAGCAGGATTCATAGGCTCGATGGGCCCGTAGGTGGTCCACAACATCAAACGATGTATCGGGACCGTCCTCGTACGAGTGGGGAGCAGAGGACGCTCTCCTGGGGCAGCGCGTACAGCTCGCGACCATTCCCGCGGGAGCGGGGAACAGGAGTAGGGGGCGAGCTTGCCCACGGCGAGCTTGGGACCATCCCCGCGGGCGCATGGACCGCTCCGGTCGGGGGAAAGCCGGCCGGAGCGGTCTACGCGGGAACCACGAACCCGCGAGTGGGTCGCTGGCGGTCTGCGGCTGCCACGCGAGTGAGGACGTCGTCTGTGATGTCCCGACCGTCGTCCGGGTCGGCCACTCGCCAGGCACCCGCACGATGTGTCGGGTCCACGGGCTCGAGGACGCCGCGGATTCCGTACTTTCGCATCGAGTCGTGCAGAGACGAGACCTCGCTCGCGTCCATGGCAGCGCTCCTTACGTCGGCAGGCTGCCGAGACTATTCGCTGAGGTCGGGCAGTGAAGTGCAGTTGCCGGGGTTGATCGGGCCACACCCGCCAGGCGGGGTGTGCCGGAAGACGCCGACCAGCTCACCGACACGGCCGGTCCAAGGTTCGGTGTCGGGAGAGCCGCAGCTGCGGCCGTCCCTGCGGGCGGGAGGCTGTCCGTCGTGTCTGAATCAGCCGACACCACCGACGTGGATGACCACAACAGTGCTCCAGGGAACCGTACTCCGCACTGCCCTCCGGGCGCGGCCGGCCGGCAAGCAGGACGATGAAGCCCATCGGGTGCCGCAGCCCGTCCGGATCACCCTCCATCAACCGCGCGGCCGCGTCGATCGCGACCTCCTCCCAGGCGATCTCGCCCGTCACCCGCGCTCCAGGCCCAGCGGGGAGCCAACCTCGTCGGGACAGACACCGACGCAGGCCTGCAGGTGACGATGAGGGTGCTGCCTGGCGCGGTCGCGTAGCAGGTCCCACGGACGCCTTCGTGCCCGCTAGTCGTACAGGGCCGAGGCGGTTGCGTGCTGGGCCGGCCACGGTCGCGTCGGGCGTGCTGTCCAGGAGCGCGGTGTGAGCAGCGGTGAGTATGCGGACGTTGCGGGTCGGCCGGTGATCTCGTGGCCGCCCCGCGTACGGCAGCAGTCGGCCGGCGTGCGGCTTCTTCGCGGGCGACCGATGAGTCCGCGGGGTGGGCGGAGTCCTGCCCTGGCAGGCCCCCGTCACCCTGACGAAGGAGAAGCCGTGACGCAGGACGTCTGGCCGCTGGTGCACGCCGAGCGGGTCGCACTGATCGAGGACCTGGCCGGGCTCGACGACGAGCGGTGGCGGGAGGAGTCCCTCTGCGCGGGATGGACCGTGCACGACGTCACCGCCCATCTGGTCGACACCGCCCTCACCACACGTACCGGGTTCCTGCTCGGCCTGGCCCGGGCCCGCTTCGACTTCGACCGGCACAACGCCGCCGGGGTAGCACGCCAGCGCGGTAACGACCCCCAGGAAACCCTGTCCCGGCTCCGCATGGTCGCGACGAGGACATCGACCCCTCCCGCCCCGCTCGACAGCCGCCTCGTTGAGGAGATCATCCACGGCGAGGACATCCGCAGACCCCTGGGCCTCAAGCACCACTACCCCACCGCAGCCGTCACCAGAGCCCTGCTCCACCAGACCCGCACCACCACAGCCTTCGGCGGCGCCAAAGAACTGCTGCGCCAGGTCCGCCTGACAGCGACGGACACAGAGCTGGAGATCGGCAACGGCCCCGCAGTGACCGGCCCCGCCCTCTCCCTCCTACTCGCCGTGTCAAGACGCACAACAGCCCTCGACGACCTCACCGGGCCAGGCATACCGACACTGGCCACAGACGAACAAGCTCGGCACCTACCTCCGCCCCGGCGTCCTCGCGGTCGATGAGGTCGGCTACCAGCCCCTCGAACGCGCGGAAGCGAACCTGGCCTTCCAGGTCATCTCCAAGCGCTACGAGAAAGGCTCGATCATCCTGACCTCGAACAAAACCTTCCATGAGTGAGGCCAGGTCTTCGGCGACGAGGTCCTGGCCACCGCGATCCTCGACCGCCTCCCCCACCACTGCGAGGTCGCCCCGATCAACGGCACCAGCTACCGCCTCAAGAACCGACTCGCCGCCATCGAACGGGACCGAAACGACGCAGCCTGAACAAACATCCGGTCCGGCGACAGGGAAAAAGCGTGCTGCCGACAGGACTCAGGACATTCCGAACGCCCTCACGCCCGTTGCTGCGAGGAAGACGACACCGAGCACACCGGCAACGACTCTCATGACGTCGGGCGAGAACCTTGGATCAACCCCGCCACCAGGTGACTTCTGCACCATCAGGTCATATGCACGCATCCCAATGTTCCGGCAGTCGAGCGCGAAAACCATCGCGCCAGCACCCACGACGCCTCCCCAGATCAAGCTCAGCCAGTCACTCATGGCTCACTCCCTGCCCCCAGCGGATTGCCCTGAACGGAGCATCCCAGATGCCTGCCTCATCCCTCCAGGAGCAACGACCCATGGGTCGACACTGGCGCACTTATCTCCGTACTGCGTGGAGCACTGAGAGAAGTACGCCGACAGCTGGTGGCCGCGGACGATGGTGGAGTCGACCGCAACGACCCAGTCAAAGTCGCCTTCGGCGTCGGCCCGGGCCAGCAGGCCGGTAAAGACCTTCTCCCAGGTCGTCGGATGCCCAGTTCCGGGTTCTGGCACACATTCCGTAGGGGCAGCGGTCAGGAGTGCGTGGGATTGGTGTCGTCCCATTTCCACCCGGTTTGAGGGAACTGATCCAGCAGTGCGGAGAGCGACGCAGCCTGGCGGATGGCCGATGACCAGTCCTCCGCGGAGACGTCGAGTGTCACCAGAGGCGGGGCGTCCTGGCGGAAGTCGTAGGCAAGCAGCTCGCGGCTTCCGTCTCCGCCGATGACGACGGCGCCGGGGAAGCGCTTCTGGAATTCACCGGCCTCGTTGATGCCGATGAGCTCGTCCAGCGCGTCGATCACCAGGAAGTCGTCAGCGGGAGGAACGAACTGGCTCAGACTCCCGGTAGTACTCAGGAAGTCCCGGTAGTCCTGGGGAAAACGGACTCCGAAGTGGTGCTCGACCCGCACGATCTGGGCATCGTTCGAACTCATGAGGAAGTTCTATCAAGGACAGAGCGGGTGACGGCGGCCGGCTTGTGCCGCGGTGAGGAGGACACGTTTGCGGAGTAAGGGGAGCTTGGCTCGTCCGAACATCTGGCGTTTGATCATCTTAATGTGATGGACACGGCCCTCGGCGGGGCCGGAGTTCCAGTGAGTTCTCAGGCCCTGGACGACGGCGTCCCAGTCTTTCTCCAGACCTGTGGCGAACGCGTGCAGCCGGGACAGGTCCGCGGTGCGGGTGGCGGCGATCCAGTCCTTGAGGTGCTGGCCGGAGCGGCTTTGAAGGATCTCCGCGAAACCGCGGACGTGCGCGTGAAGGGCCTTCAGCTCAGGGCAGCGGGCGAGGACAGCGGCGAACTGCTCACGTTCCTCGTCGCCCAGGCGCTCGGGGTGTCGCATCATCCAGCCGGTGACCCGGCGGATTCCCGGTGGCGGGGGTGGGACGACACGGATGCGGCGCCGGCGCCTCGGTCGCAGGTAGTCACTGATGATCTGGTAGCTCCCGCGATGGCCGAGGGCTTGGAGTTCGGCATGCAGCTGGATGGCGTTGGTGTGTCCTACGGCCCAGCGTTCGTCCAGGTGGGACTTGTAGGGGTCGAGCTGACTGGGCCGGGGCTGATGCCGACCGGTCAGCAGCTGTTCGGGGACTGCCGCGCGGGCATTGCGGCGGACGGTGTTACCGCCGATGCGTAGTTCTCTGGCGATCTCGCGGATGCCGTGTCCCTGGGCCAGCAGGGCGCGGATGGTCGCGTGGCGCTCTCGGATGCGGGCCTCGATCGGCGACATCGCTTTCGTGGCATCCACACTGTCGCCATCGTTCGTCGGGCCGTCAGGGCCGGCGGCTGACGTCTTGAGGCATTTGATGGGGAGCCGGATGCTGGCTTCGACGGCGGTGCCGAGGTTCTGCCAGAGGTGGAACCGGTCGGCCACCTGGACCGCGTTCGGGGCACCGGTGCGGGCGCCATCGGCGTAGCAGCCGGCCCGGTCACGGCAGATGATCTCGGCACCGGGATGCTCGCGCAGCCAGCCCGCCAGGGTGGCTGCGTCCCAGCCGGTCAGCAGGTCGAGAGACTGGCCAGTCTCGCAGTCAATGAGGACGGTCCCGTAGTGATGCCCGCGGCGGGTGGCGAAGTCGTCGACTCCCAGCACGTTCGGGACGGCCCAGGCGGGATCGGACAGGGCCATGATCGCCCGCAGGAGCGTTGTCCGGCTCACCTTTATGTGCAGGGCGGCTGCCAGACGGGCACCGGCACGGCCGGCGAGCGCAACGGCAACCGCCTCCAAGAGGCGTCGGGAGGAGGGGGTTCGACGCCCATAGCGAAGGGTCAGCCCATCGACCTGTTCGGCGAACGTACGACGCGTGCAAGCGACGTTCTCGCAATACAGACGTCGCACCGTCAGTTCGATCACGACTGGCCGATCACCGACTGGCGTGTCCTCAAGGCGCCTCACGTACACGCTGTGGACTCGAATGGACACTGCCCAACACGCGTGGCAAGCGACCCCGATCGGCTGCGTTCTCGCGACCAGCCGGACCACCCCGCACTCGAAGAACACCCGCTCCAACAGCAACGCTCTGACATGCGGAAACAGGTCACCAACGAGGTCATGACACCGCACCACGGTCCCAGACAATGCGACACCACCAAGGCGAAACCTTGCAGATCGTTCTCACGGAATGTGTGCCAGAACCGCTCTCGTGTACAAAGCCAGACGGGCGCACGGCAGCGAGCATCGGCACTCAGGTGAAGCTTGGTCGTGAACCCACCGCGCGAGCGGCCCAGGCCCTCACCTCCAGCACCACCTCCACCAGGCGGGCGACGAGACTCTGCCACGGCGTATCGTCCTGGCGTTCTGCCGGAGCGTCCCCCTTTGAAGAGGGAGCCAGCGGCGGTGCGGTGCGGGCACCGGCGGCATGCTGATGGGCGCGCACAATGGTGGCGTCGACTGCGATGTCCCAGTCGATCTCCCCGGCCGCATCGGCCTCGGCCTGGACCTGCTGGAGCAGCCGTTACCAGGTTCCGTCGGCCAGCCACAGGCGGTGGCGTTCATAGACGGTCTTCCACGGGCCGAACCGTTCGGGCAGGTCACGCCACTGAACGCCGGTCCGAACCCGGTGCACAATCCCGTCGATCACCTGCCGGTGATCCCGCCACCGGCCGCAACGACCGTTACTGACCGGCAGGAACGGCCGCAGCCGTTCCCACTCGGCATCCGTCAGATCACCCCGACCCATGACCATGTGAACGACTCGACAATGGAGTAGTCACATGATCAGCCGGACGGCGACAACCTTGCCGGCCTCGGCCACCGGGGCCGCGTGGTCATCGGCCGGAATGGCTGACAGCACTTGGTGCTCGGCCCGCGAGCCATATGGCGATCTGCTTCTGCAACTCGCGGTCAGCGAGACGATCGTCCCAGGTCGCGAACCAGTCCAGCTGCCGCAGGATGTTCTCCGTACGATCCGGGTGCCGCACCGCGACGACGTCGACACCGATCTCGCCCGTCGAGCAGCTGATGTACACACTGCTGTCGAGGGCCATCATGCCGAAGCCAGGATGGCCCACGCGGATGCCGAGGAACGCCGATGCCGCACCCCGGCCCATGATGTCCCAGCGGTCCAGGAGCCGGACCCTGTTCCAGGCCGTCGGTGCGGCACGGCGGCCCCAGTGCAAGTCCTGCAAGGCCGCTCCGTGCGTGCGGGTGCCCTGGGGAAGCATGACGAGGAACTCGCGCCGGTGGTCGAGGAGACCTGACGAGACCGCCAGGTCGTACCAGTCCTCGTTAAGACGTTCGACGAGCCGCGGGGTCTCGTACCGGTGCGAGAAACCGTCGACGATGTCCTCGCGGCCGTATCCCCAGACGACCGGCATCGTGCCGTCCGGCACGGCGTCCGGGATCACTTCGAGCCCGGCCCGCCGCAGCGGCCGGTACATCTTGCGTTCGCGCTCCTGGATACCCACAGGTCAGTGTTCTACCAGGCCCGGCGCGCCAGAATTCCCCGGGACAGCGCCTTCCCGTTCCTCGACCTCCCGGCTCGGACCGGTGCTCGGATCAGCCGCGTGATCGGCCGGACAGGTCCCAGCCGCCGGGGCGCGGTCCCAGCTGTGGCTGAACGCGGACATAATCACTGACGGTTCGTAACTGACTGCGCGGTACAAATAAGTACGCGCCACGGCATCACCCAGACCGCACCGACCGCACCGCATCCCGGGGGAATCATGCTGCACACCCGCAAGGCCGTCGCCGCCGCCATCGGCCTCGTAGCCGCGCTCTCGCTCACCGCCTGCAACGGCGACGACAACGCGTCGGGCAGCACGCAGCCCAGCCCCACCGCGTCGGTGGACAAGGCGGGCGGCACCGGCGGGGCGGACCAGGCGGACCCGAGCGCCGACACCAGCACCGGCGGAAGCGACCAGAGCGCCGGCACCAGCACCGGCGGGAGCAGCCAAAGCGCCGACACCAGCACCGGTGACAGCAGCGACGGCAAGGTCGACATCTGCCGCACCGACAAGCTCGAGGTCGCCGCCGCCGACAACACCACGGACAAGACGGAAGGCGTCGTCACCGTCTCCTTCAAGAACAACGGCAGCAGCAACTGCCGCATCAGCGGCTTCGCGGGTGTCGACCTGAAGACGTCCCAGGGCGACACCTTCTCCGTGGACCGCAACGGCGAGCAGGCCCTGCCGCAGATCCTCAAGGAAGGCGAGACCGCCGCCTTCAACATCACCTTCCCGGTCAACAACAGCGGCGGCTCTGGCGTGCAGCCGACCCACATCGTGGTAACGCCCCCGAACGAGACCAAACACGCCACCCTGAAATGGCCGGCCGGCACGCTCCCCGTCACCAACGGCGAGGACACCGGAAAGCTGCAGATCAGCCCGGTGGGCAAGGTCAGCAACTCACCAGCCGGCTGACCCCACCCCCACCCCACCAGCCCCCACTCAGGAACTGCTGCGGGCAGGCACCACCGTGATGCTGAACGCGTGCGCCCCCAACCCCCTCCGCCACCCCGGAGAACAGCAGCGCAAAGTGCTCCTGCCCACGTGCGGTCCCGATGCCTCCCACGTCGAACCGGGAAGCATCAGGTCACCCCAGGTCACCGAGCGGACGGACGGCCGATCGGCCGCGGCACCCGTAAGCGGGCCATGACCTCGGGGAACGCGGGTGCGTCACCGGCCTGGCCTGGCATGAGGACGAACGCGAGCGGACGGCATCGACTGTCAGCGGCGAGGTGGACCTTGGTGGTCAGCCCGCCGCGGCCGTCCGAGTGCATGGTCGTCCGGCTCGCCGACTGGGGCCCCTTTTGACGGGCCCCGGCGGCGTGTTGATGAGCCCGGACGATCGTGGAATCGACCCCGAGGACCCAGTCGAGGTCGCCTTCGGCGTCGGCCTGAGCCAGCAGCGCCGTGAAGACCTTCTCCCAGGTGCCGTCGGCGGCCCACTTCCGCAACCGGTTG
Source organism: Streptomyces sp. NPDC096079 (assembly GCF_040303145.1). Lineage (NCBI taxonomy): Bacteria > Bacillati > Actinomycetota > Actinomycetes > Kitasatosporales > Streptomycetaceae > Streptomyces > Streptomyces sp. NPDC096079. Next base: position 22,552 of record NZ_JBEOST010000035.1, read on the forward strand.
TGAGCACCCCTCCACGAGCCGAAGTGCTCGGGCAGATCCATCCACGGCGTCCCCGTGCGGTACTTGAACGCGATCGCGTCGATCACCTGCCAGTGATCACGCCACCGGCCACCCCGCCGAGGCGTCCGGTCCGGCAGCAACGGCTCGATCCTCGCCCACTGGGCATCCGTCAACGACACGCCCGATCAACGCTCAGATGATCTGAAGACTACTGCTCAACTTCCTGGTGCTGCTGAGCATCTCGAAGTCGCCGCACGTGCCTGGTGTACTGCCCAGCCTGCGACCTTTGGGCGCGTTCGATCGAAAGCACCTGGGGATCTGCCGCACGCTCGTATAGCTCAACCTCGAAGGAGTCCGCGTCGACCTCGACAAGCCGGGCCAGGGCATCCCGATCCTGCTCAGCTGTCAGGCGTGCTCGAACCTCGCCCCTCCACACCTGCCCGCTCGCCTCGGCTTCGTCCATCTCGCCAATATATGCGCGGACAGCAGCGTCGGAGTCCGCCTCCAAGATCCGGAAGAAGCGCCCTAGGTCAACGAGAAGGCAGCAGCCAGGACGGCACCCGCGAAGAAGAAGCGGGCAAAGAAGACCGCAGCGAAAAGGTCTACTCCGCGTCGGCGGGAGTCGGCCCGCCGGCAGAAGGACCGGATCGCCGTCCGACGGCTACGGGATGGCCTTGTGCTTCTTGAGGCACGCCACGTCGTAGGCCTGGACGGTGATCACGCCCGCCTCTCCTTCCTGGGGAAGCTTCCGGTACTCGACGTGCATCTTCCAGCCGCGCTGTGAGAGCCAGACCTCCGCCACGCCGATCACCCCGCCGCCCTTGCGGTCGGTGCGTGGCGCCGTCTGCTGCCAGGCCCGTTCACGCAGCTCACCCACCAGCCCCTCGAAGCGCGCTACGTCGACTGGGGTCTCGTCTTCGCTGAAGCCCTTGAAGTGCACGCCGCACGTCACGGGCGAGTCTGCCGGGCCGCGGTCCTCGCTGTAGTCCGGGGCATTCGCAGGAACACCCGCGTCCGCGACCGCAGTGTCCACGTCTGCCCGCACGACGCTCTTCGTCAACGGCCCAGAACCCTGAGGCCGAGGCGAGGCCGGCGGCTTCGCCTCGCCCGCCCCCGTATCGCCCGAGCCGCAGCCCGCAGCGGTGATCATGACGGCAGCCGCCGTTACGGCGGCCCACCTCGTCCCACGCACAGTCATCCCCTCCCAGGTCACAGAGCCAAGAGGGCCCGCGATCCAGGCAGGAGTGTGTCATGAGGCACCCGCTAGCCGAGGAGGAGGTTCCCGACAGCGCCAGCAGTCCCACACGGCAGCCGGTCAGGGCCGTGGCGGAAGTGGGGCTTGGCTCCAGCCGAGGATGCCTCGGTCGCCGACGGGGCGGCGGACGGCGCAGGCCTGCATCCCCTCGCCCGTACGCGGCGCGCTTCGCCAAGGGTGAGCGGGCAATGTTGCCTGCCAGCCATGTGGCAGTCCCGATATGCATGCTGTCCGGCACGCGACGGCCGCGCTCCCGCAGACACGACACACCGCACCCACCCGGGGCCCTTCGTGCGCTGCAGCTGGCCACTTCCGCGACTACTACCTCACCAAGCACCTTCCGCTGGTCAAGGATGGGTCCGGCCCGCTTGCGTGGCGCTACAACTTCGACGTGGCGGCACTAGAGGGAGAAGCGCCGTATTTCGCGATCTTCGGAGCCGACTTCGCTGACGCCGCCTCCATGGACGCGGCGCTGGCCTCGCCGCACGGCGAGCGGCTGGCCGCCGATGTCGCCAACTACGCCGCCGGCGGTGTGGGCATCATCCACTATCAGGTACTGGACGGCACTGGCTGAGGCAGGCGGGCGCTTCGGGACGCGTTCGGTCGGCCGCTCAAGGCCAGGCCCAGCGGGTTCGCCCTCGCGGCGAGGACGAACCCGGTAGATCGGAGTGCCGCGGACAGCCCGCGGTTCACCCCCCGTGCTGGACACGATACGGGCCCGCGGTCCCGTCGGCCGGCCGTCCCCGCACCCGGCCGGACGTGGTCGCCGGGGACAGGGCCTACTCGTCCCGCGGCAACCGGTCGCGCCTGAGGCAACGCGGCGTCAAGGCAGCGATCCCCAAGAAGGACCAGGCCGCCGACCTGGCACGCAGTACATGGTTGTTCATGGCCCGCTGGGCGTGAGCGGGCCGTTGGGGCTGTACGCCGTGAACCGAGGTGCGCCGTCCTCAGGAAGGGCTTCGCTCCCGGTGATCCAGAGGTACGACGCGCGCTCGGCAGGGTGCCACAGCGCGTCGTACCCGTCGGGTCCGGTGACGCGTACAGCTGTTGCCACGGCCCAGGTGTCGGAACCGCCCTTCCATAGCTGGAGGTAGACCGGGCGGCCGAAGGCCGCCGGCACGCCCATGACGTACGTGTCCCGGGTGCCCGCCTCGAAGTCGTTGTGGTCAGGAGTGTCCAGCGTGATCCACGGGGACGTGCGGCCCGTCTCGTCGGTGAGCCGCGCCTGAACATCGCTGTCCGTTCCCGCTCCTGCGCCGTCAGCCGTCGTCACGGTCATCTCGTAAGCGGCGGGACCCGTACGCGTCGCGTCGGGGGAACCGGTGCCCGGCACAGGCGCCGCAACGGTACGTCCTGTCGTAGCGGTCAGCACAGCGCCGACCGAGAGACCACCCACTGCGGACGCCGCGAGTGCCGCTCCCACCCACACGCCCCGGCCGGACCTCGCTCGCCGTGCCCATCGAGAGTCAGGGCCGGACCGTATCGGGCTATCAGGCATCGGGGTGATCCGCGCAAGCGCCCGGGTGACCTCGAGATCCCCGCCGGAACGCCACGCTTCCGCACCCGCCGTTCCAGGCGCGAGCGGTGGAATGAGCTCGGTCGCCTCCGGATCCCACCAGGACCCCTGCTCGTCGGCCGGGCTGCCGTTCCAGGTCACCGCTGTGTCTCCCCATCCTCGGTCTGACCGGACCGCGGCACACTAGACCAACTTCCCGGGCTGCGAACCTGGTGATCAGCAGGCGGACACGTCAACCCGCGCCGGAGCGCGCACCAGGGCCGGACCGGCGATCCGCAGAGCAGGAAAGGGCCAACCCGAAGGAATCCGACGCGCTCACAGCCACGCCGCAGGCTGCATCCCAACCTCGCGCGCATCATCCGAACCATCAACTGGCTAGCGAAAGCAAGAGGGCGCCGATGCCCGCGAAAGACTCGAAGTCAGAGCCCCTGTCGACGCCGGCGGCCGAGCAGGAGTCCCCAGCCCACGGCAGATGAAAAGACGCGGGATGCCCATAAGCAGGCAGGAGTGCCGGTCACCCCACCCGGATGAGTTGCTTCAATGTCTCGGGGTCCAGACTGACGAGCTCGGCGGGCGCACCCTCGGCCACGACCATCGTCTGCGCGTCCCACCACAGTGAGCCGTGCTCGAACATCGAAATGCGGTCGCCTTCGTGCCCGGGGAACTGCACCGGGTCGAGAAACCCCTCGTCCGAGACGGGATAGCCGAGACGGCCCTGGCAATGGTCGAGTTCGACGTAGCGCAGGAAGATACCTCCGTACACGATGTGCGCCCCGGTCTCCGGCATCCAGAAGACACCGCCGGACAACTTGCCGTCCAGGCTCGCGAATGCCCAGCGACCCTCACGGTGCGGATCGGTGTCGTACTGACTGTCCAGCGGACCGGAGAAGTTGGCCACCCACCATGCCGCCCGGGAGTCGTGCGCCTGCACCTCAGCAATCTTGGCACCGAGCGGGTCGGACGTCTCCTGACGCTTCGGCCAGGGAACCAACGGGAAGGCCAAACCCTCCAGCGAGCACTTGGTGATGTTCTCGTTGCAGGCGTGGGCGGCCTGCGCCCACTGTCCGATCATGGCGTTGACCTGCTGGCGTGCCACTTCCAACGCGGGCAGATCCGGGTCGATGTACTGCTCCGGATGATCCAGGATGTGCTGCAGCTGACTGCGGGCCTGGATCGCCTGGAGGACATTCTTCCCGCAGCTCTCGATGGTGTCTTGCCGTGCCAGAGTCTCCACCCATGTGGGTCCGGGCGGCATCGGCAACTCAGCCCACGGCTTGATGGTCGCGGTGTACGGGACGCCGGCGTGGAGCACGGTGTTCGAGAAGTTCCGGTAGAGCTCGATGGTCTCGTCGAGGTTGGTCGGGTTCAGCACGCCCCGTCCGCCGGAGACGAACGCCTTGATCTCCAGTTCTGAGGACTGCTGCGCGTTCTGCACTGTCGAGGAGAACGAGGCGGAGATGTCGCCGCCGGCCATGAAGCTCCCCACGGAAGCATTCAACGAACCGGACAAAGTGCGCTTGGACGACTCATCGCGGGTGTGGAACATGTACAGCACGGTCAGTGACCCGCCCGTGTAGATCTCATCGATGTAGCAGTCACCGAAGCTGCGGCGGAACGACTCCGGGTCATTGCGGTAGATCGTCTCGGCCTCGGGCTTCAGCCGCGCGCCGATCATGTGGCGCGGAGCGTTTTCCGCGCGGGCGTGCATGACGAGATAGACCGAAGCGTCGTTGACCGCATGCTGCTCGGCGAACTGCATCCGCACGTCCCCGCTGGCCAATCCGTAGCGCACCGATGCTGACACCGACACCTCGAGGGCCTCCACCAGCTGCTGCTGTGTGGTGATGACTTTGAAGTCTGCGCTGGTGTTCTGACCATCCGCCGCATCGGATGTGCCGTCGAAGACGATCGCCTCACCGCGGGTCTGCTGCAGCAGACTGTCGACACCCATGCCAAAACGGCAGCTTTCTTCGAGCGAGAGCCTCATGGCCGCTCGCCTCCGTCTCATGAGCCGGAATGAGAGATCTGCGTTACGCCGTGACAGTGAGCGACGGATTCCCCGGTCCCCGCCAACCGCTGACGCACTGTCACCCTCCAGAGAGCGCTCCACACCTGCGCTGAAGTCCCCCAGCAGAATTCTTCAAGGCCGGGTTTAGGCGTGACCTCTCTGATGCCCGTCTTGCCCGCCAAGAAGAGGGCGGCCTCATGGCCAACGCCCGCACCTGAGCACTCGATGGTGTACGTGTCCGGCACATCCGCGACCGGGCGGAGAGCCACACCGGGCCCCGTGACAGGAGGGTTCGAGGAAGGGGGCGAGCGATGACTTCTGTGCGCACGAAACGGCCTGTGCACTCGTCAAAGGCGAAATGGAGGGTCGGACCACCTCCCCTCTCTCCCCTATTCCAAGACTGTGCCTCTTACCACCTGAACGCAACACGAGGGTTCAGACACGAGCACGCTCCGTAAGCATGCGGAGGGTCTGGAAGTGGGGGGTCGCGTAAGCCCACCGCTCGCCTACTCCCATCCCGTCTGCCGTCGACCCACACTCCGTGGAGCAGGCGCGGTGCCGAGCATCCAGGTGCGGTGCACCTCTGCACGAACGACCTGAACACCCGGTGCAGAGAAGCGGTGTTTACAGACCGTCGCAGCCCACAGGCCGGTGCCCGCCCCTGAGCTGAGATCTCGATCGTGCAGAACTCGCAGGCCAGGGCGACGTGTTCGAAACTGGCGGTGAGGCCCCGTCGACGCGACGATCGCTTCCGGCTCCCCGGCCGCCTTCAGCACGGCCAGCGGCTCGTCGCCGACAAGCGTCCAGGAGCTCGCGTAACTGCCCCAGCGGACCGGCCAGACCCTCGGGCAGCGGCACAGACCGTGCGGCCACCTCCTGCATGTGTCCCTCCCTGTCCTCCAGGGCACTCCGGAAGCAGCGGCCCTGCCGCAGATACGAGATTCCATGCGCTGTAGGTTGACCTGCCCAAACTCGGAAACTGATGGGGTGGGCGGATCGATGGTGCGATGGAAGCCGGGCAGAAGGGGCACGCGTTTCCTGGTGTGTGCCGGGGTCCTGGCCGCAGTGGCGGTGACCACAGTGGCCTGCTCCGCCGATACGCCGGTGGAACAGACGCCCGCCTACAAAGAAGGCCGGGAAACGGGCCTCGCGTTCTACGAGGAAGGCGCCTGGCCGGACATCACCCGTTCCAAGGCCGAGGATGAGTGTCGTGTCCCCGCTGAGCTTGATGGTCTCGCAGGCGCGGAGGCGGACGACTTCATCGACGGCTGTGTGAGCGGGCTCCTCGATCACTGAACGGCTCCGCCGCCGGGTGTCCGATGCTCACGCCGCACCGTGGTGCCGGCCGTGCACCCGGATACACTCTGAACAGCACACTCCACTTGCCCCTGCATTGGGTAGATCGCTGCTTGCTGATGCACGGCTCGTGCTCCTCGCCGGCGAGGAGCACCCGCACACCCCACCGCCCCGAACGCGACGTACCGATCGCGGTCAGCGCGGCGAGGTGCTCCCCAGCCAGGAGCCGGGTGCCGCCGACCCGCACGTCGAGGTGCATCCGGATCTTCACGACCCTTTCCCCCGGGAACGCGCTGGAAGTACAGAGTCGATCCGGGCAGACGGACCAGGCGTCCCGCTTCTCGACCGGCAGCGAGAGCGCATACGCGTCCCAGGCCGCGACCCCCTCCCGCGGGGACGGGGGACGTACCCCTGACACCGGCCTCGACGTCAGACCTTCCGAATCCGGTCGGCGATTTCCGGCCTTGCCGCGAACCCGGCCGCCTTGTACGTCGCGACGCCGCCGACGTTGGAGCTCGGCGTGCACACGCGCACGCCCGACGAGCCCATCTCCCGCAGTGCAGCCGCCCCGGCAAGGGTGACCGCCCGGCCATAGCCGCGGCCGCGGTGGTCCGCGTGGACGCCCATCGGCTCGACCAGCCCCGGCTTCCCCGGGCCGGCCGACCAGACCGTCACCACCGCCACGGGGTTGCCCCGCCCGTCGTAAGCACCCAGGCATCGGGCCTCGGCGTAGAACGGTGCCGCGGACATCTCGTACAGGTACGCGCGCGTGGGCCTGGTGGTGCTGAACGCGGACCGCAGGACGTCGGCGAAGTCCTGCGCCTGCTCCAGGCCGATCGTCTTGATCCGCGTGCCGGGGTCCTCCACCGCTTCGGCAAGGTCGCGGAACAGCGGCGTCCACGGCTCGTCGACACCCCAGCCCTCCTTGGTCAGCAGGTCGTGGAGCAGCAGGCCCTGCGGCGCCTCGATCGACACCGCTCCTGCCGGCAGCACGCCGCGCTCGGGCAGCGAGATGTCCTCGACAAGACGCCGTGCCAGGTCCTCGTCCCGGAAAGCGCCGGGGGCGACCGTCATTCGCACCAGCACCGGCGTATCCAGCATCCCGACAGCGAGGATCCGTCCGTCACGGCTCCAGGTCCGGACCGCCGCAGCTGTCCCGGCCGTCCCGAACCGGTAGTTCCAGCCGATGTCCCCGGGATGCAGCTGCATCGGCGCTTCGTCGTGCTGCCACTCCCGCAGCGCCGCCACAGCCTCGCGCACCCCGCCGGCCGTCGGCGTACTCAGCGCAATCGTCATAACCGGGATCCGACACCCCCTCCCGGCGGCGTGCAACCGATTAACGAAACAGCCCAGCGGTCGATCACGGCCCACGACGCGTGGTACCGAGCGACGGTGACAGTCGAGGCGGCACCCGCTGGTCCGGCGAGCTTCCTGGCTCACTCTGCGGGCGCACGCGGCGCCTGGCCCACCCCGAGTACGGTGACGCCGACGCCGCCGACGCCCTCGCGGTGATCGCCCTGGCCACGCACAGCTACCACGACGCCCGGTGGGGGACGGGAGGCTTTGTCAAAACGTCCAGAGGACCGCCGGCCTGTCCGCCTACAAGGGCCAGACGGTGAAGCTGGAGTTCGCCGGCACCGAGGACACCTATCTGTCGACCGTCTTCCTGGTCGACCAGATCGCCATCGCCTGACCTGGCCCCCGTGCCCCTGCGCAGCGACCGGCTACGACGGCGCCGCCGCCGCCCTCAACGCCCCGCTCTGCACGTGCTATGCCAACGGCCATCGGCTGATTCGTGAATGCCGCAGGCGCACGGTGGCGACACCGTGCGCCTGTCGCCGTCCCGGTCCCACTGACTTCCGGGGAGGTTGCGAGCAGGAGCTCTCGGCCCTTCAGTGACCTGCTCCCTGTTACCCGTGGGGAGTCGCCTCCCCGGTCGCCGTCGCCGTTCTGGCAAGTCGACTATCCGGCTGAGCAGTCCAGCAGACGCCCGTCGTTGGTGCCGAGCAGCAGCCGTCTCGGCCCGGCGATGGTCAGTGCTGTCGGCACAACGAGTACTCCGGCGACGGTGAGGTGGCGACGCCAGCGCACGGTGCCGTCGCGGAGATCGAGCGCGATGATCTCGCCATCGTCGTCGGTGACGTAGACGGTCTCTGTGTCGCAGTCGAGGTCGGTAGCGGGACGGTCGGTCGTGAAGAGCCAGCGAGCTGCCCAGCAGTTACCTCACGCCGTAGGACGAACGAGTGGCCGTTGTACACGGCGCCCGCAGTTCCCCTTCGAAGAAGCAGCCGCCGTCGTAGCGACCCGTCAGCAGACCGCGACGCTCGTCGGCGACGGTGAGTACAGGATCGCCGACCTCGGCGAAGGGACGGTCGCCAAGGATCCGGTCGATACGGGAGGTCAGGCTGGTGATCTTCTCGATGACCGAGGGATGACGGAAGTGCCGAGCCTCGCGGTCTGAACTGAAGAGCGTGACGGGGAACAGCACGAACGTGGAGCCGCGCCAGCGGGCCGGACTGGTCGAGCGAGCCCATCGGCACTGGCGCCCCATCGTCGCCCTGCGCTTCCTGCCCGACCTCGTCACGTGCCTGACCCGCAACGCGCTGCGGTCGGCCGACTGATGTGTCCCCGAGAAATCGCTGCGCCGGCAGCACGACCTCACACGAGAGGCCACCCTGGACGCCCTGCTCCGCGAGGGCGAGGACCCTGACGGCTCATCAAGCCCGACCGGCCCGCGCTGTCCCGGGTCACCCGTCTCGCCGCGACACTGACTACCAGCTAGGTATTGAGGCCGCCCCCGCCAGCGCGGGGAGCAGCAGCCCATGTGAGCCTCACGGCGGAACGCCCGTTCGGTCAAGCGCACTGCGCTGCCCGGCGTCGGCATCGTACGCTGGCGGCATGGACTCGGCAGCAGGTGGTTTAGCCGCGCACGGCGATGATCAGTTCAACCGGGAGTCGCTGCTCATCGAACTCCTGCTGTCACGGGCCCTCGGCGACGGAGAACCCCACCGGAGCGAGTCCCTGAACGTCCAAGCTGGAGCCGTGCGGCAACGCGCCGACGTGATCGCGGTCCGCGAAGGTCCCCTCGCCGCCAGGGAACTGCTGTGCCAGGAGGCCGACCGGTACGCCCAGTGGATGCGCGCGGCCGACCTCGGCCTCCTGAGGGCCGGCGGCGCGGACGACCACCGGCTGTCCGAGACCCTGCATGCCCACTGGTCACATCTGGCCCTGTCGGCTCTTCGGTACGGAATGGAGGCGGGCGTACCGCCCGATGTACTCGCGCACGAAGCATCCCTGGTCCTCGCCGTCGGCCGGGGCGACGTGGAACGCACCGCCACGAGTCACGTGTTCGACTATGCGTATCGGGCACTGGGACGACCGGAGCTCGCCCTGTCCGTTCTCGTGCGTGAACCGGCTCCCACCGGTCCCGCCGAACACCTCCTCCTCGTCGTTGGCGTGGCGCGTGCGGTGTTCGCAACCGGCCGGACCCGGTACCTGGCCGACCTGCTCGCGATCGACGCCTGGCCCTGCGATCCCACGGGTCTGGGTCAGGCCATGGTGTCCCAACTCGTCGACCGGGCCATGCCCACGAAGGAGGAGCTGGCCGCACGCCAGCGCACCCGTCAGAGGGCCTACGAGAACAGCGACTGGGCCGCTCTGCGCGAACTCGTCCTGTTCGACGTGATGTGGTTGCAGGACGACCCGAAGCTGTGGCTCGCTCTGTCAGCCATCCTGAAGATGAACGGAGCCCGGGGACAGGCCGACCTCGCCGCCGCTGCCGCCCGGTCGATGGCGGAACGGGGGCCCCGATGAGTTCCGTCTACAGCAAGTTCTTGGCATCTCACGCCGCCACCGGTCTGGCGCTCATCCACCTGGGTGAGGACACACTCAGCTTCCCGCACCTCGTGGAGCCCGAACTCCTCGTGCCGCTCCACTACGTCCGCGACGCCCCGGTCGGCTCCACCCTGACCTGGGAGGTACTGTGCGTCGCCGCTTGGGAGGCCGTCGACCCCGTCGGCCGCTACGGTACGGGGCCGGCCTTCGGGGCGCAGGTCCTCGCCGCGCTCGGCGGGAACCCGCACCGGGCCGAGGCCGACCCGCGGCGCCATCTGCGGCTCGCGCTCAGTGCGCTCGAATCCTTCCGCGACGAGGACCTTCCACGGCATTCGGGCCGCGCCTACCTGCAACTGGGCAACGCGCTGCGCTCGTACGGCCGGCCATCGGATGCTCTGGCGGCATACGAGCGCGGCCGTGCTCTGCTGGAACGCGCCGGCGATGACCACGGACTGCACTCCGCCCACGCCCGGCTGTCCGTGGCCATGGCGGGGGCCGGACTCGTCGAGCAGTCACTGCTCCACGCCGAGTGGGGGCAGCAGGTGGGGCTGCGAGTGGCTTCGGGCGCGTCCTCCCCCGGCCGGACCCACACCGCGAACCTGCTGCACCATCGCAAGGTGCGTGCCTTGACGCTCCTCGGGTTCTGTACGGATGCGGACGAGGCCCTGAACAACTGGCGTCACACGGCTGCCGGCGGATACGTCTTCGACCTCCTGGAGACGACGGCCCAGCTGAGGCTCCAGCAGGGTCGGGAGGAGGAGGCCCTCGAAGCGTTCGTGAGCGCCATCGACCATCGGTTCACGATGCTCGAGCCGCCCTCCTTGGCAGGCCGCAACCACTATCTGACCTACAGCGCTCAGATGCTCAGCAATGCTTTGGGCCTGGCGTGGCACACCGGGCGTCTCGACCTGGTGGTCGGCATCCTCGCCGCCCTCGCCACGCACAGGCCGCCCCCGACGGGCGCCCCCGTTCCGGCGAACGCGGCACTGAGGGCTCTCGACGCGCAGGTGGCGGAGCTCGCCCGAAAGGCCACGGGCGCCACGGTGGCGGGCGACCTCGGCGCCCTGACCGCCCATGACGACCGCGCCCGCATCCTCCTGGAGAACCGGGACGAGGTGATGCACGGACTGGCCGGTGCCTCGGGACCTCGGCACCGGACGACGGTCGAGGAGCTGTCCCTCAGCGTGCCCGCGGCAGTCCGGCCCGGCGAGCTCCTCCTGATCTACACACTCTCTTCCACGGGCCAGGTCGGAGTCATATCGGTCGCCGACGGCGCGATGGAGTACCGGACGGTCGCCCTTGGCCGTGTCGAGGCCGAGGAGCTGGCAGCCGCGGCGCACGAGGAGTGTGCCCGCCGAACCGAGCCGCACCATCTCCACCGTCTCGGCGAGGCCCTGCTGCTGCCGGTCCAAGATCTCCTGGCGGGCGCCGGCCGGGTCCTGGTGATGGCCCAGGGGGCACTCGCCGACTTCCCCTTCCACGCCGCGCCGTTCCGGGGCCGCCCGCTCGTGGCGAGCGCGGAGGTGAGGGCACTGCCGTCCCTCGCGCCGCTTCGCGCACCCGGTACCACCGCACCCGACCCCGGTTCGGGAGAGCCGTCGTACCGGGCCGTCGTCGCCGCGGTCGGACAGCCGCGCTACGAACTCGTGCCCGCGCTCCCTGCCCTTCGGAGCGAAGCCAGGGCCGTGAGCGAGGCGTTCCCGTCGACGAGGGAACTCTACGAGGACGAGGCGACCGCCGGTGCGCTGAACGCTGCCCTGAGTACCTGCGATGTGCTGCACGTCGCCGGGCACGCGACGTTCGACGCCGCGCGCCCGAACCTCGCGCACATCCTTATGGCAGACCGGCCACTCTTCGCGTTCGAGGTCGCCTGCGCCGCGCGCGTCCCGCGCTTGGTGAACCTGAGCGGCTGCCGCGCCGGCGCCGAGCGGCGGGGTGTCGGTGGCGAGGGCGAGGGCCTGGCGTCCGCGTTCCTCGCCGCGGGCGCCGAAATGGTGGTGGCCCCCCTGTGGCCAGTGCGCGACGATGCCGCACTGGCCTTCAACACTGCGCTGTACGCAGCCCTTGCACGGCCGAAGGCCCAGTGGGGGGCGGCCGTACACAGTGCTCGGCTCGCCGTGCTCGCACGGCCTGAGTTCGCTCATCCGGGGTTGTGGGGCGCATTCACCGTGTCAGGAAGACTGTGACGAGAACAGCCGTGGGAACGGATCTACCGGATGGGGATGGGCATGGAGATCGCAGGTGCGGGCACGTGACCGAGAACGGGCGCGCAGCACACCGGAACGCCGAAGAGCAGCGTGGAAATGAGCGCTCGGAGTCCCCGGAAGGAAGCGAGATCGCGAGCGGCGATGGCCTGCCGCCCGACCGTGACTCCGCGATGCCGTCGGGGCTGCCCGGGCACCCGCTCACCTCGTTGCTGTTCAGCTGTGTGGCACACGGTGAGGACAAGGCTATCGAGTACTACGACCCGCAGGACCCGCCGGTGTGCAGCCACGGTGACCTGATGGTTCGCAAAGCCCGGTGAACACGCTCCTGGAGACGGGTCTCGGTGCCGCCGAACGTCTGTTGGGCTCCCGGTTCATGCTCGCGGTGCTGCTGCCGGTGCTACTCGCGGTGGGCGCCACCGCAGCTGTAGCTCTCGCGGCGACGGGCCGCACCCCGCAGGACGTGCTGCTGGCATGGCAGGCCTACGGTGCGGCCGCCCAGCTCCTCGCAGTGGTGGTCGCCGTACTCGCACTGGTGGGGACGGCCTACGTGCTCGCGTTGTTCCATCTGCCGCTGCTGCGCACCCTTGAGGGCTACTGGCCGGAGGGCGGCGGCGTCGGCGCCCTGGCGGATCGCCGCTGCGCGCTTCAGCGCCGCCGCGCGACGAGAGCCTGGCGCAGGGTGGATGCACTGCACGCGGCGCAACAGCCGACGCGAGCGTCGGCGCTCGCTTCACGGCTCCTGGCCGCCTACCCGCCCAGATCCCGCCTGGCCAACGGATGCCTGCCCACCGCGCTGGGCAACCGGATGCGCGCCGCCGAGTACTACGCCCTGGAGCGCTACGGCATCGACTCCGTGATCATCTGGCCCCGCCTGTACCCGCTGCTCCCACCCGAGTCCGCGGCCAGGATCTCAGCCGCCCGTACCGGCCTCGACGGCCCGGTCAGCGTGCTCGCGCTCGCATCGCTCTTCGGTACCGTCTGGCCGTCAGTGCTCTTCGTGGGAGGGGATCACCCGGCGCTCGCGACCCTGACCTTGCTCGGCCTGCCGGTCGCCTGGATCGCCTACCGCGCGGCGCTGCAGGCCGCGTCCTCGTACGGCACGGAGATCTGTGTCGCCTTCGACCTGCACCGACACCTCCTGCTGCGCCACCTGGAGATCCCTGTGCCGGCGGATCCTGCCGCGGAGCGGCTGCTGTGGGACGACCTTGCCCAGTTCTACCACCGCAACGTCCCCTTGCCCGCGCAGCTGTCGCCTTCGTCGGCACCGGCAGCAACGCCGGCCCGGGTCCAGCAGGACCCGGTGGGCACGGCTCCCGTGACTCCGGGCCCATCCGGCCCGACGGCGAGCCTCTGACGAGGCACGTATGGGGTGACACCGCCGCCTGAGGAACCCGTCTGCTCCGGCACCCCCTCCGGGGTGCCGGAGCAGACGGACGGGCGACAGTCGCTTCCGGCTGTTTCCGTGGTTACAGGGTGCGGGTCAGCTGGTCGGTGAGCAGCCGGGAGAAGCGGGCGGGGTCGGGCAGGTCGCCTCCTTCGGCGAGCAGCGCGCTGCCGTAGATCAGCTCGGCGATCTCCGTCAGCGCGGGGGCCTCGGCGTCTGTGTCGTGTGCGGTGCGCAGGGCGGTGATCAGGGGGTGTGTGGGGTTGAGTTCCAGGATTCGTTTGACGGTGGGAATCTGCTGGCCCATGGCCCGGTACATCTTTTCCAGGGTGGGTGTCACGTCGTGGGCGTCGCCGACGATGCAGGCTGCCGAGGTGGTCAGGCGTGAGGAGAGTCGGACCTGCTTGACGTGGTCGGACAGGGTGGTCGTCAGCCAGGGCAGCAGGGCGGCGAAGTCCTTCTCGCGCTGGTCCTTGTCGCCGTCGGTTTCCTTCTCGCCGTCGGCGGTTTCGTCGAGGTCGACCTGGCCCTTGGCGATGGACTGCAGTCGATGGCCGTCGAAGGCGGGGACCTGGTCGACCCACACTTCGTCGATGGGGTCGGTGAGGATGAGCACCTCGTAGCCCTTGGCGGCGAAGGCTTCCATGTGCGGGGAGTTCTCCACCATGGCACGGGTCTCGCCGGTCAGGTAGTAGATGGTGTCCTGGCCATCCTTCATCCGCTCCACGTATTCGCGCAGCGTGGTCGTCTTCTCCGGGTCGTGGGTGGAGGGGGCCGACACGAGCTCGAGCAGGGTTTCGGTGTTGTCCGTGTCCTCGAGCAGGCCTTCCTTCAGCGCCCGGCCGAACTGAGCCCAGACCTTGCTGTAGCGCTCTGCGTCCTTGGACTGCATGGTCTTGATGGCGCCGAGTACCTTCTTGATCAGGCGTCGGCGTACGCCTTGGATCTGGCGGTCGTGCTGGAGGAGTTCACGCGAGACGTTCAGCGACAGGTCGTGGGCGTCTACGACGCCCTTGACGAAGCGCAGGTAGGTGGGCATCAGCGCTTCGCAGTCGTCCATGATGAACACCCGCTTGACGTACAGCTGCACGCCGGACTTGGACTCGCGGGAGTACAGGTCGAAGGGTGCCTGTGAGGGGATGAAGAGCAGCGCCTCGTATTCGAAGGTGCCTTCGGCGCGCATGTGGATCGTGTCGGCCGGGGGCAGCCAGTCGTGGCTGATCTGCTGGTAGAACTCGGTGTACTCGTCCTCGGTCACCTCGCTGCGCGAGCGGGCCCACAGCGCCTTCATCGAGTTGAGCGTCTCGGGGTCGCTGGTGCCTTCGCCGTCGGGGGCCATGCGGATCGGCCAGCGGATGAAGTCCGAGTAGCGCTTGACGATCTGCCGGATCGTCGGCTCGGAGAGGTAGTCGGCAAGCCCGTCCTCGCTGTCGGCGAGCTTGAGGTGCAGGGTGATCGAGGTGCCGACGGGGAGGTCTTCGGCGGCCTGGACGGTGTAAGAGCCCTCGCCGTCGGACTCCCACTGGGTACCGGAGTCCGTGCCGGCGCGCCGGGTGCGCACGGTGACCTTGTCGGCGACCATGAACGCCGAGTAGAAGCCGACGCCGAACTGCCCGATCAGGCTCTCGGCCGTGGCGGCGTCCTTGGATTCCTTGATCTTTTCCAGCAGGCCGGCGGTGCCGGACTTGGCGATCGTGCCGATCAGCTCGACGAGATCGTCCCGGGTCATGCCGATGCCGTTGTCACGGACGGTCAGGGTCCGGGCGTCCTTGTCGACCTCCAGCGAGATGTGCAGGTCGCCGATGTCGGTTTCGGCGATGGTGCCGGACAGTGATTCCAGGCGCAGCTTGTCCAGGGCGTCAGAGGCGTTCGAGATCAGCTCACGCAGGAAGATGTCTTTGTTCGAGTAGATCGAGTGGATCACCAGTCGGAGCAACTGACGGGTCTCGGCCTGGAATTCCAGCGTCTCAACGCTGCTGGCCATGCTGGGTCCTTTCAACGGAAGGTCAGGAACGGATGGGGCTCGAGAACGGGAACCGTCGTCGGCCTGGCACGCAGCGGGGCGCTCTGCGTCCGGATGATGACTCTGCATGTGCGAGTCAGTCCTCGTCCGGGGCTGTCGTCGTGCGGCGGGCGTCGAGGGCGTCAAGGGCGTCGACGAGACCGGTGTGGCGGGCGTCGAGGTAGCGGCGCATGCCGGCCAGGGGCGCGATGAGCTCGGCGGCGTCGGCGGCGCCGAGAGCGGCGTGCAGGGCGGCCTGGGCCGAGCGCGCTTCGGGGGTGGAGGGGGCCAGCGCGGTGAGCTGTCCGGCGAGACGGCGCAGGTCGGCCGCGTGGGCGCGGGCCCAGGTGGCGGCGGTGCGGTCGGCGGCGCGGCGTTCGCGGGTGGCTTGCACGCGCTGTTCTCCGGTGGTGCCGGCCGGACCGGGCCGGCCGCGCAGGTAGCGGCGTTCGGCGGCCTGGCGGCTGGCGACGCCGAGAGGGTGGGCTAGGTCGGCCCAGCTGGCGCCCGCGTCGCGGGCGATTTCGATCAGACCGGTCTCCCAGCCGGCAAGCTGCTCACGCACCTGCCGTAGCAGCAGCAGGGAAGCCAGAGCCTGCTCGCAGCCGGGTCCGGAGGCCTCGGAAGTGTCGTTCTGGGCGCCGCGCAACGCTTCGTCTATGGCCGCCAGGGCTGCCGCGGCGGCGATGAACGACGCCGGACCATGAACCTCGGCACCGGTCGCGGGCGACTGTTCGGCTGCCATCACAGGCACCTCCCTCGGAGTGTCATCGGATCGCTGACATGTTGTTTGTCATCCAATGGATGACATGTTACAACAGGGGCAGTGCAGCGCATTGGCAGCAACCACTCGAACCTGCTGGAGGTGTTTCACGATGTTGATGCGCACTGACCCCTTCCGTGAGCTGGACCGGATGGCGCAGCATCTGATGGGCCCGGGCACCTGGTCGAAGCCCTCGGTGATGCCGATGGACGCCTACCGCGCGGGCGACGAGTACGTGGTGGCCTTCGACGTCCCCGGCGTGACCGCGGACATGATCGACATCGATGTCGAGCGGAACATGCTCACCGTCAAGGCCGAGCGGCGGCCGACGGCCAAGGCCGACGACGTCAAGATGGAGCTGTCCGAGCGACCGCTGGGCCTCTTCTCCCGCCAGATCGTGCTCGCCGACACTCTGGACACCGAGCGCATCCAGGCCGACTACGACGCCGGCGTGCTCACGCTGCGCATCCCGATCGCGGAGCGCGCCAAGCCCCGCAAGGTCTCGATCGGCGTCGGCTCCGGCCGCAAGGAGATCCCCGGCTGACCCTGTTCCCGGTGCGGAGGACGGCCACCTGAACTCTTACTCCCCCGGCCTCCGCACCCCCGTGTCATCCACGACGCGAAGCGGTGGTGGCTGATGACTTACGGCGCGCCGCGTTCCTCGGCGGGGTGAAAGGACACGGCGCATACGACACCGCGGAGGAAGCCGAGCGTGCGTCACGCATGATGCCCGCTCTACTGGGCACCCACCAGCCCGGCTGGATCGGCGACCAGCTCGCGGCAGATCTTCCGGAAGGCTTCGCCCTGACCCTGGCCAACACGCCGCAGAGCGCCGAGCGCTCTCCCCCCGAGCGATTCGTCCGTGCGGCCGCCGCCCGGCGCGTAGGCGCCACAGACCAGACCGCGAACGGAGACGTCAGCGCCGTGCTGTCCACCGCCGAACCGGCAGACGAGGAGCTGACGGCGCAGTTCGTGCTCCGGTTCCCCGCCGGCCACGACCTCCCCTGGGCCCCCAGCCCATCCGACGACGACCGGCAGTGCCGTGCCCGGCGCTCCCATGGCTCCTGAAAGGCAGGTCCCTCAGTGATCACCGACCCGCGCGTACCGCTTGCGCACCAGCAGCCGCGCTCGACCGCATACGAGCAGATGCTGGAGAGGGTCCGATACGAAGGCGCCTACCCCACCCTTGAGCGGGCCGACGAAGCCGTCCGCCTGGTCCTCGCCGGATTCGGACGTCAGCTGACCGGCGGCGAACGCGACGACCTGGCCGCCCGTCTGCCCCTGGAGGCCGCACGCGTCATGACGGCGCAGATCCCCGAAACCACAACGCTCACCGGCTGGGCCTTCGTCAAGGACCTCGCCGCCCGCTCCGGCGGCTCCCTGGCCACCACCCGCTGGGACACCGGCTCCGTCTTCGCCGCCGTCACAGCCCTCGCCGACCCCGACCTGATCACCCGCATACTCCACCAGCTCCCCACCGGCTGGGCCCTGCTTTTCGGCCGAGCCGAACTCGCCCCGCCGCGTAGGCAGCGCGTCCCGGCCGGGCCCGCAGTACGCCGTCCCCCGGCCTGACAGAGACGTCCTCACGCGCGCGAGGAGAGGGAGCGGAACAACGGCTACTCGTGCGTCACTTCGGGCCGGCCCCTCGCAAACGACATGGCCGCACCAGCCCTGCGCGAGCTCGCCGGTCTGCCCCGTCATGCGGACCCCCAAGACATCCGTGACGCAATTCGAGCATGCTCTTCAGGAATCCGGGACAGATCTGCCCCACCACCACCTTGCCCGTCGGAACCCCGGCGACCGGCGACGTGATCGGCCGCCGGCCCTTCGGCGTCTTCTTGACCATGGACAACGCCCCGGACGCGATCGGCCTGGCCGAGATCACGGCGATACGCCGGGACGCAGCGGTCCCACCGCCGGGAACCCCACGTCCGTGGCGAAGCCATCTGGCTCGCCGACCACTCAGGTGAGGATCAGTTCGACGAAGGCAGGGCAAGCACCTGATCCTGGACGGCACTCTTCCCGGTGCATCACCCGAGTCCACTCGGGAGGTCACGCACCGCGGAATCAAGGCCACCAGATACGCCCCGCCCTGGCCATCTACCGACGGTGGGGGGGGGGGCGGGCCCCGGCCCCGGCCCCCCCGCGGGTGTAAAGGGGCGGCGATGCGAGGGG
>NZ_JBEOST010000036.1:0-37981 GCF_040303145.1 Streptomyces sp. NPDC096079
GCACCGGCACCCACCGTGCCGGACATCACCCCCGGCACCCACACGGGTTTCGTCAGGCTGAAGCACGTCAAGGGGGCACTTCCCTGTGGACGAGCGGGGTTACGCCGCCTTCGCCTTCGTGGCGTACATGTCCACGTACTCCTGCCCGGAGAGCCGCATCACCTCGGCCATGACCGAGTCCGTCACCGCCCGCAGCACGTACCGGTCGCGGTCCATCCCGTCGTACCGCGAGAACTCCATCGCCTCGCCGAAGCGGACCGTCACCTTGCCCGGGCGCGGGAAGCCCGCCCCGCCCGGCTGGATCTTGTCGGTGCCGATCATCGCGAACGGCACGACCGGCGCCCCGGTCATCAGGGTCAGCCGCGCGATGCCCGTACGGCCCCGGTACAGCCGGCCGTCGGGGGAGCGGGTGCCCTCCGGGTAGATCGAGAAGATCTTGCCCTCCTCCAGCACGCGACGGCCCGTCATCAGCGCCGCCACACCGCCCCGGCCGCCGTCCCGGTCCACCGGGATCATGCCGACGCTGGTGAAGAACCAGGCCATCGCCCGGCCCTTGACGCCCTTGCCCGTGACGTACTCGTCCTTGCCGATGAAGTAGACCGGACGGTCCAGGCAGATCGGCATGATCATCGAGTCGATGAAGGTCAGGTGGTTGCCCGCGAGGATCACGGGGCCCGTTCCGGGAATGTTCTCGGCGCCCTCCACGCGGGGGCGGAACATCAGGCGCATGACCGGCCCGAGCACTGCCTTGATGATCGCGAGACGGGACAACGGTTCCTCCGGTGGGAAGCGGGTCGGTCGAGCTGTCGAGCCGACGGCTGCAGCTGGCGACGATACTCGCGGGTCACCCTCACGCGCACATCGGGTTCACCGAGTCGATACGCAGTGTTGACGTGTGTTTCCGCCATGTTCCGCCGAGGTCTGCCGCCCGTAGGGGCCCGCTGCCTAGCGTCGGGGACAACCATTGGCAGGTGCGGGACATCACACCGCGGCTCACACAGGAGGATCCCTCATGACGCAGGGCGAACGCCGGACCCCGGCACGGCGGACGGTTCTCGGAGCGGCGGGCGCCACCGTCCTCGGCGCCTCGACGGCCCTCGCGGCCGGCAGCGCGGAGGCCGCCACGACCGGCCGCGCGCCCCACCGCGGCCACGGCTACCGCTCGCTCCCCGTCCCCACCGTCATCGGCCACCGGGGCGCCAGCGGCTACCGCCCCGAACACACCCTCGGCTCCTACCGGCACGCCCTCGACCTCGGCGCCCACGTCATCGAGCAGGACCTCGTCCCCACCCGGGACGGACACCTCGTCTGCCGCCACGAGAACGACATCACCGGCACCACCGACGTCGCCGACCGCCCCGAGTTCACCGCACGGAGGACCACCAAGACCGTCGACGGCGTCGCCCTCACCGGCTGGTTCACCGAGGACTTCACGCTCGCCGAGCTCAAGACCCTGCGCGCCAAGGAGCGCATCCCCGGCACCCGCCAGGAGAACACCCTCTACGACGGCCGCTGGACGGTCCCCACCTTCGAGGAGGTGCTGCGCTGGGCCGAGGAGGAGGGTCGCCGCCGGGGCCGCGAGATCTGGCTCCACGTCGAGACCAAGCACCCCAGCTACTTCCGCTCCCTCGGCCTCGCTCTCGAGGAGCGCCTCGCGAAGCTCCTGCGCCGCTACGGCCGCCACCGCGCCGACTCCCCGGTCTTCCTGCAGTCCTTCGAGCCCAGCAGCATCCAGCGCCTGGCCAAGCTGGTGGACGCCCCGGGCGTGGTCCTGCTCTCCGGCGCGAGCAGCCGCCCCTGGGACTTCGTCGAGGCCGGGGACCCGCGGACCGTCGCCGACCTGGTCACCCCCGAGGGCCTGCGCTGGATCGCCTCGTACGCGCAGGGCATCGGCCCCACGCTCGACCTGGTCATCCCGAAGGACGCGAGCGGCCGGCTCGGCACGCCGACCACCCTGGTCCGCGACGCGCACGCCGAGGGGCTGATCCTCCACCCGTACACGCACCGCAACGAGAACACCTTCCTGCCCGCGGACTTCCGCAAGGGCACGGACCCGACGGCGTACGGCGACGCCTTCGGCGCCCTCAAGCGGTACCTGGAGACGGGGATCGACGGCATCTTCTCCGACAACCCGGACACGGCGCTCCTCGCCGCCGCGGACCTCACCGCCCGCGGCTGACCCGGACCCGACGAGGGGGCCGTACGGGCGGACATCCGGACCGTACGACCCCCTCCCGGGTGGTTTACGCCGGGCACCGCAACCAGGTCCGCGCCCCCCGGCATCGTGCCGGTCATGACCACCCCCGAGACCCTCCCCACCCCGGAGACCCAGCCCCGGACGCAGGCCCAGACCCCCGCGACCGCCCCCGGACTCCTCGCCGCCCTCGCCCCGTTGCTCTCCGCCGAGTCCGACGCCGAGGCCCCGGCCGCCGGCGTCGACCCGAGCGACCTCGAACAGGCCGTCTGGCTCCGCCTCCTGGAGCAGCTCCGCGAGACCGGCACCGCCCCCGAACGCCCCGCCGAATGGCTGCGACGCGCCGTCCGCGCGGAGGCGCGCCGCGCCCGCAGGACCCACGACCGGGAGCGCCCGTACCGGGATGAACCCGTCGAGGAGCAGGGCGGCTCCCCGGAGCACTCCGTGCTGGTCGCCGAGGGCCGCCGCCGACTGCGGGCCGCCGTGACCAGGACACCCGGCCGCTGCCCTAAGGTGCTCATCGCGATGCTCGACCCGGAAGACCCCACATACCGGGAAATCGCAGGAGAGTTGGGTATCTCACAGGGCAGTCTGGGGCCGATGCGTTCCCGTTGCCTGGGATGCCTGCGCAGAATGCTGGCGGCAGAGGTTCCCGCCCCGGGTCGACGGGGAAGGGTGCGGTAAACCGATGATCGACCAGATGAGCGGGAGGCGTGCACACATGGGCCTGAGTGTGACCATCTCAGCGGCGGACGCGCAGGACGCGGAGCACATCCTGAAGCTGCAGTACCTCTGCTACCAGAGCGAGGCGGAGCTGTACGGGGACTGGTCCATCGAACCGCTCACCCAGTCGCTCGACGCCCTGCGCGCCGAACTGGACGAGGGGCACGGGCTCGTGGCCCGGCTCGGCGACGAGGTCGTCGCCTCCGTGCGGGCCCGCCTCGACGAGGACGGCACGGTGCGGATCGCCAAGCTGATCGTCCACCCGCGCATGCAGCGGCACGGCCTCGGCGGCCGCCTCCTCGACGGCATCGAGCGCCACTTCGCCGCGGAGGCGGAGGAGACGGCTCCCGCCAAGCGCTTCCAGCTCTTCACCGGCCACCGCAGCGAGGGCAATCTGCGCCTCTACCGCAGCAGGGGCTACGCGCAGGTGAGCACCCGTGACATCGGCCCGAAGCTCACCCTGGTCACCCTGGAGAAGGCCGCCTAGGCGGCCCGGAGACCGCTACGCGGCCCTGGCCGACCTCCGCAGCCACCAGATGCCGGTCAGCGGCAGCAGCACCGGGATGAAGACGTACCCGTAGCCGAAGTCCGACCAGACCGTGGCGTCCGGGAAGGCGGACGGCTCCACCAGCGTCCAGGTCCCCACGATCAGTACGCCCGCGAGCTCGGCGGCGCAGCACACCAGCGCCGCCCTGCGGGCCCTTTCCCCGCCGCGCACCAGCGTGTACGTGATGAAGACGTAGACGACCGCCGCCACCGCCGACAGGCCGTACGCGAGCGGAGCGCGGTCGAACTCGGTGGCGATCTGGTAGATCGAGCGGGAGACCGCGCCGACCGACATCACGCCGTACAGCCACACGAGCAGCATGCCCGGCCCGGTGACGAGCCGGGTCTTCCCCTGGGTCTCGGTCGCGGTCATGGTCAGCCCACCGTCCAGATGTCGTAGAGACGCACTTCGAGCACCGCGAGGACGACCGCGCCGGCCGACACCGTCGCCGAACCCCACCGGCTGCGCTCCGCGAGCGACATGAAGCCGGCGATCGGCACCGCGCACAGCGCGCCGAGCAGATAGGCGACGAAGATCGTCGTGCCCTCCTCGGCCTTCTCCCCGCGTGCCAGCTGCACGATGCCGACGATCAGCTGGACCAGGACCAGGAAGGTCACCACGGCCATGCCGATGAAGTGCCAGTCCTTGGTGGGCTGGTCACGGGTGGCGGCGAAGCCGCACCAGGCGGCGAGGGCGAGCGCGGCCGCGGAGACCGCGATCGTCAGGGCGTCAAGCATGCGCCCGAGGGTATTACGGGCCGAATGGCCCGGTGCGCCCGCCCCCACCCCCTCGGCACCCCGTCCACGGCGTGGCCTTGGCCACATCCCGCGGCCGCTCCCGCTCCCGCCCCGGACCGGGCCGGGTCCCGTTCCCTCCAGGCCACGCACGGGATGGTCCGCGCTCGGGCACTCCCGCGGCGTCCGCATGGCGTCTCAATGACGTCCGCTATTCGGACAGCCCGCTTCCCTTCGCAGCTGCGCATGTTTTACTTGCAGACATGACCACGACGAGCAGCCGCACCCTTGCGACCGAGGCGAACACGACGCCCGGTGCTCGTTGTATGTGTCGAATGTGCGCCTTCTGAGGGCCCCCGCCTGGCCTCGCGCCCCGAAGCGAGACCCCGACGGCCGAGCCGATCCGCCCGCCACCCGGCGCCGGACCGTGCCTGCCCCGCGCACCGCTGCCGCCCGGCCACCAGCCGGAGCAGCGCCCCCCGTGCGCCTGACTGTCCGAATGACGAATGCCCCGTGCACGACGGACCCCGCGTCGCGCACTCGACAGTGACGGAAACCCCTGTGATCACCACTTCGGGCCTGACCAAGGTCTACGAGTCGCGCGGCCGGCAGGTCACCGCTCTGGACGGCGTCGACCTCCACGTCCGCGAGGGCGAGGTGTTCGGCGTGATCGGCCAGAGCGGCGCCGGCAAGTCCTCCCTCATCCGCTGCGTCAACCTCCTGGAGCGCCCCACCTCCGGCACCGTGACCGTCGACGGCGTCGACCTCACCGCGCTCGCCGGGAAGGGCCGCCGCGCGGGCAAGGACCTGCGCCGGGCGCGCAGCAGCATCGGCATGGTCTTCCAGCACTTCAACCTGCTGTCCTCCCGCACGGTCAAGGACAACATCGAACTTCCCCTGGAGATCCTCGGCGTCTCCGGCGCCGAGCGCTCCCGCCGCGCCCTGGAACTCCTCGACCTCGTCGGCCTCGCCGACAAGGCCAAGTCCTACCCGGGGCAGCTCTCCGGCGGCCAGAAGCAGCGCGTCGGCATCGCCCGCGCCCTCGCCGGCGAGCCCAAGGTCCTCCTCTCCGACGAGGCCACCAGCGCCCTCGACCCGGAGACCACCCGCTCCATCCTCCAGCTCCTGCGCGACCTCAACCAGCAGCTCGGCCTCACCGTCCTGCTCATCACGCACGAGATGGACGTCGTCAAGACGATCTGCGACTCCGCCGCCCTGATGCAGCACGGCCGCGTCGTCGAGTCCGGCACCGTCGGCGAACTGCTCGCCACCCCCGGCTCGCAGCTGGCCGCCGAACTGTTCCCGGTCAGCGGCGCGCCGACCGGCCCCGACCGGACCGTCGTCGACGTCACGTTCCACGGCGAGGCCGCGACCCAGCCGGTGATCTCGCAGCTCTCCCGCACGTACAACATCGACATCTCGATCCTCGGGGCGGCGATGGACACCGTCGGAGGGAAGCAGATCGGCCGGATGCGGATCGAGCTGCCCGGACGGTACGAGGACAACGTCGTCCCGGTCGGCTTCCTGCGCGAGCAGGGCCTCCAGGTCGAGATCGTGGAGGACACCGTGGAAGAGACCGCGCACGTGCTGGTCAAGGAAGGTGCCAAGTGACCTGGTCGGAGATGCAGCCCCTCCTGGAGCAGGGCACCGTCGACACCCTCTACATGGTCCTGTGGGCCACCGTCGTCACCATCGTCGGCGGCCTGCCGCTCGGCATCCTCCTCGTCCTCACGGACAAGGGCGGACTGCTGCAGAACCGGCCGGTGAACAAGGTCGTCGGTGCGATCGTGAACATCGGGCGTTCGCTGCCGTTCATCATCCTGCTGATCGCCCTGATCCCGTTCACGACCTTCGTCGTCGGCACCTTCATCGGCCCGACCGCGATGATCGTGCCGCTCGCCATCGGCGCCATCCCCTTCTTCGCGCGCCTCGTCGAGACGGCGATCCGCGAGGTCGACCACGGGCTCGTCGAAGCCGTCCAGGCCATGGGCGGCGGCATCCCCACCATCGTCCGCAAGGTGCTGCTCCCGCAGGCCCTGCCCTCGCTGGTGTCGGGCGTCACCACCACCGTGATCGTGCTCATCGGCTACTCCGCGATGGCCGGCGCCGTCGGCGGCGAAGGCCTCGGCTCCAAGGCCGTCACCTACGGATACCAGCGCTTCGACACCACGTTCATGCTGGTCACCGTCGTCATCCTGGTCGCCGTCGTGACCGTCGTCCAGCTCATCGGCGACGGAGTCGTCCGACTCCTCGCCCGCCGGGGCCGCACCGCGTAACCCCCCCCAGACTTCGTCCTTCGAAGAACAGCCCGGACTTGTTGTCCAGGCGTCCACCGCTCCACCGGAAAGAGGCACTCTTCGTGCGTAAGAACATCAAGCTCACCGCCGGTATCGCCGCCACCGCAGCCCTGGCCCTCGGCCTCACCGCCTGCGGCACCTCCTCGGACCCGTCCTCCTCCAAGGACGCGGCCGGCGCCGCCGACAAGCCGCTCGTCGTCGCCGCGTCCCCGACGCCGCACGCCGACATCCTCGGCTTCGTCAAGGACAACCTGGCCGAGAAGGCCGGCCTGAAGCTGGAGGTGAAGGAGTTCACGGACTACGTCCTGCCGAACACCGCCACCGAGACCGGCCAGGTCGACGCCAACTTCTTCCAGCACAAGCCGTACCTCGACGACTTCAACAAGAAGAACAACACGCACATCGTCCCGGTGGTCGACGTCCACCTGGAGCCCCTGGGCCTCTACTCCAAGAGCCTCACGTCGGTGAAGGACATCAAGGCCGGCCAGACCATCGCCGTCCCGAACGACACCACCAACGAGGGCCGCGCGCTCCACCTCCTCGCCGACAACGGCCTCATCACCCTCAAGGACGGCGTCGGCACCGACGCCAAGCTCTCCGACATCACCGACAAGAAGGGCCTGGAGTTCAAGGAGCTGGAGGCCGCCACCGTGCCCCGCGCCCTGAACGACGTGGACGCCGCCGTCATCAACGGCAACTACGCCATCGAGGCCAAGCTCTCCCCGTCGAAGGACGCCCTCGTCCTGGAGAAGGCGGACGGCAACCCGTACGCCAACTTCCTCGCCGTCAAGGAGGGCAACGAGAAGGACGCCCGCGTGCAGAAGCTCGCCAAGCTCCTCAACTCGCCCGAGGTGAAGAAGTACATCGAGGACACCTACAAGGGCGCGGTCATCCCGGCCTTCGGCGCCGCCAAGTAAGGCACGACGCCCGAGGGGCCGTCAGACCGGCTCCCCCGTAAGGTCCTTGAGCAGAAGGCCCCCGCACCCCGCCCGGTGCGCGGGGCCTTCGCCACACCCGCCCCCACACCCCCCGGCACACCCGACCCGGCCATGCGCACCGGCGCCCGCATGCTGCATGCTGTGCGTTCACGGTCGATTCGGACGGTCCACGGCATGGAGCTGCGCATGACTACCACCTTTCCGGACATCTCCATCAACACGGACCGGCTGGTGCTGCGCGCGCTCGAGGAGACGGACGCCCCCGCCCTCGCCGAGATGATGAACGACGAGATGGTCGCCGCCTGGACCGCCGTGCCCCAGCCCTACACCGAGGACGCCGCACACCGCTGGATCACCGAGTACGCCCCCACCGAACGGGCCGCGGGCCGCGGCCTCGACCTCGCCGTCACCGAGTTCCTGACCCAGCGTCTGGTGGGCGTCGTCCAGCTGAGCAGCACCAACTGGCGGGTCCGCTCCACCGAGATGTCCTACATCATCGCCCCCTGGGCCCGCGGCGAGGGCTACGCCTCCGAAGCCGCGCTCGCCACCGCCCAGTGGCTGTTCGGCGACCAGGGGTTCGAGCGCCTCGAACTGCGCACCGCCGCCGACAACACCGCCTCCCAGCAGGTCGCCCAGAAGATCGGCTGCATCAGCGAGGGCGTCCTGCGCAACGCCTGCATAGCCCGCACCCGCACCGAGGACGGCACCTGGGCCGAACTGCGCACCGACTTCATCGTCTGGGGCCTCCTCCCCGAGGACCTCGACGGCGTCGCCGACCAGATGGCCGAGGCGGGCTACTCCTCGTACACCGACTGGAGCTGAGCCCCCGCACGGATCCCGGGGTACGCTCGGCACGCCCCCGACCTGCGACGACACCCAGGGAGACACACGACGATGGCCGAC
Organism: Streptomyces sp. NPDC096079; assembly: GCF_040303145.1. NCBI lineage: Bacteria > Bacillati > Actinomycetota > Actinomycetes > Kitasatosporales > Streptomycetaceae > Streptomyces > Streptomyces sp. NPDC096079. The sequence goes on from NZ_JBEOST010000036.1 coordinate 8,337, forward strand.
CGCGTCACGGTGATCGGCTGGGACGGCTCGCCCCTCACCGCGGCGGCCCGGTCCGCGCTCTCCGCCGCCACGCTCGTGGCCGGCGCCGCGCACCACCTGGCGCTGCCCGAAGTGCCCCCGGGGGCCGAGCGCATCCGCCTGGGCAGCGTCGACCTCGCCGCCCGCCGCATCGCGACCCACCGCGGCACCGCCGTCGTCCTCGCCGACGGCGACCCCGGGTTCTTCGGCGTCGTCCGCACCCTGCGCGCCCCCGAGCACGGCCTGGAGGTCGAGGTCGTCCCCGCCGTCTCCTCGGTCGCCGCCGCCTTCGCACGGGCCGGCATGCCGTGGGAGGACGCCCGGATCGTCGTCGCCCACCAGCGGACCCTGCGCCGCGCCGTCAACGTCTGCCGTGCCCACCCCAAGGTCGCCGTCCTCACCTCACCGGGCGCGGGACCCGCCGAACTCGCCCTCCTCCTCGACGGAGTCCACCGCACCTTCGTCGTCTGCGAGGAACTCGGCACCGACCGCGAACAGGTCTCCGTCCTCACCTCCGACAAGGCCGCCGACCACACCTGGCGCGACCCGAACGTCGTCCTCGTGATCGGCGGCGCGGTCGGCGGCACCCCCGCCGCCCCCTGGCTGTCGGGCCAGGACCCGGCCGCGCGCACGGTCCGCGGCTGGGGCCTTCCCACCGAGGAGTACGACTCCGAGGGCGAAGGCCCCGGAACCGGCGGGGCCCGCCCGGGCGAGGGCAGCGACCCCGCCCTCCGGGCCGCCCAACTGGCCCGCCTCGGACCCCGCACCGGCGACCTCGTCTGGGACATCGGCTGCGCGGGCGGCGCCTTCTCCGTCGAGGCCGCCCGCTTCGGCGCCGCCGTCATCGCCGTCGACACCGACGCCTCGGCCTGCGCCCGCACCGAGCGGGCCGCCCGCCGCCACGGGGTGCTCCTCCAGACCGTCCACGGGCGCGCCCCGCACGTCCTGGAGAGCCTGCCCGAGCCCGACACCGTACGGATCGCGGCCGGCGGCGTCCCCGTCGTCACCGCCTGCACGGACCGGCGCCCGGAGCGCATCGTCGCCCACGCCTCCACCCGCGACGAGGCCGAGGCGATCGGCGCCGCCCTCCACGGCGGCGGCTACGCCGTCGAGAGCCTCCTCCTCCAGACCGTCGGACTCGACCCGGACGACTGGTCGGAACGCGAGCGTTCGGTCGTGTTCCTGCTGTCCGGACGCAGGGCGACCTCCCCCTAGCTTCGCTGGGGGGACCCCCACCCGTGACCAGGCCGCCGCACCGGGGCAGGGTAGGCTGGCCGATTGTTGTACCGCACCGGGACGTTCGGCACTCTGTTCGTCAATGTCCCGAATGGGTGGCCGGTTTGCGCCTCCGATGTGGTACGCGACAAGGGGGGACCGCGCGACGTGGCGCAGTCCACAGCGCACCGTGGCGAATCTCCCTGCCACGATGGCCGAGGGCCGCGACAATGTGTGGGTGTCCGCGTGCTTCGTGCCGCGCGGCGCGCGCGCTCGTTCTTGTCGACGGGCGCAGGTCTGAAGGAGCACAAGCGATGGGCGAGGGGTACGCATGACGGACACCGGCCAGGTCCCGGGCGAGGGGCTGCCGGAGAACGCAGGCATGGTCGAGCAGCCGGGCATCCCCGCTCCGGGCGCGTACACCTTCCTGGACCCCTCCGAGCACACCGCCGAGGACGACGAGATCCTCCTGATGCCGGGCGCCCAGGGCGCCTGGAGCGAGCACCCGCCGGGCGTCGTTCCCGCGCCGCCGGTCGCCGTGCCCGCGCCGCACCTCGTCCCCGGCCAGGGCGTCCCGCAGGCCCACGCCCCCGTGGGCGACCCGCTCACCGACCCGCTGCCGGACCCGCTCACGGGCCCGCTCCCCGACGGCGTCGCGCTCGCCGACGTGCTGACCGCCCCGCAGGGCGCGCACCTCGGCACGCCCGCGCACGGCGTCCCGGTGCCCCCGACGGAGCCGGTCCACACCGAGCACGGCTACGAGCCGGGGATCCTCGACACCGGAGCCCACGAGGCCGCCGGCCGTGACACCGGATCCGTCGACCTCGGCGGCGTCCGCGTGCCCCCGCCGGCCGCGGCCCCGACCCCGCCGCCCGCCCGGCGCCCGCTGCACATGGGCCCGCCGGTGCCGGACGCCGGCGGTGGCGTCGTGCTCTCCCTCGCCGACCGCGGCCCGGCCGCCGCCCCCGCGCCGGCCCCGCAGCCCGCGCCGGCCCCCGAGCCGGTCGTGGCCACGGCCCCGGCCCCGATGCCGGTGCGGAACCCGGGCCCGCCGACCACCGGCCCCGAGTACTTCGAGATCGCCCAGGACCAGCAGCTGGCGCCGCAGGGTGCCGAGCCGTGGGTCGCGCAGCCGCAGGAGCCGGCCGCGTCGCAGGCACCGGCAGAAACGGTCGTCCCGGCGGGCGCCCAGTTCGTCCAGGTCGAGGGCTCCGTCCCGACGACCCCGCACCTGGCCCCGGTCCCGGTGCCGGAGGCGCCCGAGGAGCAGGCCGCCGAGGCGCCCGCCCTCGTGGAGACCGCCCCGGACGAGGCCCCCGAGGCCCCCGAGGCCCAGGTCACGGTCCCCGCCCCGCGCGAGGCCGAGGCCGCCGTCCTCCCCGTCGTGGAAGCCGAGCCGCAGGCGGCCGAGCCGGCCGCCGAGGCCCCGGTCGAGCCCGCGCAGCCCGTGGAGGAGCCCGCCCCGGTCCAGCAGTCCGAGGCCGAGCTCATCGAAGCGGCGCCGGCCGGGACGGCCCCGGAGCCGGTGCAGCCCGTCGCGGAGGAGCCCACGGCGCCCGCGCCCGTGGAGACCCCGGCCGAGCTCCCGGTGGAGGCGCCGACCGAGCTCCCGGCCCAGGCCGAGGAACCGGCCGAGGCTCCGGCGGAGACCGTGGCCGTCGCCACGGAGGTCCCCGTGGCCGCCGCGGAGGTCCCGGCGCAGGCCGTGGAGGTCCCGGTGGTCGCCGACGAGCTTCCGGCGCAGGCCGAGGAGATCCCCGTGGTCGCCGAAGAGGCACCGGCCGAGACGCCGAGTGCCGAGCAGCCGGAGCAGGCCGGGGACCCCCAGGCCCCCGAGGACGCCGAACTCACCGAGGCTCCTGAGGTCATCGAGGCCCCTGAGGTCATCGAGATCGCCGAGGCCGTGCAGACCCCGGAGCCCGCACCGGCTCCCGAGGCCGCCCCCGTCGCCGAGCCGACGGCCGCCGCCCCGGCCCCCGAGGAGACCCCGGTGGCCGACGAGGCCCCGCTCGCCGAGGCCGACCCGGTCCCCGACTCGCCCCCGGCCCCCGGCTACGACGACGCCGAGCGCGAGGCGGTCCTGCGCGTGATGCGCGAGCGCCGCGACATCCGCAACGGCTTCCGCGGCGACCCCATCCCGCACGAGGTGCTCCTGCGCGTCCTCGAAGCGGCGCACACGGCGCCCAGCGTCGGCCACTCCCAGCCGTGGGACTTCGTCGTCATCCGCTCCGCCGAGACCCGGCAGACGATGCACGAGCTGGCGCAGCGTCAGCGCGAGGCCTACGCCAAGTCGCTGCCGAAGGCCCGGGCGAAGCAGTTCAAGGAACTGAAGATCGAGGCGATCCTCGACACCCCGGTGAACATCGTCGTGACCGCCGACCCCACCCGGGGCGGCCGCCACACGCTGGGCCGCTACACGCAGCCGCAGATGGCCCCGTACTCCTCGGCGCTCGCCGTCGAGAACCTCTGGCTCGCGGCCCGCGCCGAGGGCCTCGGTGTCGGCTGGGTCAGCTTCTTCGACGAGCGCGAGATGGTCCGCGCCCTCGGCCTTCCCGAGCACCTCGAAGTCGTGGCGTACCTCTGCGTGGGATACGTGGACGAGTTCCCGGACGAGCCGGAGCTGATGCAGGCGGGCTGGTCCAAGCGGCGCCCGCTGGCCTGGGTCGTCCACGAGGAGACGTACGGCCGCCGCGCCCTGCCGGGCGAGGAGCCGCACGACCTGCTCCAGGAGACCGTCGCGAACATCCGCCCGCTGGACGCCAAGGCGCTCGGCGAGGCGTGGGAACGCCAGAAGCGCATGACCAAGCCCGCCGGGGCCCTGGGCATGCTGGAGATCATCTCCGCGCAGCTCTCCGGCCTCTCCCGGATCTGCCCGCCCCCCATCCCGGAGCCGGCCGCCGTGGCGATCTTCGCCGGCGACCACGGGGTCCACGCCCAGGGCGTGACCCCCTGGCCGCAGGAGGTCACCGGCCAGATGGTGGCCAACTTCCTCGGCGGGGGAGCGGTCTGCAACGCGTTCGCGAACCAGGTGGGCGCCGAGGTCTGCGTCATCGACGTGGGCGTGGCGTCCGAACTCCCGGCCACGCCGGGCCTCCTGCCCCGCAAGGTGCGCCCGGGCACGGGCGACTTCACCACCGGCCCGGCGATGACCCGCGAAGAGGTCCTGGCCGCGATCGAGGTGGGCATCGAGACGGCCCGCGACCTCGTGGCGGCCGGCAACAAGGCCCTGCTCACCGGCGAGATGGGCATCGCGAACACCACCGCGTCGGCCGCGCTGATCTCGGTCTACACGGGGGTGGACGCGGCCGAGGTCACGGGCCGGGGCACGGGCATCAACGACGAGACGCACGCCCGCAAGGTGGACGTGGTCCGTCGCGCGCTCGACCTGCACAAGCCGGACCCGGCGGACCCGATCGGCGTCCTGTCGGCGGTCGGCGGCCTGGAGCACGCGGCCCTGGTGGGCCTGATCCTGGGCGCGGCCTCGCTCCGCACCCCGGTGATCCTGGACGGCGTCTCCACCGGCGCGGCGGCCCTCGTCGCCCGCGCGATCGCCCCCGAGTCGCTCGCCGCCTGCATCGCGGGTCACCGCAGCGCCGAGCCCGGCCACGTGGCGGCGCTGAACAAGCTGGGCCTGCGCCCGCTGGTGGACCTCGACCTCCGCCTCGGCGAGGGCACGGGCGCGCTCCTGGCGCTGCCCCTGGTGCAGAGCGCGGCACGCGCGATGCACGAGGTGGCCACCTTCGACTCGGCGGGAGTCACCGAGAAGTAGCACCCGGCGCGTCCCCCCACCCGCTCGGGGCGGGGGCGCGCGGTTACCGGGCGGCCCCACGTCAGGGACGCGCGACGGGGGAGATCCGTCACAACGTGACAGGGCCTCGTCACCGATATCGTGGGGGCGGGCGCGAGCCCCCGTCCCACCAGCCGCTTCACCGCCGCAGCGGCCCCGCACATGCCACGCCCCGAGGAGCCGCTCACCCATGGCAGAGAACGCCGAGCACCCCGCCTACCCCGTCGGACTGCGCCTGGCAGGCCGCCGCGTCGTCGTCCTCGGCGGCGGACAGGTGGCCCAGCGCCGCCTCCCGGCCCTGATCGCCGCGGGCGCCGAGATCACCCTGATCTCGCCCTCCGCGACCCCGTCCGTGGACGCGATGGCGGAGACGGGCGAGATCACCTGGATCAAGCGGAGGTACGAGGAGGGCGACCTCGCCGACGCCTGGTACGCCCTGGTGGCCACCACGGACCCGACGGCGAACGCCGCGGCCTCGGCCGAGGCCGAGCGCACCAGGACCTGGTGCGTGCGGGCGGACGACGCCGAGGCGGCGACGGCCTGGACCCCGGCCACGGGCCGCGACGCCGGAGTGACGGTCGCCGTGCTCACCGGCCACGACCCCCGCCGCTCGGCCGCCGTCCGGGACGCGATCGTGGAGGGCCTCCGCGACGGCTCGATCGCCGCGCCCGCGCACCGCGCCCGCACCCCCTTCGTGGCCCTCGTGGGCGGCGGCCCGGGCGACCCGGACCTGATCACGGTCCGGGGCCGCCGGCTGCTCGCGGAGGCGGACGTCGTCATCGCGGACCGGCTCGGCCCCCGGGACCTCCTGGACGAGCTGCCGCCGCACGTCGAGGTGATCGACGCGGCGAAGATCCCGTACGGCCGCTTCATGGCCCAGGAGGCCATCAACAACGCGCTGATCGAGCACGCCAAGCAGGGCAAGTCGGTCGTCCGCCTCAAGGGCGGCGACCCGTTCGTCTTCGGCCGCGGCATGGAGGAGGCCCAGGCCCTGGCCGCCGAGGGCATCGCCTGCACGGTCGTCCCGGGCATCTCCAGCTCGATCTCGGTCCCGGGCGCGGCCGGCATCCCGGTGACGCACCGCGGGGTGGCCCACGAGTTCACCGTGGTCAGCGGCCACGTGGCCCCCGACGACCCGCGCTCGCTCGTCGACTGGGCGTCCCTCGCGAAGCTCACCGGCACGCTGGTGATCCTCATGGGCGTCGACAAGATCGGGAAGATCGCCGAGGCGCTGATCGCCCACGGCAAGAGCCCCGACACCCCCCTGGCCCTGGTCCAGGAGGGCACGACGGCGGCCCAGCGCCGGGTGGACGCCACGCTGGCGACGGTCGCGGAGACCGTGCAGGCCGAGGAGGTCCGCCCGCCGGCGGTCATCGTCATCGGCGACGTGGTGGCCGAGGCCCCGGACAAACTGACGACGTAGCACCACCCGTTCCCCCCGCGCGTACGGCGGGTCCGCCCCGCCGTACGCATTGGCACCACACCCCGGACAAGGCAGTATCACCTCGTGGCCGAACTCATCACGATCGACGACCCCGACGACCCGCGCCTGCGTGACTACACCGGCCTGACCGACGTCGAGCTCCGCCGCAGGCGCGAGCCGGCCGAGGGCCTGTTCATCGCGGAGGGCGAGAAGGTCATCCGCCGGGCCCGCCAGGCCGGATACGAGATGCGGTCGATGCTGCTCTCCGCCAAGTGGGTGGACGTCATGCGGGACGTCATCGACGAGGTCCCGGCCCCGGTGTACGCGATCCAGCCGGACCTCGCGGAGCGCGTCACCGGCTACCACGTGCACCGCGGCGCCCTCGCCTCGATGCAGCGCAAGCCGCTCCCGGAGGCGGGCGACCTCCTCGCCGGCGCCCGCCGCGTGGTGATCATGGAGTCGGTGAACGACCACACCAACATCGGGGCCATCTTCCGCAGCGCCGCGGCCCTCGGCATGGACGCGGTCCTGCTGTCGCCGGACTGCGCGGACCCGCTGTACCGCCGCTCGGTGAAGGTCTCGATGGGAGCGGTGTTCTCCGTCCCGTACGCCCGCCTGGAGAGCTGGCCCCGAGGCCTGGAGGTCGTCCGGGAGGCGGGCTTCAAGCTGCTCGCCCTCACCCCCGCGGAGAAGGCCACGTCGATCGACGAGGCCGCCCCGCACCGTCTGGACCGGGTGGCGCTGATGCTCGGGGCGGAGGGTGACGGCCTGTCGACGCAGGCGCTGCGGGCCGCGGACGAGTGGGTCCGCATCCCGATGGCCCACGGCGTCGACTCGCTCAACGTGGGCGCGGCGGCGGCCGTCGCCTTCTACGCGGTGGCGACGGGCCGCCCGGAGTCCTGACCCCGGGACCCGGGGCCCGTCCGGAGACCCCCTAGCCCTGGAGGGCCTGAGCGGCGGCGATGCCCAGGGCCACCACCAGGGTCACCACCACGAAGACGAAGAGCCGCTGCCGCAGCAGCCGTGGGTTGGCGGGGCGACGGCCGGTGGACGTCGAGCGGGCACCGGGCCGGGTGCCGGGACGGGACTGAGGCGCCCGGGAGCCACCGGTACGGGGCCCGGCCGAAGGACGGGACGAAGGCCCGGGCCCCCGCCCCGGCCCCCGCTCGCCACCCCGCTCGGGACGCTCGCGCTCCGGCCCACGACCGGGCACGTCCCGGTCGGTGTAGCGCTCGGTCGGGCGGACGGTGTTGCGCTCCTCGGTCCGCTCCCGCTGGACGGGCGGCCGGGAAGCGGGCAGCCCCTGGGCCTCGCGGGCCGCGATCTCCTTGAGCCGCATCGACAGCTGAAGGGTGCTGGGACGGTCCTCGGGGTCCTTGGCGAGGCAGGCCCGGATGAGCGGCGCGAGGGCGTCCGGCACCCCGTGCAGCTGGGGCTCCTCGTGGACGACGCGGTAGAGCATGACCTCGGAGCTGCCGTGCCCGAAGGGGGAGTCGGCCATCGCCGCGTACGCCAGGGTGGCGCCGAGCGAGAAGACGTCGGTGGCGGGGGTGACGGCCGCCCCGCGCACCTGCTCGGGGGCGAGGAAGCCGGGCGAGCCGACGGCCGTGCCCACATGGGTCAGGGTGCTGGCCCCGGTGGCCCAGGCGATGCCGAAGTCGATGATGCGGGGGCCCTTGGGGGAGAGCAGGATGTTCGAGGGCTTGAGGTCCCGGTGCACCACGCCCGCCTCGTGGACGGCGACGAGCCCCTCGGAGAGCGCCGCCCCGATCGAGGCCACGTCGGCGGCGCGCAGAGCGCCTTCCTCGGCGACCCGGTCGTGCAGCGAGGGTCCGGGGACGTACTGGGTGGCGAACCAGGGCCGCTCCGCCTCCAGGTCGGCGGCCACGAGCCGGGCCGTGCAGCCGCCCCGGATGCGCCGGGCGGCGGACACCTCACGGGCGAACCGCGACCGGAACTCCTGGTCCTCGGCCAGGTCGGGCCGGATCACCTTGAGCGCGACCCGCTGGCCGCGCCGGTCGGACCCGAGGTACACGACGCCCATCCCGCCGGCCCCCAGCCTGCGGTGGAGCCGGAACGACCCGACGATCCGCGGATCCTCGCGCCGGAGCCGCATCATCGCCATGTCCGTCCCCTCGTCCGTTCGACGTGGCACAGCTTACGTAGTGGCGCCCGTACGCGCTCATAGGCCGCGCCCTCGCACCGGGATCGATTGTCAGTACTGAGGGGGACGGCGGGCCCGGGCGGCCGCCCCGGCCCACCTCAACCCCCGCTCGCGGAAACCCACTTGACGACCGTGCCCGGATCCGGCCGGACGGCTCGCGGCGCGGGTTCCGGGGGCGGCCGGGCCGTCCGCGGACAGCGGGCCCGAGGACGTGAGCGAAGTCACGCCGACACGCCCTCTGAGGGCGCCCCCTCCGGGAAGACCCCGGGTTCCGGACCCCCTTCTCCACCCAGGGGAGTACGCCGCACGGGCGGGCGTCATCCTCCGGGAGGCCCGGAAGTCGGTACGCGGGCATGACGTCCAGGCGGCCCCCGCTCCCTAGTGTTGAGGTCAAGCGGCGGGTGCAGCACTCGTCCCCCGAGGTCACGTACCCGCCGCGCCAGACACGACAGGAGAGGAACCATGGCTTACCTGGCACCGCGGACGACCACCCGGCCCTCCAGCCGCCGTCACCCCCTGGTGGCCACCGCCATGGTCCTCCCTCTCGCGGCCCTGCTCGTGGTCGTCTTCGGCGGCTGGGAAGCGGTGGTCACACAGGCGTCGTCCGTGGGCGTGATGCTGGGGCGCTGAGCGGCGCCCCGGACCCGGGAGAGCGGCCCGGGTCGGGACATCCGGCCATCAGCCCCGTGGGGACGGGGGTGCGGCGGACGGCAGCGTGGGGCCGGTCAGCTGGGGAGCTGACCGGCCCTCGCGCATTCCCGCGAGCCACCGGTCGACCGGCCCCGCCCGCGTGTCATCCGGCCGTCCGAGCTCGCGCTCCGGTCCCGCGCCCGCACCGGGGCATCTGCCCGCGCCGGAGACCCGCGCCCGCACGTGGGCATCTGCCCGCATCGGCAGACCCGCGCCCGCACGTGGGCATCTGCCCGCGCCGGCAGGCCCGCGCCCGCGCCGGCGACCCGCGCCCGCGCGTGGGCATCTGCCCGCGCCGGCAGGCCCGCGCCCGCGCCGGCGACCCGCGCCCGCGCGTGGGCATCTGCCCGCACCGGCAGGCCCGCGCCCGCGCCGGCGACCCGCGCCCGCACCGGAGACCCGCGCCCGCACCGGCAACCCCCGCCCGCGCCGGCATCCCCCGCCCGCATCGGCATCCCCCGCCCGCACCGGGGCATCCGCCCCGTCCCCGACGCCGTACGCTCCGGGAGTGGACCCAGTACCCCGGACGCCCCCGCCCCTCGCCCCGCCGCCCCCGCTCGACGCCCTCGCCGCGCTGGCCCGTGCGGCGGCGCACCCCGCGGCGGCTCCCTGCCGCTGTGCGGACGAGTGCGTCGGGGTGCTCGCGGACCGGGACGACGGGACCGTCGTACGGCACGGGGACCTGGTCGCGAAGGCGCACGCGCCCGGCACCGACCCGGCGGCCCATCGCGTACGGCTCGCGCTGGCCGCGCACCGGGACGTCGCCGGCGTCCTCCTGCCGCCGCTGCCGCTGCCGCTGCCGAGGTCCGGCGCCGACGTGCTCGCCGGCCGCCCGGTCACGGTGTGGCCGTACGGGCCGCCGGTCGACCCGGCGGACCCCGACGCCGCTCCGTGGGAGGAGGCGGCGCGACTCCTCGCCCTGCTGCACCGCACGCCGCCCCCGCCCGGCCACGCCGACCGGCTCCCTGACATGCGGGCCCCCGTGAAGGCGGCGCTGGCCGTCGACCGCATGCGCCGCGCGGCCCCGGACCACCCGGCGACGGCCACCGTCCTCGACGCCTGGCGGACGGTGCCGGCGGACCCCGGACCGTACCGCCTCCTGTGCCACGGGGACTTCCACCTCGGCCAACTGGTCAGGTCCGCCCCCGCCGGCCCCTGGCGGCTCATCGACATCGACGACCTGGGTCTCGGGGACCCCGCCTGGGACCTGGCGCGGCCCGCCGCCTGGTTCGCCGCCGGCATCCTGCCGCCCGAGGTCTGGTCCCGGTTCCTCGGCGCCTACCAGGAGGCGGGCGGTCCCGCGGTGGACGGAGATCCCTGGGGCCGACTCGACGTGCCCGCGCGGGCGCTGACGGTGCAGACGGCCGCGCTGGCCCTCGCCAAGTCCACGGCCGAGCGGCGCCCGCTCGACGAGGTCGAGGAAGTGATGATCGACACCTGCGCCCGCATCGCGGGACGCCGAACCGGGTAGGCCCTTTCGGCGTCCACGTAAGGTGAAGCCACCATTCGAACGGCGATGTCAGGGAGTTGAGCCGAGCATGCAGTGTCCCAAGTGCCATGCGGCGATGCACACGTACAACCGCAACGGTGTCCAGATCGAGCAGTGCAGCGGTTGCCGGGGCATATTCCTGGACTACGGCGAGCTGGAGGCCCTGACCCGCCTGGAGTCCCAGTGGGGCCAGCAGGCCCCGCCCGCCCCGCCGGCCTACCCGGCGCAGCCCGCTCCCGCGGCCCCGGCGTGGGGTGCCCCGCACCAGGGCGGTCACCACGGTGGCCACCACGGCGGGCACTACCGTCAGCGTGGCTTCGGTCGGATGCTCTTCTCCTCCTGACCCCCGCCCGTGCCCCGGTCCCGGACCGGGGCACGCACCCGTCCCGGGGTTCGCACCGAGCCGGGTACGAAGAAGCCCCCGTGCCGCGAGCTGCGGCCGGGGGCTTCTCCGTATGGTGCGCGATACTGGGATTGAACCAGTGACCTCTTCCGTGTCAGGGAAGCGCTCTCCCGCTGAGCTAATCGCGCGGGTACACCCGGGGGTGTCGGTCCTGCGTGCGCGATACTGGGATTGAACCAGTGACCTCTTCCGTGTCAGGGAAGCGCTCTCCCGCTGAGCTAATCGCGCGGGCGCACCCGAGGGGTGCGTGAAGTGTGGTGCGCGATACTGGGATTGAACCAGTGACCTCTTCCGTGTCAGGGAAGCGCTCTCCCGCTGAGCTAATCGCGCGGGGGATCCGAGGACCCGGGATCCGAAGATCCAGTGGACGATACTGGGATTGAACCAGTGACCTCTTCCGTGTCAGGGAAGCGCTCTCCCGCTGAGCTAATCGTCCTTGGAGGTGGAGACGGGATTTGAACCCGTGTAGACGGCTTTGCAGGCCGTTGCCTCGCCTCTCGGCCACTCCACCAGGAGTGATAACGGGGGTTCGGGAAGATCCCCCACATCGAGCGGACGACGAGACTCGAACTCGCGACATCCACCTTGGCAAGGTGGTGCTCTACCAACTGAGCTACGTCCGCTTGTCGTTTCCGTTCCGCTTGCGCGTCCCGGCGACGTGTTGAACTCTAGCGGATTCCTGGGCCAGTACAAAAACGCGTTTCCGCAGCGTGCTGACCTGCACGCCCTTCCGGCCGCCCGGCCGGGCCTCCCGGAGGGTTCGCGTGGCGTTCACTCGCCGTGTTCTCCGGGTGGCGGGGAGCCCCCGTCACACGCGCCTCCCACGCCCCTCCCGGTACGACCCCGTGCTCCCCCTCCGCCCGACCTAGACTCGATGCGTGCACGACCTTGCTCCTCTGGCCCGCTTCGGCGGCCTCGTCGCGACCGATCTCCGGGACGTCACCCACGACCCCGAGGCACTGGACTCCGCAGGCTTCTGGGCCGTCTGCGCGGACTTCGAAGGGCGCCTGACCTGCGCGCGCTTCGGGGACGTCCGGCCCGACCCGGTCCCCGCGCCCGTCCCGGGCGCCTGGCGCGGCCCCGCCGCCGGTGACTGGACGTCCTCGCTCGACCGCGCCGCGTACACGGCGGGCGTCCGGCGGGTGCGCGAGCACATCGCGCGCGGCGAGGTCTACCAGGCGAACCTCTGCCGGGTGCTGACCGCGCCGCTGCCGGACCCGGCCGCCGCCGACGTCGACGCCCTCACCGCGCTCCTGGCCCGGGGCAACCCCGCTCCGTACGCCGGAACGATCCGCCTCCCCGCCCACGGCGTGGAGATCGCCACCGCGTCCCCCGAGCTCTATCTCCGCCGGGAGGGGGCCCTGATCTCCTCGGGCCCCATCAAGGGCACCGGCCGCACCGCCGCGGACCTCCTCCCCAAGGACCACGCGGAGAACGTGATGATCGTCGACCTGGTCCGCAACGACCTCGGCCGCGTCAGCGAGACCGGCACGGTCGCCGTCCCCGAGCTCTGTGCCGTCGAGGAGCACCCCGGTCTGGTCCACCTCGTCTCGACGGTGACCGGACTCCTCCGCGAGGACACCGGCTGGCCCGGGCTGCTCGCCGCCACGTTCCCGCCCGGCTCCGTGACCGGCGCGCCCAAGTCCAGCGCGCTGCGGATCATCGAGGCGCTGGAGACCGCGCCCCGGGGCCCGTACTGCGGGGGCATCGGCTGGGTCGACGCCGACGCGGGCACCGGCGAGCTGGCCGTCGGCATACGCACCTTCTGGATCGACCGTCCCGAGGGCGTGCTGCGGTTCGGCACGGGGGCCGGGATCACCTGGGGCTCTGACCCGGAGCGCGAATGGGAGGAGACCGAGCTCAAGGCGGCGCGGCTCGTCGCGATAGCGTCGGGCGCCTACGAGTCAGGCGCCTCTGAGGCGAGCGGAAAGGCCATCTCTCGATGAAACTCTGGGTCAACGGCGGGCTGCACGACGCGGAGACCGCCCGGGTCTCCGTCCTGGACCACGGACTGACCGTCGGCGACGGGATCTTCGAGACGGTCAAGGCGGAGCGCGGCGAAACGTTTGCTCTCACCCTGCACCTGGAGCGCCTCACCCGCTCCGCCCGCGGCCTCGGACTGCCCGACCCGGACCTCGACGAGGTCCGCCGCGCCTGCGCCGCCGTCCTGGAGGCGAACCCGATGGAGCTCGGCCGGCTCCGCATCACCTACACCGGTGGGCTCTCCCCGCTCGGCTCGGAGCGCGGCGACGCCGGGCCGAGCCTGGTCGTCGCCCTCGGCGAGACCGGCCGGCGCCCCGACTCCACCGCCGTGATCACCGTCCCCTGGACGCGCAACGAGCGCGGCGCGCTCACGGGCCTCAAGACCACCTCGTACGCCGAGAACGTCGTCGCCCTGGCCAGGGCGCGCGAGCGCGGCGCGTCCGAGGCGCTCTTCGCCAACACCGTGGGCCGGCTCTGCGAGGGCACCGGCTCCAACGTCTTCGTCGTGGTCGACGGCGCCGTCCTCACCCCGCCCGTCTCCTCCGGCTGCCTCGCGGGCATCACTCGCGCGCTCGCCGTCCGGTGGACCGGCGCCGAGGAGACCGACCTGCCGCTGGACGTGCTGGAGAGCGCCGACGAGATCTTCCTGACCTCGACCCTGCGCGACGTCCAGGCGGTGCACCGGGTGGACGGCAGGGACCTCGCGCACGCCCCCGGACCCGTCACCGCCAAGGCGATGCGGATCTTCGACGAGCGCGCGGCCGCGGACCGGGACCCGAGGCTCGCGTAAATCCGGATGACGGGCGGCGGCGGGCTGGGTAGAACACCCATGATGACCACCACCCTGCGGCCGTCCGAGCCGCTTCAGCAGTCCGCCGACGGCGGCCGTTCCCGCACCTTCGACATCTGCGTGAACAGCCGCCGGGTCGGCTCCGTGCACCTCGCCACCGATCCGGGCTTCGGTACGGCCTCCGGCCTCATCGACCGCCTCCTGGTCGACGGCCCGGACCGGGGCCGGGGCCGGGGCACCGTGGCGGCGCTCGCCTCGGAGGAGGTGCTGCGCGGCTGGGGCTGCGACGAGGTCCAGATCTCGGTGCCCGCCGAGTCGGAGGCGGCGCAGCGGATGGCCCGCTCGCTCGGGTACACCGAGCGCAGCCGGAACATGGCCAAGGAGCTGCCGCCCGAGCCGCCGCGGCTCCCGGAGGGCTTCGGGCACCGCCCGGTCACCGGGGCGGAGTTCGAGGAGTGGTCGGCGAAGTCCCGGGCCGCCTTCGCGCAGAGCTGGATCGACCGGGGCGTCCCGGCGGAACAGGCGCTCGCCAAGGCCGAGGACAGCGGCCGCCGCTTCCTCCCGCAGGGCCTCGCGACCCCGGGCGTCGCCGTGTCCGTCGCCGTGCTGGACGGGCAGGTCGTCGGCTACCTGTGGGTGGGCCGGCTGGAGCGCGAGCCCGGGAAGGGGACGGGGTTCGTCTTCGAGGTCGAGGTCGTCGAGGGGCAGCGCGGGAAGGGGTACGGCCGCGCCCTCATGCTCCTCGCCGAGCACCACGCCCTGGAGGCCGGGGAGCAGCTGATCGAACTCCATGTGTTCGCGGGCAACACCCCGGCGATCCGGCTCTACGAGTCGCTCGGCTACCGCACGACGCTCGTCAACAGCGCGAAGCCGCTGCTCTGAGGGTCACCGGTCCGCGAGGAGCCGGTCGGCGATCTCCTCGATCCGAGCCCGCAGGCCCTCCTGGCTCTGGCCGCCGTCCAGGCGCTCGCCGCCGATGACGTAGGTCGGGGTGCCGGTGACCTTGATCGCCTTGCCCTCGGCCTCGTCGGCGTCCACGGTCAGCAGGTGCCGTCCGTCGATCAGGGCCGTGTCGAACTCCTCGGCGTCCAGGCCCAGTTCCGTCGCCACCTCCAGGAGGACCGGCTCGCCCCGCGCGCCGAGATCGGCGGTCCTGGCGAGCAGCGCCTCCGCGTACGCCCAGCCCCTGCCCTGCTCGACGGCCTCCTCGGCGGCCTGGGCGGCGGCGTACGCGTGCTTGTGCTTGGCCAGCGGGAAGTGGCGCAGCTGTACGTCGAGCCGGTCGCCGTACTTCTCGCGGAGCGCGCGGACGTCGTCGAGGGCCTGGAAGCAGTCGGGGCACTGGAGGTCGAACCACGCCTCCAGGACGACGGGGGAGGAGGGTGCGGTGGTGGAGTCGTTCATGGCAGCAGTCTCCCTCACCGGGCCCCGGGGAGGAGATCCCGGCCGGGTCGACCCGGAGATCTCCCTGAGACCGGCCCGGGAGCATGGCCGCGGACGGCTCCCGCGGTGCAGGATGGAAGGGACGTATCGCCCGGCATCTGGAGGATCGCATGCTCGCCGAGACCATCTGTTCCGCGGTGTCCGCGGCGGGCCTGGGCATCGCCGCGATTTCGGCGTACCGGAAGAAGTTCCTGTCCGCCGCCCGGACCGCGGCCTACGCCCTGGTGCCGCTCGGCCTGGTGATGACGGGTGCGGTGCAGTGGCTCGTCGACACGGCGTTCAGCCCGGTGGCCTGGGCCGGCTTCGGCGTGCTCGGCCTCGCGTGCCTGCTCTTCCTGTCCACCCGGGCGGTGGAGCGGCGCAGGGCCGGCCGTGAGGTGACGGCCGGGGGAGCCGACCCGAGAGCCGTGGCCCCGGCCGCGTCGGCGCCCTCGCGAGCCGTGGCGTCGAAGCCGCAGGCCGGTCAGCCCGCCGGTGAGGACTTCAGCGACATCGAGGCGATTCTGAAGAAGCACGGAATCTGATCACTTCTGGCGCTTCCGGTGTCCGTCCCCGTTCCGTGATCCACGGGAAGGGGTGAACGGCCCCCGGGTTGGGGCGTGTTGCGGGATTCGGCGGGCCGGGGGTGCGTCATCATCCCCCCGAGATGCTGGATACCTCGCGGGAGCCCGTGCCCGCCGCCACCGACGCCCCTGCCGAAGAGCCGCGCGGCTGCCTGTTCGCGCTCTCCCAGCCGCCGCTGATGATCTTCCTCGGGGTGATCGGCTGTCTGCTGCTGATGGCCGCGCTGCACGATCTCTACGTGCTGTGACCTCCTGGCCCTGAGGTCCCCGCCCGGAGCGGTCAGCCCGCGGCTTCCTTGCGGCGCGCGCGGTACGCGGCCACGTGGAGGCGGTTGCCGCAGGTGCGGCTGTCGCAGTAGCGGCGCGAGCGGTTGCGGGAGAGGTCGACGAAGGCGCGGCCGCAGTCCGGCGCCTCGCAGCGCCGCAGCCGCTCCTGCTCGCCCGCCACCACGATGAACGCGAGCGCCATGCCGCAGTCGGCCGCGAGGTGGTCCGCCACCGAGGCGCCCGGCGCGAAGTAGTGCACGTGCCAGTCGTAGCCGTCGTGGTCGGTGAGCTGGGGGGTGGTGCCCGCGCCCGCCACCAGCTGGTTGATCAGGGGCGCCGCGATCCGGGCCTCGGGGGCGGAGAAGACCGCCGCGAACTTCTCGCGCACCGCGCGCACCGCGCGCAGGTCGTCGGGTCCGAGGTCGCCCACGCCGCTGACCTTGTGCGCGCGCAGGAAGTCGTGGAGCTCCGGAAGGTCCAGGAGCTCGTCGGCGCGCTCGCCCTGGGGCGCGGTGTTCATCAGATCGACGACGGTGTCGAGGGCGATCCGGGTGTCGTGGGGGATCAGCACGATTCGCTCCCTGGCCGGCCGCGGACGGGTGCCCGCGGAATGGCGCTGACTTTAGCGCGCCCCGGAAAACGACACCGGCGCCCGCCACCGCGCCGGCTGCGCGGTGGGAGCGCCGGATCTCGTGCTTATGTCACGGACCGTCCGGCGCCGTCGCCCCGAGTCGGACGGCGCCGTGCGGCTCTCGGCCTGGCTCAGCTGTCGGCCAGGATGTGGGAGAGCTCCGTATCGAGATCGAAGTGCCGGTGCTCGGTGCCCGGTGGCACGGCGGCGTCGGTCCTCTTCAGGAACGACTCCAGGGCCCTCGCCGGGGCCTCGAGCAGGGCTTCTCCCTCGGGGGAGCTCAACGCGATGCAGACGACTCCCTGACCGTGACTACGGGACGGCCAGACGCGGACGTCGCCCGTGCCGGTGGGCCGGTGCAGCCCCTCGGCGAGAAGGTCGCGGGCGAAGACCCACTCGACCGTCTCCTCGGCTCCGGTGTGGAAGGTGGCGTGCACGGCATACGGATCGGCCGTGTCATACCGCAGGCCCGCGGGTACAGGCAGTGAGGACTCGCTCGACACAACGAGGCGCAGGTGCAGCTCGCAGCTGACCGTGGTGTTCATAAGCGCCAGGGCCTTTCGCTCAGTGTGCGCTCGGGGATTCGCACGTCGGCGAAATCGACATGCCACCTCCGGTGCCGTTGTAAACCCCTCTGTCGGTTTTGTGATCGTTCAGGTAGCTCGGATGGGCGCGTGTGACCTGCGGTAATACGGCCGTTCCGGTGGGGGGTCCCCGTCCGGTAGGTTGGGGAGCATGAATGCGGAGAGTGACGAGCGCACCGGGGAGTCCGCGGACGGCCAGGAAGCCGAACTGGGATCCCGTGCGCCGGAGTTCATCAAGTCCCGGCGAGGCCTGCATCTGAGCTGGCAGGTCGGCGTCTTCATCGTGGGACTCGCCGTGGTCGGCGCCGGAGTGGTGATGCTGCCGCTCCCGGGGCCCGGCTGGCTGGTCATCTTCGCCGGCATGGCGATCTGGGCGACCGAGTTCGTCTGGGCCCAGCTCGTGCTCCGCTGGACCAAGCGCAAGGTCACGGAGGCGGCCCAGCGGGCCCTGGACCCGAAGGTCCGCCGCCGGAACATCATCCTCACCGCCATCGGCCTGGTGATCATCGCCGCGCTGCTCGGCGTCTACCTGTGGAAGTTCGGCTTCGTGATGCCGTGGAAGATCGACGAGTGACCTTCCGGTGGTGCGGGAGCCCCGCTGACATGGGGTAATGTTTGCGGTGCGCCCGGGCGATTAGCTCAGTGGGAGAGCACTTCGTTCACACCGAAGGGGTCACTGGTTCGAACCCAGTATCGCCCACCACCCGGATCGAAGGCCCGGAGACGGAACACCGTCTCCGGGCCTTCGGCGTCTCACCGCATCCGCGTCAGCCGCTCCCGCAGCCGCCGGGCGTCCCGCAGGCGCTGCTCGTACGTGGCGCCCACCGCGAGCAGCAGCAGCCCCGCCAGGGCCGGCGGCAGCCAGCGCGGCAGCGCGCCCACCGCCTGCACCACGTAGGGCGCCAGCTCGTGCAGCCCGTCCAGGGCGAGCACCGCGCCGCCGAGCACCAGCAGCGCCTGGAGCCGGAAGCGGGCGCCGAGCAGCGTCACTCCGAGCGCGGCGACCCCCAGGGCCAGCGGGCGCGCCCACTCCGGGTCCGTCCAGGCCGCCAGGAGGCTCGGCAGCAGCGTCACGGCGAGACCGGGGCCGTACGCCGTCCAGGAGGAGGCCTCCGGGTCCCAGCGCCGCCGCAGGAACCCGACGACCAGTGCGGGCACCGTCACCGGGAGCGTGTACGCCTCCGGGGTCGTGACGTCCCACACCCCGAGCCGCACCCAGGTGGCCAGCAGGAACAGCGCCGCCGCCGTCCACGAGGCGAACCGCCGCCGCTCGGGCCGTACCGCCGTCGCCGCCGCGATCACCCCGCCCAGGGCCAGCGCGAGCGCGAGGAACGCGGGCCGGGACGCGGCGATCCCCAGGGCGAGCACCCCCACGGCCCCGCCCGAGATCTCGGCCGCCAGGGCCACCGGGCGCGGCGCCCTCGCGCCGAGGGCGGCCGTCGCCGCGGGGACGAGCAGCAGCGTCAGCGCCGTCCAGTGGTCCGCGAACCCGCCGGCGGCCGCCACCGCGCACACGAGCCCCGTCGCCGCGAGCACGGCGGCCGAGGCGGAGACCACCCGGCGCGCGTCCGTACCGAGCGCCGCGACGCCGGCCAGGAGCGCGAGGACCACGCCGAGCGCGGCGAACGTGGCCCCCCGGACGTCCAGGGCGAGCGCGACCGCGCTCCCGGCGGACGCGAGCCCGCCGGCGTACGCGATCCATCCGAGGGCGGTCCCGGGCGCGGGCGCCTGAGCCCGACGCGGGGCAGGCGCCCCCACGGGCCAGGGGGCTCCGGGGCCGCCGGCCGGGGCCTTCGGTGCCGCCGGGCCGGCGCCCGTCGGCGTGGCCCGGGTCTCCGGCGTGTCCGTGCCGGACGCCTCGACCGGAGCCGCGACCACGCGCAGGCCGCGGGTCAGGGGGCCCGGGCGGACCGCGAGGCCCAGGGCCGCCGCGGTCGTGAGCAGCTGGAGCGCGAGCGTCGCCGCGTACGGGAGGGCGAGGGAGACGGGCAGGGCCGTGAGCAGTGCCCAGACGAGGGCGAGCGCCCCGCACCGGGCCCAGAGCCGAGGGAGGAGCGAGAGGGCGGCGGCGGCCACCGCGAGGACCAGGACCGCCGTCGCGGGGTACGAGGACAGGGCGACCGCGGAGTGCTCGCCCGACCAGACGTCCGTCGTCCGGGCCACCGGCCCGAGGAGCCCCGCCACCGCCGGGGGCAGCGCCCAGACGGCCCCGAGCGCCGCGACACCGGCGCCCGCGCCGGCGAGACCGAGCCGGATCCCGTGCGGCAGCCGCCCGCGACCACCGGCGGGAACCTCCGGGCCCGAGGCCGGCGCCGTCCCGCTGCCGCCCGCCGCGGGACCGGCCGGGGTCGCGCCGGACGCCACGGCACCGCTCCCGGCGGTCCGGGTGTCACCCGTGCCCGGCGTCGTACCGCCGCCGGCCGCGGGGCGCGCGCTCTCCGGGCGCCACACCGATGCCAGGGCCAGGGCGCACAGCACGTAGGCGGGGACCGTCCAGTCCGCCGGGAGCGCGGTGCGCAGGAGGCCTCCGGTGGCCGTCAGCGTCGCCAGGCCCGCGAGGGCCGAGGCGGCCGTCGCGACGGCGGGGGCGCGCCAGGCCGCGTACAGGGCCACCGCCGCGCCCGCGAGGAGCAGCGCCGCGCCGCTCCAGGGGAAGACCAGGGAGAGCCGGCCGCCCGTGAGCAGCGCCCAGCCGCCGAGGGCCGCCGCGGCCGTGCCGGCCGTGATCCGGACCGCGGCGGGGCGGGTCCACAGCACGACCGCCGCGTCCACCGTCGCCGTGACGAGCGCGGCCCACGCGAAGGCCGTCGACCCGCCGCCGAGCGCGAGGACCCCGAGCGGGAGCGGCAGCTGCGCGGCGACCACGGCCGCCGGCAGGGGGAGCCGCAGCCGGGACAGCGCCGAGCCGTACGCGGTCCACGCGCCCGCGAGGACCGCCGACGCCACCGCCGTGTACCCCAGGCCGTCCGCCTCCGGCAGCGCCACCCGGTGCAGCGCGTACGCGTCGAGCACCGTCAGCACCAGGCCGAGCGCCGCCACCGATTCGGCCGTCGACGCCAGGCCCCTGCGGAGCAGCGCCACCGGCGCCGCGAGCGCCGCGCCGGTCACCACGGCCAGTACCGTCGCGCGGCCGCCGATGCCCATCGAGCCCCAGCTCACCAGGGTGAAGGCGACCGCCGCGATCGTCAGCAGCGTCCCGCCGAGGGTGAGGAGCACGTTCTGCGCGCTCCGGGGCGTCGAGTCCGCGACCGGCCCGGCCGACGGCGCCGGGCGCCCGAACGGGGCCGCCGCCGCGACCGGCGGGTACAGCACCTGGATCAGCCAGGCGCGGCGGGCCAGCAACTGGGACCGGCGCGCGTCGAGTTGCGCCAGCTCGCGGTCGACGAGCACCAGCTCGTCCGCGGGCGGCAGGGAGTTGTCCATACCCGGAGTGTGGCTCCGGCCACAGCGGGCGGGAATGCGTCCGGGTACTCAGATCCCGGTCTGAGTACGCCCACACTGGGGGCATGGACTGGTACCGGTACCGCTTCCGCTGCGTCTGGCGGCTCGCCGCCCCGCCCGAGGCCGTCTACGCGGTCCTCGAACGCGCCGAGGAGTACCCGAGCTGGTGGCCGCAGGTCCGTGAGGTCGTCCCGGTCGACGACGCCACCGGCACGGCCCGCTTCCGGTCCGTCCTGCCGTACGACCTCGTCGTCACCGCCCGGTCCCTGCGCCGCGACCCGGACGCCCACGTCCTGGAGGTCGGGCTCGGCGGGGACCTGGAGGGCTGGGCCCGCTGGACCCTCACCCCGGAAGGGACCGGCACCCGTGCCCTGTACGAGCAGGAGGTCGAGGTCCGCGCCCGGCTCCTGCGGGCCCTCGCCGTGCCCGGGCGGCCCTTCTTCCGCGTCAACCACGCCCTGATGATGCGCGGCGGACGGCGCGGACTCGCGGCCCGCCTCCGCGCGGTTTGAACCGGAGGCGCGAAGGCCTGTATGGTTCAACCCGTTCCCGGGCGATTAGCTCAGCGGGAGAGCACTTCGTTCACACCGAAGGGGTCACTGGTTCGATCCCAGTATCGCCCACCGGGAGAGGCCGGTCCGTCGAAAGACGGACCGGCCTTCCGCATTCCCGCCCCCGTCACGCGGCGGTGCGCAGCTCCGGCCGCAGCGGCCAGGACGGGTCCACCGTCTCCGGCGTGCCCTGCCGGGTGAACCAGGCCTGGAGGCCCCGCGCCTGCGCCGCGTGCCACACGGCCTGGAGGGTGTGGAGCTCCGTCGGCGTCAGCCGCTCCAGACGGGACGAGAAGCGCCGCGCCACCGCCCGTACGACGTCCATCGCGGCCGTCGCGTCCGCCGCCGCGTCGTGCGCGCCCGACAGCTCCACCTCGTAGTGCGCGCACAGGTCGGTCAGCGTCCTGCGGCCCTTGCGGTAGCGGTCCAGGTGCTTGTCCAGGACGCGCGGGTCGAGCACGGTCAGCGGGGTGCCCGCCGTGTAGTTCCCCAGCGACGAGGCCCGGTGCCGGCGCAGCTCGCGGTCCAGGATCGTCAGGTCGAACGGCGCGTTCATCACCACCAGCGGCCGCCCCGCCGCCGACTGTTCGGCGAGCGCGCGCGCCAGCTCCTCCATCACCGGCGCCGGCCACCTGCCGTTCCGCTGGAGGTGATCGTCCGTCAGGCCGTGCACCTCCGTGGCCCCCGCCGGCACCGGTATGCCGGGGTTGACCAGCCAGCGCGTCACCCGCGGACGCGCCCCCTCAGTGTCCTGGACGACGAGGGCGGCGGAGACGATCCGGTCCTCCTCGACGTCAACTCCTGTGGTCTCCGTGTCGAAAGCGGCCAGGGGCCCTTCGTACCAGTGCATCGACATCCCCGAACTCCCTGCACACGTGCGGCAGATGGCCAACCCCCTGCCCCGAAACGGTGATACCCGGACTGTTTGCGTCGTACGCGGACCGGTCACAACACAAGGGACGGGGAAGGAAGAAGACATGGCGCTCGCCCAGCCCGAGTCGGGAGGGCTGCCGCCCCAGCGGGCGGCACCGACGCGCGGCTCACTCGCCACCACCGCCTGCATGGAGACCCTTCAGGTGGGATACCTGCACGCCGTCGCCGCCGCGGCCGGCTGCTCGCTGTCCCAGCCCTTTCCGGACAACGGCATCGACTGGCACGTGAGCCACAGCGCTCCCGGGCACACCGTCGACGACGAAGTGACCATCAAGGTGCAGCTCAAGTGCACCTACCAGATACCGCCCCGCCCGCCGGGCAGCGCGTTCTCCTTCACGCTCGACAACGACCACCTGGTGAAACTCGCCCGGACGCCGGTGTCCGTGCACAAGATCCTGGTGGTGATGCTCGTCCCGAGGGCGCAGGAGGACTGGCTGAGGGCGAGCCACGACCGGCTCGACCTGCGGCACTGCTGCTACTGGACCAACCTGGCCGGACACCCGGTCACGGGACGGCGCCGGACCACCGTGCGCATCCCGACGACACGGATCTTCGACGACCGGGCGCTCTGCGAGATCATGACCCGGGTCGGCGTGGGAGGGAGACCTTGATGCACCGACCGATCGACGAACCGGGGTTCGGGCACGAGGGGGACGGGGCCGGGCACGGCTCCGTCCCCCCGCCCTACCGGCCACACCCGGCGCCCGGCGAGACCCCCGGGCCCTGGACCGGAGTCCCCGCCCCGCCCATCGGACCCTGGGCCGACGCCCAGGGCGCCCCCGACCCGGGCAGGGTCGACCCGAGGGTCCTCGGCGCGCTCCTCGCCCGCCACGGCTGGCGCCGCCGGGGCGGTGCCGTCGGCCGCTACAGCCGCTGGACGCCACCCGGCAGCGGCACCGGCACCAGCCTGCTCGTCCCCGAGAGCCGCGCCTTCCCGGACTGCGAGGACCTGCTCGGCGAGGCGCTCACCGCCCTCGCCCACAGCGCCACGCCCTCCGCCCGCGAGGTCCTCACCGGCCTGTCCGTGCCCAGCGACGAGATCCGCTGGTGGCGAGACGTGCCCCCGGGCCCGGCGGGCACCGTGCCCTGGACGGTGCAGGAGCAGCTCAGGTCCGCCGCCCGGCAGCTGCTCCTCGCCGGGGCCCTCGCCGTGCGCGGCCGGGCCGGCTACTACGGCGCCCGGCACCGGCGCGGCGCGCAGGCGTCCCTGGAGACCGTCGTCGTCGGCGCGGCGCCCGGCGGACGCGGGCTCACCGCGTTCCTGCCGGTCGAGCCGGGCCGCCCGATCGCCGTACGGCTCTACCACGCGCTGTACGCGGCCCGCGAGGCCACCGACTACCAGCGGGCCACCGGTGGCATGGAGGCCTTCGACACGGCCGTGGAGGCGGGGGTCAGCCGTGAGCTGACCGAGGCGCTCGTCGCCCTGGTCCGGGGGACCGAGGGCGCCCGCATCGCCCTGGAGTGGGCCCCGGCCGCCGGGGCGCCCGAGGGCTGCGCGGCCCGGCCCGAACCGGTCGAGTTCTCGCCCGGCGACCTGCCCGCGCTGCGCGAGGCGAGCGCCCGCTATCTGACCGACGAGCCCTCCGTGCCGGTCCGGCTCACCGGCGCCGTGGTCCGGATGCGCCGCTCCGGGCCGCGCGGCGAGGGGATCGTACGGCTCCGGGTGCTCGGCGGCGCCGAGGTCCCGCACGTCCGGGTGGCGCTCGACGAGGAGGCGTACCGGACGGCGGGCCACGCCCATCTGGTCGGCCTCCCGATCCGGGTCGTGGGCCGGCTGGAGAGCCGCGGCGGCTTCCGGCGGCTCACCGAAGCCTCCGGGGTCGTCCCCGTCCAGGTCGACGAGACGGAACGGGACCGGCTCCTCAAGGCGCTGCACGAGAACCTCGACTTCTTCGAGGAGGCGTGCGGCCCCGAGGAGGAGTAGCAGAGCGGGGGCCGAGGCCCGGGAAACCCTTTCGCGAGGGGTGCGAACCGCTCGGTAAGATCGGTGACGACGCGGCACCTCGTCTCTGCCGCGCGTCGCCGGCGCCGGCACCTCGTGTCTGCCTGCGCCCTTATGTATGGAGTACCCGTGTCTGATGTCCGTGTGACCGTCCAGTCCGCCTCGGAGGCAGAGGAGAGGGCGGTGAGCGCGGGCACCACCGCCGGCGCCCTGTTCGCCGACGACCGCACCGTCATCGCCGCCCGTGTGGGCGGCGAGCTGAAGGACCTGTCGTACGAGCTCGCCGACGGCGATGTCGTCGAGGGCGTCGAGATCTCCTCCCCGGACGGTCTCGACATCCTGCGCCACTCGACCGCCCACGTCATGGCCCAGGCCGTGCAGGAGCTCTTCCCCGAGGCCAAGCTGGGCATCGGCCCGCCGGTCCGGGACGGCTTCTACTACGACTTCGACGTCGAGAAGCCCTTCACTCCCGAGGACCTCAAGGTCATCGAGAAGAAGATGCAGGAGATCCAGAAGCGCGGCCAGCGCTTCGCCCGCCGCGTGGTGACCGACGAGGCCGCCCGCGAGGAGCTGGCGGACGAGCCGTACAAGCTGGAGCTCATCGGCATCAAGGGCTCCGCGTCGACCGACGACGGCGCGAACGTCGAGGTGGGCGGCGGCGAGCTGACCATCTACGACAACCTCGACGCCAAGACCGGCGAGCTGTGCTGGAAGGACCTCTGCCGTGGTCCGCACCTGCCGACCACCCGGAACATCCCGGCGTTCAAGCTGATGCGCAACGCGGCCGCCTACTGGCGCGGCAGCGAGAAGAACCCGATGCTCCAGCGCATCTACGGCACCGCCTGGCCGTCGAAGGACGAGCTGAAGGCGCACCTCGACTTCCTCGCCGAGGCCGAGAAGCGCGACCACCGCAAGCTGGGCAACGAGCTCGACCTCTTCTCCGTCCCGGACGAGATCGGCTCCGGCCTCGCGGTCTTCCACCCCAAGGGCGGCATCATCCGCCGGGTCATGGAGGACTACTCGCGCAAGCGCCACGAGGAGGAGGGCTACGAGTTCGTCTACTCGCCGCACGCCACCAAGGGCAAGCTGTTCGAGAAGTCGGGCCACCTGGACTGGTACGCCGAGGGCATGTACCCCCCCATGCAGCTCGACGAGGGCGTGGACTACTACCTCAAGCCCATGAACTGCCCGATGCACAACCTGATCTTCGACGCGCGCGGGCGCTCCTACCGTGAGCTGCCGCTGCGCCTGTTCGAGTTCGGCACCGTGTACCGGTACGAGAAGTCGGGCGTGGTCCACGGTCTGACCCGGGCCCGCGGCTTCACCCAGGACGACGCGCACATCTACTGCACCCGCGAGCAGATGGCCGACGAGCTGGACCGCACCCTCACCTTCGTGCTGAACCTGCTCCGCGACTACGGTCTGACCGACTTCTACCTGGAGCTGTCGACCAAGGACCCGGAGAAGTTCGTCGGCTCGGACGAGGTGTGGGAGGAGGCCACCGCGGTCCTCCAGCAGGTCGCCGAGAAGCAGGGCCTCCCGCTGACCCCCGACCCCGGCGGCGCCGCGTTCTACGGCCCGAAGATCTCGGTGCAGGCCCGGGACGCCATCGGCCGTACCTGGCAGATGTCGACCGTGCAGCTCGACTTCAACCTGCCGGAGCGCTTCGACCTGGAGTACACCGCCCCGGACGGCACCAAGCAGCGCCCGGTCATGATCCACCGCGCGCTGTTCGGCTCGATCGAGCGGTTCTTCGCGGTGCTCCTGGAGCACTACGCGGGCGCGATGCCGCCGTGGCTGGCACCGGTCCAGGCCACCGGCATCCCGATCGGCGACGCGCACGTCGACTACCTGTACGAGTTCGCCGCCAAGGCGAAGAAGCAGGGCCTGCGGGTGGAGGTCGACTCCTCCTCCGACCGGATGCAGAAGAAGATCCGGAACGCGCAGAAGCAGAAGGTCCCGTTCATGATCATCGCGGGTGACGAGGACATGGCCGCCGGCGCCGTCTCCTTCCGCTACCGCGACGGCTCGCAGGAGAACGGCATCCCCGTCGACGAGGCGATCGCCAAGCTCGCCAAGATCGTCGAGGACCGCGTCCAGGTCTGATTCCAGGTCTGACGGGCCCGTGCCCTCAGGAGTCCCCCGGGGAATTCCCCGGGGGACTCTTCTCGTCCTCCCGGGTGAACGCCTGGATCAGCCAGGACGAGAACGAACCCGTCACCGCGCCGAGCAGGGCGAGCCCCACGCCCATCATGCCCACCGCCGTCAGCCGGCCCATCGGCGTCACCGGGGTCACGTCGCCGTAGCCCACCGTCGCCAGGGTCGCGCACGCCCACCACACCGAGTCCCCGAACGTGCGGATCGTCGCGCCCGGGGCGGCGTACTCGTAGTGGTAGACGGTCAGCGCCCCCGCGAAGCCCAGCAGGCCCGCCGTCATCCCCGCGTACGCCATGACCCGGGCGTAGAGCGTGAGCCGGGGCTTGTCGCGGCGGCGCTGCACCCGGTCGTACACGCTCACCACCCGCAGCGGCCGCAGCAGCGGCAGCACCACCACCACCGTGTCGAGGAGGTGGTGGCGCATGAAGCGGAACAGGCCGAGACCGCTCAGCCTGACCCGTACGACATAGTCGGCGATGAAGACCGCCCACGCCGCGTACGTCAGCGCGAGGCACAGGTCGCGCAGGGGCCCCGCCAGGTCGTGGCCGAGGATCCGCACCGCGTAGGCGGCGAGATAGACCAGGGCCATCACCGTCAGCGGGGTCTCCATCCGGTCGTCCCAGCGTTCCTGCGCGGGCGGGATCAGCGGCCTGTCTCTCATCGGATCAGCATGGCCGCTGCATGGATCTTGCGCCCCGGCGACACGATCCGAACGGGCGAAGCAATATGCTGCTCAGCATGACGACTGAGCCCGAGCAGCAGATCGGAGTGGGGACGCGGGACGCGTTCCAGCGCCTGTGGACGCCCCACCGGATGGCGTACATCCAGGGCGAGAACAAGCCCACCGGGCCGGGGGCCGAGGACGGCTGTCCGTTCTGTGTGATCCCGTCGAAGTCGGACGAGGACGGCCTGGTCATCGCGCGCGGCCAGAGCGTGTACGCGGTGCTCAACCTCTACCCGTACAACGGCGGTCACCTGATGGTGGTCCCGTACCGCCACGTCGCCGACTACACCGACCTCGACGAGGCCGAGACGGTCGAGCTCGCCGACCTCACCAAGCGCGCGATGGTCGCGCTGCGGGCGGCCTCCGGCGCGCACGGCTTCAACATCGGCATGAACCAGGGCGCCGTCGCGGGCGCCGGCATCGCCGCCCACCTGCACCAGCACGTGGTGCCGCGCTGGGGCGGGGACACCAACTTCATGCCGGTCGTCGGGCACACCAAGATCCTGCCCCAGCTGCTCGCCGACACCCGGAAGATGCTGGCCGACGCGTGGCCGGCCACCCTCTGAGCCCCTGAGCCCCGCGCGGACCCGGGTCAGGCGTCGTAGACGTCGGCCTTCTTCGGACCCGGGTCCTGGACGCCGCCGCTGAGGATCAGCGAGCGGTTCGTGAAGCGCTCCGTGTCCACGTTGTGCTCGTCGAGGACCCTCAGCGTCGCGGCGTGCACGGCGCGGAGCACGGGCGTCGCCATGCGGATGGCGTCGTCCGCCATGAAGCGGTTCTTCCAGAGCGGCCCGGCCCAGACGTGCCGCAGACCGAACGGCTCGGGCAGCGACATCTTGCCGCCGAGGAACTCCAGGACCGGCGGGTACCAGGTCAGCGGGGCGCGCACCGCGAGCCGGACGATGTCGTTGGTCGTCAGCAGCGGCTGCTGGATCTCCTTCGTCTCCCAGAAGCGGACCGTCTTCGCGACCTCCTTCGTCTTCGCCTTCGGCTTCGTGGTGAAGAGGCCGTGGACGGGACCGAGCGCGTGCCCCGTGACCTCGATCCGCAGCGTGTGGTGGAGAGAGGTCACCGTGACCATCATGGTGAGGACGAGATTCCCGTCCCAGAGGGTGAACTGCACCCCGAGGTAGTGGCGGTTGCCCGCGCCGAACTGCTGGTCGTTGCAGATGCGCTGTATCTCGTGCGGCTTGACCTGGTAGTGGACGATGTTGTCGCCCTCGGGGCGGCTGACCTCGTCGGCGCCCTCGCCGACCGGGGACACGATCCAGTGCTTGACCGTCGGCTTGGGGAATCCGGTCTTCAGGGAGCCGCGCTCCAGGAGCGCCAGCTCGTCGTGGATCTTGCGGATGATGTCCCAGGCCCGGAAGGCGTGGAGCTCCTTGCCGGGCTGGGGGACCAGCTCCTCGGCGAGCGTCCAGCTGCCCCAGCGGGTGCCGAGGCCGAGGATCCCCTTGGTGCCGGCGTAGAACACGATGTTGGACTGCTGCTCGGCGGACAGCTTCTCCAGGTTGACCCGGAGCGCCTCCGCGGACTTCTCGCCCGGGTCCTGGGGGACCGACTTGGGGACGTGCGGGCCGCTCCCGCCGCCGCCGAGCAGGCCCGTCCAGCGCTCCCGCAGGTCCACCGCGGCGTTCTGGCAGATCCGGCTCGCGAGGTACCAGCCGACGACCGGGGCGACGACCATCGCGCGCAGGTAGTTCGGCAGGATCCCGTCGAAGGGCAGCTTGATCAGGACGAGCACGGCGAAGAGCCCGGCGGCCCACAGGAGCGCGGTGCCGAGGGCGCTGTTGCGCTTGTTCTGGGAGCCCGAGACGAGCCGGCGGAGCTGGATCACGCCGAGCCACAGCAGCAGACCCGGCAGGAACAGGACGCCGCAGAACACGGTGACCAGGGTCAGCTTGACGTCGCGCTGCCTGCGCAGATGGGTCGCGGCCAGGCAGTGCTCCACGACCGGCTGCGGCTCGGCCCCGAAGGACTGGATCAGCGCCTTGCGCGCGCCGCCGAGCATGCGGACCTGGACCGCGCGGGAGAAGGCCTCGCCGAGGTCGGGGCTGAAGAGCCCCCACTTCCCCTCCTTGACCGTGGTCTTGTAGAGATCGTTGTCGGCCTGCTTGATCGTGTCCAGAGGACTGTCGCGGTACGCGGCGGACGCGAGCGCGTTCGTCGCGCCCGTGCCACCGCCCGTGTTCTGCAGGGGGATCTGCGCCCCGGGTCCAAAACCGTCGATCGCCACTGCCGCCCCCATCGCGCACGAGTATCTGTGCGGGCTGTTCCCAACTGCCGCGCCCCGCACACCTTCTGAGCTGGGCACCACAGCGTAACCGGGTACGGCCGGATGCGTCACGGCCTGTGGACGCCGTCGGCCGAATGACGTCCGCCCGGCGCGCGCCGGGCGGGCGGCGATACCAGTTGATCCGGGAACAAGGAACCCAACACCCCCAGTT
>NZ_JBEOST010000037.1:0-37458 GCF_040303145.1 Streptomyces sp. NPDC096079
CCCGCTCTACGACGGAACGGTCTTCCACCGGGTCATCAAGGGCTTCATGATCCAGGCCGGCCGCCGCCGACGGCCATCACCTGCCCTTCGGACCTGGCGGCGGGTGGTGCGCCGGTGAAGCGGGTCGGATTACTTGACGACGCCGAGCGACGCGTAGTCGTAGCGGCCGTTGTAGGCGTCCGCCGTGTAGACGTTGGTCAGCCGGGAGCTGCGCCAGATGATGTTCTTCTCGTGGGTGAAGGGCAGGTAGACCGCGGCCTCCGACACCTTCGTGTTGATCTGCTTGTAGAGCTCGCCGGCCTTGACCGGGTCGGTCTCCTTCAGCGCCTGGTCGAACAGGCCGTTGACGGCCTTGTCGTTCAGCTCGGAGAAGTTGTTGTTACCGCTCTGGAGGATGAAGCGGCCGTCGACCAGCGGCTGGAGGAAGCCCTGACCGGTCGGGAAGTCGGCGCCCCAGCCCATGATGATGATGCCGTAGCCCTTCTCCTTGACCACCTTCGGCGAACCGATGATGCCCGAGGTCTGGGCGCCGTCGAACTGGTCGATCTGGGCGTCGATGCCGACGGCCTTCAGCGACTGCTGGAGGGACTCGGCGGTCGCGATCTCGATCTTCTTGTTGTTGCGGACCGCGATCGTGGTCTTGAAGCCGTTCGGCTTACCGCACTTCTTCAGCGCCTCCTTGGCCTTGGCCAGGTCGGGGGCGCCGGAGAGCTTGCCGTACGGGTCGGCCTTCGGGTCGGCACCCTTGATCGCCGGCGGCAGCATGTTGGAGGCGATGTCGCCACCGGCCTGCGGGCCGCCACGGGCGGTCTGGAGGGACTTCGAGTCGGCGGCGTAGATGATCGCCTTGCGGCACTCGATGTTGGAGATGACCGTCTGCGGGAAGACCGCGTAGCGGATGAAGCCGGTCTGCGGGTTGTCGACGTTGCCCTTGTGCTGCTGCAGGACCTTCTGGCGGGCGGCGGCACCGACACCGGTGGCGTTGATGTCGAGGTCGTACTCGCCCTCGACCAGACGGTTGTCCATGTCGTCGGCGTTCGTGGTGAACGTGACGCTGATGGTGTCCGGGAGCGCCTTGCGGATCGTGTCCGTCTTCGCGTCCCAGCTCTCGTTGCGGACGAGCTTCATGGACTTGTTCGGCGTGTACGACTGCCACTTGTACGGGCCGGAGGAGAAGACCTTCAGGCCGTACTTGGCCTTGGTGTCCTTGTCCTGGCGGACCGGGGAGGCGGCGGGCATGGCCAGCATCTGCAGGAAGTCACCGTTGGCGACCGGCAGCTTGAAGACGATGGTCTTGTCGTCCGGGGTCTCGATGGCCTTCAGGCCGAGCTTGTCCGCGGTCGTGTCCTTGTACGGGCCCTTGTACTCGCCCTTGGGGTCGAGGACCTGCTGGAGGTAGATCGGACCGCCGGAGATGACGTCCTGGGCCCAGATGCGCTCGATGCCGTACTTGATGTCCTTGGAGGTGATCGGCTTGCCGTCCTCCCACTTCACGCCGTCCTTCAGCGTGAACGTGTAGGTGAGGCCGTCGGCCGAGACCTTGCCGGAGTCCGTGGCGAGGTCCGGGACCAGCTCGGTGGAGGCGGCGCCCGGCTCGGACTTGAAGGAGACGAGCTGGCGCGTGTAGTAGCGCTGGAAGTCCCACACGAAGCCGTAGTAGCCGCGCTGCGGGTCCCACGAGTCGGCCTCCTGCGAGCCGATGAACTTCAGCTCGCCGCCCTTCTTGGCCGAGGCGTTGGCGACCTTGTTCACACCGGCGTTGAAGCCGGCGGCGGCCCCGTTGCCCTTGCTGCCACCGTCGCCGCTGCCGCCGCCACAGGCGGTGGTGACGACCATCGTGGCCGCGGCAAGCAGGGCGCCCGCGGCGATTCTGCGCTGAGAGCTCTTCAGCATGGGTCCAGCAACCTCCGGGATAGTGGCGGCCGTCACGGCGGTCCGCCGATTGGGGTGGGCCTCCTGTCGCCTGCGGCAGGGGCGGGTCTTGCGTGTCGTCGGCGAACGGTCAGCGGGAGCCCTTCGGGTCGAGCGCGTCACGCACGCCGTCGCCGAAGAGGTTGAACGCCAGGACGGTGATGAAGATCGCGAGGCCGGGGATCACCATGAAGAGGGGGTCCGACTCGTAGGTGGTGATGGCCGTCGACAGCATCTGGCCCCAGGAAGCGGTGGGGGGCTTCACACCCGCGCCGAGGAAGCTGAGCGCCGCTTCGGTGAGGATGTTGGTGGGGATCATGAGGGTCGCGTAGACCATGATCGGGGCGATCAGGTTGGGCAGCAGTTCGCGGCGCAGGATGTAGAACCGGCCCGCGCCCAGGCTCTGGGCGGCCTCCACGTACTCGCGGTTGCGCAGCGAGAGGGTCTGGCCTCGGACGATGCGGCCGACGTACGGCCAGCCGAAGAAGCCGATCACGAGGACGAGGGCGGCGATGCGCACGCCCGAGCCGTCCAGGCCGAGGAACTCGTTGGGCAGCACCGAGACCAGGGCGATCGTGAAGAGCAGCTGCGGGAAGGCGAGCATGACGTCCATGACGCGGCTGAGGGCCGCGTCGATCCAGCCGCCGAAGTAGCCCGCGATGATGCCGAGGACGGTGCCGAGGAAGACCGCGAAGACCGCCGCGAGGAAGGCGACGAGCAGCGAGATCCGGGCGCCGTAGACGATCCGGCTGAAGACGTCGCGGCCGTTGACCGGCTCGACTCCGAAGAGGAAGTCGGAGCTGACGCCGCCCCAGGAGCCGATGGGCGTGCCGAACAGCGGATCGATCTGGTCCTCGTGGAACTCGTCCGGCGGGTGGCCGAGGAGGCCGACGATGACCGGCGCGAAGATCGCGACGAGGATCAGGAAGACGACGACGAAGGCGCCGGCGAGGGCCAGCTTGTCGCGCTTGAGCCGGGTCCAGGCGATCTTCCAGGGCGAACGCCCCTCGATCGCCTTGCCGGCGGTGTCCGGAGTGCCGGGAGCGTCGGGCGCGCCGTCGACGGTGGCGGTCGCCTCGCCCGCACTCGTCTCGTGCAGTGGTGCCGTCATCGTGGTGAGGACCCCTCTCGGCCGCCGGTAGCCGGCCCTTGCCCGCCGCGGGTAGCGGCTCGGTGGAACAACCTGCTGGGCATCTGCTCGAAAGGAGCGGAACGCCCGGTGTTCCGGGGAGTCTTCAATGTGCTCGCGATCACCCGCCAGCCCTGACGAGGAATGTTTGCTCAAACGTGATGCGGTGCTGCGACTTCCGTTATCCGGACGTCGTGATCACGTGAGCGGACCAACCGGGGCCCTCTTCCCCGCAATCGGACATGTCGCTCAACTCATGCCGCGACCTGTCGAATTGGGGTGAACGAAGGCCTCCGGAGTGGACTCCGGAGGCCTTTGCCGACAAGTGGGACACGAGGGACGTCTCAGTATCCGGACGGGGTCCGGGGTGGGTATCCGTAGCCCGGTGCCGCGGCGGAACCGCCTCCGCCGTGCGCCTCGCGGTCGTAGAACGGGCGCGCGTTCGCCCGCAGCCAGAGGGCCACCGGGTCGTACGCGTCGGAGAGGGCGACCGTCGAGACGGGCAGCCCGTCGGGGACGGAGCCGATGGACTGGCGCATCATCGAGCGGACCGTGTCGACGGCCGCCGGGGACGTGTCGTACAGGTCGAGACCGATGGCGAGGTACGGGGAGCCGAGCGCCGGCTGCACCCAGCCGCGGCGCAGCGACCGGACGGCCGGCGTGCGGTGCGCGTTCTGCGTGAGCAGGGCGTAGAACTGCGGGATCTCCAGGGCGGGCTCGGTGACGCGCAGCGGCCCGGCGGGCATCCGGTCGAGACCGGTGGCGATCCGGCGCAGATCGGCCCACGGGATGCCGACGCCGCCGCCGGGGGCGTGCGGGTTGAGCCAGACGCCCCAGCGGTCGGGGTAGAGCGCGCGGGCGATGTCACGGCCGGTGACGAGCTCGTGGGCGCGGTTCCAGCCGGAGGCGGCGAGCTCCTGGGCGGAGGTGACGCAGGGCGCGTACCCGAAGCCGTCGACCTCCATGTTCCCGTACTGGGCGTCGGGCGAGCCGGGGGCGCCCTGCCAGAGCAGCATCCAGAGCTCGCCGTCGGCGAGGGCGCCCAGCAACTGCTCGTACGCGTCGTAGCGTCCGGGTGCCACCTGGCGCAGCATGTGCTCGACCGTTCCGGCCGCAGCGGTGCCTGACGCGCTCACCCTGGGTCCCGCCCCTCTTCCGTCCACCACGTACGTCTGTCCAGCGATCCAGTCAGTTCAGCTTAAACAGGGGGCCGCTCACACGGCGGCGCGCTGGTAGAAGGGGCGCACCCGCTCCAGCATCCAGTCGCCGACCGGGTCCTGCGCCATGTCGAGCAGGATGAGGTTGACCGGCCAGGCCACCTCGACCCGGCCGAGGGCGCGGCCGAGGGCGTCCAGGGGGGCGTTCCGGTCGACGCCGTCCCAGCCGAGGAGCTGGACGCCGACGAACAGGGCCGGTTCGGTGCCCTCGACGCTGGCGAGGGCGCGGCGCGCGGTGGCGACGACCCCGGTGGCCTCGAACTCGGCGGAGGCGGCGGCGAGGAAGTCGACGGGGTCGTCCTGCCAGTCGGGCTCGAAGAGCCGGACCCGGCCGCCGCCGGCGGGGCCGTCGAGCGGGGTGCGGCCGGCGCGGCACAGCTCGGCGACGGCGGGCGGGGGCAGCGGGACGCCGACGGCGCCGCCGGGGTTCACGGCGATGCCGAGCTGCGGGGGCAGGCCTCGGGCGAAGTCACGGGCGGGGGCGACGGTGAAGGACATGTGGCTGCCGACGCAGGCGAGGAACTGCTGCTCGGAGCTGAAGACGGGGACGTAGGCCGCGCCCTCGATCTCCATGGTGGCGAGGTCGAGGCCGGGGCTGTCGGGGCCGCCGCCGTTGGGCAGGGGCACCCAGACCTGGCTGCGGCCCAGCACCTCGACCAGCCGGCCGCCGGCCTCGGGGTTGCCGAGTGAGGCGGCAAGGACCTCTTCGAGCTCGTTGCCCGGCCACGTCACGTCCACGGTCGCGTTTCCCCTTCTCGCACGGCCTGCCCTCACCGGCCGCCGGGCAGCACCCTAACGCCGCCCCGGTGCCGTCGTGGCCAAAAGGGAAGGGTACGGGCGTCCCGGGACGGTCCGGGACGCCCCCGAGCCCCGGCCGCCCCGGCCCGCCCGTCTCAGGCCGCCGCGCGGAAGCCGATCCGGTGGAGGGCGTCGGCGGCGTCCCGGTCGAGGAGGGTCACCGAGGCGCAGCCGTGCGGCAGGCTGCCGGACTCGGCGGCCCGCAGGAGCCTGCCGACGGCCCGCCGGTGCCGGGCGAAGGCGTACGCGGAGACGCCCCGGCCCCGGGCGTGCTGGCCGGCCCGCGCGGTGTCCGGGGTGACGTCGAGGAGGACCAGGTGCAGGGCGCGGCCGCGCCGCCGCGCCTCGCGGGCGAGCCAGCCGCGCACCCACGACTGGGTGCCGCAGTCGTGGACGATCACGCTCGCGCCGGAGCGCAGGAGGCGGCGCAGCCCGGCGAAGTGCGCGATCCGGACGAGGGGGCGGTAGACGGCGTAGGGGAGGAGGCGGGGCATGCGGGCCTCCCAGCGCTCGCGGGCGTCCTGGGAGTCGATGCCGGCGCCCTCGGCGGCGCGCTTCATCAGGGTGGACTTGCCGCTGCCGGGCAGCCCGGAGACCACCACGAGGTCGCCGGCGGCGAAGGTGAGGGCGCGGGGGCCGCGGCCGCCGCGCTCGCGCAGGTCCCGCAGGAGGCGGCCCCTGCGGCTCCTGGCGCGGGCCCGCTGTGTCGGTATGCCGGTACTCGTCGCGTATGCGCCGGTGTGCTGGAACCTCATGTCTCTCCCCCTGTCGGGTCTCAGGAGACCTGAGGAGACCCTTGCCCACGAAGTGTAAAGAATCGGTAATGCGACACAAGCGATTTGCCCCGCCGACACCGCGTGCAATGATGTCCGCGCCAGGCGCGCACAGTCGCCGCACAATCGCATACCGGCCGCTCGAATCCGCGCGGGAGAGTTCCGGACCGCCGAGCGCGTCCGGGCGCCGAAGGAGCAAGACCCTCCCTTGAATCTCTCAGGCCCCGTACCGCGTGGATGAGGCAGATCTGAAAAGCGGGACACCCTGCCGTGTCCCCACCCAAGGTGCAAGCCGAGGATGCCCTCGGTGAACCTCTCAGGTTCCATGACAGATGGGGAGGACGTCCTCGCCCGTCATGTGTTTTCGTCACCGATCACGCCCTTGGGACCCGGGAGCCACCCCATGAGCACTGCCCCCCGTCTGACCGCCCTCGATGCCCTGCATCGTTCGCTGGGCGCGACCATGACCGACTTCGCCGGCTGGGACATGCCGCTCCGGTACGGCAGCGAGCGCGACGAGCACAACGCCGTCCGCACGAAGGCCGGGCTCTTCGACCTCTCGCACATGGGCGAGATCACGGTCACCGGCCCGCAGGCCGTGGAGCTCCTGGACTTCGCGCTGGTCGGCAACATCTCCACCGTGGGCAACGGCCGCGCCCGCTACACGATGATCTGCCGGGAGGACGGCGGCATCCTCGACGACCTGATCGTCTACCGCCTGGGCGAGACCGAGTACATGGTCGTCGCCAACGCCTCCAACGCCCAGGTCGTCCTCGACGCCCTGACCGAGCGCGCGGCCGGCTTCGACGCCGAGGTCCGCGACGACCGTGACGCGTACGCGCTGATCGCCGTGCAGGGCCCGGAGTCCCCCGGCATCCTGAAGTCGCTCACCGACGCCGACCTGGACGGCCTGAAGTACTACGCCGGCCTGCCCGGCACCGTCGCGGGCGTGCCGGCGCTGATCGCCCGCACCGGCTACACCGGCGAGGACGGCTTCGAGCTGTTCCTGAAGCCCGAGCACGCCGAGGGCGTGTGGAAGGCGCTGACCGAGGCGGGCGAGGGCGTCGGCCTGATCCCCTGCGGCCTGTCCTGCCGCGACACGCTCCGCCTGGAGGCGGGCATGCCGCTGTACGGCCACGAGCTGACCACGGCCCTCACCCCCTTCGACGCCGGTCTCGGCCGGGTCGTGAAGTTCGAGAAGACGACCAACGAGGGCCGCTTCGTCGGCCGCGAGGCCCTGGAGAAGGCCGCCGAGCGCGCCGAGACCGCTCCCCCGCGCAAGCTCGTCGGCCTGGTCGCCGAGGGCCGTCGGGTCCCGCGCGCCGGCATGCCGGTCGTCGCGAACGGCGAGGTCATCGGCGAGGTCACCTCCGGCGCGCCGTCCCCGACGCTCGGAAAGCCGATCGCGATGGCGTACGTGGACGCGGCGCACGCCACGCCCGGCGCCCAGGGTGTCGGGGTGGACATCCGCGGCACCCACGAGCCGTACGAGGTCGTCGCGCTGCCGTTCTACAAGCGCCAGAAGTGACGCAGTCGTCTCACTCCTCGTCTCACCTCGCAAGACCCACGTTCATCAGCACTCCCCCGATCCAGGAGAATCAGGTCATGAGCAACCCCCAGCAGCTGCGCTACACCAAGGAGCACGAGTGGCTGTCGGACGCCGTGGACGGCGTCGCGACGGTCGGCATCACGGAGTTCGCGGCCAACGCGCTCGGTGACGTCGTCTACGCCGACCTGCCGAAGGTCGGCGACACCGTCACCGCGGGCGAGACCTGCGGCGAGCTGGAGTCGACGAAGTCCGTGAGCGACCTCTACTCCCCCGTCACGGGCGAGGTCGTCGCCGCCAACCAGGACGTGGTGGACGACCCGTCCCTGGTGAACACGGCTCCGTTCGAGGGTGGCTGGCTGTTCAAGGTGCGCGTCGCCGGTGAGCCGGAGGAGCTGCTCACCGCCGCCGAGTACACCGAGTTCTCCGCCGGCTGAGACCGGGCCCGAGACCCCTAGGGATCGATTCATGTCGCTTCTGAACACTCCCCTCCACGAGCTGGACCCCGACGTCGCCGCCGCCGTCGACGCCGAGCTCCGCCGCCAGCAGTCCACCCTCGAGATGATCGCCTCGGAGAACTTCGCTCCGGTCGCGGTCATGGAGGCCCAGGGCTCCGTCCTCACCAACAAGTACGCCGAGGGCTACCCGGGCCGCCGCTACTACGGCGGCTGCGAGCACGTCGACGTGGCCGAGCAGATCGCGATCGACCGGATCAAGGACCTGTTCGGCGCCGAGTACGCCAACGTGCAGCCGCACTCCGGCGCCTCCGCGAACCAGGCCGCCCTCTTCGCGATCGCCCAGCCCGGCGACACGATCCTCGGCCTGGACCTGGCGCACGGCGGCCACCTCACCCACGGCATGCGCCTGAACTTCTCCGGCAAGCAGTTCAACGTGGTCGCGTACCACGTGGACGAGGCCGGTCTGGTCGACATGGCCGAGGTCGAGCGCCTCGCCAAGGAGCACCGCCCGAAGGTGATCATCGCGGGCTGGTCCGCCTACCCGCGTCAGCTGGACTTCGCCGAGTTCCGCCGGATCGCCGACGAGGTCGAGGCCTACCTGTGGGTCGACATGGCCCACTTCGCGGGCCTGGTCGCCGCCGGTCTGCACCCGAACCCGGTCGCGTACGCGGACGTGGTGACCTCCACCACGCACAAGACGCTCGGCGGCCCGCGCGGCGGCATCATCCTCGCGAAGAAGGAGTTCGCGAAGAAGCTGAACTCCTCGGTCTTCCCCGGTTTCCAGGGCGGCCCGCTGGAGCACGTGATCGCGGCCAAGGCCGTCTCCTTCAAGGTCGCGGCCTCGGAGGAGTTCAAGGAGCGCCAGCAGCGCACCCTCGACGGCGCCCGCGCCCTCGCCGAGCGCCTGGTCCAGGACGACGTCACCGCCCACGGCGTCTCCGTCCTGTCCGGCGGCACCGACGTGCACCTGGTCCTGGTGGACCTGCGCGACTCCGAGCTGGACGGCCAGCAGGCCGAGGACCGTCTCCACGAGGTCGGCATCACGGTCAACCGGAACGCCGTTCCGAACGACCCGCGCCCGCCGATGGTCACCTCCGGTCTGCGCATCGGCACGCCGGCCCTCGCGACCCGCGGCTTCCAGGCCGAGGACTTCGCCGAGGTCGCCGACGTCATCGCGGAGACCCTGAAGCCGGGCTTCGACGCGGACAAGGCCGCCGCCCTCAAGGCCCGGGTGACCGCGCTGGCGGACAAGCACCCGCTGTACCCCGGCCTGAAGTAAATTTCGTACCCTTTTGTTCTGCGGCCCGTCTGCGGTCGTTCGTACGAAAGCTCCGGGGCACCGCGCACACTGGACAGTGAGCGCGGTGCCCCGCCCCTTGCTCAGCCCCCTCTGCACCACCCCGGCAGACAACGGCGTCCAGCCCCCACAAGGAGTCCTCCCGTGGCCATCTCGGTCTTCGACCTGTTCTCGATCGGCATCGGTCCGTCGAGCTCCCACACGGTGGGCCCCATGAGGGCTGCCCGGATGTTCGCCCGCCGGCTGAAGAACGAGGGCCTGCTCGCCCACACGGCGACGATACGAGCGGAGCTGTACGGCTCGCTCGGCGCGACCGGCCACGGCCACGGCACCCCGAAGGCGGTCCTCCTCGGCCTGGAGGGCAACTCTCCGCGCACGGTGAACGTGGAGACCGCCGACGACGAGTTCGAGCGGATCAAGGCGAGCGGCCGGATCAACCTGCTCGGCGCGCACGAGATCCCCTTCGACTTCGACGCCGACCTGATCCTGCACCGGCGCAAGGCGCTCCCGTACCACGCCAACGGCATGACCGTCTTCGCGTACGACGCGGAGGGCGGCCTCGTCCTGGAGAAGACGTACTACTCGGTCGGCGGCGGCTTCGTCGTCGACGAGGACGCGGTGGCCGGTGAGAACCCGATCGTCCCCGACGACACCGTCCTGAAGTACCCCTTCCGCACCGGCGACGAGCTGCTCCGCCTCGCGAAGGAGACCGGCCTGTCGATCTCCGCGATGATGCTGGAGAACGAGAAGGCCTGGCGCACCGAGGACGAGATCCGCGCGGGCCTCCTGGAGATCTGGCGGGTCATGCAGTCCTGCGTCTCGCGCGGCATGTCCCGCGAGGGCATCCTGCCCGGCGGCCTGAAGGTCCGCCGGCGCGCCGCGAACCTGGCCCGCAAGCTGCGCTCCGAGGGCGACCCGAACATGCACGCCATGGAGTGGATCACCCTCTACGCGATGGCCGTGAACGAGGAGAACGCGGCGGGCGGCCGGGTGGTCACCGCCCCGACGAACGGCGCCGCGGGCATCATCCCCGCCGTCCTGCACTACTACACGAACTTCGTGCCCGGCGCCGACGACGACGGCATCGTCCGCTTCATGCTGGCGGCGGGCGCGGTCGGCATGCTCTTCAAGGAGAACGCCTCGATCTCCGGCGCCGAGGTCGGCTGCCAGGGCGAGGTCGGCTCGGCCTGCTCGATGGCGGCGGGCGCGCTCGCCGAGGTCCTCGGCGGCTCGCCGGAGCAGGTGGAGAACGCGGCCGAGATCGGCATGGAGCACAACCTGGGCCTGACCTGCGACCCGGTCGGCGGCCTGGTGCAGATCCCGTGCATCGAGCGGAACGGCATGGCGGCGGTCAAGGCCGTCACGGCGGCGAAGATGTCGATGCGCGGCGACGGCAGCCACCTGGTCTCCCTCGACAAGGTCATCAAGACCATGAAGGAGACGGGCGCCGACATGAGCGTCAAGTACAAGGAGACCGCGCGGGGCGGTCTCGCGGTGAACATCATCGAGTGCTGAACCGTTCCCGCTTAAGGGCGCAGCGGCCGCCCCGGGGGTCTCCCCGGGCGGCCGCTGCCGTCTTCGTCAGGCTCTGACCCAGAGGACGATCACGTCCGGGCGGGTGGAGCTGAGGGGCTCGCAGAAGAAGATCGGGCCCCAGATCTGGTACCCGGCCTGGCCCGTGGCCTGGCAGTCGGCGTACGAGGCGTGGTGGCTGCGCGGGTACCAGCCGGGGCCGGGGTTGGCCTGGGCGGCTCCGGCGGTGCCGAGC
The DNA here is from genome assembly GCF_040303145.1 of Streptomyces sp. NPDC096079. NCBI lineage: Bacteria > Bacillati > Actinomycetota > Actinomycetes > Kitasatosporales > Streptomycetaceae > Streptomyces > Streptomyces sp. NPDC096079. The sequence goes on from NZ_JBEOST010000037.1 coordinate 10,898, forward strand.
GCGAGCGCTCCGGCGGTGACGGCGGTGGCGAGTGCGGCGGCCGTGCGGCGGCGGTACATGGCATGTCCTCCTGAAATCGCCGGGATGCCCCGGCGGAATGCGTGACGATGCGATGTGGTGCGTTGCGTTGCGGTACGTCCGGCTGCGCAGCCGGGGACGAACGTACCGTCACGGAAAGAGCCGCACAATAGGTCTAGGCCAATGCGTCAGGTCGGGGCGGGCCCACGCCCCCGGGCCGTCAGGCCGGGCTCGGCACCACGCTCCGGCCCGTCTCGTGGGCGTACAGCATCGCCCGGTCCCGCAGCGCCGCGTGGACCGCCATGCGGGCGTCACGGCGGCGCTGCGCCGGCCCGTCGGGCAGGTGCAGGATGCCGGCGTTGCCGCGCGAGCCGCGCTGGATCTCGGCCGTGCGCGGGATCCGCAGCCCCTGGTAGCGGTCGAGCCGGGCCGCGGTCGTCGCCGCCGCCGGGTCCGCCAGACACGCGGCCAGGTCCATCGCGTCCTCGACCGCCTGGTTGGCGCCCTGCGCCATGAACGGCAGCATCGGGTGGGCCGCGTCGCCGAGCAGCGTGAGCCGCCGCGAGGACCACACGTCCAGCGGCGGACGGTCGTGCAGCGCCCACTGGTGCGTCGACTCGACGGCCGCCACGACGTCCGCGACCAGACCCGTCCAGCCGCCGAAGACCGCGCGCAGCGCCTCCGGGTCCCCCGGGGCCGACCAGGACTCGCCGGGCGAGTCCGACATCGGCACGGTCGCCGCGAAGCTCAGGTACTCCCCCGCCGCGACCGGGTAGCAGACGAAGTGCCCGCCCGGGCCGAGCCAGAGGCGCACCAGGGGCTCGCGGGCCGTGTCGGGGAGGGCGTCCACCGGCACCAGGCCCCGGTAGATGCCGAGCCCGGCGAACTCCGGCTCGTCGCGCCGGAAGGCCTCGCGGACCGTGGAGTGGATGCCGTCGGCGCCGACCACCAGGTCCGCCCCGCGGACCGTCCCGTCCTCGAAGCCCAGCCGGACGCCCTCGGGCCCCGTCTCCCGGGCCTCGCTCAGCCGCTCGCCGAGCTTGAGGGCGCCGGGGTCGACCAGCGACAGCAGCGCGTCGTGGAGGTGGGCGCGGTGCACCGCGTAGTACGGGGCGCCGAACATCCGCTCGCACTCCGCGCCCAGCGGCGTCCGGGCGATCGGACGCCCGCTCCACCCCCGTACCTCCATGGCGTCGATCGCCACCGCCCGCTCGCGCAGGACCGGGCCGAGGCCGAGCCGCAGCAGCGGCCGGACCGCGTTCGGCGAGAGCTGGACGCCCGCGCCCACCTCGGCGAGCCGCCGCGTCTGCTCGTACACGGTGTACGGAACGCCCAGGGAGGACAGCGCGCCGGCCAGGGCCAGGCCGCCGATGCCCGCGCCGACCACCGAGACGTGCGGCCGCTCCTCCGCTCCCCACTCGTCCAGATCATCGAACCGCACCTTTGAGACCGCCTTCCGCGTCGCTGCTGTGTCGGCACTTCGGCGCCGCCGGCCGCGGGGCTCCCCCGCTCCGGCCGTCCGCCGCACCCCGAGCATGGGCGGGCCGCCCTCCCCCGGCAACGCGGGTCACGGGCCGCGCTGACAACTGTCGCGGCTTCCATGACGTCCGTCACCGACGCCCCCGCGCGCCCGCCCGGGGACCCGGCCCCGCGCCTAACGTCGAGGCCGCGCCCCGGAGTCCGTTCTGCGGGCGACGACCCCACGACGTCCCACGAGACCGGGAGGCACACATGACACGAGCGGAGGGACCGCGGTGACCGCCGCGGTGGCCGTCGAAGGCCTGCAGAAGCGGTACGGCGACCACGAGGCCGTACGCGGAGTCGACTTCACCGTCTCCGAGGGCGAGATCTTCGCCCTGCTCGGGCCGAACGGCGCGGGCAAGACCACCACCCTGGAGATCCTGGAGGGCTTCCGCGAGCGCGACGGCGGCCGCGTCGAGGTCCTCGGCCGCGACCCCGGCGTCAAGGCCGACGGGCACTGGCTGCGCGGCCAGGTCGGCCTGGTCCTCCAGGACATCGCCGTCGAGCCGTACCTGTCGGTGCGCGAGACCGTCGCCCGCAACGCCGGCTACTACCCGGACCCGCGGAACGTCGACGAACTCCTCGACCTCGTCGGCCTGAACGAGAAGAAGGGCGCCAAGGTCAAGGACCTCTCCGGCGGCCAGAAGCGCCGGCTCGACCTGGCCCTCGGCGTCGTCGGCCGGCCGAAGCTGCTCTTCCTCGACGAGCCCACCACCGGCTTCGACCCGAACGCCCGCCGGGGCGCCTGGGACGTCGTGCGCAACCTCCGCGACGACGGCACCACCATCGTCCTCACCACCCACTACATGGACGAGGCGCAGGCCCTCGCCGACTCCGTCGTGGTCATCGCCGAGGGCCGGATCGTCGCCTCCGGCACGCCGGACACCCTCGGCGGCCGCGACAGCGCCCAGACCCGGATCCGCTTCGCACTCCCGGCCGGCGCCTCGCTCGCCGACGTGCCCCTGCCGGTGAACGACGTGGAGGACGGTCTCGTGACGGCCGAGACGACGGAGCCGACGGCCGCGCTGCACCGGCTGACCGGCTGGGCCCTCGACCGCGGCACGCCGCTGGACCGGCTGACCGTCGAGCAGCCGACCCTGGAGGACGTCTACCTGAGCCTGACCAGCGAGTACGTACAGCAGGAAGCCTCCTCGCCGTCGTCCGCGCGGGGGCGCAAGGCGCCCGCGGGACGAGGGCGCCGACCCGGACGGAGCCGCTCATGACCACCCTGATCCCCCCGACCGCCGAGACCGCCGCGGCGGCCCCGGCCGCGCGCGCGGACGCGCCGCGCGAGCGGAACCCGCTCGCCCTGCTCGGCCATCAGATCCGCTACGAACAGCTGTCGTTCTGGCGCAACCCGCAGTCGATGGTCTTCACCTTCGTGCTGCCGATCGTCATCATCGGCATCTTCGGCGCCGTCTTCAGCGGCAGCGAGGGCCAGGACTTCTTCTTCGGCCTCACCGGCATGCAGTACTACACGCCGGTCATCGCCGCCGTGTCCGTGCTCGGCGCCTGCTACGGCCAGCTGGCGATCGTCCTCGCGATGCGCCGGCAGACCGGGGTGCTGAAGCGGCTGCACGCCACCCCGCTGCCCGCCTGGGTGTACTTCGCGGGCCTGCTCGTGCACTGCGTGGTCGTCAGCATCGTGGACGTCGCCCTGGTCTTCGGCATCGGCGCCCTCTACGGCGTCGACCTGCCCACGCACTGGGGCGCGGTGCTCCTCACCCTGGTGCTCGGCGCGGCCAGCTTCTGCGCGCTCGGCGTCGGCGTGGCCTCGCTGATCAAGAACTCGGAGGCGGCCCCGGCCGTCGTGCAGTTCATCCAGTTCCCGCTGGTCTTCATCTCGGGCAGCTACTTCCCGATCCACGCCGAGCTCCTGAACACCATCGCGGGCCTGCTGCCCGTGAAGCCGTTCAACGACGCCATGCTGGCGCTGTTCACCCAGGACGCCGGCTTCCAGTGGCGGGACCTCGCCGTCCTCGCCGCCTGGGGCGTCGTCGGCGCCCTGATCGCCGTCCGCAGCTTCCGCTGGGACCCGCGCCCCGAGTAGCCGGGGGACCCCATCAGGAAGGCCCGGCCGGGTTTCCCGGCCGGGCCTCCTGCTGTGACCCCGTGGGGGGCGGGGGTCACGCGGCGGGCACCTCGGGGGAAGCGGTGCCGTGCGGTACGGGGGTGTGCTCGGGCAGCGGGAAGGCGTGGGCGAGGACCGCGTAGGTGCGCAGCTCCTCCAGGAGGCTCAGGCCCAGCCGGTTGTGGAGCATGTGCGCGTGCGAGAAGAGCACCATGCCCGGGTGCGAAGGGGAGTGCTCCCGGATCTCCCCGGCGTGCGCGGCGAGCCGGGCGTGCCAGCCGGCGAAGGGGCCGTGGGCCTCGGGGTCGAGGCCCACCGTCCCCTCGACCCGGGTGATCGTGTCCAGGAGTCCGGCCGGATGGCCGGCCTCGGCGGCCCAGGCGCGCCAGGCGCCGAGACCGTGGGCGTAGTAGTACGCGCGCTCCGCCGGATCCCCGAGGGCTGCGGCGACGGCGAGGGTGCCGCGCAGGGCGAGCGCCGCGCGCTGCCGTTCACCGGTGACCTTCGGGAGCGCGGCGAGGACCAGGGTGCTGGACAGGGTGAAGAGGGACTCGGCGGCCGGCATCAGGGCCGTACCGCCGTACCGGTCGGACTCCGGCTCGTAGACGGCCGGGTGGACGCCGGGCGGCAGGAGGTCCTTCACGGTGGTGTTCTCGCCGGTCTCGCCGGCGGCGGCGAGCCGCTCGGCCCCGCTGCGGTAGGCGGCGGGGTCGAGCGGCTCCTCGCCCGCGGCGGGCGCGCCGGACACGGCGAGGCGCTCGGTGAGCGCGGCCTCCACGCGGGCGCGTGCCGAGACGTCCAGGTCGCCGACCCGCAGCCGCAGATGGGGCCCCGACTGCCAGTAGCGGATGAAGAACCACGGCGTGCCGGGGGCGAGTTCGCGGACGGTGGGGCCGATGACATCGGTGACGACCCGGTCGTGGGCCGACCGGGCCGTCGTGCCCAGGTGGAGGTGCCAGGCCGTCCACTCGGTGGGCCGGGGGGCAGGTGGCGGTGTCACGGGACGCTCCTTCAGAGTCTGAGGTCGAGCAGCGCGCCGCCGGTGGGCTGCGGTACTCCCACGACCACGGACAGGACGACCATCTCGTCCGGGTCCAGGCCGAGGACGCGCTGGGTGGGGATCTCCTTGAACGCCCGCACGGGGCGGGCGAAGAGGCCGGAGGCGGCGGCGGACAGACAGAGCCCGTGCGCGGCCCAGCCGGCGGCGTGCTGGACGGCTCCCCAGCCGGCGGGCCCGAGGCGCTCGAAGAGCTCCCGGACGCGCACGGAGAGGAAGACGGTGAGCGGGGCGTTCCCGATGCCGCAGCCGTTGACGGGCGAGACGCCGTAGCCGTACCGCTCCTCCAGGCGTTCGGGGGCGGTCGGGTCGGCGCGCAGCAGGTGCGCCGCGCCGTCCCGCAGCCGGTGGACGCCGTCGGTCCGGCCGTCGACGCCCTGGACGACGGCGGTGACCTTCAGCGCGTCGAAGGCGGCGGCCGGTCCGGGGCCCGGCGGGGGCACGGAGAGCCAGCGGGCGGCGCTGTCGAGAGCCTCGCCCGGCACGCGCGCGCGCCGGCCGCTCATGCCGTGCAGGGCGCGCGGCATGCGTCCTGAGTGGCGTCGCCACAGCAGCTCGGCCCAGTCCGGCGCGGCCGTGGAGGGCCCGAGGCCCTCGGGGACGGCGGTGGTGAGCGGGGCGGGGGCACTGTCGTGGGTCTGGGCGCGGTTGACGCGGATGAGGGCGGCGAGGGCGGGGTCGGTGCGGTCGAGGTGGGCGGGGGGTTCGGGTACGGGTCCCCCGGCCGGGGGCTCCGCGCCTTCCTCCCCGTCCAGCTCCACGACGAACGGCAGGGACCAGGCCCAGGCGTCGTCGAGGCCCAGGGCGGACAGCGTGCCGTGGGCGCCGGGGCCCGGCGCCCGGAGCCGCGCCGGTACGCCGAAGAGTTCGAGCCCGAGGCTCAGCGAGCGCAGCACGAAGCCGAGTTCGATGGCGACGAGGGAGCCGCGGAACCACTGGTAGGCGGCCGGTACGGAGGTGTACCGGCCGGTGAGGAGGATGTTCCGGGCGGGTGCGGCCGGGGCGCCGGTGAGGGCGTGCCGGTCCGGTTCGAGGAGGCGCCAGGGCATGCCCGCGCCCCCGTCCACGAAGGCGTGGACGGGGAAGAGGCAGCGGGGCGAGGCGTAGGGCCGGTGGTCGTTGTAGGGGTTCTCCGGTTCTCTGCGCTGCGGTCCGAACGCGGTCACGAGGGCGCGGCCGAGCCGGACCCCGTCCGGTTCGGCCGCGTGTGCGGAGGCGGTCGGCAGCGCCGGGAACGGCAGGGCCGCGAGCCGCTCGTGGGTGCCGAGCGGCAGGGCCCCGCGCGGGCCGCCCCCGCGTGGCGGCGGGGGCGGTACGTGCGTGTCGGGCGGCGGCTGCGGCACCCAGGTCCAGGGGGGCGCCTCGGGCGCGTCGTCCCCGGTCCCGTACGCGTACCAGAGGGGCTCGCGGGCGATGCTGTTGTCCCCGTCGGGCCCGGGCAGGTCGACGGGGCCGCGCCGGGGCGGTGCCCCGGGGTCGTCCCAGGACGGCGCCGCCGCCGGTCCGATCGCCGGGGCCGTCACGGGAACGGGTGGGGGTCGAGGGGCAGCGCCCGGTGCTCCTGGCCGGTGCCGCGGAGCGCGGCCGTGAGCCGGGGCAGTCCGGCGAGCCGCTGCTGGGCGTGGCCGAAGCACATCGGGAGGATGCCGGGGACGACCGCGCGGGCCACGTGGATGCCCGCGTCGGCGTGTTCGCGGCTCGTCTGGTCGACGAGGACGATGCGGTCGAGTCCGGCGTCCGCGAAGAGCCCGCGGACGAAGTCCAGGGCGCCGCGCACGTCCCCGCCGGAGCCCCGGTCGAGCCGGCCGGGCCAGTCGGGGAAGGCCTCGTCGAGGGTGACGCGGGGTCCGCCGAGGACCGCGGTGGCGCGGGCGGCGGTCTCGGGCAGCGAGGAGAAGCGGACGTGGTCCTCCAGCTCCTGGACCAGCCACGGGTCCTCGACCATCGGCTCGACGTCCTCGCGGGTCCAGTCGACGGGGTTGGTGACGAGCTGGGCGACCTCGCGCAGGGCGCCACGGATCGCGGACTGCGGGTCGGCGCCCGAGCCGGCCGAGGAGAAGGTGGCGGGGAAGGGGTTCAGCCGGTTCACGGCGAGGACCCAGACGACCGGCAGGCCGATGTCACGGGTGGCGACGAGCAGATGGACGTCGAAGCCCCGCGACTCCATCAGCTCGATCATGGCGCGGCTGGTGGGGTCGGTCAGGGTGTGGTTCGGGATGGTGGGCAGCGGGGCCGCGCGGTGCCAGGAGAGCAGGAACGCGTCCCGCTCCGCCAGCTCGAACAGCGAGTGCAGGGCGGCCTCTTCGAGGTTGGCGCCGACGGCGCAGCCGCTGGACGACTCGTAGAAGTAGTGCTTGCGGCCCGGGGTGCCGGCCTCGCGGGCGGCCCTGCGGTCCCGGCGGTGGTTGTACTCGTACTGGTAGAAGGCGTGGTCGGCGGGGACGAGCAGCGGCCGTCCGTCGTCGAGGTCGTGGCCCCACACCCAGTCCATCGGGGTGTCCGCGTCGAACGGCGTGGCACGGCCGGTGGGATGGGCGAGCTGCTCGGCGGTGTACTGCCCGAGCCCGGCCGGGTCGACGGCGTGCCCGGCGACCTCCCGGTGGGAGCGGTGGGTGAGGACGGGCAGGTCGTACGGGAAGCCCGCGAGCCGCTCGTACGCCTCCAGGATCGCGACCGGTCCGGTCTCGGCGAAGGTGCGGGCGCGGCCGTGGCCCATCGCCGGGGCGTCCGGCACCACGGCCATGCTCATCGCGAAGGGCGCGCGGGACTCGCGGAGCAGCGCGCGGACGGGCCCGAAGCGCTCGTCGACCAGGCGGTCCTGGAGGACCCCGCGCTCGACGAGCCGGCTCGCGGCGGTGCGGGTGGAGTCGTCGGGGAACGCGGGCCGGTCGGTGAGGGCGAGCGGCGGCGGGGTGCCGGTGCCGTCGAGCGTCTCGTACGCCGGGCCGCAGAGCGGGCAGTGGAAGCTGCGGGCGATGCGGTGGCGGCGCAGGCCGCGCGGGGAGACCGCGAAGAGTTCGCCGGGCCCGAGCGGCCGCTCCGCCAGGTGCTCCAGGGTCGCCCGGAGCAGTTCGGGCAGGAGCGGCGCGCCGGGTCCCGGGGCGGCGGTGGCGTGCCGGAGGTCGCCGACGAGGGGGTGGTCGGGGACGGTGCGGTCGCGGACCTCGGCGCAGCCGGCGCAGCCCGCGTCGCCGGCGGGCCGCCAGAGCGGGCCGACGAGGACCTCGTCGGCGCGGAGGCGGACGGAGAGGTGGGGGCGGCCGGCGGCGCGGGCCTCGGCGAACCGGTCGCGTTCCCAGCCGAGGTCCCAGCCCCGGTCGACGGCGACGGTCCCTTCGGGGAGGAGGCCGGCGAGGGCGTCGAACGCGTCCCGCCAGGCCGCGTCGGCGGGGAGGGCGTCGAGCCCGGGGCCGAGGGCGAGCGTGAGGGTGTCAGTGGGCATCGTGGGCCTCCACGGGGCCGTACCAGAGGGGGAGCTCGCCGAGCACCGGGTCGTGGCGAACGGCCCGGCCGCGGTAGGCGTTGCCGGTGGCGGCCAGCTGGGCGCGCAGGGCGTCCAGGGCGGCGCGGCCGGCGAAGAGCAGGGCGTCGGTGGAGAGCGGGTCGACGGTGCCGGGGACGTCGTCCGTCTGCGCACGGGCGAGCGCGGCGCACAGGGCGTTCCTGACGGCCTCGGCCGGGTCGGCGCCCCAGGCACGCCCGAGGACGGTGCCGTCGGCGGCGACCTCGGCGAGCCGCCAGTCGAGTCCGGGCACGCGGGCGGTCCGTACGGCCGGCTCGGCCGGCAGCAGGGTCCGGAGCCGGGCGAGGATCCGCAGGCCCTCGGGGTCGGTTCCCCCGGGGGCTCCGCCGCCCGCGGCCACGGCGGGGTCGCCCGCCGGGAGGGCCGCGGGCGGCTCGTGCGGGGTGGCGGTCTCCGCCGGCGGGAACTCCGCCTCCTCGGCGAGCAGGCGCAGCGCGCCGTCGAGGAGCCAGTGTTCGCGCGTGAGCCCTGCCGCCGGGGTGGGAGCCCCGGGGATGCGGGCGTGCGGGCCTGCCGCCGGGGTGGGAGCCCCGGGGATGAGGGCCCGCAGGGCCTGGAGGGTCGCCGCGACGGCGGCGGTCTCCTGATGGGCGGCCCAGGCGAGGACCGTGGTCGTGGGGCGGCCGGCCGTGCGGAGTTCGGCGGCGCGCAGGGCGAGCGGCATCTGGGGCAGGTCGGCGCCCTCGGCGAGGGCGAGCGGTCCGGTCCAGCGCGCGGCGAGCGGGGCGAGGGCCTCGCGGGCCTCGTCCGGTTCGGGGCGGGCCTCGGCGGGGGCGTCGGCGAGGGTGTGCGCGCGGCCCTCCGCGTCCTCGTGGAGGGAGCCGGGTCGGCCGGGCGCGGCCGCCATGGGGGCTCCCTCGACGGTGACCCGGTCGGAGACCAGGTCCGTCCCGTGCACGACGTGGGCCTCGCCCGCGTCCGCGATGCCGGTCAGGGTGTCGACGAGCAGCTGGGCCGCGAGGGCGCCGGCGAGCGCGTCCGCGACGGGGCGGGGCGCGGGCGCGGTGGCCTCGGCGGCGGCCCAGGCGCGCGCCCGGTCGTGGAAGGCGTCGCGGACGGCCGGGCCTCCGGGCCCGGACAGGGCGGGGCCGACGAGGGTGACGCCGGTCGTGCCGATCCTGACGGGCACGACCAGGGACGCGCCGGACGGAGGGGCGGGGTCGGTGTCGTCCTCGCGGGACTCGCGGATGTCGAGGACCGCGTCGGGGGCCTCGGACCCGGCCTCCGTGAGGACCGTTCCCACGCCGGCGCGGCGCAGACCGCGGACGGCGGGCCCGGTCGCGGCCGCCGGCCCGGTGACGAGGACGGTCGCGGCGCGGAGCCGGGCGAACGCGCCGTACGGGTCGTCGAGGAGGCCTTCGAGCCGGGCGAGGGACTCGGTGTGCCGTTCGCGCACGTCGGCGGGCGGCTCGGGGGCGGTGTGCGCGGCCGGGTCGAGGAGCAGTCCGTTCGCGCGGAGCCGGTCGACGAGGTGGCGGACGGCGGGGCGGGCCCGTTCGGTGCCGATGCCGGCGACGAGCGCGTCCTCGTCGGTGCCCTCCTCCAGGAGCGGGACGCAGCCCTGGGCGACGGCGTGCAGGACCTCGGAGCCGCGGAGCACGAACTGGGCGCGGACGCCGCTGAAGTAGACGCCGCCGGGGACGGGCGCGTAGTGCAGGTCGGGGCGTGCCTTGAGCATCGTCACCGCTCCTCTGCCTCGGTCGTCGGGTGGTAGGTGAAGCGGCCGCCGGCGGTCCGGCCGACCTCGACGACCCATTCGGTGGCGTGGGTGCCGTCGACGACGCCGGGCAGCGCCTCCTCCAGGTAGCTGCCGCCGGTGTCGGCGCCGCGCCGTTCGAGCATCCGGGGCAGGACGCGGGCGCCGAGCGCGCTGCTCAGGTCCACGTACTGGGGCTTCTGCTGGAGCCGCTTGGACTGGATGTCGGGGGCGCCGACGGAGAGCGGGCCCTCGTCCTCCGGGACCGTCTTGACGACGACCTCCTCGGGGACGCCGTACCGGGCGCGCCAGGCGTTGAGGGCGAGGAGCCGGTCGTGCTCCTCGGGTCCGGCGGCGAGTGCGGTGCCGAGCTCCTCTCCCCCGTACCAGCGGCGGCGGCCGATGAGGACGTCGCCGACGGCCATGCGGGGCGCGGTGCGGGTGGTGGCCTTGTCCCAGGGGGTGGCGGCGTGCCAGCTGTTGGGGAGGGCGTTGAAGAGCCGGCCGCTGATGGCGAGCCCGGAGGCGACGGAGAGCGGCGGCGGGAAGAGGCCGGGGTGGCCGGTGCCGAGGGGCAGGACCCGCAGCGGGGCGCCGTCGGGGTCCTCGACGCGCAGCGAGTCGGTGGCGGGGTCGTGAGCGAGCCGGAGGCCGAACCAGTCGTCGGGGGTGAGCCCGCCGGGCAGCACGGGCGCGTGGGCGTTGACGTTGAGGCGGTGCAGGCCCAGGTCCTCGGTGACACGGGCGCCGTCGTGGCCGTAGACGCTGCGGACGTGGTCGGCGAGGCGGGTCAGCGCCCGGCCGCCGAGGCGCCGGTCGGCCTCCAGGAAGCGGGCGTACAGCATGCCGTGGCCCGGCAGGCCGTCGTTGAGGACGAGGTGGCCGTCGCCGCGCTGGAGCAGGACGCCGTAGATCAGCGGGTCGCGGCGGAATCGTTCCGGCAGTGCGCCGGTGAGTCCGGCGACCTGCTCGGGGCTGATCCGCAGGGTGTCGTCGCCGCGCTCCACGGCCTGCCCGATGAGGGCGTGGACGGTCTCGGTGACCTCGCGGCGCAGTGCGTAGATGCGCTCCAGGGAGCCGTCGGCGGGGCCGATGCCCTTCAGCGCGGCCGGGTCGCCGGGGCCGTCGGGGCCGTACACGGCGGCCATCGCGGCGGCGCGGCGCGAGACCTCGCCGACGACGAAGGGGGCGTGCTCGGCGAGGGGCACGTTCGCTCCGGGGCCGAAGCGCTCGACGAAGGCGGCGGTCATGAGCACCCGGACGTCGTGCAGCCAGTCGAAGACGGTGAGGAGTTCGACGGCCGGGCCGAGGTCCTTCAGGGACTCCTTCCAGGGCTCCGTGTCCACCGCGAGCGGCGGCATCACGTAGTCCTCCTCGACCGTGACGTGCGCCGGGCGGCCGGCGGCGTGGGAGAGCTCCCCGAGGGCGCCGCGCAACTCGGCCAGCGCGGCGCCGCGTTCGGCGGCGGGCGCGGCCGTGAAGGCGGGCAGACCGGTCTTGACGCGGTCGGTGAGCTCCTTCGTCAGCGGCCGGTCGTCGTCCGGGGAGAGCAGGTCGTCGTAGTCGGCGGAGCCGTCCTCGGCCTCGTGGAAGGTGCACAGGAGGCCCTGGCCGACGGCGCCCCTGACCTGCCGGTCGGCGTCCTCCGGGGGGCGCCCGGAGCGTGCGGCGACATGGGCGACGACGGACGGGAAGGGCCGGGGGCCCATGGAGACCGCGTCGAGGAGGTCGCCGGCGGGGCCGTCGAGGGAGACGGCGGCGCGGCGCATCCCCTCGGGTCCGGGCCGCAGGAAGAACAGCTTCCCGGCGGCCGGGTCGGGCGCGGAGGTGGGCGGCAGGCCGATCCAGAGCTCTTCGAGGGGCCGGTCGGCCGGGTCGGGCAGGCCGCCGACCACGTAGTTGAGCATCACGCGGTCGAGGCCGGGGAAGGCGGTGGCGCCGGGGAAACCTGCCTCGTCGGGGCCGGGGCCCGCCGGGTCGGGCTCCGCGATGCCGACGGCGGTGAACCGGGCCAGCGGGCTCGTGCGGACCATGGCGCGGGTGACGTACTGGATGAGTCCGCGCTCGGACTTGCGGGACTTCGCCGGGACCCGGCCGGGTGCGGCGACGGCCGTCCGGTAGCGCTCGGCCTCCTGGTGGACCTCGGGCGCGACGAGCGCGAGGGAGCGCAGCAGGTCGGGGTCGCCGAGGAGTCCGGCGAGGACGCCGCGCTCGCGTTCGGCCGCGTCGGGATAGCCGGCGACGAGTTCGCCGCGGATCCGGTCGCGTTCCTCGCGGGCCGCGAGCCAGGCCTCGGCCGCCGGGGTGTCCGGCGCCTTCTTCGGGGCCTTGTCGTTGTGCACGGACCGGCGCAGGGCGATGAGTTCGCGCCGCTCGGCGTCCTCGGTCGCCGCGCCGATCCGTTCGTACAGCTCGTCGGAGGCGGTGGCGGCGGCGTCGGCGAGGGCCTGCTCGGCGGTGCTGAGCAGGGCGAGCAGCCGGCGCAGTTCGGGGTCGGCGAGGCGGGCCCGGCGCAGCGGGTTGACCCGCAGGAACCAGAGCGGCTCGGGCGTCGGGGCGGTCATCGCCGGTCTCCTTCGGGGGTGGTGGTGGCCGGGGCTCCGGCGGAGCCGTTCGCGGCGATCCGGTCGCGCCAGGAGACGCCCAGCACCTCGTCGACGGTCTCGGCGATCGCGAAGCACGTGTAGTAGCGCTGCATCGGGGAGACGGTGAGCAGCGGCAGCTGCTCGTAGAAGAGGTTCGTCAGGAGGCGGAAGGCGGCGAACCACGGGGACGGGGCGGACGTCACCCCGGCGGCGCCGACGGTCCGGTGGAAGTCGCTGTCGGGCTGCTCGCCCTGGGGGACGACCCGGGTGGCCCCGGGCGGGCCCATCTCGGAGCGGTCGAGGCCGTCGGTGGCGGCGTCGAGCAGGTCGAGGGTGAGGGTGCCGGCGGCGACCGCGCTCTCCAGCGCCCCGGCCCCGTAGGCGAAGCCGGTGCGCCAGGCGGCGGCGGTCGCGGAGACCTCGCCGCTGAGCCGCTGCTCGACGACGCGGCGCAGCACCGGCGCGTCCTGGGCGAGGCGCTGGGCGAAGACGGGCCGGACGTCCTTGGTGGGCGCGGCCCAGGCGAGGAAGGCCTCGACGTGGGAGCGCGGGGAGAAGACGCCGTAGCCGAGGCCGAGGGCGTGGGTGTCGGCGAGCGCGGTGAAGGCCTCGGCGAGCCGGAGGGTGCCGGAGCCGGGTTCGCCCGCGAGGTCGTCGACGGTCCGCAGCAGGGCGGGGGTGAGCGCCGCGTGCACGACGGTGCGGAAGGTGCCGAGGCGCGGGTCGCGGGTGGTGTGCGGGGTGCCCGCGCCGCCCGGGGCGATCCGCTCGACGGCGCCGTGCTCGCGCAGCGGCAGGTAGGGCGGCTGGACGGCCTCCAGGCGGCCGAACTCCCGCGCCTGGTCGAGGTAGGTCTCCTCGGTGAGGGCGCGGGGCGGGTCGAGCGGGCCTGCGTCGAGGCCCCGGACGACCGCGTCCCAGTCGGGTCCGCCGCCGGGGAGGCCCGCGGCGTCCCGGGCGAGGATGTCGACGTGCGGTCCGTGGAGCCACCCGCGGCGCAGCTGGACGGCGGGGGCGCCCGCCTCGTTCAGCGCGCGGGCGACCGGGACGACGTACCGGGCGAGCCAGGCCGGTGTGACCGGCATCCGTGTGTGCAGCCGCACTCCCGTCAGGCCGTCGGAATCCGGCTTCACGGCAGTGCGCTCCAGCGCATCAACCCCCATGCTTTCGCACCTTCCGAGAATTCGAGAATGAACGTCCTGTGTTTCCGCTCGAAATCATGCAGCGAGGGAATTGCGGCGGAACAGGGAAAAGGAGCCGCCGCTGACATGTGTCATGCTTTCCGTGACGCTCGGGCCATGGCCCGCGCCGGCACTCGCGGGATCGGACTGGCTGAAAATAGACAACCCGGTCGGATCATCGCTGTAGTCTCCGCGCCATGACTACGGAAACCACCGACGCGGAGTGTCTGGCACTCACGCGCAATCTGCGCCGTCGCGGCGCGATCGTCCTCGCCGTCTTCGCCCTGGTATGGGCCTTCGCCGGCGGTTCGGGGATAGCGGCGGTACCGGTTTCGGTCACCGTCGGGGTCGTCGCGGCGGCCGTCACGGTCGGCGCGGTGGTCCTGGCCTTCCGCGGCGCCGCGGGTCCCGTGACCCGTCTGGTGCGGCTGCCGGAGAAGTGGAACCGGGGGGTCGGCCTGGTCAACGCGGCCGAACTGGTGGCGATCTTCGCGGTGATCGCCGCGTCGAACGCCTCGGGGCACCCGGAGTTCATCCCGGTCGGGATCTGCCTGGTCGTGGGGCTGCACTTCTTCCCGCTGGCCCGCCTCTTCGACCAGGGACAGTACAAGTGGACCGCCATCCTGCTGACGGCGGTCGCGCTGGTGGGGCTCGCCGTCCTGGCGGCCGGCACCACGGCGGAGACCATCCGCACGGTCGTGGGCCTGGGCGCGGCGCTCGTGCTCTGGGCCTCGTCCTTCCACGTCTCCCTGCGCGGCTGACACCGCCCGCACCGACGGGAAACGCACGCGAGGATGCGCCACCCGGCCGGAGCCGGGCGGTCGCATCCTTCGTGCGTCGTGCGTTCAGCCTCGGTTACTCGGTCAGCAGGCCGAGCAGGTGGAGGACGAGGACGACGAGGTGCCGATCGAGCCGCTGGAGGCACCCATCTCCGGGAGGGCGACACCCTGGGCGACCTCAAGGGTCTCCAGCTCGTCGACGTTGAAGTCGTCGAACGCCTTGTCGTCGCCGTTCTTGATGTCGTCGATGCTCATGCTGTGATTCCTTTCAGCGTTTCGGTCGGGGGATGTTCAGCAGGCGGAGCAGGTGGAGGACGAGGAGGACGAGGTGCCGATCGAGCCGCTGGAGGCACCCATCTCCGGGAGGGCCACGCCCTGGGCGACCTCAAGGGTCTCCAGCTCGTCGACGTTGAAGTCGTCGAACGCCTTGTCGTCGCCGTTCTTGATGTCGTCGATGCTCATGTGAATTCCTTTCGGATTTCTTCTCGGCAACCGTTCGGCTGCATCACCAATAATGCTGACCGGCCCCCCGGTGCACCAGCCTTTCCGAGTTCCGCCTGACGTTTATCACGCCCGGAATAACGGGCGTCACGCCGAAAGGCTCAGGGATTCTCGGGCAGGGACCACTCGGGGCTGTTGACCATCCGCCAGCCTTCCCCCGGCTCACCTGCGACGGAGTCGTCGGGGCGCCGGCTGCCGAGCAGGAAGTCGCCCACCGAGGACTCCTGGAGGTAGTCCAGGCCGAGGACCCGGGCGGACATGTCGGCGTCGCCGTTGCCCAGGGCGCAGGGGGCGAGACCGAGGGCCGTCGCGACCAGGTACATCGTCTGGTAGAGCACACCGGTGTGCCGGAGCGTCGTCGCGTAGGCGATGGCCCGGTACTTCCACGACATGCGCTGGAAGCGGGCCGTGACGGTCACCAGGACGTCCGGGCGGGCCTCCATGCCGGTGGCCCGGGACGCCACGTGGAAGAGGGACTCCCGGTCGGCCTCCTCGTCGTTGCGCAGGACCAGCCGGTGGCCGACGGGGTCGTAGTAGTAGATGCCGGGCTCCAGGCCCGCGCAGCGCCGCACGGTGACGTACAGCTCCAGCTCGTACCCCTGGCCGCCGCTCGGGTACGGACGCGAGACCACCTCGTCGCGGGTGCTGCCCGGCTCCGGGGTGTAGTGGGCGCGGACCCGGGCCACCCGGTAGAGCAGCTCGCCGAGCTGGCGCGCCGTCATCTCCTTCTCGCCGTACCCCCGGATGGAACGCCGGGTCTCGATCGCGGTGGTGAGGGAGGGGTCGCGCTCCGCGATCTCCTCCCGGGTCGGGCGGTACAGGGGCACGAAGGGGCCCTCCGGGACGGGCCGCACCGCGGGCCGCGGCTCGATGGCCCCCCGGTGCGGGTAGACGGCGCCGAAGACGTCGTCGTACCGGCCGGAGCGGATCCGCGAGTGGAAGAGCAGGTCGTGGAAGTCCCACTGCCGCAGGACGGGTTCGGCGTCCGAGGCGAAGGCGCCGTCCCCGTCGGCGAGTTCGGCGAAGCCGGCGCCGACGAGGTGGCCGAGGACGTCGGCGGTGGAGGCCGCGTCCA
Organism: Streptomyces sp. NPDC096079; assembly: GCF_040303145.1. Taxonomy (NCBI): domain Bacteria; kingdom Bacillati; phylum Actinomycetota; class Actinomycetes; order Kitasatosporales; family Streptomycetaceae; genus Streptomyces; species Streptomyces sp. NPDC096079. The sequence continues at coordinate 26,905 of NZ_JBEOST010000037.1, forward strand.
GGCCGGCGTCCGCGCCGAGCCGCCCGGGGGTGCCGGGCTCACCGAGGGCGGCGGCCAGGGTCCGGGCGGCGGCGTCGGTGAGCACCGCGCGGTACTTCACGAGCGGCGACTCCAGCACGAGGGCGCCGTCGCGGCTGCGGCAGAAGGAGAAGCGGGAGAGGCGCACGGTCGCGTCGGGGCGGACGGCGACGGGCCGGTACGCGGCGTCGCGGGCCACCGGCTCCAGGCGCACGAGGACCCGCCGTCCGCCGCTCCGGGCGAACACGGCGTGCGCGACCAGGTGCTTGGCGCGGCCGAGGATCCGGTCCAGGCGGACGCGTTCGGCGGGCAGCAGCCCCTCGTACAGCTCCTCGGCGGGCAGGGGCCCTTCGGCGAGCCGCCGCAGCGCGGTGCGGACGCCGCCGCGCACGGGCCGGACGGCGAGCGAGGTCGCGGGCCCGGCGAGCGTGGCGGCGTCGCCCTCGTCGGCGAACAGCACCTGGACGCCCCCGGTGAACACCGGTACGGCGGGCGCGGGTTCGCCCGCGGCTCCCTCCGGTGTTCCGGGCCGTGCGTCGCCGGCGTCGGCGGCGGACGGGGCGTCCGGTGCGGCGGGCGCGGGGTTCCGGGGGTCGGGGGTGGTGACGGACGGGGCGTCCGGGGCCGCGGGCACGGCTCCCCCGGCTGTTCCGGGCCGTGCGTCGCCGACGGCGGCGGCGGACGGGGCGTCCGGTGCGGCGGGCGCGGGGTTCCGGGGGTCGGGGGCGGTGACGGATGCGGGGGTCTGCGTGGTCTGCACGGGGCCTCCGTGGGCGCGTGGACGACGGTCCGGCGCCGGGGGCCGAGCGGCCCGGGCGCCGGCGGACGGGACGGCGCCGCCCGCAGGGCAGACGCCGGGCGACACTCTCGCGCCGGGAATGCGCCGACGGACCGCCGCCGCCGAAATCGGTGACGTTTCCCGGGAATGCGGTGACGCCCGTCATCGCGGAGGCCCGCATTCCCGTCTCCACCGGCGGAAATGACCGAGGTCATCGATCGCGTGACACATGCAAGCGCGGGGGCGAACTCCCTCGGAATGGCGCCCGTTCACGCCCATGCTCGGAGAGCGAATCACCGAAGCCTTCGCTCCCGGAAAACCGTCACGTAAGGAATCCGCTGTGTTCACTCGCCGCCATGCGATACGACTCGGACTCACCGCCGGTGCCGTCGGCGCTGTCGGCGCGGCCGGCGGGGTCTTCCAGGGCCTCACCTCCGGCACCCCGGCCGTGGCCGCCGAGCCTCCGGCCGGTCCGCCCGCGGTCACCCCCTTCACCGTGCCGCTGCCCCGGCCGAAGGTCCTCGCCCCGTACCTCCGCACCCGCTCGGCCGACTACTACGCGGTCACCATGCGCAAGGCGAAGGTGGAGATCCTGCCCGGCCTGAGGACCGAGGTCCTCACGTACAACGGCACCTTCCCCGGCCCCACCATCCGGGCCCGCAGCGGCCGCACGGCCGTCGTCCGGCAGGTCAACGGCCTGTCGATGCCGACCTCGGTGCACCTGCACGGCGGGGCGAACCCGCAGGAGTACGACGGCGGGATGACGGACCTGATCCAGCCGGGCGCGGCGAAGACCTACGTGTACGCCAACCGGCAGGCGGGCGCCACGCTGTGGACGCACGACCACGCCCACCACATGGAGTCCGAGCACGTCTACCGCGGCCTCTCCGGGCTCTATCTGCTCGGTGACGCGGCCGAGGACGCGCTCGGGCTGCCGTCGGGGCAGTACGAGGTGCCGCTGATCCTGCGGGACGCGGCCTTCGACGCGGCCGGGCAGATGGTCTACACGATGGACGACGCCCTCAACCGCACGACCCTCCTGGTCAACGGCGCCCCCTGGCCTCACCTGAAGGTGAAGGCGCGCAAGTACCGCTTCCGCATGGTGAACTCCTGCAACCTGCGGATCTTCGTGATGGCGCTCTCCGACGGCAGCCCCCTCATCCACGTCGGCTCGGACGGCGGGCTGCTCCCGGCGCCGGCGCCCTCGCCGGTCATCGTCCTCTCCCCCGGCGAGCGCGCCGACTTCGTCATCGACTTCTCCCGGTACGCGCCGGGCACCCAGGTCACCCTGGCGAACATGCTGGGCCCGGGGCCGACCGAGCTCGTCGGGCAGGTCATGCGCTTCGACGTCGAGGAGAAGGTCGACGACCCGAGCCGGGTGCCGGACGTCCTCGCCACCCTGCCCGCGCTGCCCACGCCGACCGTCGAGCGTTCCTTCGAGCTGCGGATGGACGAGCCGGGCACGGGCCACCAGGCGTACATCAACGAGAAGACCTTCGACCACGACCGGATCGACACCGAGATCGCCTGGGGCTCGACGGAGGTGTGGACGGTCAAGAACACCAGCACGACCGTCCCGCACAACTTCCACACGCACCTGGTGCAGTTCCGCATTCTCGAACGCGACGAAATGCCGGTCTATCCGGCGGAGGCGGGACTGAAGGACACCGTGCTCCTCTTTCCGGGCCAGACCGCGAAGATCCAGCTGACCTTCGACACCCACCGCGGGGTCTTCCCCTATCACTGCCACATGATCGACCACAGCGCCATGGGAATGATGGCGCAGATGCGCATCGCGTGACATCCGAATTCCCGACGCACGACTCCTGCATACCGAAAGGAGGAACGATGTACGTACGCCGCATTCTCGACGCTCTCGGAAAGGACCCGGGGCGCGTGGTGATCGACCACGCCGACGAGGCCGTCACGGCCGGCCGGCTCGCCGGCTCCGTGCGGACCGCCACCGCCCTGCTGCACTCCCGCGGCGTCCGCCCCGGCGACACCGTCGCCGTGCTGACCGGCCCCAACCGGCCGTCCATGCTCGCCGCCCGGTACGCCGTCCATCTCCTGGGCGCCACCTCCGTGTACGTACGGTCGATGAACCCCAGGACCGACACGGAGACCTTCTCCGTCGCCACGCAGGCACGGCTCCTGGAGGACCTCCGGGTGTCGGTGCTGCTCGTCGACGACGAGAGCGCCGAGCGCGGCGAGTGGCTCACCCGCCGCGTACCGGAGACCGTCCCGCTGACCATCCCCTGGGGGACGGCGGCGGGACCCGCCGGACCGCTGCCGGCGCGGCTGCCCGAGCCGCGCCCGGAGGACCTCGCGACCGTCGAGTTCACCAGCGGGAGCACGGGCCGGCCGAAGATGGTCGCCCAGCGGTACGACACGCGTGAGGAGCTCGTCAGCCGCCTCGCCCATGGCCTCGATCCCCGGGGACCCGCGACGCTGCTGTCCGTCACGCCGATCAGCCACACGACCGCGCCGATGGCCGACGCGGTCCTCGCGAGCGGCGGACGCGTCGTCCTGCACGACGAGTTCGACGCGGGCGACGTCCTGGACGCCTTCGAACGGCACGGGGTGACGGACGTCTATCTCGCCGTGCCGCACCTCTACCGGCTGCTCGACCATCCGGCCGCCCCGCTCACCGACCTGTCCTCGCTGCGCCGCATCACCTACAGCGGCACACCGGCGGCACCGGCGCGGGTGGCCAGGGCCGTCGAGCTCTTCGGCGACGTGCTCATCCAGGTGTACGGGACGACGGAGGCGGGCGGCATCAGCAGCCTCAATCCGCTGGACCACCGCGAGCCGGAACTGCTCGGCTCGGCGGGCCGCCCGTTCCCCTGGGTGCGGGTGGAGATCCGCGGCCCCGGCGGCGGACCGCAGGTGGAGCGGGGCGTGACGGGCGAGATCTGGATCAGCTCGCCCACCGTCACGGCCGGCTACCTCGGCGACGCCGAGCGGACCGGGACGGTGTTCCGCGACGGCTGGCTGTGCACCGGCGACCTGGGGCACACGGACCGGTACGGCTATCTGCGGCTGGACGGCCGGATCGGCGACGTGATCAAGCACGGCGGTCTGAAGCTGGACCCGGCGGCCATCGAGGAGGCGCTGATGCGCCATCCGCAGGTGCGCCAGGCCACGGTCTTCGGGGTCCGTGACCGTGACTGGGTGGAGCAGGTGCACGCGGCCGTCGAGCTGTACTCCGGGGCCGGGCACACCTCCTGCGACCTGCGCGGGTACGTGGCCGCCGCGCTGACCCCGGAGCACACGCCGGTACGGGTCTCGGTCTGGCCGCGGCTGCCGCTCACCCCCTCGGGCAAACCGGACCGCGCCTATCTGCGCTCCGTCTCGCCGCCGGACCCCAGCGCCGACCCCGCGGGCGTCGGAGCGGGCGGGCCGGCCACCAGCTCCCCGCGCGGAGCCACCGCGCGGGCCGACCCCGTCCGCGCGCGCGGACCGGGTCACCAGCCCGATCACGCCTCCTCGCGAACCAGAAAGGGCGTTCCATGACCGGTTACGGCCACTTCGCCCGGTCGCTGCGGCTACGGCGGCTCTACCGCCACAGCACGGCCGGCCTGATGATCACCCCTCTCGACCACTCGATCCACGACGGTCCGGTGGTGCCCAAGGGCACGACGCTCGACCAGCTCGCCGCCAAGATCGCCGCCGGCGGCTCGGACGCCGTCGTCGTGCACAAGGGCAGCGTGCGCCACATCAGCCCGGAGCGGTTCGCCGCGATGTCGCTGATCATCCATCTCAACGCGAGCACCAGCCAGGCGCTCGACCCCAACGCCAAGTACGTCGTCGCCGGCGTCGAGGAGGCCCTGCGCCTCGGCGCGGACGCGGTCAGCGTCCACGTCAACCTCGGTTCCGACGACGAGCGGCAGCAGATCGGCGACCTCGGGAGGATCGCCGACGCCTGCGACCGCTGGAACCTGCCGCTGCTCGCGATGGTGTACCCGCGCGGGCCGCGGATCAGCGACCCGCGGGACCCGGCGGTCGTCGCGCACGCCGTGACGATCGCCGCGGACCTGGGCGCGGACCTGGTCAAGACCGTCTTCCTCGGATCCACCGCGGAGATGCTCGACCTGACCGCGGCCTGCCCGGTGCCGGTCCTCGTCGCGGGCGGGCCCGCCCTCGACGAGGAGGAGGACGTCCTGGCGTACGTCCGGGACGCCATCGCCGGCGGGGCGGGCGGGGTGGCCATGGGCCGCAACATCTTCCAGGCCAAGGACCCGCGCGCCCTCGCGGCCAAGGTCGCCCGGATCGTGCACCACTTCCCCGAACAGCACTTCGCCGGCGCTCCGTTCGGCGATCCGGACCAGGGACCGCTGCACAGCGAACGCCTCACCCCCGATCACCTCGACGACTCGACTCTCGACAATCACCTGACAGGAGGTCCGCATCATGACGGACGCCAAACTGTGCTGGCTTGACATCCGCGAGGCCGGCGCCGCCACCGCCGCCGTCCTGGAGGAGGCGGTGCACCAGAAGATCGACGGCATCGTCGCCGCCGACCCGGCCGTCTTCGCCGGGCTGCCGCCCACCGTCCGCAAGGTCCTGCTCTTCGAGGACGGCGCCACGACCGTCCCCGCCGACCTGGGCGGCGCCGACGTGGTGATCGTGCCCGGCCCGCGCGACGCCCGCGCCGAGCTCGAAGCGGCCCACCCGGACGTGCAGTTCGGCCGGTACGTGGAGATCGTCGACGCGGACACCCTGGAGGACGCCTGCCTGGCGGCGCGTCTGGAGGCGTGGAGCGTCCTCGACTTCCGCGACCCCACCAAGATCCCGCTGGAGATCGTCATCGCGGCCGCGTCGGGCGCGCCCGGCTCGATCGTGACGACGGCGGCCGACACCGAGGAGGCCGAGATCCTCTACGGCGTCCTGGAGCACGGCTCGGACGGGGTCCTGATGCGGGGCCGCACGGTCGGCGACGCGACGGCGCTGCGGACCGCGGCGACGGCGCACGGCGGCGAGATCTCCCTGGTGGAGCTGGAGGTCACGGCGACCACGCACATCGGGATGGGCGAGCGGGCCTGCGTCGACACCACGACGCACTTCCGCAAGGACGAGGGCATCCTCGTCGGCTCGCACTCCAAGGGCATGGTCCTGTGCGTCAGCGAGACCCACCCGCTGCCGTACATGCCGACGCGCCCGTTCCGGGTCAACGCCGGCGCCCTGCACTCGTACACCGTGGGGCAGAACGGCCGCACCCACTACCTGAGCGAGCTGCACGCCGGCAGCTCCGTCCTGGCGGTCGACGTGGACGGCCGCACCCGGCCCGTCAGCGTCGGCCGGGTGAAGATCGAGACGCGTCCGCTCATCTCCATCGACGCGGTCGCGCCCAGCGGGCAGACGGTCAACCTGATCCTCCAGGACGACTGGCACGTGCGGGTCCTCGGCCCCGGCGCCTCGGTGCTGAACAGCACCGAGCTCAAGCCGGGCGACCGCATCCTGGGTCACCTGCCGACGGCCGACCGTCACGTGGGCTACCCGATCAACGAGTTCTGCCTGGAGAAGTAGGAGCACCGCGCACCATCCGCTCGTGACGCCCCGCCCCGGCACGCCCCGTGCCGGGGCCGGCTCGCGTCCGGGACCCCGCGCCGCCCTCACAGCAGCCCGCACTCGGCGGCGATGCGGGCCGCGTCGAACCGGTTGCGCCCGCCGAGCTTCTTGATCGCCGCCGAGGTCAGGTTCCGTACCGTCCCCGCCGCGAGGTACAGCTCGCCCGCGATCTCCTTGACCGTCGCCCCGCCCGCCGTCAGCCGGAGCACGTCCGTCTCGCGGACGCTGAGCACCGCCTCGCCCGCCGCCGGCGTCCGCAGCAGCCCCGGGTCGACCGTGAGGCAGCCCCCCGCCACCCCCACCAGCGTCGTGATCAGCTGCGGCAGCCGGGCCGTCTTCGGTACGACTCCGAGCGCTCCGGCGGCCACCGCGCGGTCCACCACGGACGGCGTGGCCGAGCCGACCATGAGCGCCACCCCGCAGGTCGGGTGGTGCGAGCGGACCTCGGTGGCCGCGCGCAGCGCCTTGCCGCCCATGGTGCTCTCGCCGAGCAGCAGGACGGTGGGCCGGTGCCGCTGGACCGCCGGCAGGACCGCCTCGAAGGTCGTGGCGAGCCCCACGACGTCCAGGCCGTTGGTGCCGTTCAGGGTCTCGGCGAAGGCCTCCAGGACCAGCTGGTGGTCACCGGCCACGACGACGCGAATGGACATGTCTCCCCCGTGGTGACGTTGTTGGTGACGTTGTTGCTGACGTGGGTGGTGTGTGCGGTGGTGTGTGCGGTGGTGTGTGCGGTGGTGTGTGCGGTGGTGTGTGCGGTGCTGCCCGCCCCGACGCGGCGGGCGGTGACTCAGCCGCTGGGTGCCCGGGCCGCGACGGCGGCCAGCCCCTCGACGACGGAGCGGACCCAGACCCGGTCCTCGGCCGTCGACGGCCCCGGTCCCTCCCCGGCGGCCGGGGCGCGCTCGAAGTGCCGGGCGCCGGCGGGCAGCGCGTCCGCGAGCGCGGCCGAGACCGTCCGGAAGGCGCGTCGGAGTCCCTCGGCGGCGCCGGGCGGCGGCAGCACGACGGCCGCGGCCGCGACGGGCCCCGCGTCGGCGGCGATCTGGCCGGGCAGCCGGGCCGCCTCGACCGGATCGCCGATGTCGATCCGGTACGGCAGGGCCACGAGGCCCAGGTCCGTGAGCTCCTTGCAGAGGAAGGCCGCGTTGGTCGCGGCGTCGTCATCGCGGCCGGGATGACCCGCGCCGACGACGGCGACGATCGCGCCGGCGGCACAGAGCCGGGTGGTGAGCTCCCGGCCGATGCCGGTGGTCGCGTCGACGACGAGGACGACGAGACCGTCGAGCCGAAGCGGAGGGGGACCTGTGCGGGCCACGAGAACGCCCTTTCGAGGAGATCGTCGAGCAGGTAGCGTGCTGATCGCGTGAATGGGGTGATTCGGGTGGCTACGGCCGCCTGACAAGGGGGACACCACGTGGACGAGGTCTCGTCGCTCGATCAGCACACGCTAGGCGTCTATCGTGCGATCCTGTTCCACAAGGAGCACGATCCGGAGCGTCTGGCGAAGCTGCTGAACCGCACGACCGAGCAGGTCGAGGAGGCACTCGTCCTCCTGACGCGGCTCTCGCTGCTCGCACCGTCACGGGACACCCCGGGCGGGGTGCGCGCGGTGAACCCGTCGCTGGGCCTGAAGGTGCTGCTCCAGCGCGAGGAGCGCGAACTCGCCTCGCGTCAGCAGCGGATCGAGCAGAACCGGGCCGCGCTGGCCGCCCTGGCCGCCGAGTACACGGCCTCGGGCCGGTCGGGCGGTCTGGACGGGGCGGAGCACCTCGACAACGTCGACGACATCCGCACCCGGCTCGAAGCCCTGGCCGAGTCCTGTACGCACGAGTCGCTCGCCTTCCATCCCGGCAGGGCCCTCACCGAGGAGTCCGTCGAGGCCGGCCGACCCCTGAACGAGCGGGCGATGGAGCGGGGCGTGCGCTTCCGGACCGTCTATCTGGACAGCGTCGCGGGCGACCGGGTCACCCGGGCGCACGCCCAGTGGATGGCGGAGCGCGGCAGCGAGATCCGTACCTCGCCGACGCTTCCCATGCGGCTGCTCATCGTGGACACCACGGCTGCGGTCGTGGCCGGTCTGCCGGGCCAGGCGCAGCCGTCCGCGCTGCTCTTCAGCAGCCAGCCGGTGGTCCTGGCCATGCGGGCCCTGTTCGAGGCGTACTGGGAGCACGCCTCCCCGCTCGACGGTCCGGGGGACGCCCTGCCGGGCGGGCTCACCCCGCAGGAGCGCAAGCTTCTCCAGCTGCTCGCGAGCGGTCTCACCGACGAGGCCGTGGCGCGTGCGCTGGGCATCGGGGTGCGGACGGAGCGGCGGATCGTCGCCGACCTGATGGAGCGGCTGGGGGCGTCGAGCCGCTTCGAGGCGGGTGTGCAGGCGACGCGCAGGGAGTGGATCTGAAGGGGTCCCGCGGCGTGCGCGGCGGTGACGGGGCGCACGGCGGTCACTTCTTCGGAGGGGCCGGCCAGACGAAGTCGTCCGGGATCTGGGGGATGCAGGGCAGGCCCGGGAGCGTGGGGACGCAGGGGAAGGCCGGCGGCTCCGGGTGCGGCGGCACCGGCCACACGAAGTCGTCCGCGCCCTGGGTCACCGCGGCGGGGGCGGCGGGGGCGGCCTGAGCCGGCGAGGCCGGCAGGACTCCGCCGAGGAAGGCGGCGGCGACGGTGGCGAGGATGCTGCTGGTGGCGCGGAGGCGACAGTTCATGCGGGTCTCCATTCCAGGGCGGCAGCGGTACGGGTGCGGCCGTACGCGCTTCTCGGGAGGTCCTCGGCGTCCGGGGGTTTTCGGCCTTCCCGGTCGCACACCAAGAGGTAATCACCGCGGGGACCCGCCTGTCCGCTTCCGGACAGGCCAGGAAGCTGCCTGGCAAAGAGTTGCCGCGCGACCTGCGGGAAAAACGGAGGCACTCTCCGAGCGGACCCTCTTCTTCCGGCCAAAAGCCCAGGCCGGAGGCGCTCCCCCGGGGCTGCCAAGATCCGGCCAACACGGCCGTACGCCCGCGTGAACCCGGGGAAACGACACCGGGCCCCGGGCGGGCGGCGACACGCGGTCGCTGCGCCCACCGGGGCCCGGTGGATGAGGCCTCGCCTCGGGGTCCGGCTCAGGCCTTGCTGTAGTGCGCCCAGAACTCGTCCCAGGACAGCACGCCGTCCTCGTTGTCGTCGCGCTGCTTGATGAGCACCTCGGCGACCGTCTCGGTGACGTTGAAGTCGCCGTGCTTCGCCATGAGGCTCTTGTACTCCGCGGCGGTGATGAAACCGTCCCCGTCGGCGTCGAAACTGTTGAATGCCTTGCGCGCCTCGTCGATGTCCGCCACTGCGTCCGCCCCTTCTTGGTGCTTGTCTGACGGGGGTCAGATTAGCTGGCCGTCCCGTGCCGGATGATGGGGGCATGAACGACGAGGTGGCACGGATCCTGGCGGCGGCGGCACACGGGGAGTTCCCTCCCCCGGACGGTTCGACGACGGTGGTGCCGCAGCCGGGCCCCCGGGACGCGGGGGTGCTGGCCTTCACGGCCCACTCGGTGGTCTTCACCGACGCCGACCCGGACTGGGTGCGGGCCGCCCTCGCGGCCACGTCGGCCGACCCGCTCGCGGCCAGCATGAACCCGGCCTTCCTGCTCGCCCTCATGGCGCGCACCGGCCGGCACATGAACACGATCGACCTGCTGACGGTGGCCGACGCGCTGCCCGGCCCGCCCCCGCTGGAGCTCCGTGCGATCGACGACCCGACGCATCCCCGGGTGGCGCGGGCCATGAAGTTCCGCGACGACGTCCGGGTGTGGGCGGCCGACGGCGGGGTGCTCGTCCTGGGCCGGGGCGTCGCGGGCCGCTGGGAGGCGGCGATCGAGGTGGACGAGGAGGTGCGCCACCGGGGTCTGGGCCGGGCCCTGGCGACGGCGGCCCGCCATCTCACGCCGGGCGGGGTGGTGTGGGCCCAGCAGTCTCCGGGCAACGCCCGCAGCGTCCGGGTGTTCCAGGCGGCGGGCTACCGCCCGGTGGCCTCGGAGGCGCTCCTGATCGCGGGGTGAGCCGGGCCCTCGTCCGGTGGGGCGCGGCCGCCCTGCCGGGCCCTAGTGCTGTGACCGGAAAGGTTTGCCGGGTCGCGACGCCCGGCACGGCACCTCGCCGCGTTGTCGGCCCTCGCGAGTACGTCCAGTACGAGCCGAGGCCCTCCGCCTTGCGATGCACCG
>NZ_JBEOST010000038.1:0-16762 GCF_040303145.1 Streptomyces sp. NPDC096079
TTCTGGGCTTCGAGCTGGGCGCCGGGGGGGCGGGGGCCGGGCGGGGCCGGGGGGTGGGTTCGGCCGGGGGGGGGGGGCCCGGGGGGGCCCCCGCACGGGCCCGTACGGGCGCGGACGAAAGGGCGGCCACCCCCTGACAGGGTGGCCGCCCTTTCGGCGCCTACAGGCTGCCTTACTTGCCCTTGGCGGCTTCCTTGAGCTTCGAGCCCGCGGAGACCTTCACGCTGTAGCCGGCCGGGATGTCGATCGGGTCGCCGGTCTGCGGGTTACGAGCGGTGCGAGCGGCACGGTGGGTGCGCTCGAAGGTCAGGAAGCCGGGGATGGTGACCTTCTCGTCACCCTTGGCGACGACCTCACCGACGGTCTCGGCGAGAGCGGCCAGCACGGCGTCGGCGTCCTTGCGGGTCACCTCGGCGCGGTCGGCCAGGGCGGCCACCAGCTCACTGCGGTTCATGTTGTTACTCCCGTGTTCTTCTTGCCTGTGAGGCGTGCCACGCGGCGGAAGCCGCGCGATTGGGTACAGCGAAGCCGATGCTGCCAGGGCCCTCGGACAGTCCCCGGACCCGGGTCAAATGACAGACCCTCGCGCCCAAACACGCATCCTGCCCCCACCAGCGGCGGGAACGCCAATCCGGCACCCCCGCGGGTCACACGAAAAGCGCCAGAGCCCCGTGGTGGTGACGTTCTGTCGACACCACGAAAACCGCGCGGAGCCGAAACGCCACCCTAAAGGCGGGTTTACGGCTCCGCGAATCGCGACGCGCCGTCAGCGCCCGCTCGGCGCCGCGCCCGAGGCGGCGGCCTTCGCCGCGTTCCGGACGGCGCCGGCCACCGCGCCGGCGACCTTGTCGTTGAAGACCGACGGGATGATGTAGTTCGGGTTCAGCTCGTCCTCGGTGACGACGTCGGCGAGGGCGGAGGCCGCCGCCAGCATCATCTCCGTGTTGACGGTACGGGACTGGGCGTCGAGCAGCCCGCGGAAGACGCCCGGGAAGACCAGCACGTTGTTGATCTGGTTCGGGAAGTCCGAGCGGCCGGTGGCGACGACGGCGGCGGTCTGCCGGGCGACGGCCGGGTCGACCTCCGGGTCGGGGTTCGCGAGCGCGAAGACGATGGCGCCCTCCGCCATGGCGGCGACGTCCTCGGCACCCAGCAGGTTCGGGGCCGAGACGCCGATGAAGACGTCCGCGCCGACGACGGCCTCCTTGAGGGTGCCGGTGACGCCCTCGGGGTTGGTGTTGTCGGCGATCCAGCGCAGCGGGGTGCCGGGGGCGGCCTCCACCAGGTCCTCGCGGTCCGCGTGCACGACGCCGTGGATGTCGGCGACGACGGCGTGCTTCACTCCCGCCGCGATCAGCAGCTTGAGGATGGCCGTACCGGCGGCGCCGGCACCGGACATGACGACCCGTACGTCACCGACGCCCTTGCCGACGACCCGCAGCGCGTTGGTGAGCGCGGCGAGGACGACGATGGCGGTGCCGTGCTGGTCGTCGTGGAAGACGGGGATGTCGAGGGCCTCGCGGAGCCGGGCCTCGATCTCGAAGCAGCGGGGAGCGGAGATGTCCTCCAGGTTGATGCCCGCGAAGCCGGGGGCGATCGCCTTGACGATGGAGACGATCTCGTCGGTGTCCTGGGTGTCGAGGCAGATCGGCCAGGCGTCGATGTCGGCGAAGCGCTTGAAGAGGGCGGCCTTGCCCTCCATGACGGGCATCGCGGCCATCGGGCCGATGTTGCCGAGGCCGAGGACGGCGGAGCCGTCGGTGACGACCGCGACGGTGTTGCGCTTGATGGTGAGGCGGCGCGCGTCCTCGGGGTTCTCCGCGATCGCCATGCACACGCGGGCGACGCCCGGGGTGTAGATCATGGAGAGGTCGTCACGGTTGCGGATGGGGTGCTTCGCCTGCATCTCGATCTTGCCGCCGAGGTGCATCAGGAACGTACGGTCGGAGACCTTGCCGAGGACGACGCCCTCGATGGTGCGCAGCTGCGCGACGATCTCGTCGGCGTGCGCGGTGGAGGTCGCGGCGATGGTGACGTCGATGCGGAGCTTCTCGTGGCCGGAGGCGGTCACGTCGAGGCCGGTGACGGATCCGCCGTGGGACTCCACCGCCGTGGTGAGCTGGGAGACCGCGGTTCCGCTGGCGGGAACCTCCAGCCTGACCGTCATCGAGTACGAGACGCTGGGCGCCGTTGCCATGGCCGAGTTCCTCTGCTTTCCCTGAGCTTCGTTGCTACGCCGCCCCGGCTGGTTGCCTGGCGGCGCCCTCCGATGGTCGCACCTACCGGCCGGTAGCCGGTAATGCGGTCATTTTGTTTTCGGAAAGTAGTTTCCACCATACGAGAAGCTGCGGGGAAACAGAAGAGGCCCCCGTCACCGGAGGTGACAGGGGCCTCAACTTCGTACATACATCTAAGTGGCACCGACCCGCCATGCTCGCCTCGCGGCAAGTGGTCCCTCTGAGGGACGAAGGTTGGGCCCGGGGGCTTGGATCGAGCCGGTGCCACGACAAGGCTAACAAACCACCCTGGCTGGTGATTCCAGCGCCACAGGTTGACCGGAAATCGGCCCTGCGGTCTTGACCGGCGGCAGAGCCGGCCGGTCAAGACGCAGGTCCGGCCGGTCCCGACGCAGGTCCGGCCGGTCCCGACGCAGGCCGGTCACTCCCCCAGCAGGCCCGGTCAGTCCCGCAGCAGGTCCGGGACCCCCGCCTCGTCCGGCATGTCCCGGTCGCCCGAGAGCACGGTCAGCGCCTGCGTCGAACGGGTGAGCGCCACGTACAGCACCCGCAGACCGGCCGGGGACTCGTCCGCGATCTCGGCGGGCGAGACGACCACCGTGGCGTCGTACTCCAGGCCCTTCGCCTCAAGGGAGCCGAGCGCCACCACCCGGTCGCCCAGGTCGGCGAGCCAGCGGGCCGCCTCGTGACGCCGGTTCATGGCGACGACGACACCGACCGTGCCGTCGACCTCGGCGAGCAGCCGCCGCGCCTCGGACCGTACGGTTTCGGCCAGATCCGCCGTGGCCGGGACGGATGTGAAGCGGGGTTCGACGCCCGTCGAGCGGACCGCGCGCGGAGACTCCTTGCCCGGCATGGCGAGCGCGAGGACCTTCGCGGCGAGCTCGGCGATCTCCGCCGGGTTCCGGTAGTTGACGGTCAGCTCGAAGCGCCGGCGCGGCCGGGACCCCAGCGCCTCGTCACGGGCCTCCGCGGCCTCGTCCGGGTCCGACCAGGAGGACTGCGCCGGGTCGCCGACGACCGTCCAGGTGGCGTGCCGGCCGCGCCGGCCGACCATCCGCCACTGCATGGGCGTCAGGTCCTGGGCCTCGTCGACGATCACGTGCGCGTACTCGGTGCGCTCGGCCGCGAGCCGCTCGGCCCGCTCCCGCTGGGTCTCCTCCCGGACCGGCATCAGCTCCTCCAGGCCCGTGAGCTGGTCCAGCGGGTCGTACTCCCGCTTCTTGCGGGGCCTGGCCGGGGCGCCGAGCAGCGTGTTCAGCTCGTCGAGGAGGGCGACGTCGTGGACGGACAGCTCCCGGCGCCGCAGCGAGCGGGCGAGCCGCCGCACCTCGCCCGGGTTGAGGATCCGGCGGGCCCACCGGCCGAGCCGCCGCTCGTCGGCCATCGCGTCGAGGACCTGACGGGGGGTGAGCTCGGGCCACCAGGCGTCGAGGAACGACAGGAACGCGTCCTCGGTCGACACGTCCTCGTCGAAGGAGGAACGCAGCTCCGCCGCCAGCTCGGGGTCGCTGTGCCGGCCGACGGCACCGGACTTGGCGTACAGCGCGTCGAGGAGGAGCCGGCGGGCGCGCGGCCGCAGCAGGTTGACGGGGGCGGTGCCGCCGAGGACGTTGTGACGGATGCGGCGCAGCTCGTCGGCTTCGAGTTCGAGCCGCCGCCCGAAGGCGACGACACGGAGCCGGGTGGGGGTCCCGGCGGACGCGGGCCCGTCCTCCTCCCCCAGCTCGGGCTGGGACTTCGGCGCGGGTGTCTCCAGAGCGCCCCGGGCGGCCTTCCGCAGCACGTGCACCATGCGGGAGGAGCCCTTGACCCGGGCGACGGCCGGCTCGTCGTACGCGGTGGCCTCGGCGCCGTCGACGAGCGAGCCGACGGCGCGGATCGCGACCTGGCCCTCCTCGCCGAGGGAGGGCAGGACGCCCTCCGTGTACGAGACGAGGAGCGGGGTCGGCGAGACGATCAGGATGCCGCCCGCGTACCGCCGCCGGTCCTGGTAGAGCAGGTAGGCGGCACGGTGCAGCGCCACCGCCGTCTTGCCGGTGCCCGGCCCGCCCTCGACGTACGTCACGGAGGCGGCGGGCGCCCGGATGACGAGGTCCTGCTCGGCCTGGATGCTGGACACGATGTCCCGCATGGTGTGGCTGCGGGCCTGCCCGAGGGCGGCCATCAGGGCGCCGTCGCCGATCACCGGCAGCTCGCGGCCGTCGAGGGTGGCGCGGAGCTCGGGACGCATGAGGTCGTCCTCGACGCCGAGGACCTGGCGGCCCTTGGAGCGGATCACCCGGCGGCGCACGACGCGGCCCGGGTCGACGGGCGTGGACCGGTAGAACGGCGCGGCGGCGGGCGCACGCCAGTCGATGACGAGCGGCGAGTAGTCGGCGTCGAGCACTCCGATCCGCCCGATGTGCAGGGTCTCGCCGATGTCGGCGGTGTTGTCGGGACGTACGGCGTCCTCGGCCGGCTCGACGGAGGTGTAGGCGCCGTCGGGGCCCTTCTTCCCGTCCTTGCCGAACAGCAGGTCGATCCGGCCGAAGAGGAAGTCCTCGAACTCGTTGTTGAGCCGGTTGAGGTGGATGCCGGCCCGGAAGACCTGGGCGTCCCGCTCGGCGAGGGCGCCGGGCGTGCCGACCTGACCCCGCTGGGCGGCGTCGTTCATCAGGAACTCCGCCTCGTGGATCTTCTCCTCCAGTCGGCGGTAGACCTGATCCAGATGTTCCTGCTCGACACCGATCTCACGGTCTCTGACCGTGTCCACGGCTTCCTGCGCGGCCACCTAAGGCCCCCTTCTCACGTGCACTGGGCAGCCGTCGAGCGTACGCCACCAGGGGGCACCGTGTCAGTCACGGGGGGCGTGCGGTGTGCCGGTGGCGGGCCCGCGCCCACGGTGGTGGGCGCACCGGCCGCGACGGGCCTACCCGTCGTACTTCTCCTCCGCCGACGGATCCAGCGCCAGCCGGTACCCCCGCTTCACCACCGTCTGGATCAGCTTCGGCGCGCCCAGGGCCGTGCGGAGGCGGGCCATCGCCGTCTCCACGGCGTGTTCGTCGCGGCCCGCGCCCGGGAGCGCGCGGAGGAGGTCGGCCCGGGAGACGACCCAGCCGGGGCGGCGGGCGAGGAGCCCGAGGAGGGCCATTCCGGCGGGCGGGACGGGCCGCAGCGCGCCGTCGACGAGGACCGCGTGCCCCCGGATCTCCACGTGGTGGCCGGCGACGGGCAGGCCCCGGGAGCGCCCGGGAAGCTCACGGCAGAGGAGCTGGACGAGCGGCCCGAGCCGGAAGCGCTCGGGCTGGTACGTGTCGATGCCCTCGGCCTGGAGCGGCAGCGCCGTCACGGGGCCGACGCACACCGCGAGCACGTCGTGCCGGAGCGCGGCGACGAGCTCGTCCCGTACGCCCCGCTCCTGCGCGCGGGAGAAGAGGGAGGCGGCGGCGGGCGCGCTGGTGAAGGTCACCGCGTCGAGCCCGCGGGAGAGGGTCGCGTCGAGGAGCCGGTCGAGCGGCCCGAGGTCCTCGGGGGGCATCCAGCGGTAGACGGGGACGCCGACGACCTCCGCGCCCCCGGCGGTGAGCGCCTCCACGAAGCCGGGGAGCGGCTCACCGTGCAGCTGGAGGGCGATCCGGCGGCCCT
The DNA here is from genome assembly GCF_040303145.1 of Streptomyces sp. NPDC096079. Taxonomy (NCBI): domain Bacteria; kingdom Bacillati; phylum Actinomycetota; class Actinomycetes; order Kitasatosporales; family Streptomycetaceae; genus Streptomyces; species Streptomyces sp. NPDC096079. The sequence continues at coordinate 5,865 of NZ_JBEOST010000038.1, forward strand.
CGACGCCTTCCGCGAGGAGCCGGTCGAGGACCTCGGCCATGGACTCCGAGGAGGGCGACCAGGACTCGGTGAGCCCGGCGGCGCGGACGGCCCCCTTGACCTTGGGCCCGCGGGCGAGGAGCTCGACGTCCCGCAGGACGGCGAGGAGCTCCTCCCCGTACCCCCAGCCCTCGGCGGCTTCGACCCAGCCCCGGAAGCCGATCGCCGTGGTGGCGACGACGACGTCCGGGGCGTGGCCGATGAGCTCCTTGGTGGCGGCGAGGAGTTCGGTGTCGTCGGCGAGCGGCACGATCCGCAGGGCGGGGCCGTGGACGACGGCCGCGCCGCGCCGCCGCAGCAGCGCGATCAGCTCGTCGGCGCGTCGTGCCGCGGTGACGCCGACCGTGAAGCCGGCGAGGGGGCCGTGTTCTTGCTCGTCCATGGGTCCTGAGCCTGACGGGGGCGCGTGACGGTCTCGGTTCGCCCGTATTTCCTGGTCGTTACGGTCCGCGCCGGGCACCGGGGGTCACACCCGGGTGTAGCCGGATCGGGCCTCCGGCTCCGTGACCGCCTCGGCGGTCGCGGGGACGGTGGCCGTGGCACGAAGGTATACCGCCCAGGTGACGGCCATGCAGGCCGCGTAGAAGACGAGGAAGGCGACGAACGCGGCGGTGCCGGTGCCGGAGGTCTGGAAGGACTGGCGGAAGGCGAGGTTGATGCCGAGTCCGCCGAGCGCCCCGACGGCGCCGATGAGGCCCATGGCGGCGCCGGAGAGCCGCCGTCCGTAGGCTTCGGCGGCCTCGCCCGCGAGGCCCTTGCGGTGCCCCTGGGCGAGGAAGATCGCCGGGATCATCTTGTACGTGGAGCCGTTGCCGAGGCCGCTGAGGACGAAGAGTCCGATGAAGCCGACGAGGAAGACGGCGAGGGACTCGACGACGGAGGCGTAGATCACGACCGAGGTCGCGGCGGCCATCGCGGCGAAGGTCCACAGGGTGATGCGGGCGCCGCCGTGGCGGTCGGCGAGGGAGCCGCCGACGGGGCGGATGAGCGAGCCGAGCAGCGGACCGATGAAGGTGAGCGAGGCGGCCTGGAGCGGTGTGCGGCCGAACTGGGTCTGGAGGACGAGGCCGAAGGCGAAGCTGTAGCCGATGAAGGAGCCGAAGGTCCCGATGTAGAGGAAGGCCATGATCCAGGTGTGGCGGGCCTTCACGGCCTCCTTCGCGGCTCCGGTGTCGTTCTTCACGGGGGCGAGGTTGTCCATGAAGAGCGCGGCGCAGACGGCGGCGACGACGACCAGCGGCAGGTAGACGCCGAGCACGATCCTCGGGTGCATGGCGCCGGCGGTGCCGATGACGAGGAGGCCGACGAGCTGGACGACGGGGACGCCGATGTTGCCGCCGCCGGCGTTGAGGCCGAGCGCCCAGCCCTTCTTCCGGAGCGGGAAGAAGGCGTTGATGTTGGTCATCGAGGAGGCGAAGTTGCCGCCGCCGACGCCGGTGAGCGCCGCCACGAGGACGAGGGTCGTGTACGAGGTGCCCGGGTGCATCACCGCGAAGGCGAGGCCGGTGGGCAGCAGGAGCAGCAGGGCGCTGAGGACCGTCCAGTTGCGGCCGCCGAAGCGGGCGACGGCGAAGGTGTACGGGACGCGGATCAGCGCGCCGACGAAGGTGGCGGTGCCGATGAGGAAGAACTTGCCGGCCGGGTCGACCCCGTACTGGGGGCCCATGAAGAGGACCATGACCGACCAGAGGCTCCAGACGGAGAAGCCGATGTGTTCGGAGAGGACGGAGAAGAGCAGGTTCCGCCGGGCGATCCGCTCTCCCTTCTCGCGCCAGAACGTCTCGTCCTCGGGTTCCCAGCGTTCGATCCAGCGGCCACCCATCTCGCACCTCCACGGAGTCAGAATCCCTGTGACGACCGACGTTAGGAAGGGTGCGTTTCAGGCCGGTGCCGTGAGGTGTCGGTGACGGAACCTTGCTCTCACCCGGCGTACGGCCGCCGTGTGAGCGCCCCCGCCGCGCCCCGCCCTATCCGGGCACCCCCGGCTCCCCCTCCGGCAGCCAGGAGCCGGGCGGGCGGTCCAGCCAGCCCTCCCGGGCCGCCAGCTCCGCCGCCGCCCGCCGGAGGGCGTCCAGACCGGGGTGCCGGAGCCCCTTGCGCCACACCAGGCTCACGGGCGAGAGGGGGACGGGGTCGACGAGCGGCCGGATCACCCGGTCCGGCATGGCCGGGAAGTCGACGACGGCGAGGATCGGGTCGCGGCGCTTGGCCATGAGCCGGCGGAACTCCTCGTGGCCGATCGCGAGCGGCGCGGGCGGGGCGATCTCGATGCCCCGGCCGGCGAAGAGGCGGGCGGCGAGATCGGTCCACTCGGGGGTGCGGTCGTTCCCCGCGCCGGCGTAGATCCGCTCGCCGGCGAGACGGGCCAGGGGCACCTCGGGCAGACCGGCGAGCGGGTGGTCCTCGGGGAGGATCACGGCCATCGGCTCGTACCGGACGAACTGTGCGTCGAGCCGCGCCCGGAGCGGGGCGTCGAGCCCTCCGTACCGGCCGAAGGAGGTGTCGATCCGCCCGGCGAGGATCGACTGGGCGGCGCCGGTGAGTCCGCTCTCGTAGCGGGCCATCAGCTCCTGCTCGGGGGCGAGTTCACGGGCCCGGAGGAGGACCCGCTCGTGCACGAGGTCCGGGCTGTTGAGGTCGACGAGGAGCGGCCGGGGCGCGGACCGGAAGGCGTCGACGAGCTCGTCGTGGGCGGCGAGCACGCGGCGGGCGTACGGCAGGAGACGCTCGCCGTCGGCGGTGAGGGCGACCTGCCGGGTGGTCCGTACGAACAGCTCGGCGCCCAACTCCCGCTCCAGGCGCCGGATGTCACGGCTGAGGGCCTGCTGGGCGAGGTAGAGGCGGGCGGCGGCACGGGTGAAGTGCAGCTCCTCGGCGACGGCGGTGAAGGCGCGCAGCAGGCGGGGGTCGATGGACACCGCCGCAGTCAACAACACAAGCGCGTGAATCACCAGCGAGAAGGTGTTGGACCGCCGGAGCCACGCCGAACCACCCTTGGTCCATGCCGCAACCGGACCTCACCCTCACCCCCGCGGGCCCGGCCCTCGCCCCCCGCTACCGGCCCTCCGCCCACCCCGCGGACCCGCCTCCAGCCCCCCGCAACCGGCCCGCCGCCCACGCCACGGGCCCGGGCCCGGCCCCCCGCAACAGGCCCGCCGCCCACCCCGCGGCACCGCCCGCCAACCCCTATCTCCGCCTCTTCACCCGCCCCGGCACCCGCGCCTTCACCGCCGGGAACCTGATCGCCCGGCTCCCCGTGGGCATGTTCGGCGTCAGCGCCGTGATCATGATCGCGGCGGCGTACGGCTCCTACGCCCTGGCCGGCGCGGTCACCGCCACCGGCCTCGCGGTCGGCTCCGTCACCGGACCGCTGATCGCCCGGCTCGTCGACCGGTACGGCCAGGCCAGGGTCGCGGTCCCGGCGACCGCCTACGCGGTCCTGGGCCACCTCGTCCTGCTGCTCTGCGTCCACGGGAAGGCCCCCGTCTGGGCGCTCTTCCTCACCACCGCCGTCACCGCCACCACCCCGAACACGGGCGGCATGTCCCGGGCCCGCTGGGCCCACCTCCTCCGGGACGAGCCGGACGCGCTGCACACCGCCAACGCCTTCGAACAGGCCGTCGACGAGCTCTGCTACATGATCGGCCCCGTGCTCGCCGCCGTCCTCTGCTCGACGCTGTTCCCGGAGGCCGGCACCCTCACCGCCGCCGTCCTCTTCCTCGGCGGGACCCTGGTCTTCGCCGCCCAGCGCTCCACCGAGCCCCCGGTCTCCCCCCGCACCACGGCGGGCACCCCGCTGCGCGCCCCCGGGATGGCACCGCTGCTCGCGGTCTTCCTCGCCACGGGCGCGGTCTTCGGCTCCATGGAGGTGGTCGCCCTGGCGTACGTGGACGGCCCCGTCGCGGGCCCGGTCCTCGCCCTCCAGGCCGCGGGCTCCTGCGCGGCCGGGCTCCTCTACGGCCGCGCCCGCCGCGCCGCCCGGCTGCGCACCTGCCTGGCCGCGATGACCGTCCTGATGGCGATGCCGCTGCTCGGCGCCTCGACCGGATCCCTGCTCGCCCTGGCCGCGGGCCTCCTGGTGGCGGGCATGGCGACGGCCCCGACGATGGTGACGGGCATGGGACTGATCCAGCGCCTCACGCCCCCGGCCCAGCTCAACGAGGGCATGACCCTCGCGGTGACCGCCCTCCTCGCGGGCATCGCGGCCGGCTCGGCCGGCGGCGGCTGGGCCGCCGACCACGCCCCCTTCGCCTCCTTCGGCTTCCTGATCCCGGTCACGGCCGCGGCCACGGCCCTGACCCTGTGCGCGACGACCGGCGTGGGCCGCCGGAACGGCAACATGGGATGAGTGGAGGTGACTCCGCCCCGAGGGGCTTTCCGCATGCGTCAGCTACGCCGGGACGCGGAGGGCCAGCCCGGCCCTGTGCAGGACGTTCAGCGCGCCCACGCGGTCGGCATTCTCCACCAGACCGCATGCGACGCACTCGAACTTCGCCTGGGAGACACGGCTCTGCCCGCTCACGTGCCCGCATCCGCCGATCGCGGTCGGGCACGTGCGGGAGGTGTCACGAGCGTTCACCGGGATCACACGGCGAGCGGCACTCTCAGCCTTCTGCGCCAGGATCACGAGGAACTGCCCCCAACCCGCGTCGAGGATGCTTCGGTTGAGCCCGGTCTTCGCGGCGGCACCGTTCGGCAGGAAGCTACCGGATCGCCCGGGTTCGGGCTTGGGCCGCGGGGTTCTTGTCATCCCGGCCACGTTCAGGATCTCGTGCCCGATCATGTCGTACTTCCGCACCAGCGTCAGGGCCGTCTTGTGGTGGTGGTCCAGGCGCTGCCGCCGGATCTTCGCGTGGACCCCGGCAACCTTCCGGGCGGCTGCCCGGTGCCTCTTCGTCCGGCGCTTCGGGCGCTTCGGGAAGGCCGAGAGGTCCAGCTGCGCGGCCGCCAGTTCGTCCGACATCTTGGCGCGGAACCGGGGATTCGGCTCGTGTATCCCGGTGGACTCGGTGAAGAAGTGCGTGGTGCCCATGTCGATGCCCACGGTCAGGCCGGTGACAGGCAGGGGTTCAGCGGGCACCGCGTCGCAGGCCAGGACGACGTACCAGCGATGTCCCTCGCGTTTCACACTGATCGTCTTCACCCGGCCACGCACAGGCCGGTGCCGGTGTACACGAACGTGCCCGACGCCCTGCAGACGCACACGGGTCTGCGTCTCGGATGACGTGGAGTCCCACCGACAGCCGTCCCCGTCTTTGGGGAACGTGACGGTGTCGAAGTGGCCGACGCCCTTGAACCGGGGATAGCCCGGAGCCTGCCCAGCCCTGCCGCGCCGGAAGAACGCCTGAAATGCCTTGTCCAGTCGCCTGAGCGTCGCCTGCTGGGACGAGAACGACCAGCGGCCCTGTGTGTCCGGGGCAAAGGCCCGGATCTCCTTGAGCTGCGCGGACTGGTCGCCGTAATTGACGGTCTTCGAAGCGTGACGGTAGGCATCACGGCGCTCCTGGAGCGCCCCGTTGTAGAGGGAGCAGTGATCCGCGAGCATCTCCCGGAGCGCCCGTTCCTGGCGGACCGTCGGGCGCAGAAGGAACTTGTAGGCCCGCTTGATGACCCACCCCCTCACTCACCGTACGTGGCCGCAACGCTACGGCGGCCTGGCGGGCCGGATCGGCACTTCGCCGTAAGTACGACAAACGGCGCCTCCCTCGCGGGAGGCGCCGTCTGCGCATGGGATGACCACGACCCCGCTCTTACGAGCGGCATCATGTCGGTGGAGATGGCGGGAATCGAACCCGCGTCCAACGGTGCGGAATCAGGGCTTCTCCGTGTGCAGTCTGGTACGAGTTTCTCAGCCCTCCGGATCACCCAGACAAGTCCGGAACGGGCTCAGCCACTGTTTGATTTCCCTCCAACCCCCGTGACCGGGGCTGGAGGTTTAGATCCCTAAATGACGCCAGGATCCGGGTCGGGACCACCCCCGGGCTGACGCTCCTCACAGAGGCTTCTTGTCGTTACCTAAAATTAGGCAGCGAGGGCGAAGCGGGAGTTATCGCTCTTGGTGTTGGCGATTATTGGTTGCGACATATGGTTTACGAGATCATTGCCGCTTCCTCGACACGCTTCCCACTGCTTCGACATCCGCTGTCGAAACCGATCATCCCCATGTTGTTTTTTCAAACTGCGCACCCTCTGTGGGGTGCAGGACCCATCGTACGTGACCGACGGGTGCGGTTGCCAGCGCATTAACGGCGCGGGACGCCGGACCCTACGCGCTCTGCGCCGCCCGCTGCCGGCGGCGGGCCGCCGAGATCGCCCGGTTCGTCTCCCGCGTGTCCTGCTTCTCCCGCAGGGTCTGGCGCTTGTCGTACTCCTTCTTGCCCTTGGCGAGCGCGATCTCGCACTTCACCCGGCCGTTCAGGAAGTAGAGGGCGAGGGGCACGATCGTGTGACCCGTCTCCTGCGACTTCGACTCCAGCTTGTCGATCTCGGCCCGGTGCAGCAGCAGCTTGCGCTTGCGCTTCGCGTGGTGGTTGGTCCAGCTGCCCTGCATGTACTCGGGCACGTGGATGTTGTGCAGCCACGCCTCGTGGCCGTCGATCTGGACGAAGCCGTCGACCAGCGAGGCCCGGCCCATGCGCAGCGACTTCACCTCGGTGCCCATGAGCACCACACCGCACTCGTAGGTGTCGATGATGTGGTAGTCGTGCCGCGCCTTCTTGTTCTGCGCGATGAGCTTGCGCTCAGGCGCCTTGTCCTGGTTCTTCTTGGCAGGCTTGCCCTGCACGTTCACGAGTCCCTTTGCCATAGTGCGGTCATTTTCGCACTACGAGCCCCCTCCGAGGCCACTCAATACCGTTCTCGCCCGCTCCTCGGCCCTCTCGTCCGCCGCCAGGTCCGGCGTGATGCCACGGCCGTCGACGGCGTGCCCGGCGGGAGTGCGGTAGTGGCCGACGGTCAGCTCGGCGACGGAGCCGTCCGGCAGCTCGCTCGGCATCTGGACCGACCCCTTGCCGAAGGTCCGCGACCCGACGGTGACGGCCCGGCCCCGGTCCTGGAGGGCGCCGGTGAGCAGCTCGGCCGCGCTCATCGTGCCCCCGTCGATCAGCGCCACCAGGGGCCTGCCGGTGTCGCCGCCGCCCTCCGCGTACACGGCGCGCTGCTCGCCCCGCACGTCGTACGTGGCGACGAGCCCGCCGTCGAGGAAGGCGGAGGCGGCGACGGCGGCCTCGGCGACCAGGCCGCCCGCGTTGCCCCGCAGGTCCAGGAGGACCCCGGCGCCGGCCGGGGCGGCCCGTACGGCGTCACGCACGCGCGTGCCCGCGCCCTTGGTGAAGGCGGCCACCCGGATCAGTACGGCCCCGTCGTCGAGGTGGCGGACGGTGACCGGTTGCGTCGCGAGCCGGGCCCTGCGCAGGGTCTCCGTCCAGACGGCCCGACCGCGCTCGACGCGCAGGGCCACGGCCGAGCCGGGAACCCCGTCACCGCGCAGCAGGGAGACGGCCTCGGAGACGGAGAGCCCGTCGACCGGCCGCCCGTCGACGGACACGAGCCGGTCACCGGCCCGCAGCCCGGCCCGCTCGGCAGGCCCCCCGGGCTGCACCCGCGTCACCCGCACCCCGCCCGCCGGCGAGCGCCCGGCGGAGAGGCCGACCCCCGTGTAGGCACCGCCGAGGGCCTGCTCGAACTCGGCGTACTCCTTCTTGTCGTACACCGCGCCCCAGCGGTCCCCGCTGCGGCTGACGAACTCCTCGGCGGCCTTCTTGCCGGACTTCCCGTCGGCCATGGCCGCGGCGGCGGCCCGGCTGAGCGCGGCGCTGTCGACGGTCGCCCCGTCCCCCGCCCGCGCGGGCGCGGACCGCGCCCCGCCCGCCGCCTCCTGCCGGGGCAGCGCCCCGGTGGCGGCGGCGGTGGCGAGCACCCCCGCGAACACCAACGTCAGAACGGCCCCGCGGACGACTCCACGGGGCCGGATACAGAAGGGTGCGGGCCCGACCGACATGCCGCCCACTCTAGGACAAGGCGAAGGCGCCGCACGGGCTTTGGCCGTACGACGCCTTCCGACACCGGAAGTGTCTTGTCACACCTTCAGGTACTTGCGCAGCGCGATGAAGGCGGCCACGGCCGGCATCAGGAGGCCGATGGCGATCACCAGGGGGAGCTTGGCGAGGACGGCGTCCCAGCCGATGAAGTTGACCAGCTGCATCTTCTCGGCGAGCGCGATGCCGTGGTCGATGAGGAAGTACCGGCCGACGAGCAGCAGCACGCAGGCGACGCCGCCGCCGAGGAGTCCGGCGAAGGCGGCCTCCATGATGAACGGCATCTGGATGTAGAAGCTGGACGCGCCGACCAGCCGCATGATGCCGGTCTCGCGGCGGCGGCTGAAGGCCGAGACGCGGACCGTGTTGACGATCAGCATCAGCGCGATGATCAGCATCAGGCCCATCACGCCGAGGGCGGCGATGTTCATGCCGTTCATGAGGTCGAACAGGTTCTGCAGGATGTTCCGCTGGTCCTGGATGGACTCGACGCCGTCGCGGCCGGCGAAGGCCGTCGCGACGACCTTGTACTTCTCCGGGTCCTTGAGCTTGACCCGGAAGGACTCCTGCATCTGGTCCGGCGTCACCACGGAGGCGATGGCGGTGTCGCCGTACTGCTCCTTGTAGTGCTTGAACGCCTCGTCGGCCGTCTCGTGCTGGACGGACTCGACGATGGTCATCTTCTTCAGGTCGGCCTCGATCTGCTCCTTCTGCTGGCCGGTGACCGCGCCCTTGGCGCACTTGGCCGCCGTGGCCGCGTCCGCCTTGTTGCAGAGGAAGATGGAGACGTTGACCTTGTCGTACCAGTAGTCCTTCATCGTGCTGACCTGCTCGCGCATGAGCAGCGCGCCGCCGAACAGGGCGAGCGAGAGGGCCACGGAGACGATGACGGCGAAGGTCATCGTCAGGTTGCGGCGGAGACCGACGCCGATCTCCGAGAGCACGAACTGAGCGCGCATGGTGTTCTGGATCCCCCGCCGTCAGTGCTGGTAGCCGTAGACGCCGCGCGCCTGGTCACGGACGAGGCGGCCCTTTTCGAGCTCGATGACGCGCTTGCGCATCTGGTCGACGATGTTCTGGTCGTGGGTCGCCATGACGACGGTGGTCCCTGTCCTGTTGATCCGGTCGAGCAGCTTCATGATGCCGACGGAGGTCTGCGGGTCGAGGTTGCCGGTGGGCTCGTCGGCGATCAGCAGCATCGGCCGGTTGACGAAGGCCCGGGCGATGGCGACGCGCTGCTGCTCACCGCCGGAGAGCTCACCCGGCATCCGGTCCTCCTTGCCGCCGAGTCCGACCAGGTCGAGCACCTGCGGCACGGCCTTGCGGATCTCGCCGCGCGGCTTGCCGATGACCTCCTGCGCGAAGGCCACGTTCTCGGCGACGGTCTTGTTGGGCAGCAGACGGAAATCCTGGAAGACGGTGCCCAGCTGGCGCCGCATCTGCGGCACCTTCCAGTTGGAGAGCCGGGCCAGGTCCTTGCCGAGGACGTGCACCTGGCCCTGGCTGGCGCGCTCCTCGCGCAGGAGCAGTCGCAGGAAAGTCGACTTTCCGGAGCCGGAGGAACCGACGAGGAAGACGAACTCCCCCTTCTCGATCTCCAGGGAGACGTCCCGGAGCGCGGGGCGGCTCTGCTTCGGATAGGACTTGGAGACGTTGTCGAATCGGATCACGGATGCACCACGGTCGGCCGGGAGTAGGTGTGCGTGACCTTACGCGACCGGGGATGGCCCGCGCAGTCGCGGTCCTGGCTTGCGACGTTTATCCTTTTCGCCCTCCCGGGGCGAAGGCGGGCAATCCGGCGGGGCGCGCCGAAACGCCGTGGAGCTGGCACAGTGGTAGGGGGAACGTCCGGATCCCTCCGGGCGTTGTCCTGGTGTGTACCCAGTGCGGGAGGAGGAGAGCGCATGACCTACGACCGTCTGGTGTGCGCCAACTGCGCGGCCCCGGTCGCCGAGGGCCGCTGCCCCGTCTGCCGCGCGAACCGGGAGCGTCTGACCCCCCAGGGGCTGTCCCCCGCGATGCTGCTGACGCTGGCGATCGCCCTGCTGGCGGCCATCGCGCTGCTCGCCGCGATCCAGGCCGCCTGACCGGAGGGCGTACGGAGCCCACACAGCCGGAACCACGCGAAAGGGCCGGGGAGCGAGCTCCCCGGCCCTTCGTCATGCGTGCACGCGTCTACGCGCCCTCACGGGTGCGTCAGACGGCGGCGCGACCGCCGCCGACGAGGCGCGGCAGCATGCGGAAGCCGATGCCGCCGGCGATCATCGTCGCCGCACCGATGATCAGGAACGAGGTCTCGGCCGCACCGGTCTCGGCGAGCTCTTCCTTCGCCTGACCCTGCTGGACGGGCTGCGAGCCGGCCTGGTCGGTGTCGGTGTTGTTCGGGGTGTCGACGCACTCGGCGCCGTCGAGGTCGACGGTGCAGGTGCCGCCGTCGGTGGAGCTGCCACCGCTGGTGGAGCCGCTGGTGGAGCCGCTGGTCGACGAACCGCCGTTGTCGGACGAACCGCCGTCGGTGGCGGAGCCGCTGGTGCCGTTCGAGCCGGAACCGTTGCCGGAGCCGTTCGAGCCGGAGCCGTTGCCGGAGCCGTTCGACGAGTTGCCACCGTCGGAGTTACCGCCGTCGGAGTTACCGCCGTCGGAGTTGCCGCCGTCGCTGTTGCCACCGTCGGAGTTACCACCATCGGCGGCAGCGCCTCCGTCGGCAGCCGCGCCACCATCGGCAGCGGCACCACCGTCGGCAGCCGCGCCACCATCGGCAGCGGCACCACCGTCGGCAGCCGCGCCACCGTCAGCGGCAGCGCCACCATCGGCAGCGGCACC
>NZ_JBEOST010000038.1:16860-36192 GCF_040303145.1 Streptomyces sp. NPDC096079
CCGCACCACCGTCGGCAGCCGCGCCACCATCGGCAGCGGCACCACCGTCGGCAGCCGCGCCACCGTCAGCGGCAGCGCCACCATCGGCAGCGGCACCGCCGTCAGCGGCGGCGCCACCGTCGGCCGCGCCGCCGGAGATGTTGCCGAGGATCGTGTTGCCGTCGGTGTCACCCTCGGACTGGATCCCGAGACCCGCGTCCTGGGTCTGGTTGGAGTCGGTTCCGAATCCGCCGACGGCCTGCGCGGCACCGGCCGCGGTCAGGGACGCACCGGCGATGATCACGGCGCTGGCCGCGACCCGCACCAAGCGGACTCGCGTCTTGTTGGTCATCTGGCTGCTACCCCCAGTAGCTCATCTCGTCATGGGGCAGCGCTCGTGGCCCCGCGCAGCAGGGGTGCGTCACGACTGGACCGGCCCCCGTTCACACGCGTCCCAGAAAAGCGCATGCCAGTACGCCACCCTTCCGAGTTTCCGATGAGGCGTCAAGGTCGTTGCGCGTGCGATGCCCGAAAGATCACCAGCTGACCGACATGCGACGATGCAACTGTGACGTAAACCCGGAACTCCGGGCCCGGCGACGGTAGTTCCCTTGTCGACAAAGCGTCCCGACGGCCTCGCTCGCGCTTGCGTCAGCGAATGCACGGAAGGCGCCGGAACGGCACCGGGCCCCGCACCGAGAGGTGCGGGGCCCGGGCTCGTACGACCGCGGAGGCGGCCGTGGAGGCTACTTGTCCTGCTGCTTGCGCCAGCGGATGCCCGCCTCGAGGAAGCCGTCGATCTCGCCGTCCAGCACGGACTGCGGGTTGCCGACCTCGAACTCCGTACGGAGGTCCTTGACCATCTGGTACGGGTGGAGCACGTACGAACGCATCTGGTTGCCCCAGGAGCTGCCGCTGTCCTTGAGGGCGTCCATCTTGGCCCGCTCCTCCTGGCGCTGACGCTCCAGGAGCTTGGCCTGCAGGACGTTCATGGCGCTCGCCTTGTTCTGGATCTGGGAGCGCTCGTTCTGGCAGGAGACGACGATGCCGGTCGGGAGGTGCGTGATGCGCACGGCCGAGTCGGTCGTGTTGACGCCCTGGCCGCCGGGGCCCGAGGCGCGGTACACGTCGACGCGCAGGTCCGACTCCTCGATCTCGACGTGGTCCGAGGACTCGACGACCGGCAGGACCTCGACGCCGGCGAAGGACGTCTGACGGCGGCCCTGGTTGTCGAAGGGCGAGATGCGGACGAGCCGGTGGGTGCCCTGCTCCACGGAGAGCGTGCCGTACGCGTACGGGGCCTTCACCACGAAGGTGGTGGACTTGATGCCCGCCTCTTCCGCGTACGAGGTCTCGTAGATCTCGGTGGAGTAGCCGTGCCGCTCCGCCCAGCGCAGGTACATGCGCTGGAGCCGCTCGGCGAAGTCGGAGGCGTCGACGCCGCCGGCCTCGGCCCGGATGTTCACCAGGGCCTCGCGCTCGTCGTACTCGCCGGAGAGGAGGGTGCGGACCTCCATCTCGTCGAGGGCCTTGCGGACGGAGGTCAGCTCCGTCTCGGCCTCGGCGAGGGTGTCCGGGTCGTCCATCTCCTCGGCGAGCTCGAAGAGCACCGCGAGGTCGTCGATCCGGCCGCGCAGGGTCTCCGCCTTGCGGACCTCGGCCTGGAGGTGCGAAAGCTTGCTCGTGATCTTCTGCGCCGCCTCCGGGTCGTCCCACAGGGACGGGGCCGCGGCCTGCTCTTCGAGCACGGCGATGTCGGCCCTCAGCTTCTCGAGGTCCAGGACGGCCTCGATCGACCCCATGGTCGAGGAGAGGGACTTCAGCTCTTCGGATACATCGACGACTGCCACGCGTCCAGCGTAACGGCTCGCCGCCGGTCCTACGGCAGGGAGGACTGCTTGGAGTCCTGCGGCGGGGCCTCCCCGTCCCCGGAGACCGCGAGGTAACCGCCCGCGCCGAGCGCCCCCGCGACGACGACCGCCGCGACGGTGAGGGTGATGCGGCGCTTGCGGACCGCCTTGTGACGGGCCGAGCCGGGTCTGCGGGCGCCGGCGGGGCGCGGGGCGCGGGCGGTGCCGAGCGGGCCGCCGGAGAGCTCGTCGGGGGCCGGGACCCGCATGGAGGTGTGGGTGTCGCGGTTGGAGTCGGCGGAGGCGCCGGGGACCAGCGGGACGGCGGCGCGGCGGGGTCCCGGCTCGCCCGCGCCGGCGGCGGTGGCGTACGTGTCCTCCTCGTACGGCTCCGGGGCCGGCTCCGCGTCGGGTTCGTCGACGTCCAGCGGCGGGATGCCCTTGAGCAGCGGCAGGACGTCCCCGAGGCGGGCGGCGAGCTCGGAGGCGCGCAGCCGGGAGGCGGGGGCCTTGGCGAGGCACTGGACGATCAGCTGCCACAGCTCCTCGGGGATGCCGGGGAGCGGGACGACGGTCTCGGTGACGTGGCGGCGCAGCACGGCGCCGGGGTGGCCGCCGCCGAACGGGGTGAAACCGGCGAGCAGCTCGTACAGGACGGTCGCCAGGGCGTAGATGTCGACGGCGGCGCGGGGCGGGAGGCCCTCGACGATCTCGGGGGCGAGGTAGTCGGGGGTGCCGATGATCCGGGTGGCCTTGGTGCGGCCGGGGGTGTCGATCAGTTTGGCGACGCCGAAGTCGGTGAGGAGGGCGGGGTGGGCGCCGCCGGGGCCGAGCGGACCCTCCATGTCGAGCAGGATGTTCTCCGGCTTGACGTCCCGGTGGACGACGCCGGCCGCGTGGGCGGCGGCGAGGGCCTCGGCGACGTCCTTGACGATCGCGACGGCGGCCTCGGGCGCGAGGCGGCGCTCCCGGTCGAGCCGGGTGCGCAGGTCGGTGCCGCGGACGAGGTCCATGACGAGGGCGAGGTCCGTGCCGTCGACGACGAGGTCGCGGACCTTGACCACCCGGGGGTGGTCGAGGCCGAGCAGGGCGGTCCGCTCCTGGACGAAGCGGCCGACGAGCTCCTGGTCGGAGGCCAGGTCCTCGCGCAGCAGTTTGACGGCGACGGGTCCCTCGGGTCCCTCGCCGAGCCACACCGTTCCGGCGCTGCCCCGCCCGAGGATCTGGTGGGCGGTGTAGCGGCTGCCGATGTTCCGTGCCAAGACTGCTCCCTCAGCGGCTGCGGTTCTCGACAAAGCTACGCGTCCACGGCGGCCGGTCTCGACTTCCGAGCGGAAATCACCCCTCGGAAGTCGACAAATCGGCAGGGTTACTGCCCCGTACCGCCGGTAGTACCCCCGGAACCGCTGGAATCGAGGAGCGTGGAGACCCAGTCGGTGAACGACGAGATGCCGTCGCCGATGGCCTCCCAGTAGCCCTTGCCCTGGGCGACCCAGTCCTGGAGCGGGGTGAGCTCCCAGACGAGCCAGCCGGCGACCACGAACAGGACGATCATGATCAGGCAGCCCTTGAGGCAGCCGAGGCCGGGGATCCGCACCGGGTTCGCGCCGCGCTGGCGCGGCGGGCGCGGCTCGCGCGGCGCCGGGGCCTGGGGCGGCGCCTGGGGCGGTTGGTACTGCTGCTGCGGCGGGGCGTACTGCTGCTGCGGGGGCGGCGGGGGCGCGTACTGCTGCGGCTGCTGCTGGTACGGCTGGGGCTGCTGCGGGCGCTGCGGGGCCTGGCGCGGCGGCTGCTGGTACGGCGGCGGGGGTGCCTGCCCGCCCTGCTGCTGGCCGTACGCGCCGGGCTGGGGCTGCTGCGGCCGGCGCTGGGGGCGGCGGCGCAGCGGGTCGTCGCTCGGGTCCAGGTACTGGACCTGCGTCTGCTCGTTGCGGTCGCGGACCTGGCGCAGCTGGCTCTGCCAGGGGTGCGGGTCCTCCGGCTGCCCGGACTGCGGGGGCTGCGCCGGCACGGGGGGCATGACGGCCGTCGGGTCGGCGGCGCCCGGGCCGCTGGTCGGCATGACGCTGGTCGCGGCGGCGGGGTCGTACTGCGCGGGCGTCCCGGCAGCCGCGCCCGCGGCGCCGGTGGGCAGCACCTGGGTCGGGTCGGCGGCGCCCGGGGTCTGCGCCTCGGGGGTCCCGGGGACCGTCGCGGGCGCCGGGTCCGGGGCGAGGAGCGCCCCGACGCCCTCCGCGGCCTCGATCTGGGCGGGCGTGGCGTGCACGCCGATGCCGGCGGCGACGGCGCGCAGGCCGCGGGCGAGGTTCACGGCGCTCGGGCGCCGGTCCGGGTCCTTGCTGAGGCAGCGCTCTATGACCGTCCACAGCGGTCCCGGCACGGTCGAGGGACGGCGCGGCTCCTCGCTGAGGTGCCGGTGGAGGACCTCCAGGGCGGTGCCGCCGGCGAACGGCGGCCGGCCGGTGACGAGCTCGTAGAGCAGGATGCCCGCGCCGTAGATGTCGACGGCGGAGGTCTGCGGGCGGCCCTCGGCCGACTCGGGCGCCACGTACGCGGGCGTGCCGACGAACTCGTGGGTGCGGGTCAGGCCCGGGGAGTCGGCGAGCCGCGCGATGCCGAAGTCGGTCAGCATCGGGTGCATCTGGCCGCCCTGCTCGGCGAGCAGCACGTTGGCCGGCTTGAGGTCGCGGTGGACGACGCCGTCCGCGTGGCTGGCGGCGAGCGCGTCGGCGATCTGGGCGGTGAGGAGCGCGGCGGCGACCGGGGTGAGCGGGCCGCTCTCGCGGATGTACCGGTGCAGGTCGGGGCCCTCGACGAGGTCCATGACGAGGGCGAGGACATCGCCCTCGACGACCAGGTCGCGGGTCCGCACGATGTTCGGATGGGTCAGCCGGAGCAGCACGGACCGCTCGCGCAGGAAGCGCATCACGATGTCCGCGTCGTTGGCCAGCTCCTCCTTGAGGACCTTGATCGCGACGGTCTCGCCGGGCTGGCCGGCCACGGCCGCCTCGGCGCCCGCCGTCTCCCGCTGGCGGGCTCGCCAGACGGTGCCCGTGGCGCCGCGGCCGAGCGGCTCCTCGAGCAGGTACTTGCTGCCGATAGGCCGCACGTCACGCGCTCCCTGCTGATCGTGGTCCTGGGGTGGTGTCCGATGTGTCCCCGGGGTCCCTGTCCTCTGTTGTGACCCGTCCGGGTGTCCGACCCACTTTAGTGCCGCCGAACGGGTCACAGGCCGGTCGTCCACAGGCCGGTTCCGATGCCGTGTGCGAGCCTCGCCGTTCCGTCCGGGCCGGACGGAACACGTCCTGAACTTGTCCGGAAGAAGACGCTCCAGGGGAGACGACGGTTGCCACGCATGCTCCGAAGGCATGCCCAACCGGGCTATTTCCCGTCCGTGGCCGACCATTCAAGATCACTTGTGACCGACCCGCGGGCGTGTTGTCGGCGGCAGGTGCGAGGATGCCTCCAGCACGTCGCGACGACGGGGTCGGGAGCCCCCGCGCCGTGCCGACCTGTACCGGGCGACGCGCCCGTGCCGGGCGGGGGGAGACACAGGACGGTTCCCCCCTGCCGGGCCGGCGCGCGCAGAAGGGACCGCTGACGGCGATGCAGATCCGGCTGACCGTCCTCGCGCCGTACGCCGGCCACGGCGCCGGGCGCGCCTGCGACGTGCTCGTCACGGCCCCCGCCGGGACGGCCCTCTCCGCCGTGGCCTCGAATCTCGCCGCCGCCGTCACAGGACCCGAAACCTCCGCCTCGGGCACGACCGCGCTCTACGCGGGCGCGGAGCGGCTCGACGGCCGGCGCTGCGTCCTCGGCGAACCCCCGCTGGTCGACGGCGCGGTCCTCTCCCTCCAGGTCCCCGGTCCCGACGACCGGGCCGACGAGACGGCCTCCGCCCGGCTGCACGTGGTCGCAGGCCCCGACGCGGGCGGTGTGCACCTGCTGCACGGCGGAGCGATCAGAATCGGCCGTTCCGTCGACGCGGACGTGCCGC
Source organism: Streptomyces sp. NPDC096079 (assembly GCF_040303145.1). NCBI lineage: Bacteria > Bacillati > Actinomycetota > Actinomycetes > Kitasatosporales > Streptomycetaceae > Streptomyces > Streptomyces sp. NPDC096079. Next base: position 22,687 of record NZ_JBEOST010000038.1, read on the forward strand.
TCGACGACCCGGACGTCTCCCGCTCCCACTGCACCGTGACCGTCGGCGAGGACGGCCGGGTCACGGTCGTCGACCGCGGCTCGACCAACGGGACGACGCTCGACGGCCTGCCCGTCGGCGACCGGCCGGTCCCGCTCCGCCCGGGCGCGCTGCTGCGCCTCGGCGAGTCCGCGCTCCGGCTGACGGGCCCGGGCGTCGGGGGCGCCTCCCCCGCCCCCGAGGCCGCCGGGGGCGACACGGTGCCGACCGCCCCGGACGGCGAGGGCCACCTGCGGGTCGCGCACGCCACGGACCTGCCGGACCCGGCCGGCCGGATCGGACCGTCGGACGGCGCCACCCACGGCGGGGCCCGCGGAATCGCGTACGGCGAGGTCTACGACGGCGGCCACGCGCACACGGAGGACCCGCACGACCCGTACGCCGGCCAGGACGGCGCCGAGCCGCACGCCAGGGCCCGGGAGGGCGAGCGGACCGCCGACGGCCGGCCCCCGGGCGACCCGGCCACCGGCGACCGGACCCGCGGGCGGGGGGACGCGCCCCCGGCAGCGCGCGGAGGCGGCAGGCGCGGGCTCGGCGCCTGGGCCCGCCGCCTGGCCGGCGGCCGGGACGAGCTCCCCGCCACCGGCGCCCCCGCCTCCCCCTCGTCCCCGCACACGCACACCGGCGTCCGGCCCCGCCCCGGTGCCCCCGGCCCCGCACCGGTCGCCGACACCTGGCCCGACCCGGCCACCGTCCTGCTCACCGCCCTCGGCCCCGGCCGCCGCCTCTGGGAGCGCGGCCCGGACCACCCCGAGGCCCTCGTGGTCCGGCTCGGCACGACCGACCGCGCCGAGCTCTCCGGCGTGCCCGTCACCGTCGGCCTCCGCGAGGCCGGCTCCCTCGGCCTGGCGGGCCCCGGCGACCGGCTCACCGGCCTCGCGCGCGCGGTGGTGGCCCAGCTCGCCGCCCTGCACTCCCCCTCCGACCTGGAGATCGTGCTCATCAACGCGGACCGGAACCGCTCCCTGGAGGAGCGGCGCCGCGCCTGGGGCTGGCTCGGCTGGCTCCCGCACGTCCGCCCGGCCCACGGCCAGGACTGCCGGCTGCTCCTGGCGTACGACCGCGAGCAGGCCCAGGCCCGCACGGCCGAGCTGACCCGACGCCTCGACGACGGGCCGCTCGGTCCCGGCTGGCCCAGCGCCGACCGCGCGTCCGTCGCCGAGGCCGCCGCCCGCCACGAGGGCCCGACGACGGTCGTGATCGTCGACGGCGACCCCGGATCGGCCGCGCTGCGCGAGACGGTCGCGCGCCTCGCGGGCGTGGGCGCGGCCGCCGGCATCCACCTGCTGTGCCTCGCCGAGGCGCCCTCCGCGACCCCGGACTCGCCGGTGGCCGCCACCTACGAGGCCGCGTGCGCCGCGTCCCTCGCCTTCCGCGAGTGCGGGGCCGCCGCGCTCCTCAGCGGCGACGTGGCGACGGCGCTGCGGCTGCTGCGGACGTCCGGCGGGCGGCTCGCGGGGCACGGCACGGTCGGCGTCGTCGACGCGGTGTCCGTCGCCTGGGCCGAGCGGTTCGGCCGGGCCCTCGCGCCGCTGCGTCCCGAGACGGCGGCGGCCCCGGGCGCCCGGGCCGCCGCGCTGCCGCCGTCCTCCCGGCTGCTCGACGAGCTCGGCCTCGCCCGGGCCACCCCCGCCTCCCTGATGGCCCGCTGGGCCTCCGCCGGGGACGGCACGGCGGTCCTGGGCGCGGGCCCGCGCGGCCCCCTCTCCGTGGACCTCACGGCGGAGGGCCCGCACCTCCTGATCGAGGGCCCGGCGGGCAGCGGGCGCACGGAGCTGCTCCGCTCAATCGCCGCCTCGCTCGCGGCGGGCGGCCGCCCGGACCGGCTCGGTCTGCTCCTGGTGGACGGCGCGGGCGGCGAGCGGGGCGAAGGCCTCGCGGTCTGTACGGAGCTGCCGCACGTCACCGAGCACCTGGTCGCCTCGGACCCGGTACGGATGCGGGAGTTCGCGCAGGCGCTCGGCGCCGAGCTGAAGCGCCGGGCGGAGCTCCTGGGCGACGGCCACTTCGCGGACCGCCAGGGGGCGGGGCGCGCCGGTGACCGGCTGATCGGCCAGCGCGCTCCGAGCGCGGCGGAGTCCGTGCCGCAGGGCGCCCGTGCGACCGCCCGCGTCCCCGACTCCGGCGACCTCCCGGACCGCCCGAGCGGCCGCACCCTCCGCACGGGCGACGGCGCGATCGGCTCGCTCCCGAGCAGCCGCACGCTCCGGACCGGCGACCGGGTCGCATACCCGGGGCCGGACGAGGGGCCGGGCCGCGCCCCGTACCCCGGCGCCGACGACGTACAGGGCCGTTCGAGCGGCCGGACCCCCTACCCCGGCGCCGACGAGGTGACCAGCCGCACCAGCGGCCGGGTGCCGCACCCGGGCACGGACAGCCGCACCGGCGGACGCGCCCCGTACCCCGGCCCCGACGACGTACAAGGCCGTTCGAGCGGCCGGACCCCCTACCCCGGCGCCGACGAGGTGACCAGCCGCACCAGCGGCCGGGTGCCGCACCCCACGGCCGGTGGCCTCGGCGGGCGCCTGCCGCACCCCGCCGCCGGAGACCTCACCGATCGCGGCAGCGGGCGCGTCTCCCGGTCCGGGGACCTCGGCGATCGTCCCAGCGGCCGCGTCCCCCGCTCCGGGGACGGGTTCCTCACCGACACGCCCAGCGGCCGGCTCCCCCGGCGGGACGGCGGGGGCCTGGACGACCGTCCGAGCAGCCGCACTCTCAGGACCGGCGACGGCGACCTCGCGGAGCGCTCCGTCGAGGAAGCCGGTGCGCGGATTCCCCGGCCCGCGTCGGGTGAACAGGCTCCCGCGCGGGCCGCGGGCCCCGGGCATCTGCCGCGGCTCGTGGTCCTGGTCGACGACTTCGACGCCCTGGTCGCCCCCGCGCTCGGCGCCTCCGGCCGACCGGCCGCCGGGTCCGTCGTACGCGCCCTGGAGGCCGTCGCGCGGAACGGCGAGCGGCTCGGGGTGCACCTCGTCGCCACCTCGGCGCGCCCGGACCGGACGGCGGACACGGAGCTGGCCCACGGGGCCCGGCTGCGGATCGTGCTCGACGCTCCGCCGGCGACGGCGGGCCCGGACGTCCCGGCGGCCGGGCGGGGCCGCCTCGGGCATCCGGACGGCCGGGTGACCCCGTTCCAGACGGGCCGCGTCACGGGCCGGATCCCCCGGACGGCGACGCTCCGCCCGACGGTCGTCCCGCTGGAGTGGGAGCGGATGGGCGACCCGCCCACCCGCCGCCCGGTCCGTGAACTGGGCAACGGCCCCACCGACCTGGCGCTCCTCGCGAGCGCCCTCGACCGGGCCGCGCGTTCGGTCGAGGCGACGCCGGTCCCCCCGCTCACCCCGGCCACGCACGGCGGCTGACGGCACACCACGAGCCGCCCCCGGCACAGGGGCGGGCGCCCGGGCCCTGCCGCGGAACCGCCGGCACCGGCGCCCCAGGGCCCGGCCGCAGACCCCCCGGTCCCGGGCCCGGCGTCCGCGGCTACGCCCGCAGGGCCGCCACCGCCGCGTGGGCGAGTTCGTCCACGTACCCCTTCGGCAGGGGCGTACGGACGACGACGAGGCGCCAGTAGAGCGGGCCGACGGCCAGGTCGAGGGCCTTGCCCGGGTCCGTCCCCTCGGGGAGTTCACCGCGCGCGACGGCCTCGCGGACGATCTGGGTCATGACGCCCTGCTGCCCGTCGAGGAGCACGGCCTTCACGGTCTCGGCGATCTCGGGGTGCCGGGCGGCCTCGACGAGCAGGTCCGGGATGACCTGTGAGGCGACCGGGTGGCGCAGGGCGTGCGAGGCGACGCCGAGGAGGGCGCGCACGTCCCCGTGCAGGGAGCCGGTGGCGGGGGCCGGCAGGCCCTGGGCGGCGAAGGCGCCGACGAGGTCGAGCACGAGGGACAGCTTGGACTTCCAGCGCCGGTAGACGGCGGTCTTGCCGACTCCCGCGCGGCGCGCGATGCCCTCGATGGACATCCGGGCGTAGCCGACGGCCGCGAGTTCCTCGAAGACGGCGGCGCGGATGGCCTCGGTCACGTCCTCGCGGAGTACGGCCGCTCCGGCGGGGGCGCGGCGGGGGGTCGGGTCGGTCATGGACGGCATCCTAACCAACCGCGACATCCCGACGGCGTGACGACGAGACGGTTGCGTTCCGACGTGCGGGCGTCCTAACCTCCCCGTAGCGACGATACGGACCCGTTCCATCGCCGACGGCGGCACGCGCCCCCGCGCACCCCGAACGCCGGTCGCACACGGCCGCACGCCCCGCAAGCCCGCCCGCGCCCCGCACCCTCGTCGAAAGCACCCGCCCGTGACCACGACCCTCGCCCCACCCGAGCAGCAGCCCGCCCTCGCGGAGCCCGAGGACCTCGCCGCCCTCGCCCGCCGGCACGGCCTGAGCGTCAGCGGGGCCCGCCCCTCGCTCCCCGTCTACGTGCGGCAGCTCTGGTCCCGCCGCGACTTCGTCACCGCGTTCGCGACCGCCCGCCTCACCGCCCAGTTCAGCCAAGCGCGCCTGGGCCAGGTCTGGCAGGTGATGACCCCGCTCCTCAACGCGGCCGTGTACTACCTGATCTTCGGCGTCCTGATGGACGCGAAGAACGGCGTGCCGGACTACGTCCCCTTCCTGATGACCGGCATCTTCGTGTGGACCTTCACCGCCAACACGGTCCAGGCGGGCACCCGGGCCATCAGCGGCAACCTGGGCCTGGTGCGCGCCCTGCACTTCCCGCGCGCGAGCCTGCCGATCTCGCTCGCGTTCCAGCAGCTCCAGCAGCTGCTCTTCTCGCTCGCCGCGCTCGTCGTGATGCTGGCCTGCTTCGGCGAGTTCCCCTCCCCGAGCTGGCTGCTCGCCGTCCCGGCCCTGTTCTGCCAGGCGCTGTTCAGCACGGGCGTGGCGCTCGTGCTCGCGCGGCTCGCGGCACGCACCCCGGACATCAGCCAGCTGATGCCGTTCGTGCTGCGGACCTGGATGTACGCCTCGGGCGCCATGTGGTCGATCCAGAACCTGGCGAGCAGCGGGCGCTTCCCGGAGGCCGTGGTGCTCGCCCTCCAGTGCAACCCGGCCGCGGTGTACATCGACCTCATGCGCTTCGCGCTGATCGAGAGCTTCACGTCGGCGCAGCTGCCGCCGCACGTGTGGGCGCTCGCCGTCGGCTGGGCCGTACTGGCCTTCGCGGGCGGTTTCATCTGGTTCTGGAAGGCGGAGGAGACGTACGGCCGTGGCTGATTCCTCGCGGACCCCCACCGTCATCGCCGACGGGGTCCACATCACGTACACCGTCCACGGCGGGCACCCGGGCGGCCGGGGCGGCGCCACCGCCGCGCTGGGCCGGATCGCGCGCCGCCGGCCGGCTCCGGCCGCCCGCCGGGTGCACGCCGTGAAGGGCGTCAGCTTCGTCGCGCACCGGGGCGAGGCAATTGGCCTGATCGGTTCGAACGGAAGTGGGAAGTCCACCCTCCTGAAGGCCGTCGCCGGTCTCCAGCCCGTCGACCGGGGGGCGATCTACACCCAAGGGCAGCCTTCGCTCCTCGGCGTCAACGCGGCCCTGATGAACGATCTGACCGGCGAGCGGAACGTGATCCTGGGCGGTCTCGCGATGGGCATGAGCCGCGCGGAGGTACGGGAGCGGTACGACGGGATCGTCGACTTCTCCGGGATCAACGAGAAGGACGACGCGATCTCCCGCCCGATGCGGACGTACTCCTCCGGGATGGGCGCGCGGCTGCGCTTCTCCATCGCCGCCGCCCGGAGCCACGACGTGCTCCTGATCGACGAGGCCCTGTCGACCGGCGACGCGCGCTTCCGGCGGCGCAGTCAGCGGCGGATCGACGAGCTGCGGGCGGAGGCGGGGACGGTCTTCCTGGTCAGCCACTCGAACACGACGATCACGGAGACCTGCGAGCGGGCGCTGTGGCTGGAGTCGGGAACGCTGCGGATGGACGGCCCGGCGAAGGAGGTGGTCGCGGCATACGAGGAGTTCACGGCCACACCGGACGCACAGAAGGCCAACAAATAAGACATAGCGGTCTACAGTGCGGTGGGATGACGAACGATCAGCCGCAGTCACCGCCCTCCCCGCCCCACCCCGGAAGCGGACAAGCCGGAAGCCAACACCCCGGAAGCGAACGCCCCGAACCCCCCTCCCTCACCGGGTCCCCCTTCGACTCCGACACCTTCACCTCCGCCACCTTCGTCACCGTCGGCCGCGGCCCCCACCTCGCCCTCGCCGCCGTCTGGCTCCTCACCCGGGCCGGCATGCTCCTGCTCCTGGCCCGCGACGACCTCGGCATCGGCGGAGTGGGCCGCGAGGTGGCCCTCTACCAGTACTGGTACGGGAAGTTCGCCGACGGCACCTTCCCGCCCGGCGACGTCACCTGGCAGTACCCGCCCGGCGCGGGACTCGTCATCATGTCGCCGGGCGTCCTCCCCTGGCTGACGTACTTCCAGGCCTTCGTCGCCCTCACCCTCCTCGCCGACGCCGTCGTCACCCTCGCCCTGGCCCGCGCCGACAGCGAGCGCCTCACCCACGGCGCCTGGATCTGGGTCTGCGGCCTCCCCCTCCTCCTCCACCTGCCGCTCGCCCGGTACGACGTCCAGACCACGGCCCTCGCCGTACTGGCCCTCCTCGCCCTGGGCTCCCGCCGCACCGCCGCCCACCAGCTCGGCGGGGCGCTCGCCGGGATCGGCGCGATGGTCAAGGTCTGGCCGGCGCTCGCCCTGATCGGCACGCCCCGGGGCCGTACCACCCGCGAGGCCTGGACCGCCGCCGTCGTCACCGCCCTCGCGCTCCTGGCCACCCTCGCGCTCTTCTTCTCCGACTCGCTGGGCTTCCTGCGCCAGCAGGGCGGCCGCGGCATCCAGATCGAGTCCCTGGGCGGCACGGCCCTCGCGGTGGCCCGCGCCACCGGCGCCTGGCCGGGCGAGGCCGCGTTCCGCTACGGCGCCTTCGAGTACGTCGGCCCGTACGTCTCCACCCTCGGCCACCTCGCCCTGCTGCTCACCGTCCTCGCCTTCTGCTGGCTGCTCCTGTGGCGCCTCACGGCACGCCGCTGGACGCCCGCCACCCCGCTCGACGCGGCCCTCGCCGCCGTGCTGCTCTTCACCGTCACCAGCCGGGTGATCAGCCCCCAGTACATGATCTGGCTGCTCGGCCTCGCCGCCGTCTGCCTGACCTCCCGCCACACCGTGATGCGCCCGGTCGCCCTGCTGCTGCTCCCGGCGGCCGCCCTCAGCGCCCTCGCGTACCCCGTCCTCTACGACGAGGTCGTCGCCGGAACCCCCGCCGGCGTGACCGTGATGGTCCTCCGCAACGGACTTCTCCTGGCGGCGGCCCTGCTCGCCGCCCGCCGGCTGTGGACCTCGACGGCGACACCCGTGAAGGAGTGAGGAAGGGCCCCGACCGGAGATCCGGCGGGGCCCTTCCTCGTGTCCGTCCTACGGCACTAGCTGTGCGAGCGAAGCAGCGTCCGCATCGTGCGCATCGCCACCGACAGGTTCGCCAGGTCGAAGGTGTCCGAGCCCTGGATCTCCTCCAGGGTCGTCCGCGCGCGGCCCAGGATCGCCGCGTTCTTCTCCTCCCAAGCCTTGAACCGCTCCTCGGGGCTCGTCGTGCCGTTGCCGACCGTCAGGACGTCGGCGGTCAGCGCCGCGTGCGCCGCGAAGAGGTCCTCGCGGATGGAGGCACGGGCCATCGACTGCCACCGGTCGCTGCGGGGCAGCTCGATGATCCGGTCCATCAGGTCGGTGATCCGCAGCCGGTCGGCCAGGTCGTAGTAGACCTCGGCGACCGCGAGCGGCTCCTTGCCCGTGCGGTCCGCGATCGCGACGATGTCGAGCGTCGGGAAGGCGGAGGAGAAGCCGGCGACCCGCAGCGCGAGCTCCTCCGGCACACCGACCTCGGTCAGCTCCTCCAGGATCGACTGGTACCACTCCAGGTCCGAGCCGCGCAGCAGCTGCGGCAGCTGGGTCCAGACCTCCTCGACGCGGTCGGCGAAGAACTCGATGGTCTCGGTGAGCTGGAGCGGCTGCGGCCGGTTGTTGAGCAGCCAGCGGGTGCCGCGCTCGACGAGCCGGCGGGAGTGCAGGCGCATCCGGGTCTGCACGTCGGCCGGGACCCGGTTGTCGAGGGCTTCGACGGCGTCCCAGACCTGGCCGAGCCGGAAGACGACGCGGGCGGCGGTCTGCGCGCGGACGATCTCCTCGATCGAGGCTCCGGTCTCCTCGCGGAGGCGGTGCAGGAAGGTCGAGCCACCGGTGTTGACGGTGTCGTTGACCAGGACCGTGGTGATGATCTCGCGGCGCAGGGCGTGGTTGTCGACGGCCTCGGTGAACTTCTCGCGCAGCAGCGTCGGGAAGTACGCGTGGAGCAGCCCGCGCAGGTACGGGTCGTCCGGCAGCTCCGTACCGATCAGCTCGTCGGCCACCGTGATCTTGGTGTACGCGAGGAGGACGGCGAGCTCGGGCTGGCTCAGGCCCTTGCCGTTGTTGAGGAGGTCGCGGATCTGCCGGTCGTTGGGCAGGAACTCCAGGCTGCGGTCGAGGGCCCCGTCGCGGCCCAGGCGGCGCATGAACCGCTGGTGGGCGTGGAGCAGGGACGGCGACTGGGCGACGGCGTTGGCCAGGGCCGTGTTCTGCGCGTAGTTGTTGCGCAGGACGAGCGCGCCGACCTCGTCCGTCATCTCGGCGAGGATCTTGTTGCGCTGCTTGACGGTCATGTCGCCCTCGGCGACGAGCCCGTTGAGCAGGATCTTGATGTTGACCTCGTGGTCGGAGGTGTCGACGCCGGCGCTGTTGTCGATGGCGTCGGTGTTGACCTTGCCGCCCTGGCCCTCGGGGCCGCCGGTGCGGGCGAACTCGATGCGGCCCAGCTGGGTCGCGCCGAGGTTGCCGCCCTCGCCGATGACCTGGGCACGGACGTCCTGGCCGTCGACGCGGATGGCGTCGTTGGCCTTGTCGCCGACGTCGGCGTTGGACTCGGCCGAGGACTTCACGTAGGTGCCGATGCCGCCGTTCCACAGCAGGTCGACGGGCGACTGCAGGATCGTCTTCATCAGGTCGGCCGGGGTCATCTTGGTGACGCCGGCCTCGATGCCGAGGGCGGCCCGCATCTGCGCGTTGACCGGGATGGACTTGGCGGTACGGGGGTGGATGCCGCCGCCCGCGGAGAGCAGCGAGGTGTCGTAGTCCGCCCACGAGGACCGCGGCAGGTCGAAGAGCCGGCGGCGCTCGGCGTACGAGACGGCCGCGTCCGGGTTCGGGTCGACGAAGATGTGGCGGTGGTCGAAGGCGGCGACCAGGCGGATGTGCTCGGAGAGCAGCATGCCGTTGCCGAAGACGTCGCCGGACATGTCGCCGACGCCGACGACGGTGAAGTCCTCGGTCTGGGTGTCGTGGCCCAGCTCGCGGAAGTGCCGCTTGACGGACTCCCAGGCGCCGCGGGCGGTGATGCCCATGCCCTTGTGGTCGTAGCCGGCGGAACCGCCGGAGGCGAAGGCGTCGCCGAGCCAGAAGCCGTACGACTCCGCGACGCCGTTGGCGATGTCGGAGAAGGTGGCGGTGCCCTTGTCGGCGGCGACGACGAGGTAGGTGTCGTCCTCGTCGTGGCGGACCACGTCGACCGGCGGGACGACGTCGCCCGCGACCAGGTTGTCGGTGATGTCGAGGAGCGCGGAGATGAAGGTCTTGTACGAGGCGATGCCCTCGGCCAGCCAGGCGTCGCGGTCCACGGACGGGTCCGGGAGCTGCTTGGCGACGAAGCCGCCCTTGGCGCCGACGGGCACGATGACGGTGTTCTTCACCATCTGCGCCTTGACCAGGCCGAGGATCTCCGTACGGAAGTCCTCGCGGCGGTCGGACCAGCGCAGGCCGCCTCGGGCGACCTTGCCGAAGCGGAGGTGGACGCCCTCGACGCGCGGGGAGTACACCCAGATCTCGAAGGCGGGGCGCGGGGCCGGCAGGTCGGGGATGGCCTGCGGGTCGAACTTCATCGACACGTAGGAGTGCGGCGTGCCGTCGGCCGTGGTCTGGAAGAAGTTGGTCCGCAGCGTCGCCGTGATGACGGTGAGGAAGGACCGCAGGATCCGGTCCTCGTCCAGGCTCGCGACCTGGTCGAGCGCGGCGTCCAGCTCTTCGAGGAGCGCGTCGATCAGCTCGGTGCCGGCGCGCTGCCGCTCCGGGGCCATGCGGGCCTCGAAGAGGTTGACCAGCAGCCGGGTGGTGTGGACGTTGTTGCGGAGGGTGTCCTCCATGTAGTCCTGGCTGAAGGTCGAACCGGCCTGGCGCAGGTACTTGGCGTAGGCGCGGAGCACCATCGCCTCGCGCCAGTTGAGCCCGGCGGAGAGGACCAGCGAGTTGAAGTTGTCGTTCTCGGCCTCGCCGGTCCAGGTGGCGGCGAAGGCCTCCTGGAAGCGCTCGCGGGCGTCGTCGGCGAGGTAGTCCCCGCCGTTGCCCGTGGTGGCCGGCATCCGCAGACCGAAGTCGTAGATCCAGGCGTGGGTGCGGTCGGCGCAGCGCAGCTCGTACGGGCGCTCGTCGGTGACCTCGACGCCGAGCCGGTTGAGGACCGGCAGGACGGCGGAGAGGGAGATCTGGTCGCCCGTCTTGTAGATCTTGAAGCGGCGCTCGCCGGGGCCGGCGACGACGGGCTCGTACAGGGAGAGCGCGAAGTCCTTGCCGCTGCTGGCGAGGGCCTCCAGGTGGACGAGGTCGGCGACGGCCGCGCGCGGCGAGTGGTCGGCCTTGTAGCCCTCGGGGAAGGCGTTGCCGTAGCGGCGGAGCAGCTCGGCGGCGCGCTCCTCGCCGCACTCGGCGTTGAGGGCCTCGCCGAAGCCGTCGGCCCAGGAGCGGGCGGCGTCGACGAGCCGGGCCTCGATGCGGTCGACGTCGGCGTCGGTGAGCTTGGCCAGCTCGGTGCCGGGCTTGACGCGGACGACGAAGTGCAGCCGGGAGAGGATCGACTCGGTGTTCCAGGCGGTGAAGTCGACGCTGGTGCCGTCGAGCTCCTCCTTCAGGAGGTCGATGATCCGCAGCCGGACGCGGGTCGTGTAGCGGTCGCGCGGCAGGTAGACGAGGGCCGAGTAGTAGCGGCCGTACTCGTCCTGGCGCAGGTAGAGCCGCAGCCGGCGGCGCTCCTGGAGGTACAGGACGCTGGTGACGATGGACTGCAGCTGGTCGACCGGGGTCTGGAAGAGCTCGTCGCGCGGGTAGGTCTCCAGGATCTGGAGCAGGTCGCGGCCGTCGTGGCTGTTCGGCGAGAAGCCGGCGCCCGCGAGGACCTCCTGGACCTTGCGCTTGACGACGGGGACCCGGCGGACGGACTCGGTGTAGGCGGCGGACGAGAAGAGGCCGAGGAAGCGGCGCTCGCCGATGACGTTGCCCTCGGCGTCGAACTTCTTCACGCCGACGTAGTCGAGGTACGAGGGGCGGTGCACGGTCGCCCGGCTGTTGGCCTTCGTGAGGATCAGCAGCTTGTGCTCGCGCGCCTTGGCGCGGGCGTCGGCGGGCAGCCGGCTGAAGGACGGCGAGACCGGGTGGGCGTGGTGGCCCTGGTCGTCGGCGCCGTGCAGCGGGTCGGAGCGCAGGATGCCGAGGCCGGTGCCGGGGACGGCGGACAGGGCGTCGCCGTTGACCAGCTCGTACTCGCGGTAGCCGAGGAAGGTGAAGTGGTCGTCGGAGAGCCAGCGCAGCAGCTCCTGGGCCTCCTCGACCTCGGTGGGCCGCAGGTCGGAGGCGGTGGGCTCGGCCGGGAGGCCCTCGGCGATGCGCAGGGCGGCATCGCGCATCTTGTCCCAGTCCTCGACGGTCTCGCGGACGTCGGACAGGACGCGCAGCAGGTCGTTGGTGATCTGCTTGAGGTCGGCCTTGTCGGTCTCGCGGTCGATCTCGACGTGGATCCAGGACTCGGTGAGCGCGTCGTGCGGCAGCTCGCCGTGGATCTGCGCCGACAGGACCTCGATGAGCTTGCCGGCGACGTCACGGCGGACGAGGACCTGCGGGTGGATCACGACGTGGATGCCGCGGCCCTGGCGGGACAGCTCGTTGGTGACGGAGTCGACGAGGAAGGGCATGTCGTCGGTGACGACCTCGACGACGGAGTGGCTGCTGGTCCAGCCGTTCTCCTCCACCGTCGGGGTGTGGACGCGCACGCTCGCGGTGCCCTGCGGGCGGTTCTCCGCGAGCCGGTAGTGAGAGAGCGCGGCGCCGAACACGTCGACCGGGTCGCGGTCGGCGAGGTCCTCGGGCGCGGTGTGCAGGTAGTAGCGCTGGAGGTACTCGAGCACGGTGTCCTGGTCCGGGCGCTTGCCCGCGCCGTCCGGGCCCGTCGGAAGTCGCCCCCCGACCGGGCTGTGCTCAGCTACCCGGGCGGCCCTCTCGAGCAGCTCGGCCTTGGCTTCGTCCAGCTTGGTCTGCATGTCCTCTGACTCCTGTCGCGCGCCGTTGCGTGACGTCGGTGGAAGAAAGGGCACAACGCCACGACGCGGTGATTCCGGTCGAAGTCGACGTTATGCCCGGATGAGAGATGCCCGGGTCGTTATCGGCCACGGAACGTGGCGCGCCCGGACGGAGGGGATCGGCGAACGCACGGGCGACCCGGCCGCTGTCGCGGGCCGGGCGGCTGCCGGGGGCTTCACTGCCCCCCTGGCGTATCGCGCTGATCACGGCAAAAGCCTATCGCTCATGACCCCCGAACCGTCATGAGCCGTATGCGTACAAAAGAGCGAGGGAAGTTTGACGATATGGACAGCGACACGTGTCCTCCGGCCAAACCCGCACGCCGGCGGCGCGCGTGCGCCAGCATGGTCACAGCACGGCAGACCGACCATCTGTGATCTGGGAGAGCCATGGCGAAGATCCTGATCGTGACCGGGGACGCGGCGGAGTCGCTGGAGGTGATGTACCCCTACCAGCGCCTTCTGGAGGAGGGCTACGAGGTCGACATCGCGGCCCCGGCACGCAAGACGCTCCGCTTCGTCGTCCACGACTTCGAGCCGGGCTACGACACGTACACGGAGAAGCCGGGCTACACCTGGCCCGCCGACCTGGCCTTCTCGGAGGTCGACCCGGGGGCGTACGTCGCGGTGGTGATCCCGGGCGGCCGGGCACCGGAGTACCTGCGCAACGACCCGGAGCTCCGCAAGATCCTCAAGTCGTTCTTCGACGCCGACAAGCCGGTGGCCCAGATCTGCCACGGCCCGCTCCTGACGGCGGCGATCGGCAGCCTGGAGGGGCGCCGCGTCACGGCCTACCCGGCCCTGGAGCTCGACATGCAGGCGGCCGGGGCGACCTTCCAGGACAGCGAGGCCGTGGTCGACGGCCTCCTGGTCTCCTCCCGGGCCTGGCCGGACCACCCGACGTGGATGCGCGAGTTCCTGAAGGTCCTGCGCGCGAAGGGCTGACGCGTGGGGGCCGGGTCCCCGGGGCGGGGCCGGTTCCCTGCCGGGGGTCTCGGCGGCGGGCGGGCCGACCAGGCCCAGTTC
>NZ_JBEOST010000039.1:0-35910 GCF_040303145.1 Streptomyces sp. NPDC096079
CTTCCTTCGTTCCTGTTTCCAGGCCCTCCGGGCGCTTCCTTCGTTTCCGACTCTATCAGATCTTTCCGATCCGATTTCCTCGGTGCTTTCCGGTCCCTTTCGCTTTCGCTCCGGGCCCTTCCGGCTGTTTCGACTTTATCAGAATCATTTCGGCCGACCTAATCGGTGACTTTCGTGATTCGAATAAGAATCGGGATGACTCCGTGGAATCGAATCCCTGCCGGAGTGAGTGAGACTCTACCCGGCCACTGCCGAACTGTCCAGTTCTAGGCAACCGTTTGAATCTACCTCCCCGCGAGCGCTGTGTCAACAGCTTTCGCGGGCACCGGAGGAGACTAGCAGCTCAGCGGGGCCCGACGCACATCAGGCCGCGGTGGGGACCCGGGCGCTGCGGTCGGCCTCTTCCAGGTCGCCGGTGTCGCCGGCCCGGGCGGCGCGGCCGCCGAGGACGTACACGTACGTGAGGAAGGCCAGCTCGGCGGCGATGCCGATGCCGATGCGGGCCCAGGTGGGGAGGCCCGAGGGGGTGACGAAGCCTTCGATGAGGCCCGAGACGAAGAGCACCAGGGCCAGGCCGATCGCCATGCCGACGGCCGACCGGCCCTGTTCCGCCAGGGCGGCGCGGCGGGTCCTGGGGCCCGGGTCGATGACGGTCCAGCCGAGGCGGAGCCCCGTGCCGGCGGCCACGAAGACGGCCGTCAGTTCGAGCAGGCCGTGGGGAAGGATCAGCCCCAGGAACACGTCGAGGCGGCCCGCGGAGGACATGAGGCCGATGCCGACGCCGAGGTTGAGCATGTTGAGGAAGAGGATCCAGAGCACCGGGATGCCCAGGAACGCGCCCAGGACCAGGCACATGGCCGCCGCCTGGGCGTTGTTCGTCCAGACCTGGGCGGCGAAGGACGCCGCCGGGTGGCTGGAGTAGTACGTCTCGTACTGGCCGCCGGGGCGGGTCATCTCGCGGAGGTCGCCGGAGGCGCCGATCGAGGCCTGGACCTCCGGGTGCGTGCCGATCCACCAGCCGATGAGGACGGCGAGCAGCGTGGAGAGGACGGCCGTGGGGATCCACCAGTGGCGGGAGCGGTAGACCGCGGCCGGGAAGCCGGCCGTGAGGAAGCGGACCGCGTCCCGCCAGGAGGAGCGGCGGGTGCCGGTCACGGTGGCGCGGGCGCGGGCCACGAGCTGGGTGAGCCGGGCCGTGAGCATGGGGTCCGGGGTGCTCGACTGGACGATCGAGAGATGGGTGGCCGTGCGCTGGTACAGCGCGACGAGTTCGTCCGCCTCGGCGCCGGTGAGCTTGCCGCCCCGGCGCACGAGGTGGTCGAGGCGTTCCCACTCGGCGCGGTGGGCGGTCACGTAGATGTCGAGGTCCATGATCGGCTGCTGCTCCAGGCACTGGCGGTGGACGGGTCCGTACTCCTGCGGCGCGCTGCGGGCCAGCTTGGCAGACTGGCGTTCGGAGGGGTCGGGAAGGTCGGAGAAGGGTGGGTGCCGTGAGCGGTCTGGTGACGGGTGATGCGGTCGTCCTGGGGTTGCAGCCCGCGCGGCTGCCGAGTCGGGCGCTCGCCGTGCTCATCGACCTGGTCGTGGTGTGGGCCGTGTACCTGCTGATCTCGATCGGGCTCGCGGTCGCGACGGCGTCGCTCGACGAGGCCGCGACCGTGGCGGTGTCCATCGCGTCGTTCCTGCTGGTGCTCGTGGGGGCGCCGATCGCGGTGGAGACGCTGTCGCACGGGCGGTCCCTGGGGAAGCTGGCCTGTGGTCTGCGGGTGGTCCGGGACGACGGCGGGCCCGTCCGGTTCCGGCACGCGCTCGTGCGGGGCGCGATGGGGGTCGTGGAGATCCTGATGACCTTCGGGGTCGTCGCCTGTGTCGCCTCGCTGGTGTCCGAGCGGGGGCGGCGGCTCGGGGACGTGTTCGCGGGGACGCTGGTCGTACGGGAGCGGATACCCGCGGCCCGGGCCCTGGCCGTGCCTCCGCCGCCGCCGTGGCTGGTGGGGCGCTTCGCCGGGCTCGATCTCTCGGCGGTTCCCGAGGCGTTGTGGCTGGAGATACGTCAGTACCTGACGCGGTCGCGCGAGCTCGACCCGGTCGTGGGGCGACGGCTCGCGGAGCGGCTGGCCGACGAGCTCGTGACCCGTACCGGCACGCCGCCGCCGGCGGGCGTTCCGGCCGACGCCTTTCTGGCGGGGGTGGTGGCCGAGCGGCAGGCGCGGGACGCCCGGCGGGCGTTCGCTACGGGAGCGGCGGCCGGAGCGCCGGGGATGCCGGGCGGGCCAGCCGTGCCGGGCGCGCTGGGGATGCCGGGCGCGCTGGGGATGCCGGGCGGGCCAGCCGTGCCGGGCGCGCCGGGGATGCCGGGCGCTGTTCCGTCTTCCGTTTCCCAGAGCGTCGCTTCACCGGTGTCGTCTCCCCCGATGCCGTCTGCCCCGGCGCCGTCTCCCCCGGTCGTCGCTCCCGTCGTGGAGGCCGAGTCGCGGCGTACCGGGTTCGCTCCGCCCGCTTGAGCGGGCGCCCGTCGGTCAGGGGAAGACCGACGGTGGGGTCTCCAGTTCCTCGAGTTCGATGCCGGGCGCTGCCAGGACCACGTCCCCGGCGATGTGGACCGCGTGCCGCTCGCCCGTCTCCAGGGCGCTGACCTGGTACTCGTCCACCATCAGCACCCCGTTGTCAGTGCCGTGCGCTTCACTTCTCAGCAGGGCCCAGGACTGGTCGACCGTGAGGGGGGCGAGCACCGGGTCCGTGAAGGCGACGAGCCTGACACGGGTCTCGGGGGAATCGGGGGTGAGCCGCAGGAGTCGCGTGAGGGCGACGAGGAACGCCGGGGACGTGCCGGTGAAGGCGTGGGCGCGCACATTGCCTTCGGTGGCGTGGGTTCCGGTGGGGTCCGTCCGGACCCAGGTGACGCCGTCGAGGGCCGCGCCGCGGACCTGCCAGCTCGCGGCGTGCAGTTCGAGGCGGATGGGACGGCCGAGTTCGTCGACGGCCAGGTCGACGGAGCCGCGGTGGTCCCCGGTGGGGGTGGTGGTCTGTGAGACGTAGCGCCAGCCGGAGGGGCCGGGCGCGCAGTGGAAGTGTTCTTCACCGAGGGGGGTGTGATCGTGCGGGTCATGGAGCGAATAGCGGCCGCGGGGCATGAGTCGGTCCTCGGGAGGGCGCGCTTCCTGGAGCGCTAGCGGGGCGGGACGGGGCAGGCCCCCCGGCACGGGGGTGCGGGGGGCCTGCCTGAGTCCTCTACGGGTGTCCGGGACGGCGCCGCGTCAGCGCGCGGGCGCCGCCGGCCGGGGCATCAGTAGCGGTAGTGGTCCGGCTTGAAGGGGCCTTCGACCTCGACGCCGATGTAGGCGGCCTGCTCCGGGCGGAGGGTCGTCAGCTTGACGCCGAGCGAGTCCAGGTGGAGGCGGGCGACCTTCTCGTCGAGGTGCTTCGGGAGCACGTAGACGTCGGTCGGGTACTCCTGCGGCTTGGTGAAGAGCTCGATCTGGGCCAGGGTCTGGTCCGCGAAGGAGTTCGACATCACGAAGGAGGGGTGGCCGGTCGCGTTGCCGAGGTTCAGCAGGCGGCCCTCGGAGAGGACGATGAGGACCTTGCCGTCGGGGTAGGTCCAGGTGTGGACCTGCGGCTTGACCTCGTCCTTGACGATGCCCGGGGTCTTGGCGAGGCCGGCCATGTCGATCTCGTTGTCGAAGTGGCCGATGTTGCCGACGATGGCCTGGTGCTTCATCTTGGCCATGTCCCCGGCCATGATGATGTCCTTGTTGCCGGTCGTGGTGATGAAGATGTCGGCGGTCTCGACGACCTCGTCGAGGGTCGTGACCTGGTAGCCGTCCATCGCCGCCTGGAGGGCGCAGATCGGGTCGATCTCGGTGACGATGACGCGGGCGCCCTGGCCGCGGAGGGACTCGGCGCAGCCCTTGCCGACGTCGCCGTAGCCGCAGACGACGGCGGTCTTGCCGCCGATGAGGACGTCGGTGGCGCGGTTGATGCCGTCGATGAGGGAGTGGCGGCAGCCGTACTTGTTGTCGAACTTCGACTTCGTCACGGCGTCGTTCACGTTGATCGCCGGGAAGAGGAGCGAGCCGGCCTGGTGCATCTCGTACAGGCGGTGGACGCCGGTGGTGGTCTCCTCGGTCACGCCGCGGATCTCGGACGCCAGCTGGGTCCACTTCTGCGGGTTCTCGCCGAGGGTGCGGTTGAGGAGACGGAGGATGTGGCCGTACTCCTCGCTGTCCGCGGTGGACGGGTCCGGGGCGGAGCCGGCCTTCTCGAACTCGACGCCCTTGTGGACGAGGAGGGTGGCGTCACCACCGTCGTCCAGGATCATGTTCGGGCCGCCGGTGGGCGTGTTCGGCCAGGTGAGGGCCTGCTCGGTGCACCACCAGTACTCCTCCAGGGTCTCGCCCTTCCAGGCGAAGACCGGGACGCCCTGGGGGTTCTCCGGGGTGCCGTTCGGGCCGACGGCGATGGCCGCGGCGGCGTGGTCCTGGGTGGAGAAGATGTTGCAGGAGGCCCAGCGGACCTCGGCGCCGAGGGCGACGAGGGTCTCGATGAGGACGGCGGTCTGCACGGTCATGTGCAGGGAGCCGGTGACGCGGGCGCCGGCGAGCGGCTGCTGCTCGGCGTACTCGCGGCGGATCGACATCAGGCCGGGCATCTCGTGCTCGGCCAGGGTGATCTCCTTGCGGCCGAAGGCGGCCAGGGAGAGGTCGGCGACCTTGAAGTCCTGGTGGGCGACAGTCGTCATGACTGGGCTGCTCCTCGTGTGTGCGAGTGCGAGGGTCGGTTGAGGTGCCTGGCACCACGGCAAGGCCCCCTGGGCACACGAATGCCCGGGCGCTTCCTGGTGCCGTCGTCGGAGGCCCTCTCTCCCTCGGACGGTCCGCGGACCGCCCGACCGCCATCAGCAGCGACGTCTGGCTGGTCACGAATCTACACCGATCGGCGCGGCGGGCCACAGTCCGCATCGGGTCCACGGGCGGTTCGGGCGTCCCTCGTCCGTACGGGCGTGCGCCGTGCGCCGGTCCGTACGGGAGTGCGCCGTGCGCGGGATGCGCGAGACCCCCGGGACGTGGTGTCCCGGGGGTCTGGGGCGCGCTTCCCGTGGGGGTCAGTGGCCGGTGCCGCCCGGGGTCTTCGCCGGGTTCGTGCCCGCCGAGGCGGCCGTCTCGCTGTAGATGTCCGGCTCCAGGTAGATGACCCGGGCGATCGGGACGGCGGCGCGGATGCGGTCCTCGGCGGCGTTGATCGCGTTCGCGACCTCGCTGGCGGTGTCGTCGTGCTGGACGGCGACCTTGGCGGCGACGAGGAGTTCCTCGGGGCCGAGGTGGAGGGTGCGCATGTGGATGAGGCGGGTGACGGTCTCGCCGTCGACGACCGCCGCCTCGATCTTCCTGACGTCCTCGATGCCGGCGGACTCGCCGAGGAGCAGCGACTTGGTCTCGGCCGCGAGGACGAGCGCGATCAGGATGAGCAGGACGCCGATGCAGAGGGTGCCGATGCCGTCCCAGACGCCGTTGTCGGTGAGCAGGGCGAGGCCGACGCCGCCGAGGGCGAGGACGAGGCCGACGAGGGCGCCGAGGTCCTCCAGGAGGACGACGGGGAGCTCGGGGGCCTTGGCGCGGCGGACGAACTCCTTCCAGGAGAGGCCGCCGCGGATCTGGTTGGACTCCGCGATGGCGGTGCGGAAGGAGAAGGACTCCGCGATGATCGCGAAGACGAGGACGCCGACCGGCCAGTACCAGGCCTCGATGGGGTGCGGGTGCTTGATCTTCTCGTAGCCCTCGTAGATGGCGAACATGCCACCGACGGAGAAGAGCACGATGGAGACGAGGAAGGCGTAGATGTACCGCTCGCGGCCGTAGCCGAAGGGGTGCTCCGGCGTCGCCTGGCGCTTGGCCTTCTTGCCGCCGAGCAGCAGCAGGCCCTGGTTGCCGGAGTCGGCGAGCGAGTGGACGCTTTCGGCGAGCATCGACGACGAACCGCTGAAGAGGAACGCCACGAACTTGGCTACGGCGATCGCGAGGTTGGCGGCGAGTGCCGCCACGATCGCCTTGGTTCCGCCTGACGCGCTCATGGGTGTACGTGGTCCCTTCGTCGGTGCTCCGGCTCGATCGCCGCGGTTCGGCCGGTCATTGTCGCATCAGGCCACGACGGTCGCCCGGAAGACGGTGCCCGCTCCGGTCAGTTCGGTGCTCTCGCCCGCCGGCACGAAGACGGACTCGCCGGGGCCGAGGGGGATTCCGCCGGCCTGGGGGCGGCCCGCGACGGCGAGCAGGATCTGCGGGGTGGGCGCGGTGACGTCGGTCGGCGCGGCGCCTTCCGCGCGGGCGAACCGGGAGAGGCGGAACTCGTCGATGGGGGTCTCGTAGACCTCCTCGCCGGAGGGGGACGCCTCGGGGCGCAGGACGGCCGCGTCGTTCGGTTCGAAGCGGACGATCCGGAGGAGCTCGGGGACGTCGACGTGCTTGGGCGTGAGGCCGCAGCGCAGCACGTTGTCGGAGTTGGCCATGATCTCGACGCCGAGGCCGTCGAGGTAGGCGTGCGGGACGCCCGCGCCGAGGTAGAGGGCCTCGCCGGGCTGGAGCCGTACGCGGTTGAGGAGCATGGCGGCGAGCACGCCCGGGTCGCCGGGGAAGTGGTGGGCCAGGTACGCGAAGGGGGCGTGGTCGCCGCCGAGCCGGTCGGCGGCGGCCGCGGCCTCGGTGACGGTGTGGGCCATCTCCTCGCGGTCGGCGGTGAGCAGGGCCGTCAGGACCTCGCGGAGCGCGGCCTCTTCGGGGTGGGCGTGGAGGAGGTCCACGTACGGCTTGAGGGAGTCGACGCCCAGCTCGGCCATGAGGTCGGCCGCCTCGGCGGGGGCGCGGAAGCCGCAGAGTCCGTCGAAGGGGGTGAGGGCGCAGATCAGCTCGGGCTTGTGGTTGGCGTCCTTGTACGTGCGGTGCGGGGCGTCGGCCGGGATGCCGGCGGCCTCCTCGGCGGCGTACCCGGCCTTCGCCTGTTCCAGGTCGGGGTGGACCTGGAGGGAGAGGGGGGCGCCGGCGGCGAGCAGCTTGAGGAGGAACGGGAGCCGGGGGCCGAACTTCTCTACGGACCGTTCTCCCAGTTCGCGTACGGGGTCGGCGGCGATGAGCGTGTCGAGGGCGCCGCGCTCGGTGCGGGAGGGGGCGCCGGGGTGGGCGCCCATCCACATCTCGGCCTGGGGTTCGCCGGTGGGCGCGGTTCCGAGCAGTTCCGGGATGGCCGTCGTGGATCCCCAGGCGTAGGGGCGGACGGTGTTGACGAGGCGGTCCATGGTGCCTGCCAGCTCCTCGGGGTGGTGACGGATCGTTCGGGTGTCGGGAGACAGGTGACAGGGGGCGGGTGACGGGTGGCGGTCCTCGCGGTGTACGCGTGCCGACGTGATGGGGGGCGGGTGCCGGTGGGGCCGGTGGCCGGCCGCCGCGGTCCTCGTGGTCGACGGGGCCCGCTGTGGGCGGGGCCGGTGCCGACGAGGCGGCGGGCGGGTGCGGGGCTAGTGCGGGGTGCGGCCGGGGGTGGCCAGGTTGAGGTAGACGGCCGCGAAGTCGGTCACGGCGAGGAGTTCGGCGAGGGTCTCCAGGTCGCCGCCCTCCTCGGGTTCCAGTTCGCTGATGGCCGTCTCGTGGCCGAGGGCCAGCTCGCGGGCGGCCGGGGCCGCGGTGAGGCCGCCCGCCGGACGGTCGCGGAGCAGGACCACGCGCGCGCGGAGTGCCTGTGGCTCGTCCACGCGGTCGCGGAAGAAGTCGTCCGGGTCGGCGCCGGCCGCGTAGTCGCCGGTCAGGAGGACGCCGTGCGCGGGCAGGGCCTCCGGGAGTTCGGCGGCGAGCGCGGGCAGGCCGGCGAGCTCGGCGAGGACGGCGGCGAAGCGGCGGCCGGCGGGGCCGGCGGCATTGCCCTCGGTCCAGATCAGCGGGAGCGAGTCGGCTAGTTCGGCGGCGAGCGTCTTCGCGGGATTGCTGTACGTGGCGATGGCCGGGCCGCAGCGTTCGGCCGTGCGGTCGAGGCGGTCGGCGACCTTCTCCAGGGCCTCGGGCGGCGCCTCGATGAGGCCGACGCGGTCCAGGAGCGCGAGCAGCGGGGTGAACAGGGCCCAGAGGGCACCGGGGCTGGCCGCGATGGACTCGGCGCCCTCGTCGGGCGATTCGTTGGGGGCGGTCGCCATCGGGACGAAGAGGCCGTGCGAGCCGTTGACCGTCTCGGCGAGCGGGGAGGCCTTCGGGGCGACGGCGACGACCGTGATCCCGCGGCGGTAGGCCTGCTCGGCGAGGAGGGCCAGGCCCGGTTCCGAGCCGTCGGTGGTCGGCATCAGGAGCAGGTCCACCGAGCCCGCCCAGCCGGGTAGCGCCCAGCGCAGGGCGCCCGCGGCGGGGGCGACGCCGGTCGGCTGGAGGCGTACGACGGGAGCGGCGGCGCCTGCGAGGGCGCCGATCAGGTCCGCGACGCCGGCGGCGGCGGTGCCGGGGCCCGCGACGAGGACGGCGCGGGGGCGGCCCTCGGGGCGCAGGTTCGCGATGCCGGCCTCGGCGGCGTGCCGGGCTGCGGTCCGTACCCGTGCGCCCGCCTCGGCGGCGCCGCGGAGGAGGCCTCGGCGGTCGGCCAGGGCGAGGTCGTCCGGGGCGTCGAGGAGGGTCTCGTCGAGCATGTGCGGCCTCCCTGCGGGGCGCTGCGGGTGCGTACGGGTGTGCCTGGGCTGGTGGGCGTCCCGCACCCACGGGGGAGCCCGTCGTGGTGCGGGTTCAGGCGCGGAACGCGGAGGCGCCGCCGAGGGCGCCGGCCCGTGTGCCCACCCGTCCCTCCCCCGGGGCTTCGTCCGGGGGCCGTGCGGGACGCCTGCCCGCACGGGGCCGGGCTCAAGCCGGCTTGCGGGCCTCGTCCGTGAGGAGGACCGGGATGCCGTCGCGGACCGGGTAGGCGAGACCGCAGTCGGGGCTCGTGCAGATCAGCTCGGGGGTCTCGTCCGCCGTGCGGTCGTTCAGCGGAGCGTGGCAGGCCGGGCAGGCCAGGATCTCCAGGAGGCCGGCTTCGAGCGGCATGGGGTGTCCCTTCGAACAGACGGATCGGGCCAGGTCAGCCTACCGCCGGGGAACGGGGCACGCCCCCGTTCCCCGGCGGTGGGGCGGGGGTCAGTCCGTCGCCCGGACCAGGGCGAGGACCTCGTCGCGGATCTTGGCCATGGTGGCCTCGTCGCGGGCCTCGACGTTGAGGCGCAGGAGGGGCTCCGTGTTGGAGGCGCGGAGGTTGAACCACCAGTCCGCCGCGGTCACGGTGAGGCCGTCGAGCTCGTCGAAGGCGATGCCCTCGGTGCCCTCGTACGTGGCCCGGACCTTGGCGGTGCTCGCCGCCTGGTCGGCGACGGTCGAGTTGATCTCGCCGGAGGAGGCGTACCGGTCGTAGGCGGAGACCAGGTCGGACAGGGTGCCCTCCTGGCCGCCGAGGGCGGCGAGGACGTGGAGCGCGGCGAGCATGCCCGTGTCCGCGTTCCAGAAGTCCTTGAAGTAGTAGTGCGCCGAGTGCTCGCCGCCGAAGATCGCTCCGCTCTTCGCCATCTCCTCCTTGATGAAGGAGTGGCCGACGCGGGTGCGGACCGGCCGGCCGCCCTGCTCGCGGACGACCTCCGGCACCGACCAGGAGGTGATCAGGTTGTGGATGATCGTTCCGCCGGGGTGCTTGGCGAGTTCGCGCGCGGCGACGAGGGCCGTGATCGCGGACGGGGAGACCGGCTCGCCGCGCTCGTCGACGACGAAGCAGCGGTCGGCGTCGCCGTCGAAGGCGAGGCCGAGGTCGGCGCCCTCGGCGCGGACGCGGGCCTGGAGGTCGACGATGTTCTTCGGGTCGAGCGGGTTGGCCTCGTGGTTCGGGAAGGTGCCGTCGAGCTCGAAGTACATCGGGACGGTCGTCAGCGGGAGCCCGTCGAAGACGGTGGGGACGGTGTGGCCGCCCATGCCGTTGCCCGCGTCCACGACCACCTTGAGGGGGCGGATCGCGGTGAGGTCGACCAGGTTCTTGAGGTGGGCGGCGTAGTCCGCGAGCGTGTCGCGTTCGGTGACCGTGCCGGGCTCCGCCGCCGCCTCGGGGGCGCCGGTCCGCGTCCACTCCTCGGCGAGGGCGCGGATGTCGGCGAGGCCGGTGTCCTGGCCGACGGGCGCGGCGCCGGCGCGGCACATCTTGATGCCGTTGTACTGGGCCGGGTTGTGCGAGGCCGTGAACATGGCGCCGGGCAGGCCGAGGCTGCCGGAGGCGAAGTACAGCTGGTCCGTGGAGCAGAGTCCGATGAGGGTGACGTCGGCGCCGAGGCGGGCCGCGCCGCGCGCGAAGGCGGCCGCGAGGCCGGGCGACGAGGGGCGCATGTCGTGGCCGACGACGATCGCGTCCGCGTCCGTCACCCGTACGAAGGCGGCGCCGAAGAGCTCGGCGAGCGTCTCGTCCCACTGGTCGGGTACGACTCCGCGGATGTCGTACGCCTTCACGATCTGCGACAGATCGACGGTCACGGATCCACCCTCCTGAAGTTCTCCACACGCGTGTGCGGCGCGTGTACGGAACGCCAAAACTACCCGGAGACCGGGGGTACGGGGTCGGGGGAACGCGGGCGGTGGCCTGTTGCCGCCGGTCGGGCGCGGCCGGGTGCCGTCAGTTGTCGGGGGAGCGGAGCACGCGGAGGTGCCCTCGGCGCCCGACCTCCATGGGGTCGCCGCCGCGGCCTCCGCCGCCCTTGCCGCCGGCCTCGGCCGCGCGTTCCTGGGGGCGGGCCGCTTCCCGCACCGCGTTGGCGAGCGCTTCGAGGTCGTCGCCGCTGGGGCGGGTGGGGGCGGATCCGTCGGAGAGCCGCACCACCTCCCAGCCGCGCGGGGCGGTGAGGCGCTCGCTGTGCTCGGCGCACAGGTCGTAGCAGTGGGGCTCGGCGTAGGTGGCGAGCGGGCCGAGGACCGCAGTCGAGTCGGCATAGACGTACGTCAGTGTCGCGACGGCAGGGCGGCCGCACGCGGTGCGCGAACAGCGACGTACAGGGCTCACGACGTTGGACGGTACCGCACTCTTGAGCGGGCCGCGACGACTCTCCCTCAGGTCACTCCACCGTGTCGCGGTGTGACCTCCGCCACCCCCGTTCGAGTGGTGGCGGCTCTGACCTGCGCGGGAGGGGGTGCACGGGGGTGGGGGCAGGGGGCTATCCGGACACCTTGGGATACAAATCCGGTCAACCAGGGCCAGATGGCCGATCGCGGCGGGCGGTCGAATCGGGCGGGCCGTCGGCCGGAACGGTCAGGATCCGACACGACGCGGGGCGAGGGCTCGGGCCCGCGGGAAAAGGTGGCGAGGATGCGCCACGGTGCGGTGGGACGGATGGGGGTTACGCTGCGTCAGTGATGGACAGTCCTGTGCCGCCGAGCCCCTCGCACCGTCCCGTGGACCCCCCGGCGGAGCCTCGGGTCCGCCGCCGCGACCGGCACGGCCGCGGGATGCGGGGACCTGTCGCGCCGCCGCAGGTGCCGCTCTCCGCGAGCCGGGCCGACACCTTCCGCGATCTCGTCCTCGACTCCGTGGAGCGCCTCGAACGGCGCTGGCCGCAGCTGGCGGACGTCGACTTCCTGGTGATGGAGGTGCCGCCACCGGTGACGGGCGAGACGGTGCCGCTGGGCGGCTCGGTGCCGGCCGAGAAGAACGAGCCGGCCCGGGTGGTCGTCTACCGGCGGCCGGTCGAGATCCGTTCGAAGAGCCGGGACGAGCGGGCGCTCCTGGTCCACGAGGTCGTCGTGGAGCAGGTCGCCGAGCTCCTGGGGCTCTCCCCCGAGTCGGTCGATCCCCGGTACGGGCAGGACTGACCCGGCCGGCCCGTCGCCGGTACGGGCAGGACCGGCCGGGCCGTCGCCGGTACGGGCGGGACCGGCCGGGCCGTCGCCGGTACGGGCGGGACCGGCCGGGCCGTCGCCGGTACGGGCGGGACCGCCCGGCGATCCGCCCGTACGGGGGACCCCGCTCTCGTTCAGTCCAGGACGCCCAGGTCCTGGTGGGCCGTGGGGACCTCGACCGTGCCGCGGTCGTCGACGAAGGTCTGGACGGTGAACATCGGGACGCCGTCTTCCGGCAGCGCGAGCGTCCGCGCCCCGTACACCTTGCCGCCGGACACCGGCTCGACGGTCAGCGCGTAGGAGCCCTTGAGGCCCCCGGGGACCAGGTCGGGCACGACCGTCGTCGTGCCCGCCTTGACCGTGACGGTCTTCGTCACCGGCGTGCCCCCCGCCGAACCGGCCGAGGCGGTGACCTTGACCTGGGCGTCCGCGCCCTGGGCGGTCAGGGAGAGCGTCGAGCCCTTGGCGCGGTTGTCGGCGACCGTCGCGCGCGCGGCGACGGCCGCGGTCGCCGGGATGAACGCGATCTCGGTGTCGGCGCCCTTGCCGCGCACCACCTGGAGGGCCGCGACGATCGGGGTCGCCTTCTTCGGGTCGCTCGGGGTCAGCAGCAGGGAGCCCACCGCGCCCCGGGTGAGGTCCGGCAGGTCGAGCGCGGCCGTCATCCCGGACTTCACGTGGAGGGAGCCCGCGCCCGCGGGGACGATCGAGCCGCTCGTGGTGGACAGCTGGACCTTGAGGTCGGCGTCGTCCTCGCCGGGGGCGAAGGCGACCAGCCGCACCGAGGTGGCGTCGGCCGGGATGCCGGGGAGGACGGCGGTGCTCGCCGGGTCGGCGGCCGCGGCCAGCCAGTCGCTGCCGAGCTTGTCGTCGGCCGCGGCGACGGCGGCGCCGACGCGCCCGCTGCGGGTGGTGACGTGGACGGTGACGTCCTTGAGGGGGGCCTCGGTCGTGAGCGTGGACAGCAGGACGGGGACCGTCGAGTGGGCGGGGACCGGGATGCCCTCGGTGAACTGGGACTTGAGGGCGCCCTCGGGGCCGTACAGCTCGATGTCGGCGACGGCGGCCGTGTCGTCCGGGTTGGTGAGGTGGACGTAGTCCTGGCGCTCCTTGGCGGTGGAGGCGCCCGGGAACCAGAAGTCGGTGTCGGGGGCGCCGCAGCCGAGGCCGAGGAGGCCGCGGGCGCCGCCCGCCGGGACGACGGTGGTCTGCTGGACGGTCCAGCCGGGGGCGAGGGCGCCGGTCGCGGAACCGGTGAGCGCGGGCACGGCGGGGCCCTCCGCCTCGGCGGTGACGGGCTTGCCGGGGGCGGTGACGGTGGCCGGGGCCTTGGCGGGCTTCGGCTTCTTCCCGCCGGTGCCGCCCCCGGTCGTCGTGCTCGCCGCGGTCCGCAACTGCGCGCTCGGCTGCTCGGCCTGGCCGGCGGCGGGCGCGGAGCCCTTGCCCGTGCCCGCCGGGGTGTACGAGGTGTAGAGCGTCTCGGCCAGCTCGGAGGTGCTGGGCGCCGGGCAGACCAGGCCGACGCGCTCCACCGGGAGGCGCGTGGTGGCCTTCGCCTCGGGGGCGGCGGCACCGTCCGGGGCGGTGAGGGCCGCGAAGCCGGTGACGGCGGCGAGGGCCGTGGCGCCCGCGATCAGGGAGAGGGTCGTGCGCTTCACTGGTTGCTGCTCCCGTCGGGACGCTGCTCGGTCTCGTGGCCCTGGGGGTATCCGTAGCCGTAGCCGTACGGGTCGTACTGCTGCTGGTCGTACGCCTGCTGGTCGTACGCCTGCTGCTGGTCGTACTGCTGCTGCTCGTAGCCCTGCTGGGGGTACGCGTACGGCTGCTGCTGGTACGGGTCGGCCGCGTAGTCCTGGTAGTAGCCCTGGTCGGCGTACGGCTGCTGCTGCGGCTGCGGCGGGACCTGCCCGCCCTGGGCGTAGGCCGGGTCGTAGCCGCCGTCCCAGTCCTGGCCCTGGCCCTGGCCCTGGCCCTGGGGCTCGTAGGACTGCTGCTCCGGGATCGGGGCGGGCTCGCCCGCCGGGGGCTCCGGGAACTCCTGGAACCCGGCGGCTCCGGCGGTCTCGGCCTCGGCGGCCGCCTCGGCCTCCGCGGCGGCGCGCAGGCGGCGGGCCCGGCGGCCGTCGCCGTCGGCGGCCTGGGCGGGGATCGCGAACTCCTCCTCGGGGAGGTCGTCGTCGATCTCGCGGCGCCGTCCGGGCAGGGCGAGGACGAGCAGGACGACGGCGAGCGCGGCCTGTGCCCAGATCCACGCCGTGTGGGTGAGCGGCTCGTCGTACGTGAGGTCGAGGCGGCCGCCCTGGGCGGGGAGCTCGAAGCCCTGGGCCCAGCCGTCGACGGTGGTCCTGGTGAGTTCCTTGCCGTCGAGGGTGGCGGTCCAGCCCTCGTCGGCGCGGTCGGCGAGGCGCAGGACGCGGCCGGCGGGGCCCGCCGGGACGTCGGCGTGGGCCTCGACGGGGCCGGCGGCGACGGCGACCGGCCGGGCGGCCGCCTCCGCGGCGTCGGTCTTCTCCGCGCCACCGGTCTTGGCGGCGGGCGGGACGATCATGACGCGGGCGATCTCGCGGTCGACGCGCCAGAGCGCGCTGCCGTCGAGCTGGCTGAGGCGGCTGAGGCCGGGGGTGGAGTCGAGGACGCGGCTCATCTGGCGCGGCGCCCCGTCCCGTACGAGGACGTACCGGACGGCGTAGCCGCTGAGCTCCTGGGTCTGGTCGGCGCCGGAGCCGGCGACGAGGTGGGCGACGACCGCGTCGAGGCGCGGGTCGCCCTCGGCGGCCGCGGTGAGTTCGGCGTCGCCGAGGCGGGCGCCGGAGCCGCGGACCAGGGTGTAGGCGACCTCGCCGGGCGCGCCGCCGCCGAGGACGAGGGTGCGGGGCTGGTCGCGGGTTCCGCTCTCCTCGGCGACGAAGGCCGGGACCTGGACCGGGTCGCGGCGGGTCAGCGGGCCGTCGGCGCCGCCGACCATCCAGCCGACGGCGGCGACGGCGGGGCCGAGGGCGCAGGCGAGGGCGATGAGGGCGGCGACGGGCTGGCGCCAGCCGAAGCCGTGGGCGGCGACGCGGGTGCGGCCGCCTTCGGCGCCGATCATGCCGGCGGCGACGAGGGCGGCGCCGTAGACGAGGGTGGCGGGTCCGGCCCAGCCGGTGCCTCCCGCGCCGTTGCCGAGGACGGCGAGGAGGAGTCCGGCGAGGGCGGCGGCCCAGGCGGTGCGGACGGCGAGCTGCCGCTCCTCGCGGAGGAGGCCGGCCAGGCCGGCGAGGACGAGGCCGATCAGGAGGAGGCCGCCGGTGGTGCCGGGGCCGCCGGGGCTGGTGCCGAGCAGGTCGAGCGCGCCGGCCGTGCCCGTGCGGACGTCGAGTCCGGCCTCGCGCAGGAAGGCGCCCGGGTGGGTGAGCAGGGTGAGCGACCAGGGCGCGAGGACGAGCAGCGGGGTGCCGACGGCGGCGAGGAAGCGGAGCCCGTACGCGGGGAGGTCGGAGCGGCGGACGGCGAGGACGCCGAGGCCGAGGAGGACGGCGAGCGGCCAGACGACCGGGGTGAACGCCATCGCGAAGGTGAGCAGGAAGGTGTACGCCCAGGTGGCGCGCCAGCTGCCCCGGTCGGGCCGGTTGAAGCCGTGGGCGGCGACGGCGGCGCGGGCGATGAGCGGGAGCAGGATCGCGAGGACGGCGGTGCCGAGCCGGCCGGCGGCGAGGGCGCCGGTGGCGGCGGGCAGGAACGCGTACGCGATCGCGCCCCAGGCGCGCAGGAGCCGGGACTCGACGATGCCGCGGGCGGCGAAGTACGCGGTGAAGCCGCCGAGCGGGACGGAGCAGACGAGCAGCAGGGTCAGCGCGGTGGAGGTGGAGCCGAGGAACAGCGCGGAGAGCGCGGCCAGGACGGCGAGGTAGGGCGGGGCGGTCTGGGTGCCGCCGGTGCCGAGGGCGTGCCAGGCGTCGGCGTACCGCGACCAGAGGTCCGAGACGGTGTCGGGGGCGGGGAGGAGGGCGCCGCCGGCCAGCGAGCCGCCGGCGAAGAGGTTGCGGCAGGCGACCAGGGAGACCAGGAGGAGCAGAGCGAAGAGGACCGGGCCGGGCTTGCGGGCGATCTTCTTGAGCCGGGCGAACTGCTCGATCTCCAGGTAGTCGGCGTCGTCGCCGCCGGGTCCCGATTCGACGACGCCGTGGCGGGAGCCGCCGGTGTCGGCCTCGGCGCCGCCGAAGTGGGAGGCGATCTGCTCGACGGTGGCGCGGAGGGTGGCGCCGGGCGGCGGGAAGAGGGAGCGGAACTCGTTGTTGAGGACGGCCGGGTTCTTGCGGCGCTTGCGGGCGGCGAGGATCTTCTCGGGCCGCAGCAGGGTCGCGAGGAGGCCCATGACCTCGTCGACCGCCTGGACCGGTGCCTTGCCGACGAGGTAGGCGAGGGTGCGGAGCAGGGTGCTGAGGACGAGCCGTACGAGGACGTACGGGAGGGCACGGCCGCGGGCGTTGGCGAGGAGGGTGTGGACGGCACCGGCCTTGTCGACCCGGTGCGGGTTGGCGGCGGTGCGGCCGGCGCAGTCGACGGTGCGGCGCTCGCGGGCGGAGGCCTCGGCGTGCCGCAGGACGGCGTCGGGGGCGACGAGGACGCGGTGGCCGGCGGAGTGCGCGCGCCAGCACAGGTCGACGTCGTCGCGCATCAGGGGCAGGCGGCGGTCGAAGCCGCCGAGGCCCTCGAACACGTCGCGGCGGACGAGCATGCCGGCGGTGGAGACGGAGAGCACGGAGCGGACCTGGTCGTGCTGGCCCTGGTCCTGCTCGCGGCGGTCGAGTCCGGTCCAGCGGCGGCCGCTGCGGGCGATGCTGACGCCCGCTTCGAGGAGCTGCTTCCTGTCGTACCAGCCGCGCAGCTTGGGGCCGATGACGGCGGCCTCGGCGTCGGAGTCGGCGACGCGCAGGAGTTCGGCGAGGGCGCCGGGCTCGGGGGCGCAGTCGTCGTGGAGGAGCCAGAGCCACTGGACCGGTTCGCCGTGCGG
Source organism: Streptomyces sp. NPDC096079 (assembly GCF_040303145.1). Lineage (NCBI taxonomy): Bacteria > Bacillati > Actinomycetota > Actinomycetes > Kitasatosporales > Streptomycetaceae > Streptomyces > Streptomyces sp. NPDC096079. The sequence continues at coordinate 16,855 of NZ_JBEOST010000039.1, forward strand.
GAGTTCGGGGAGGTCGTAGGCCTCGTCGTTCCAGGTGCGGCTGACGGGGTCCCAGCCGCTGGGGCGCTTCAGGTAGGGCAGGTCCTCGGGTCCGAGCGGGGGCGCGGTGCGGGCGGCCTCCTCGACGGCGGCGCCGAAGCCGGTGCGGCGTGCGAGGTGCAGGACGCGGTCGGCGCCGATGGCGTCGGCGACGAGCTGCGCCGAGTCGTCGGCGCTGCCGGTGTCGGCCGCGACCACGTTCTGCACGGGGCGCTCCTGGGCGAGCAGCCCGGCGAGCGCGTCCGGCAGCCAGCGGGCGCCGTCGTGGGTGACGAGCACGGCGGTGACGACGTGTCGCGGAAACTCAGGAGTTGAGGACATCGAGCTACGGGCCCTCCGGCCGGGGTCGCCCGCGGGGGGCGTGGGGAGCGTCTCGGACGGAGGCCCACACTAACGGCTGCACGCGGAGCGGTCCGCCGCCCTGTGGACAGACCGTACGGAAGGGTGCGGGCCGCACCCGGACACGCAGAACGGTCCGCCGCCTGTGCCGTGAGCACAGGGGGCGGACCGTTCGTCCTGTCCTGGTGCGCCCGCCGGGGCGCCGGGGTGCCGTTCAGACGGCGGCCTTCTTCAGGCGGCGTCGCTCGCGCTCGGAGAGGCCGCCCCAGATGCCGAAGCGTTCGTCGTTCTGCAGGGCGTACTCGAGGCACTCGGAGCGGACCTCGCAGGCGAGGCAGACCTTCTTGGCCTCGCGGGTCGAGCCGCCCTTCTCGGGGAAGAAGGACTCGGGATCGGTCTGGGCGCACAGCGCGCGCTCCTGCCAGCCGAGTTCCTCGTCCGCGTCCTCGACCAGCAGTTCCTGGAACAACTCGGTCATGTGCGCCCCTCGTCTGTTCTGTGCGTCCCCGTGATGTTGCCGGGCGAACCCGGCCGAACGACACGAGTGAAATTACAAGTTTGTGCTCTGTGCGAGTCAAGCCGAGATCTGCTATTGGGCCCCGTATTCACTCTGCGGAACCAAGCCTATGCGGAAAGTGTTCAAATCACCAAAAAACGTGACACATGCCGCTGGCTTGACCACACCGCGTCGCCTTCACAGGGGAGGACGTCCGGGAGTTGGATCTTGTTGCGATCCAGCCGTGGAAGCGATCCGGATCACAGTCCGGTCACGCCCGCCCGTGTCTGCGGGCGCGGTCGAAGCGCCATGTCTCCTGGTCCGCCCCTGAACAAACCTTTCTCCGGACACGGTAACCGGATGAGGTGAAACATTACCCCCAAATCGGGCATTGAGTTGACAGTCGGGTGCCCCTCCGGCCACCTTTGGTGGCATGCCAGCGACCGCAGCGCCCTCCGCGACCCACAGCCGTGGGTTCCGCCGCGCTGTCCAGGCGCGCTGTTGCTGTTGCTGTCCCAGCTGTTGATGCCGTAGAGCTCCAGCCTCCTCTCCCAGCGTCACCCCGCGTCACCCGTGTCACCTCTCTTCCGTGACCCCACCGCTTCTGTTTCTGCTGAGGAACCTCCCCACCCCATGAACATGGACAGCGACCTTCAGATCGCCGGCGACATCCTCGAGGTCCCGCACCTCCTCCAGCCCGAGCGCCCCCACCCCGTCACCGTGGCCGAGTTCGCCGGCCTCGCGCGCTCCCTCGCCGCCGACCGCTCCCAGTGGGCCCCGCACGTCGAGTACGACGCCACCACCCGCTGGTACCACCGGCTGCGCACCGGGCCCGGCTACGAGGTGTGGCTGCTCTCCTGGGTGCCCGGCCAGGGCAGCGGACTGCACGACCACGGCCCCTCCTCCGGCGTGCTGACCGTCCTGGAGGGCGAGCTGACGGAGCGTACGGACCGGGGCACGCGGACGCTCACGCCCGGCGGGGAGCGGGTCTTCGCCCCGGGGTACGTCCACGAGGTCGTCAACGACTCCCTCGAACCGGCCGTCAGCCTGCACGTCTACTTCCCCGGCCTCACGGACATGCCGATGCACGAATCGATGCACGAGTCGCTCCAGGCCCAGTGCGCCCCGGCCGCCCCGGCGGTCCTGCCCGTCTGACCGGGCCGGCCGTCACCGGCCACCACCCCTCATGCGCTCGGCGGCCGGCTGACAGACTGTCCGCATGCGCATTGTGGTTCTGGCCGGCGGCATCGGTGGTGCCCGTTTCCTTCGCGGCCTCAAGCAGGCCGCGCCGGACGCGGAGATCACGGTCATCGGCAACACCGGTGACGACATCCATCTCTTCGGGCTGAAGGTCTGCCCCGACCTGGACACGGTGATGTACACCCTCGGCGGTGGCATCAACGAGGAGCAGGGCTGGGGACGCACGGACGAGTCCTTCACCGTCAAGGAGGAGCTCGCGGCGTACGGGGTCGGGCCCGAGTGGTTCGGCCTCGGCGACCGGGACTTCGCCACCCACATCGTCCGTACGCAGATGCTCGGCGCGGGCTACCCGCTGAGCGCCGTCACCGAGGCGCTGTGCGCCCGCTGGCGGCCCGGGGTGCGGCTCCTCCCCATGTCCGACGACCGCGTCGAGACGCACGTGGCGATCGAGGTGGACGGCGAGCAGCGCGCGGTGCACTTCCAGGAGTACTGGGTGAAGCTGCGCGCCTCCGTCGACGCGAAGGCCGTCGTGCCGGTCGGCGCCGAGGCCGCGAAGCCCGCACCGGGTGTCCTGGAGGCGATCGCCGAGGCGGACGTCATCCTCTTCCCGCCGTCCAACCCCGTGGTGAGCGTCGGGACGATCCTGGCCGTGCCCGGGATCCGCGAGGCGGTCGTCGCCGCCGCGGCGCCGGTCGTGGGCCTCTCCCCCATCGTCGGTGACGCGCCCGTGCGCGGCATGGCCGACAAGGTGCTCGCGGCCGTGGGCGTGGAGTCCACGGCGGCCGCGGTGGCCCTGCACTACGGCGCCGAACTCGTCGGCGGCTGGCTCGTGGACACCGTGGACGCGGGCGCGGTCGCGGAGGTCGAGGCGGCGGGCATCGCCTGCCGCGCGGTGCCGCTGATGATGACGGACGTCGACGCGACGGCCGCGATGGCCCGCGAGGCGCTGGCGCTGGCCGAGGAGGTACGGGGGTGACGGCTCCCTCGTACCGGGTGTGGGCGCTCCCGGGGCTGCCCGAGGTGGCCGCCGGGGACGATCTGGCCAAGCTGATCGCCTCCGTGTCGCCGGAGCTCGCCGACGGCGACGTGCTGCTCGTCACCTCCAAGATCGTCAGCAAGGCCGAGGGGCGGGTGATCGCGGCCGACGACCGCGAGGAGGCCATCGACGCCGAGACGGTACGGGTGGTGGCGCGCCGCGGCACCCTCCGCATCGTCGAGAACCGGCAGGGGCTCGTCATGGCCGCCGCCGGGGTCGACGCCTCCAACACCCCCTCCGGGACCGTGCTGTTGCTGCCCGAGGACCCCGACGCCTCGGCGCGGCGCATCCGTTCGGGCCTGCGCGAGGCGCTCGGCGTGGACGTGGGCGTCGTCGTCACGGACACCTTCGGCCGGCCCTGGCGCAGCGGGCTCACCGACGTGGCGATCGGCGCGGCGGGGGTGCGGGTCCTCGACGACCTGCGCGGCGGCACCGACGCGCACGGCAATCCGCTGAGCGCGACCGTGGTCGCCACCGCCGACGAACTCGCCGCCGCCGGCGACCTGGTGAAGGGCAAGGCCACCGGGCTCCCCGTCGCCGTCGTGCGCGGCCTGCCCCACGTGGTGGGCGGCGACGCCGAGGAGGGCGCGCGGGCGCTCGTGCGCTCCGCCGCCGACGACATGTTCCGGCTCGGGACCTCGGAGGCCGTACGGGAGGCGGTGACGCTGCGGCGGACCGTCCGCGAGTTCACCGACGAGCCCGTCGACCCGGGGGCGGTCCGCCGGGCGGTCGCCGCCGCAGTGACGGCCCCGGCGCCGCACCACACCACGCCGTGGCGGTTCGTGCTCCTGGAGTCGGCGCGGTCGCGCACCCGGCTGCTCGACGCGATGCGGGACGCGTGGATCGCGGACCTGCGCCGGGACGGCAGGTCCGAGGAGTCCGTCGCGAAGCGGGTGCGACGCGGGGACGTCCTGCGCCACGCGCCCTACCTCGCCGTGCCCTGCCTCGTCACGGACGGCGCCCACCACTACGGCGACCCGCGCCGGGACGCCGCCGAGCGCGAGATGTTCGTGGTGGCGGCGGGTGCGGGCGTGCAGAACTTCCTGGTCGCGCTCGCCGGGGAGCGGCTCGGCTCGGCATGGGTGTCCTCGACGATGTTCTGCCGGGACGTCGTCCGCGACGTCCTCGGGCTGCCGGACGACTGGGACCCCATGGGCGCGGTCGCCATCGGCCACCCGGCGGCCCCGCCGAAGGACCGCCCGGCACGGTCGGCCTCGGAGTTCGTCGAGGTCAGGTAGCCGCCCCGGCCCTCAGGGGGGCCGCGATGCCTCCCGGTGCCCTCAGAGGGCCGCGATGTCTCCCGGTGTCATGCGGGGAGCCCTGCGGGGCGGCACGCGGCCGCTGAGGAGGATCAGGCGGGCCGCGCGGTGGCGCTGGCCCGCGTACGGGGCCAGCAGCTCCAGCATCGCCTCGTCGTCCGCCGTGCGGTCGCCCGCGAGGGCCCAGCCGACGATCCCCGGCAGGTGGAGGTCGCCGGTGGTGACCTCGTCCGGGGCTCCGTTGCTGCGCTGGATCGTCTCCGCGCTCGTCCACGGGCCGATGCCCGGGACCAGCTCCACGCGCGCGCGTGCCGCCGGACCGTCCATCAGCGCCGCCTCCTCCAGGCGGGCCGCGACCCTCGCCGCGCGGACGATCGTCGCCGAGCGCTTGCCGTCCACGTTCGCCCGGTGCCACTCCCAGGACGGGATCTGGGTCCAGGTGCGGGCGTCCGGCATCACGTACATGCCCTCGGGGACGCCCGGGCCCGGGGCCGGCTCGCCGTACTTCCGCACCAGCAGGCGCCAGGAGCCGTACGCCTCGTGCGTCGTGACCTTCTGCTCGAGGACCGACGGGATCAGCGACTCCAGGACCAGGCCGGTGCGGGTCAGGCGCAGGCCCGGACGGCGGCGGTGGGTGGCCAGGAGCAGCTTGTGGCGGGGGACGAAGGCGGTCGGGTCGTCCTCGGCGCCCAGCAGCGCCGGGACGCCGTCCAGGAGCCAGGCCGCGCCCGGGCCCCAGGCCTCGGCCTCCGCCCGGCCCGCGACGACCCGGACCCTGAGGGTGCCGGGGCCGTCCGGCGTGCGGCTCGCCCGCCACACCGAGCCGTCCGGGGTCGCCCGGAACGTCGGGTCGGCGGGGCCGCGGCGGAGCGGGCCGAGGGTGAGCCCCAGGTCCAGGTCCCGCGCCGTGTCGAGGGAACGGGGGACGGGCACGTGGCCGCCGCGGACCGTGGTGCGGGTGGGTCTGGGTGCGAAGCGGCCGGCCATGGGTACGAGCGTAGCGGCCGGGCGGTGCGCCTTGCCGGGCCTGGGGTTCCGCGCCTTGACCCGCACCCCGGCGGCGGCGTGCATCGTGGTGCGGGTTCAGGCACGTGGGCTTCTGGCGCCGGCAGGGCGCCGTCCGTTGGGCCCACCCGTCCCGCCCTGCGGGACGCCTGCCCGCAACGGGCGTGGGCGCCGCCCGCAACGGGGAGGGCTACTGGTCCGAGGAGAAGCGGACCGCGCCGGCGGGGAGGGTGGTGTCGCACCAGACGCGGACGCCCTCGCGCAGTTCGTTGTCCGGGCCCACCTGCGCCCCGTCCCCGATGACCGCCCCGCTCACGACCGTACGCGCGCCGATGCGCGCCCCCGCGCCGATCAGGGAGTCCGTGATCACCGCGCCCGGTTCGACGATCGCGCCCGCGAGGAGGGTCGAGCCCGTCACCCGTGCGCCCTCGCCGACCACCGCGCCCGCGCCCACCACGGTGCCGCCGGTCAGCTTCGCGTCCGGGGCGACACGCGCCGACGGCAGGACCAGGCGGTCGCCGCAGCGGCCCGGGACGGCCGGGGAGGGCGCGCGGCCCAGGACGAGGTCGGCGGAGCCGCGGACGAAGGCCTGCGGGGTGCCGAGGTCCAGCCAGTACGTGGAGTCGACCATGCCCTGGAGGTGCGCCCCGGTGGCCAGGAGCTCCGGGAACGTCTCGCGCTCGACCGAGACCGGGCGGCCCGCGGGGATCGTGTCGATGACCGAGCGCCTGAAGACGTACGCGCCCGCGTTGATCTGGTCGGTGACGATCTCCTCCGGCGTCTGCGGCTTCTCCAGGAAGGCCGTGACGCGGCCGGTGGGGTCCGTGGGGACCAGGCCGAAGGCGCGCGGGTCCTCGACCCGGGTGAGGTGCAGCGAGACGTCCGCGCCGGAGGAGGAGTGGGTCGCGACGAGGGCCTGGATGTCCAGGCCGGTGAGGATGTCCCCGTTGAAGATCAGGACCGGCTCGTCGGGGCCCGAGTGCAGCCGCGAGGCGACGTTGCGTATCGCGCCGCCGGTGCCGAGGGGCTCCTCCTCGGTGACGTACTCCAGGCTGAGGCCGAGGTCGGAGCCGTCACCGAAGTGCGGCTCGAAGACCTCGGCCAGGTAGGAGGTGGCGAGCACGATGTGCTCGACGCCGGCGGCACGGGCCCGGGCCAGCTGATGGGTCAGGAAGGGGACGCCCGCCGCGGGGACCATGGGCTTGGGCGTGTTGACCGTGAGCGGTCGCAGCCGTGTGCCCTTGCCACCGACCAGGAGGATCGCTTCTGTCACCTTGTCGTCTCTGCTTCCTGTTCGGGGCCGGTCAGCTCGCCCGTCTCGGTCGTCCGTGCGATATGACCGGTCAGTTTATGCAGATGGTTGCCTCCCTGCCCTCATCCGCGCCCCCATCAGGGCCTTCCCTGGTACTTCGCCGAGCTCGTGCGGGCCGTGCCGAGCTTGCCGTAGAGGCGTGTGCCGGGGCATTCCGTGGCGAATCCGTCACGGTGTCCCGCGATGGCGTTGAACTTGACCTTCTTGCCCTTCTTGTACAGGTTTCCGCCCCCGGAGACCAGATAGGAGGTCCCCTTGGGGTTCACCCCGTGCAGCCCGAGCTTCCAGGCCGTCAGACGGGCGACGGCGGTCACGACGGCGGCCGGCGGATTGCTCTTGGTGAAGGTGCCGAGGACGGCGATGCCCATGCTGTTGGTGTTGAAGCCGAGGGTGTGCGCGCCGAGGACCGGCTTGGCCACGCCGCCCGCCCGGCCCTCGTAGATGTTGCCGCACTTGTCGACGGCGAAGTTGTAGCCGAAGTCCCGCCAGCCGCTGCTCAGCACGTGGTAGCGGTAGATGCTGCGCAGGACGGCGGGGGCCTTGCCGCACGTGTAGTTGTTGCCGGTGGCGCTGTGGTGGACGAAGGCCGCCTTGATGGTCCCCGTGTAGACGAAGCCCTTCTCGCGGATGCTCTCGTCCGCGCCCCACCCCTTACGGGTGATGATCTTGGGACGGGGGCCGATGTACGGCTTCGCCGCGGCGGCGGCCGGTGCCGCCTCGGCCGCCGGCGCCGCCTGGGCCTCGGCCGCCGTCTGGGCCGTGCGCGGCAGGTTCGGGACCGTGAGTTCGGTCTCCTCCTTCGAGAGGGCCGGGATCCAGGCCGCTCCGTACGGGGCGAGCTGGGCGTTCACCGCGCTCGCCGCCGCCTCCGCCGCGCCGAGGGCGGCCGCGGCCGCCGGGATCGCCGCGCTGCGGGAGCGCGGGGCGGGAGCCTCGGGCTCCGCGACCTCCGGGGCCCGCGCCGGGTCCCCCGGGGCCTGTCCCGGGTCGACCAGTTCGAGCCGCAGGCCCGTGGGGAGCGTCTCCTCCCCCCGTACGCGGATCTCGACGCCGTCCGAGTCGCCCACCCACAGCGGGGCCGTGGCGCCGCGGCGCGCACGGGCGGAGCCTTCGGCGGTGTCGGGGTCGGCACCGTGCTCCTCGTTGTGGGTCTCGACGTCCTGCCACTGGGACCAGGCGCCGCCGCCGGTGGCCCGGGTGCGGACCTGCACGGTGCCGTGCAGCGGGGCCGCCGGATCGTCCCAGACGACGCCGACGAGCGAGAAGGGCCTGACGTCGCGTCGGGTGAGCCCCTGCTCGCCCGGGGTCGCCCCGCCGCCCAGGGACCGCGAGGCGGCACCCAGTGGGCGGAGTGGCAGCGACTGGGTGGAGCCCGGGAGTTCGGGCGCGGGTGGCTGTGCGGAGGCGGCCGCCGGTGGCGCCGCGGCCGCCGCCGGCACGGTGAGGGAGACCGGCAGGGCGAGTACCGCCGCGCAGGTGACGGCGATCGAGGAGGCGAGTGAGGCACGCATGGGCCGATCGTGCGTATCCCCGGGCCGTTCCGCTCGCCGGGAACCCGCCCGCAAACTGACGGACCGTCGGTCCGACCGGAGGACGGCGTCACCGGTACGGCGGACCCCGGCGGGCCCGCCCGCGTACGCTGTCCGGCGTGAACGCCAGCGACCGCACCCCCGCCGACCTGCTGCGATCCGCGCTCGCCGCGGACCCCGCCCGCCCCTTGGTCACCTTCTACGACGACGCCACCGGTGAGCGCGTGGAATTGTCCGTCGCCACCTTCGCCAATTGGGTGGCCAAGACGGCGAACCTCCTCCAGGGCGAGCTGTCCGCCGCGCCCGGCGACCGGCTCGCGCTGCTGCTGCCCGCGCACTGGCAGAGCGCCGTCTGGCTGCTCGCCTGCGCGTCCGTCGGCGTGACCGCGGAGATCGGCGGCGACCCGGCCGGCGCGGACGTCGTGGTCGCGGGCCCGGACGCCCTGGAGGCGGGTCTCGCCTGCTCCGGGGAGCGGATCGCGCTCTCCCTGGCCCCGCTGGGCCGCCGCTTCCCGGCCGCACCCGCCGGATACGCGGACTACGCGGTCGAGGTGCCGAGCCAGGGCGACCGGTTCGCCCCCTTCGTACCGGTCGATCCGGAGGCTCCGGCGCTCGTCGTCGACGGTACGGAACACAGCGGCGCGCAGCTCGTCGAGCGGGCACGGGCGGACGCGGCGGTGCTCGGCCTCGCCCCGGGCTCCCGGCTGCTCTCCGGTCTCGGCTACGGCGACTGGCAGGGCCTCTCGTCGGGCCTGTACGCCCCCCTGGCGGCGGGCGGCTCGGTGGTCCTGTGCCGGAACCTGGGCGGGCTGAGCCCCGAGGGCCTGGAGAAGCGCATCGACAGCGAGCGCGTCACGCACACGGCGCTCTGAGCCGGTCCGGACCGCCTCGCGGCCCCGCCGAGCCGACTCGTTCGGCCTAGCACCGCGCCGAGTCCCCGGGCCCCCAGGGCCTCTCCGGTACATGATCGGCCCGGGGGGAGTCGACTCCTCCGCACAACCATGCGTCGGGCTCGGCCGTCTCCTCGTGTGACCGGTGGACGCCCAGGCGCGCCGCCGACGCCATGAAGGACGGACCCTGACGTGACGGACCGTGCAGGCACGCCCGCCGAACCGGATCCCCCGGCGGCGGAGGACGAGGACACGCCGCGCCGGCGCCGCCACTGGCTGCGCTGGACCGCCCTCGGCTGCGCGGTCGTCGTCCTGGCCGCCGCCGGGGTCGGCTGGTGGCTCTACCGGAAGCTCGACGACAACATCACCACGGACACCACCGCCGCCGCCGAGCTGGAGAGGTACGAGAAGGAGCGCCCGCCGGCCGGGACCTCGGCCGCCCGGAACATCCTGCTCATCGGCTCGGACACGCGGGCCGGCGAGGGCAACCGCAAGTACGGCAGGGACAAGGGGACCCAGCGCTCCGACACGACGATCCTGCTGCACCTCACGGCGGGGAAGTCGAGCGCGACGGCCGTCTCGCTCCCCCGCGACCTGATGGTGACGATCCCGAGCTGCCGCAAGCCGGACGGGACCCGCACCCGGCAGCAGTTCGCGCAGTTCAACTGGGCCTTCGAGTTCGGCGGCACGGCCTGCACGATCCGTACCGTCGAGAAGCTGACCGGGATCAGGATCGACCACCACATGGTGATCGACTTCCGGGGCTTCAAGAAGATGGTGGACGCGGTGGACGGGGTGGAGGTCTGCCTCAAGGAGCCCGTGAACGACCCGGACGCGAAGCTGAAGCTGCCCGCGGGCCGGCAGACGCTCCACGGGGAGCAGGCGCTCGGCTTCGTACGGGCCCGCAAGTCGCTCGGGAACGGCAGCGACACCGAACGCATGGACCGCCAGCAGCAGTTCCTCGGGGCGCTGGTCAACAAGGTGCAGAGCGACGGGGTGCTGCTCAACCCGACCAAGCTCTACCCGGTCCTGGACGCGGCCACGAAGGCGATCACCACGGACCCGGGGCTGGACTCGCTGCGGGACCTGTACGACCTGGCGCGGGACATGCGGGCGATCCCCACGGACAAGGTGCAGTTCCTCACGGTCCCGCGCCGCTCCTACCGATATGACGCGAACCGGGACGAATTGGTCCAGCCAGCGGCGAGTGAGCTGTTCAAGCAGCTGCGCGAGGACCGGCCCGTTCTGGTGACGCCCGAGAGCGAGAAGAAGACCGGGGAGCCCGGCGGGGACGGGAAGCCCGACGACTCGGACACCCCGGGCCCCTCCACGACGCCCACCTTCACGGGACGGAACGCGGCGGAAGGGGTGTGCGAGTAAAGGGCGGGCCAAGGCGAGCGCTGAGAGCGATGAGGTTTGGGCAAATTGCCCGGTTGTAAGGGGCGTGGAATTTGTCACGGACGTCGCCCCACGCTGAACTGGGCGGATAGTGTGACGCGATCCGGTGCACCCCGACCGCGTGGTCGCACTCACCAAGGATCGAACGACCGAGAGAGCGGCGCCCTGTGGGGGAGGCGCCCCGCGTGGCACCGACGGAGGACTCGAGGAACCGTGGACGCGCACAGCCGTGGACGGGCGGACGAGATCGACCCCGCCGACCAGTGGGTCCTCAACCCACGGACCGGCAACTACGAACTGCGACTGGACCGCTCCGCTGGGCAGTCACAGGCGCAGGCGCCGTCCCCGTCACGGAGATCCGCCTCCGCCGCAGCCGCGCCGGCGTCCGCTCCCACACCCACCGAGGCCCCCGTCCCCGGCCAGCGACGCCGTCGCGCCCCCGAGGAGACCGGCAGCGGCCGGATCCCGCCGCAGAGCCGCCGCAAGCGCAAACAGGGCGCCAGCCGCAAGAAGAAGGTCCTGCTGTGGACCGGCGGCACGATGGCCTTCGTCCTCGTGGGCGGCGCCGCCGGCGCGTACGCCCTGTACAACAAGCTCAACAACAACCTCGACGTCGTCGACGTCGTCGGCAAGAACACCAACGCCGGCTTCTCCAAGGGCACGGCCTTCAACATCCTGGTGATCGGCACCGACAAGCGGACCGGCGCGGGCAACGCGGGCTACGGCGACAAGAACAGCCCCGGCCACGCCGACACCACGATCCTCTTCCACGTCTCCAAGGACCGGACGAACGCCACGGCGCTGTCCATCCCGCGCGACATGAAGACGGACATCCCCGAATGCGAGACGCGTCAGGCGGACGGGAGCATCAAGACGATCCCCGCCGAGACGGACGTCCGCTTCAACGTGAGCCTCGGCCAGAGCGGCCGCGACCCCGGCTGCGTCATGCGGACCGTCGAGGAGCTGACCGGCGTGCAGGTCGACCACTTCATGATGGCCGACTTCAACGCCGTCAAGGAGATGACGACCGCGGTCGGCGGCGTGAAGGTCTGCGTCGAGAAGGCCGTGAACGACCCGAAGTCGCACCTCAAGCTGCCCGCCGGCGAGTCCGTCATCCAGGGCGAGCAGGCCCTCGCCTTCGTCCGCACCCGCCACAGCTTCGGCAACGAGAGCGACCTGGACCGCATCAAGGTCCAGCAGCAGTTCCTGAGTTCGATGATCCGCCAGATGAAGTCGGACGAGACGCTCACGGACCCGGGCAAGCTCCTCGACCTCGCCAACGCGGCGACGAGCGCCCTCACCGTCGACTCCGGCATAGGCTCGCTCACCAAGCTCCAGGGCCTGGCCGGGGAGCTGTCCTCGATCGACACCAAGAACATCGCGTTCGCGACGCTGCCGGTCATCGACAACCCGGACGAGCCGCCGAACCGGCGCGCGACGGTCGTCCCCGACCCGGTCAAGGCGCCGCAGCTGTTCGCGATGCTCCAGTCCGACACCTCGCTCACCGAGGTGAAGAAGCAGCAGCAGGACGCCAAGAACGCGCAGGCCGCGCTCCTCAAGGGCACGCGGTCCACCGCGGCCGAGGTGCGCGTCGACGTCTTCAACGGAAGCGGCATCCAGGGCGCGGCCCAGTCGACCATCAACTGGCTGCAGAACGACCAGGGTGTGAACCGCTCCACCAACAAGAGCAACGCCCCCGAGAAGGCGGCGAAGACCACGCTGACGTACGCACCGAACCAGGCCGATCAGGCCCGCAAGCTCGCGGACCTGATGGGCCTGCCGGCCACGGCGCTCAAGCCGGGCACGCAGGACGCCGGGGAGCGCGAGCCGATGACGCTCGTCCTCGGCGCGGACTTCAAGGGCGCGGGGGTGCCGGTCACCGGACCGGCAAAGGCGCCGAAGGACCTGGAGAAGGTAGCAGCTGACAAGCAGGTGTGCGCCAAGTGACCCGGAAACGCCGGGACTTGACGGGCTTCTGACACACGAGGGGACCTGGGGTGGGACAGAGCAGCGTGCGTGGGGAGGGAACGCGAAAAAGCGTTCCGCGCGCCCGTGAACTGGGCTGGGACGACGACCTGCACGGCGCCGGCGAGGCGACCGGCGTGCAGGACGACGCGCCCGAGGCGGAGGCCGACGCGCCCGCGTCCGGCCGCGCCTCGCGCCGGCGTGGGAGCGGCGGCGGTACGGACCCGGGCGGACGGGCGGCCGCACGGCGGCGCGCCAAGAAGACCGGCAAGCGCAAGGTGCTGCGGTGGGTGGCGGTCACCCTGTCGCTGCTGATACTCGGCACGGCCGGCGCCGGATACCTGTACTACGAGCACCTGAACGGCAACATCCGCGGCGGCAGCCGCGCCGGCGGCGACAGCGGGGTGAAGCGGGCCGCGCCGAACGCGCTCGGCGACACACCGCTGAACATCCTGCTCATCGGCTCCGACAGCCGGAACGACGAGAAGAACATCGCCCTCGGCGGCGGCCGGAACGACAAGGGCCGCAAGCCCCTCGCCGATGTGCAGATGCTGCTGCACATCTCGGCGGACCGGAAGAACGCCTCGATCATCTCGATCCCGCGTGACACCGTCGTCCCCATCCCGGCCTGCAAGGACAAGGACGGCACGTCCTACGCCGCCACCGACACCCGGCCCATCAACGAGTCGCTCCAGCGCGGTGGCCCCGGCTGCACCCTGACCACCTGGGAGTCCCTCACCGGGGTCTACATCGACCACTGGATGATGGTCGACTTCGCCGGTGTGGTGGCGATGGCCGACGAGGTCGGCGGCGTCCCGGTCTGCGTGAAGACCGGCGTCTGGGACCGGTCGACCGCCGCGCAGCACGGCGGCTCGGGCCTCCGGCTCACCGAGGGCACCCACGAGATCAAGGGCGAGCAGGCCCTCCAGTGGCTGCGCACCCGGCACGCCTTCGGCAGCGACCAGAACCGCGCCAAGGCCCAGCACATGTACATGAACGGCATGATGAAGCGGCTCCAGGAGCAGAACGCCTGGACCGACACCGGCCGGCTGACGGGCCTGGCCGAGACGGCCACGACGGCGCTCCAGGTCTCCGACGAGATCCGCTCCGTGAAGAAGCTCTTCGACCTGTCGATGCAGTTCAAGAACGTGAAGCTGGACCGGCTCACCACCGCCACGGTCCCGACGGTCGAGTATCCGCAGCGCCCCAAGGAGTGGCTGCAGCTCGTCCCGTCGTCCGCCGACAAGATGTGGTCGATGCTCCGGGACGACGTCGCCCTCGACAAGAACGGCGACCCGGCCGACGCCAAGGCGAAGCCCAAGACGCCGGCGAAGCCGAAGACGCCGGCCCAGGCCCCGTCCTCCTTCGTCGTCACGGTCGTCAACGGCACCGGCGGCGACGGCGAGCCGGCCGCCGAGGGCCGGGCGAAGAAGCTGGCGACGACCCTGCAGGGCAAGGGCTTCACCCAGGCGGAGGCCATCCGGGAGGCGGAGGGCCGCAAGGACACCGTCGTCACCTACCCGAAGGCGAGCGGCGAGCAGGGGAAGGTGAACGCCCAGTCCGTCGCGACGGCCCTCGGGCTGCCCGCCTCGGCCGTCCGCGCCGACACCGCCGCCGACGCGCAGGGCATCACCCTGATCGTGGGCGCCGACTGGCGCGAGGGCGACACGTACAAGAAGCCGACGACCGAGGCCGGCGACCTGCCGGACGGCGCCGACGACAAGTCGACGTGCATGGACATCTACTCGGTCTACAAGTGGGACGGCACGTCGAAGGGCTGAGCCGGACCGCACCACGGCGAAGGCCGGGCCCCCACCAGGGGGCCCGGCCTTCGCCGTGGTCGGCTCGGGGCCGTCAGACGTGCTCCGCCCGCACGGCCGGGCGGCGGCTCGCGATGACCTTCCGCGCGAGGGAGCGGGGGCTGGTGAGGAAGCCGTAGCCCCAGGACATGTGCATGGTCGCGAGGGCCACCGGGATCTGCAGGCGCGCCTTCAGCGGGAGGCCCTTGCCGGCCGGGACCGATCCCGCGGTGATGGCCGCGAGGTAGCCGGCCGGGACCAGGAAGCCGAGGGGGGTGACGAGCGCGCCCACGACCAGGCCGGCGGCGATCGCGCAGACGGCGGTCGGCGGGGCCAGGTAGCGCAGGTTGATCGAGCCCTGGTGGTAGCGGGCGACGACGTGCCGCCAGCGGCCGTAGTCCTTGTACTGCTTCGCGAGGGCCTTCACCGAGGGCCGCGGGCGGTACTGGACGCGGAGCTCGGGCGAGAACCAGATCAGCCCGCCGGCCTCGCGGATGCGGAAGTTCAGCTCCCAGTCCTGGGCGCGGATGAACTCCACGTTGTACCCGCCCTGGCGCTCCAGGGCCTCGCGCCGGAAGACGCCCAGGTACACGGTCTCCGCGGGGCCCGCCTCGCCGCCGGTGTGGAAGGCGGCGTTGCCCACGCCGATCTTCGAGGTCATGGCGGCGGCGACCGCGTCCTCCCAGGCGTTCTCGCCCTCGGCGTGCATCACACCGCCGACGTTCTGCGCGCCGGTCTCCTCCAGGAGCCGGACGGCGGTGGAGATGTAGTTCGGGGAGAGCATGCCGTGGCCGTCGACGCGTACCACGATCGGGTGGTGGGAGGCCTGGATCGCCGCGTTGAGGGCGGCGGGGGTGCGGCCGGTGGGGTTCGGCACCGTGATGACGCGGCGCTTGCCCGAAGCGGTTTCGCGGACGAGTTCGGCGGCGATCTCGTCCGTGCGGTCCGTGGACGGGCCGAGGGCGATCACCACCTCCATCTCGCCGTCGTACTCCTGCTCCAGGATGTGACGAACCGAGGTGCGCAGATACCGCTCCTCGTTGAGGACCGGCATGATCACGGAGACGGGGGGCGTGGCGTTCATTGCCCGCCACGTTACCGCGAACGGGGGACACGGGTGCGCGCCGAGCGGGTGGTGCGCCCTTGCGCTGATCGTATGGGCCTACCGTGCTCACGGTTCCCCAGTCCCACCCGCGGAGGTGTCCGTCCGTGCCCACACCGCCCCGCACGCCCCGTCCCCGGCCCGCCGCCCGTCGCGTACCGGTCCGCCGGCGGCGGAGGCGCCCCCGGTGGGGGATGCGGATGGCGACGGCGCTCTCGGTGGCGGTCCTCGCGGCCGGCGGCATCGGGCACGCCGTGGTGACGGGCCTGGACACCGGGATCACCCGGGTGGACCCCTTCAAGGACATGAAGAACCGGCCGCAGGCCGGGCACGGGATGAACGTGCTCGTGGTGGGGACGGACGGCCGGGACCGGATCACGCCCGAGGAGAGGGCGAAGTACCGGCTGGGCGGTGCGCCGTGCCACTGCACGGACACGGTCATGCTCGTCCACATCTCCGAGGACCGGGAGCGGGCGAGCGTCGTCAGCCTGCCCCGTGACTCGTACGCGGAGATGCCCGAGCACACGGATCTGATCAGCGGGAAGAAGCACCGGGCGCATCCGGTGAAGCTGAACGCGGCCTACGCCGAGGGCGGGCCGGGGCTGACCGTGCGGACCGTCGAGTCGATGACCGGCGTGAAGATCGACCACTACCTGGAGGTCGACTTCACCAGCTTCATGCGGACCGTGGACGCGGTCGGCGGGGTGGAGATCTGTACGAAGCGGCCCCTGAAGGACGCGTACACGGGGCTCGACCTGGCGCCCGGCACCCACGAGCTGGACGGCGGGCAGGCCTTGCAGTACGTGCGCTCCCGGCACATCGACGGGGCCGCCGACATCGGCCGCATGCAGCGGCAGCAGCGGTTCCTCGCGGCGCTGATCGAGCGGATGACGAACGGCGGGGTGCTGCTCAACCCGGTGCGGTTCCGTGAGGTCGCGACGACGATGCTCGGCTCCGTCCGGGCGGACGAGGACTTCGGTACGGATCAGCTGCTGGCCCTCGCCAAGGCGATGCACGGCTTCACCCCGGCCTCGTCGGAGTTCGTGTCCGTGCCGATCGGGGACATGAGCTTCCCCGTGCGGGGCATCGGCTCGACCGTGAAGTGGGACGCGGCCAAGGCGCAGAGGCTCTTCCAGTCCCTCCGGGAGGACCAGCCGCTCGCCGCCGCCGCGGCGGAGAAGGCGGCGACCTCCTCGAAGGCGCCCCGGGAGGTCGTCGTGGACGTGCCGCCGCGCACGATCCGCGTCCAGGTCTACAACGGGACCCGGACCGACGGGCTCGGCCGCAAGGTCGACGACGCGCTGCGCGCGACCGGCTTCGACACGACGCGCACGCCGATGACCGGCTCCCCGCGGAAGCGGACCCTCGTCGAGTACGACCCGCGCTGGGACCGCTCCGCGAAGTCGCTGGCGGCCGCGCTGCCGGGGGCGGAGCTGCGGGCGGTCCCGGGGCGGGGCGGGACGCTGCGGGTCACCGTGGGCGGTGACCACAAGGCCGTCCGGGGGGTGCGGGCGGAGTCCACGGAGGCGCCCTTCGAGGCGGTCACCGGGGACCGGGTGGTGTGCCCCTAGGGACTCTCCGGACGGGCCCTGGCCGCGTCAGTCCTCGTAGCCCTCGGCCGCCCGGCGCTCCCGGAGTTCACGGATGGCCTGGCGGCGGGCCAGCCGGTGGGTGCGGCGGATCTGGGCCTCCTGGTTGCGGCGCTTGTCCTGCTCGGTCTCCGGGATGACCTGGGGGACCGCGCGGGGCTTGCCCTCGGCGTCGACAGCGGCGAAGACGAGGTAGGCGGAGCCGACCTGGGTGGCGGGCGTGGACTCGTTCCAGCGCTCGGCCATGACCCGGACGCCGACCTCCATGGAGGACCGGCCGGTCCAGTTGACCTGGGCCTTCACATGGAGCAGGTCACCGACCCGCACCGGCTCCAGGAAGGCCATCTCGTCCATGGAGGCCGTGACCGCGGGGCCTCCCGAGTGGCGGCCGGCCACGGCGCCCGCCGCGTCGTCCACCAGCTTCATGATCACTCCGCCGTGCACCGTGCCCAGGAGGTTGGTGTCGTGGCTCGTCATGATGTGGCTGAGGGTGGTGCGGGAGGCTGAGATGGGCTTTCCCGGGATATCGCCCTGATCTGTCATGCCCTCCACCATATGCCGGGTCCTCGCGCGGTCGCCGTTCGGTCCGCTTTGCATCAGCTTGGCAACAGCCCCGGCCCGATCCTCCACCCGGGCTGTCGCCCGGAAAGCCCTGCCCGGCACACTGGTCCGTATGAATGACTGGCCCGATGACGGCGGATACGGCCGCGGCAACGCGAACTCCCAGCCCGAGGGACCCCGCCGGATGAGCCACGTGCAGCGCCCGCAGGTTCCGCAGCAGCCGCCGCGCGCCCAGCAGGGCTACGGCCAGCCGGGACACAACCCGAACTTCACCCAGGCACAGAACCAGGGGTACGACTCCGGGTACAGCTCCGGCCAGGTCTACGGCGGCCAGCAGCACCAGGGCGGCGGCGGCCGGGGCGGCGTGCCCCCGCAGTACGCGCCGCAGGGGCCCGGCCGTCCGGCGCCGGACTGGCGCAAGCGCGTCAAGGTCGGCTCGATCGTGCTGGTCGTCGGCGTCCTCGCCTGGGGCATCGGCACCTACGCCTGGGCCAGCTCCCAGATGCGCAACGAGGTCGATCTCTCCAAGGTCATCGAGCGGCCGGAGGAGGGCGACTGCACCACGTACCTGATCGTCGGCTCGGACAGCCGTGAGGGCATGTCCGCCGAGGAGAAGAAGAAGCTCCACACCGGCTCCGCCGAGGGCAAGCGGACCGACTCGATGATGATCCTCGCGGCCTGCTCCAGCGGGAACACGATGGTCTCGCTGCCCCGTGACTCCTGGGTGACGATCCCCAACTTCGTCGGCTCCGAGTCGGGCAAGTCGTACCCGGCGCGCGGCGGCTCCAAGCTGAACGCGGCCTACGCCATGGACGGCCCCGAGCTGCTCGTGCGGACCGTCGAGTACAACACCGGGCTGCACATCGACCACTACGCGGAGATCGGCTTCGCCGGCTTCGCGAACATCGTGGACGCGCTCGGCGGCGTCGAGCTGAACATCGACAAGGGCTTCAAGGACAAGAAGTCCGGCGCCGACTTCCAGGCCGGCACGCAGACCCTCAACGGCGAGCAGGCCCTGGCCTTCGTCCGTACCCGGTACGCCTTCGCCGAGTCGGACCTCCAGCGGACGAAGAACCAGCAGAAGTTCCTCTCCGCGCTCGCGAACCAGGCGGCGACGCCGGGCACGATCCTGAACCCGTTCGCGCTGTACCCGACGCTCGGCGCCGGTCTGGACACGCTGATCGTGGACAAGGACATGTCGCTGTACGACCTCGGGAAGATGTTCTTCGCGATGAAGGGCATCAGCGGCGGCGACGGCAAGTCCATGAACATGCCGATCGCCGGTTCGGCTCCGCAGAACTCCCTGAAGTGGGACATGCCGAAGGTGAAGCAGCTCGTCGAGCAGATCAAGAACGACGAGAAGGTCACCGTCGAGTCCAGCCGGTGACGTGAGACGTGACGAGGGCGCCCTCCCCGGCGGGGAGGGCGCCCTTTCCCGTGCCTACGGGAGGTTGCGGGCCATGACGATGCGCTGGACCTGGTTGGTGCCCTCGTAGATCTGGGTGATCTTGGCGTCGCGCATCATGCGCTCGACGGG
>NZ_JBEOST010000040.1:0-34096 GCF_040303145.1 Streptomyces sp. NPDC096079
CGCGGGCCATCCGGGCCCGGTAGTCGTCCGCGGTGAAGGGCACGACGTCGTCGGTCGCGTGGGTGCTCGACATGGGGGCCTCTCCTCCCACGGTGTCGTACAGGCCCTTCTCCGTCCCGCGCCCTCTCGGGCTATGCTGCACGGGTGTGCTTGTCCACGGGCCGTTAGCTCAATTGGCAGAGCAGTGGACTTTTAATCCATTGGTTGTGGGTTCGAGTCCCACACGGCCTACCAGGGGCGGGCGAGGGGAGACCCTCCGGCCCGCCGAAGAGCGCCCCGACCGGAACCCTCCGGGCGGGGCGCTTCGTCGTAGGAGAACCGTCTTCGGGTTTTCCCGGTCTTCGTTCTCGGAACTCCCTTGTCGGAACTCCGTTCGCCCGAACGGCTGCGTACGGGGGCGGGGCCGGGGAACGGGGGGAAGCGTGGACGTGGAGCATGGAGGTGGGGTCGGTGGCGGCGAGCGGTACCGGTGATCCGGCGGGGGAGGCGCGACAGCTGGCCCGCTACGCGCTGTTGGCGACGGGAGGCGCGGCCGCGGCCCTGCTGACCGCGCTCGGCAGCGGGCTGCTGATCCTGCTCAGCGGCGTCCTGGGGTTCGCCGCGACAGCCGCGGGCGTCTGGTGGTTCCTCGCGCACCGGGGTCCGGTGCGGGTCCTCGGGGCGCTCCTCGCGGTGGCCGCGCCCCTCGTGACCCTGGGTCTGTACGTCGCCGGGGGCGTGTGGGTGAACGCCCTCGTGGCGCTGGGCCTGTGGGCCGTGGCGCTGTCCTGCGCGCGGGCCGCGCTGCGCCGCCCGGAGGAGGAGCGGGCCGCGCTGACGCGGGGCGCGCGCGTCCCCGCGCCGCGCCGCCCGGTGCTGATCATGAACCCCAGGTCCGGGGGCGGGAAGGTCGAGCGGTTCGGGCTGGTCGCGCGGGCGGAGGCGCTCGGCGCCCGGGTGATCCTGCTCGACCCGTCACAGCCCGCGGACGTCGCCGGGCTCGCCCGGAAGGCCGTCGCCGACGGCGCCGACCTGCTGGGGGTGGCGGGCGGCGACGGCACGCAGGCGTTGGTGGCCGAGGTCGCCGCCGCGCACGACGTGCCGTTCCTGGTGGTCTCGGCCGGCACCCGCAACCACTTCGCGATGGACCTCGGCCTGGACCGCGACGATCCGTCCCGCTGCCTCGACGCGCTGCACGACGGCGAGGAGCTGCGGATCGACCTCGGCGACGTCGCGGGGCGGCCCTTCGTCAACACGGTCTCGTTCGGGGTGTACGCGGACGTGGTCCAGCGCCCCGAGTACCGCGACGACAAGGCCGGCACGGCGATCGACGTGCTGCCCGACCTGCTCCAGGGCGGGGAGGGCGACCGTCTCGACGCGACCGCCGACGCCGTCCCGCTCACCGGGCAGCAGGCGCTCCTCGTCAGCAACAACCCGTACGCGGCGCCCGATCCGCTCAGTGCGGTCGCGGCCCGCAGGGCGCGTCTCGACGGCGGCGAGCTGGGGGTGATCGGCATCCGCGTGGACGGGGCCGCGCAGGCGGCCGAGCTGGCGGTCCTGGGGACCCAGGCGACCGGGCTGAACGTCCTGACGGCCCGTAGGGTGGAGGTCGGGGGCGGCCCCGGCGCGGGTGCCGTCATCCCGGTCGCCGTGGACGGCGAGGCGCTGACCCTGCCCACGCCCGTGGTCTGCACCCTCCGCCCGCGCGCGCTGCGGGTCCGGGTGCCCCGGGGCCGGCCGGGGTCGCCGGTGCCGCCGCCGCGCCTGGACTGGCGGCGGCTGACCCGGCTTGCGTTCCCCGAGGAGCCGGCGGCGGTCGGCGGCAGCGGCCCGTGGGATCCCCGTGCGTCCTGACGCCCCGTACCCCTTGAACTTCCGTACCCCTGAACCAGCTAGGAGCGGCGCATGACGGACGAGACGACGACGGGCGGGACCCTCCGGGACGTCCTGCACGACATCCGGGCGGTCGACGGTGCCGTGTACGGCGCGGTGGCCGCGACCCCCACGCCGACGCTCGACACGGCGTTCCGCCGGCTCTCGGCGGCGGCGGACCATTCCAAGATCTCCTTCACGGTCGCGGCGGCGCTCGCGCTCTTCCCGGGCCGGCCGCGGCGGGCGGCGCTCGTCGGGGTGGGGGCGATCGCGGTGGCCTCGGCCTCCGCGAACCTGCTCGGCAAGCGTCTGGTGCACCGGCGCAGGCCGGACCGGGAGGCGGCCCGGGTGGTGGTGGGCCGTCACGTGCCCATGCCGACCTCGGCGTCGTTCCCGTCCGGGCACACCGCGTCGGCGGTCGCGTTCGCCACCGCCGTGGGGTCGGTGCTGCCGCACGCCACGCTGCCGCTCGCGACCCTGGCCTGGGCCGTGGGGTACTCCCGGGTGCACACCGGGGTGCACTACCCGGGCGACGTGGCCGCGGGGGCCCTGCTCGGGATCGCCAGCGCGGGCGTGTCCCTGGCGGCCGGGAGCCGGCTGGGCGCCCGGGACAGGTGACCCGGAGTCAGTCCGCGACGGTGAGGGGCGGGAGCCGCCAGCCGCCGTCGAGGACCGACGGGTCGGGGCCGTACAGCCGGACGACGAGGCCGAACGGGCCGTCGGGTGCGGGCAGCCAGTTCGCCGCCTCCTTGGGGTCGGCCGGGCGGTCCCGGCGCACGTGGAGGGTGAGTCCGCCGTCGTCGTCGTACACGAGCCCCGGGGTGCGGTCGCCGATCGCGTACCGGTCGATCTCGTTGGCGACGAGCCCGCGCTCGGGCAGGCCGTAGAGGGTGACGGTCCAGAAGAAGCGGGCCGGGGGCAGCTGTCCGGGCGGGAAGCGGACGAGGTGGTCGTGGTCGTGCCCGTTCGGCGGGTGGTCGCCCCGGTCGTCGTCCGACCAGCCGCCGTACCAGACCTCGGCCGCGGGCAGGCCGTGCAGCCCCACGTCGGCGGCGACCGCCCGTCGGATGTAGTCGTCCCCGAGCTCCGCGCGGGTCCCGAAGAGGTCCGCGGAGACGGTGGTGGCCGCGACGGCCTTCTCCAGGCGGGCCCGGCCGTCCGCGATGCCCCGGTCGACGGCGGCCCTGACCTCCGGGGAGAGCGCGGCCGGTTCGAACGCGCCGGTGCCGGACACCCCCAGCGCCGCGAGACGGTCGCGCACTCCGCGCTCGTGCTCCAGGACGGGGAAGAAGCCGAGCAGGAAGTCGAGGAGCGTGTAGAACTCGACGGTCCCGAGGACCTCGTCGCGCCACACCGGCCACACCGGCTCCTCGGCGGGGTGCGGGGCGGCCGTGTCCGTGTACGCCGAGAGCGGGCGGAGCTCGTAGCGCTCCTGGACCGCGCGCAGGGCGGGGACGTCCTCGGGGCCGGCCAGGTGGGTGCGGCCGGCGATCCCGACGAGGAAGGTGGCGGCGCGCAGGACGCTTGTGACGCCCTCGGGGACGGTGCCGCTCCAGCCGGGGCCGGCGATCAGGTGGTGGCCCGCGGCCCGGCCGGTCGTGCGGGCGCCGACGTAGCCGACGTAGGCGGTGTCGAGGTCCTGGACGGGCAGCACGTAGTAGCGGTCGGTGGCCGGGACGGAGAGCACGAAGGGCTCGGCCCTGAGGTCGAGCCAGGCCACCGAGTACGGGGTGTCGTTGTTCGGGGTGGAGACGTCGGTGTCGGCGGGGGTGAACGGCTCCGCGTAGTGCCGGAAGCGGCCGAAGCCGCCCACGTACCGGGGGTCCTCGGGGTCGATCGCCCGCTGGTACGTCGTGCGGTAGGCGTCCAGGAGCGGGTAGCCCCAGATCCAGGCGTCGGCGGCCGTCCGGCGGGCCTCCTCGGGGGTCGGCTGCACGATCGCCACCTTTGCGGACAGGAGGGAACCAACCCGTACAAACTCGCACGGACGGTTCCCTCCCGCATGCGGGAGGACCCGGGTCAGTACGTCGCCCGGGCCAGCTCCTCCTCCGTGAAGCCGAGCGTCTCCATGCGCTCCGGGTCGGCCAGGATGTGCAGCGCGACGATCCGGTCCTCGACGATCGTGAACGTCATGAGCGAGCTCGGGCGTCCCTTGACGACCGACAGGACCGCGGGCTGGCCGTTGGCCACGACCTCCAGCACGCCCGTACGGAACTTCGCGTACGTGAGGGCCTGGGCGATGACCGCCTCGGCGCCCCGGACCATCTTCGAGACGGCCGCGAGGGTCCGGCCGCCGTCCGCGCGGAGCACCACGTCCGGGTCGAGGACGGCGAGCAGCCCCTCGAAGTCGCCGCCGTGCGCGGCGGCGAGGAACGCGTCGGCGATCTCCCGCTGCCGGCGCGCGTCGGGGCCGGGCGCCGGGGTGGCGTCCTGCACCCGGCGGCGGGCGCGGCTGGCGAGCTGGCGGGTCGCGGCCGGGCTGCGGTCGACGATCTTCGCGATCTCGTCGAAGGAGACGGCGAACATGTCGTGCAGCACGAAGGCGAGCCGCTCCGCGGGCCCCAGGGTGTCCAGGACGACGAGGAGCGCGAGGCCGACGGACTCGGTGAGCTCGGCCGCGTGCTCCGGGTCGGTCCGGTCGGCGACCCGGACGACCGGGTCGGGGACGTAGTACTCCAGCGGGTCCTCGCGGCGCGAGCCGCGCGAGCGCAGCATGTCCAGGCAGACGCGTCCGACGACCGTCGTCAGCCAGCCGCTGAGGTTCTCCACGCCGCTGACGTCGCTGCGGCTGAGTTTGAACCAGGCCTCCTGGACGGCGTCCTCGGCCTCGCTGAGCGAGCCCAGCATCCGGTAGGCCACCGCCCGCAGGTGCCCGCGGTCGGCGTCGAAGCGCCGGGCCAGGAACTCCGTGTCGACGGTCTCGTCGGCTTTCTTCTCGTGGTCCACTCGTCGCTCTCCCCGTTCGCGTCCCGTCATGTCCTCATGACGGATCGGATCCCTCGGATGTGACAGCGGAGACGAGTCCGGCGGTTCCGGTACGTGAGATCCCCGCCGCCTCGTGGCGAACGCCCGGGATTCCCCGGCCGAAGCCCCCGACCACCGTGAATCCCCACTTCAGGGCGGTGATCTTCGTCCGTAGATTGATCACCATGACGACGACGACCCCGCAGGTCAACCCCGTGCTCCGCACCCCGCCGGCCTCCCCCGCCGCAGCGGCCGCCTACTTCTCCGCCAGCCTCGCCTTCCACGCCGACGTCTCCGACGTGGC
The DNA here is from genome assembly GCF_040303145.1 of Streptomyces sp. NPDC096079. Lineage (NCBI taxonomy): Bacteria > Bacillati > Actinomycetota > Actinomycetes > Kitasatosporales > Streptomycetaceae > Streptomyces > Streptomyces sp. NPDC096079. The sequence goes on from NZ_JBEOST010000040.1 coordinate 5,120, forward strand.
CTCCGTGCTGGCCTCCGCGGCCGCCGAGGGCACCGACCCGGGCTTCGTGGTGATCGACTCCCGCTCCACCGCCTCCTGGGACCAGGGTCACGTCCCCGGCGCGGTCCACCTGCCGACCGCGCTCATCCCCGAGCAGGCCGAGCGGCTGCTCGACCGGTCCGTGCCGGTCGTCACCTACTGCTGGGGCCCCGGCTGCAACGGCGCCACGCGCGCCGCGCTGGCCCTCGCCGAGCTGGGCTTCCAGGTGAAGGAGATGCTCGGCGGCTTCGAGTACTGGGTGCGCGAGGGCTTCGCGTACGAGACGTGGGAGGGGCCCGCGGAGAAGGCCGCCGACCCGCTGACGGCACCGGTCGATTCCGACGACTGCGGCTGCTGACGGGAAACCGATTTCGTGATCGCCCCGGTCATGCCGTAGAGTCGGGTTCACCGACGCGGGGTGGAGCAGCTCGGTAGCTCGCTGGGCTCATAACCCAGAGGTCGCAGGTTCAAATCCTGTCCCCGCTACTCAGTAGCACGAAGGCCCGGATCCAGTCACTGGATCCGGGCCTTCGTCGTTCCGTCGTGTCTCCGCTTGACCTTCACGCGACGTCAAGATTTAGCGTTCTCGGCATGGAGTGGTCGATCCAGGAGATCGCCAAGAAGGCCGGCACCACCAGCCGCACCCTGCGCCACTACGGCGAGCGGGGTCTGCTGGAGCCGAGCCGGATCGGCGCGAACGGTTACCGGTACTACGACCAGGCGGCGCTCGTGCGGCTGCAGCGGATCCTGCTGCTGCGCGAGCTGGGGCTCTCGCTGCCCGCCATCGCCGAGGTCCTCGCGGGGCAGCGGGACACGTCCGCCGCCCTGCGCACCCACCTCGCTCTCCTGGAGCAGGAGCGCGAGCGCATCGGACGCCGGATCGCGTCGGTGCGGACCACTCTCGACAAGACCGAGAAAGGAGAGGAACTCATGGCCGAGGAAGTGTTCGACGGTTTCGACCACACGGTGTACGAGGAGGAGGTGGCCGAGCGCTGGGGCCGCGACGCGTACGCTAAGGCCGACCGCTGGTGGCGTTCGCTCGGCGACGCGCAGAAGAAGGCGTTCATGGCAGAGCAGGACGGCATCGCCCGGGAGTTCGGGCGGGCGGCCCGGGAAGGCCTGGCCGCCGACAGCGACGAGGTGCAGGCCATCGCGTGGCGCCAGGTCGCCTGGCTGTCGACGACCACGACGCCGAGCAGGGAGTACCTGATCGGTCTCGGGCAGATGTACGTCGACGACCCGCGCTTCACCGCGAACTACGACAGGCACGGCGAGGGCACGGCGGTCCTCGTCCGGGACGCGATGCGGGTCTACGCCGAGCGGAACCTCTGAGAGACCTGTCTGATGTAAACGGTGGCCGAAACGGGCCCGCCTCTTTGCGGGCGCCCCGCTCCCCACCGTAGCCTCACGCGCACCATGAGTGACGAGCGTGTGAGCGACCTGAGCCGGCGGGCGCCCGCCGTGCTCGTCCTGCTCGCGCTCCTCGCCCTCCTCGTGAGCGTCTGCCACGGCTCCCACGGGCACCTGCTGCCGACCTCCGGCACCGCGACCGCCTCCGCCCCCGCGCTCCCGCACGGCTGCGAGCGGTCCGGGGACGCCTGGAGCTTCGACGCCCACCTCCCCGCCCAGGCCGCCGCCTCCCCGATCGCCGCGCCCGGCGCCGGCGGCGCCGCCGTCCTGCCGTACACGGCGGACCTCCGCGCCGACCCCCGCGCGCGCTGCGTACGGAACCGGGCGGGCCCCGGCCCCGAGCCGGGACGACTGCTCATCGCCCTCGGGGTGGACCGGAACTGAACCGGGTTGCGCATCCGCGCGACCAGGTTCCCTTTCGCGTACCCACCCCAAGGACGTACCTCCATGACCACGCCCCCGACCCCGGCCGTGACCCGGGCCACGACCACACCCATGACCGCACCACCGGCGCTGCCCGTCGCCGGGGGGACCGTCGGCAACACCCCCGTCCTGTGGACGGACGACGGTTACTGGGCCAAGCTCGAAGGCTTCAACTTCGGCGGCATCAAGGACCGCGCCGCCCTCCACATGGTCGAGCAGGCCCGTCGCCGCGGGGACCTGCGGCCCGGCGCTCCGATCGTCGAGTCGACGTCCGGGACGCTCGGCCTCGGCCTCGCCCTCGCGGGCGTCCTGCACGGCCACCCCGTGCACGTCGTCACCGACCCCGGTCTCGAACCGATCGTCGAGCGCATGCTCGCCGCCCACGGCGCCCGGGTGCACGTCGTGCGCGAGCCCAGCCCGCGGGGCGGCTGGCAGCAGGCCCGGATGGACCGGGTCGCCGAACTGCTCGCCGGCCTCGACGGGGCGTGGTGGCCCGACCAGTACGGGAACCCCGACAACCCCGCCGCGTACGGAGGGCTCGCCGCCGAGCTGTCCGCGCAGCTCGACCGGATCGACGTCCTCGTCTGCGCGGTCGGCACCGGCGGCCACTCCGCCGGCATCTCCCGGGCGCTGCGCGCCACCAGCAGCCCCGCCCTCGAACTGGTCGGCGTCGACTCCGTGGCCTCCACCGTCTTCGGCCTGCCGGCCGGGGAGCGGCTGATGCGCGGCCTCGGCTCCTCCATCCACCCGGGGAACGTGGACCACGGCGCCTTCGACGAGGTGCACTGGGTGGGCCCGGCGGAGGCGGTCCGCGCCGCCCGCAGGCTGGCCTCGCGGCACTTCGCGACCGGCGGCTGGAGCGTCGGCGCGGTGGCCCTGGTCGCCGGGTGGCTGGCCCGAACACGGCCGCGCGGGACCCGGATCGCGGCCGTGTTCCCCGACGGGCCGCAGCGGTACTTCGACACCGTCTTCAACGACGAGTTCTGCGCGGCGCACGGACTGCTCGACGGTCCCGTACGGGAGGACCCCGCCGCGTACGTCTCCGACGACACGGTCAGCGGGTGGACCCGCCGGATCATGGAGCGTGCCAGGTGACCCTCGCGACCGCGCCCTCCAAGGGCGGCATCTGGAAGCAGAGCCGCGGCTTCGACCCGGCCGTAAGGCTCCTCTTCCTCAACCAGCTCACCATCAACCTCGGCTTCTACATGCTCATGCCCTACCTGGCCGCGCACCTCGCGGACGGGCTCGGCATGGCCGCCTGGGCCGTCGGCCTCGTCCTCGGCGCCCGGAACCTCTCCCAGCAGGGCATGTTCCTCGTCGGCGGGGCGCTCGCCGACCGGCTCGGCTTCAAGCCGCTCATCGTGGCCGGCTGCGCGCTGCGGACGGTCGGCTTCGGGGCGCTCGCCTTCGCGCAGTCGCTGCCGTGGCTGATCGCCGCCTCGCTCGCGACGGGCCTCGCGGGGGCGCTCTTCAACCCCGCCGTGCGGGCCTGTCTCGCGGCGGAGGCGGGGGAGGAGCGGCGCGTGGAGGCCTTCGCGCTGTTTCACACGTACTACCAGGCGGGCATCCTGCTCGGCCCGCTCGTCGGGGTGGCCCTGACAGGGGTGTCGTTCCGGCTGACCTGTGTGGTGGCGGCCGTCCTGTTCGCCGGCCTGACCCTCGTACAGCTCCGGCACCTGCCCGTACGGGGCGCGTCCGGGCCCTCCGAGGGGGGAGCGCGGGGGCAGTTCCGCACGGTCCTGTCCCATCGGACGTTCTGGCTCTTCTCGCTCGCCATGACCGGCTCGTACGTGCTGTCCTTCCAGGTCTATCTGGCGCTGCCGCTCGCGGCGGGCGGTACGGCGGAGACGACCGCGCTGTTCGTGGTGTCGGCGCTCGTCGCGCTGGCCGGGCAGCTGCGGATCACGGCCTGGTGCCGGCGCCGGCTCAGCCGGGAGCGGTGTCTCGTCCTGGGGCTCGCCCTGATGGGCGGGGCGTTCCTGGTCCCGGCGGTCCTGGGGCGCGGCCTGGTGGGGCTGCTGCTGTGCGCGGCGGTGCTGGCCGTCGCGAACGCGGTGCTCTACCCGTACGAGATGGACACCGTCGTCGCCCTGTCCCGGGGCCGCTGGGTCGCCACCCACTACGGGCTCTACAACACGGTCTGCGGGATCGGCATCACCCTCGGGAACCTGGGGACGGGCGCGCTCCTCGACGTCACCGGCTGGTCGGCGGCGCCGTGGCTCGTGCTGTGCGCCGTGGGCCTGCTGTGCGCGGCGGCGATGGCGCTGCTCGGCCGGGGCGGGCGGCTGGCGGAGGACGCGCCGGAGGAGGGCGCGTCGGCGGGCTGAGGCCGTCCCGGGCGGCCGGGTCCGTACGCCACTCGGCCCCGTGGGAGTCGCCGCCCCCGGCGGCGGCGGCCACCCTGGGAGGGCGCGGTGCGGACCGCGGCCGGTCGGACCGGGCAGGAGAGCACAGGTGGGGCACCCCCTAGGAGCGGCGGGCGGCGGACGGCGGGGCGGCGGGGGCCGTGCCGACTACGGCGGCGCCCGGCGGTTCATCCGCGCGCTGCCGCCGCTGATCATCGTGGGCGGTGTCGCCTTCGACGTGGCGACCCCGCCCGAGTACACGGCGGCGCCGCTCTTCTCCGCCGCCCCGCTGATCGCCGCGCCCTTCTTCTCCACCCTCACCACCCTGCTCACCGGGATCGCCGCCGTCTGCGCCTCGGTGGGCCTGCACGCCTACAACGGGACCGTCGACGAGGTCGCGGCGCTCACGGAGACCCTGACCGTCCTCACCGTCTCCGCGCTCGCCCTGCTCATCAACCGGGTGGTGCGGCGCAGCGGTGAGCGGCTCGCCTCGGCGCGGGTCATCGCGGAGACCGCGCAGAAGGCGGTGCTGCCGACGCCCGCCGAGCGGATCGGCGGGCTCCAGTGCGCGGCGCGGTACGAGGCGGCACAGGCCGACGCGTTCATCGGCGGCGACCTGTTCGCCGTGCAGGACACCCCGCACGGGGTACGGCTGGTGGTCGGGGACGTCCGGGGCAAGGGGATGGACGCGGTCGAGGCCGTCGCCGTCGTCATCGGCGCCTTCCGGGAGGCGGCCGAGCAGGAGCGGAACCTGGAGGGCGTGGCGCTGCGCCTGGAACGGGCGCTGACCCGGGAGGGCACCCGGCGGGACGGGCTCGACGCCTTCGAGGGGTTCACCACCGCCGTGCTGGCCGAGATCCCGCGCGCCGACGGGAGCGGGACCTTCGGCGGTTTCGTACGGGTCGTCAACCGGGGTCATCCGCCGCCGCTGATGCTGTACGCGGACGGGCGGCTCGACGCGCTGGAGCCGGGGGAGGCGGCGCTGCCGCTCGGCATGGGGGAGCTGGCGCAGTGGCCGGACCGGGCGGAGGCGCGGCCGTTCCCGCCGGGCACGACGCTGCTGTTCTACACGGACGGCCTCTCGGAGGCGCGGAACGCGCAGGGCGTCTTCTACGATCCGGCGGCCCGGCTCGCCGGGCGGATCTTCCCCGGGCCCGAGGAACTGCTCGACGCGCTCGTGGACGACGTACGGCTCCACACGGGCGGCGGGGCGACCGACGACATGGCGTTGCTGGCCGTGAGCCGCCCGGCGGCGGGGCAGCCGGAGCGGCGTCGGACGATGCCGGTGGTGCCGCCGGGCGGGCCCCGTCACCAGGCGTAGTCGGAGGGTGTCACTGCGATAACAATTGACATAACGTCAGATCGCGAGGGTTGGGCGAGCCCGTTCTGAACGGGGGTCAAGTCGGACCATTACCTCCCAATTCAATGAATGATCAAGGGGGACGGCTTGGAATCGGGACCCCCTGTCTATTAACGTTCGATAACGCAGCGCGGTCGTCCCAGCCGTCGCAAGAGGCGGCACCGTGCGCACGCGCCGAATCCTGAAAAGGAACCGGGGAACCACCACTTGGGGTGAATCGGGCCCCTTCGCACCCGTGCGGACCACGCACCCGTGCGGTCGAGCCCGTAGGAGACCTTCCTGCTCCGAACCCGTCAGCTAACCCGGTAGGCGAGAAGGAAGGAAAGGAGCGCGCCTCCGTGGCGTCCAACACCCCCGCACCCGAAGCCCCCTTCGATGCCTTCGGTGGCGGTGCGGGTCCCGCCGCCCCGGACACCGAGTGGAACCCCACCGAGGGCTCCCTCCGCGCCGAGGGCCGCTCCGGCGGCCGGCACCGGGTCGTCAAGCAGCGCTCCAACTTCGCCCGCTCCTCCACCGTCCTCGGCGTCGGCGTGATCGCGGCCGTCGGCGCGGGCGGCCTCGCCACCGCGCAGGAGAAGCCCCCGGTCGCCATATCGCTCCCGGACCTCCCGGACCTCGACCTGCCGGACGCCCACGACCTCCCCGGCGTCGGCGACCTGCTCCCCGAGGAGCACAGCGAGCCCGTCAGCGAGGCCCGCGCCAACCCGAACCCGCTCACCGCCGCCGCCTACACCACGGCCGACGAGAGCACCGAGCAGGCCGCCGCCGCCCCCGCCGCGGGCGAGGCCCTGCGCGCCCGCATCCTCCAGCAGGCCGAGCAGCAGCAGGCCTCCGCCGACGCCGCCGAGAAGGCCGCGGCGGAGAAGGCGGCGGCGGAGAAGGCCGCCGCCGAGGCCGTGGCCAAGGAGGCCGCCGCGCAGAAGGCCGCCGCCGAGGCGAAGGCGAAGGCCGAGGCGGAGGCCAAGGCCAAGGCGGAAGCGGCGGCCAAGGCGAAGGCCGAGGCCGAGCGCCTCGCCAAGCTCGCCGCCAGCTACTCGCTGCCGGTCTCCTCGTACAGCCTCACCGCCACCTACATGCAGTCCGGCTCCATGTGGTCCTCCGGCTACCACACCGGCCTCGACTTCGCCGCCCCCACGGGCACCCCGCTCAAGGCCGTCCACGGCGCGACCGTCAAGTCGGCGGGCTGGTCCGGCTCCTACGGCTACCGGATCGTCCTGGAGCTGGAGGACGGCACCGAGGTCTGGTACTGCCACCTCTCGTCCATGCTGGTCGGCGCGGGCCAGACCGTGGGCACCGGCGAGACCATCGGCCGCGTCGGCGCCACCGGCAACGTCACCGGCGCCCACCTCCACATGGAGGTCCACACGCCCGGCGGCGACGGCATCGACCCGGCGGACTGGCTCCGCTCCAAGGGCCTCAGCCTCTGACCCCACCCGGAATAGGCCCGGCGGCGGGAGCGGTTGATCCACACATGACCACTCTCCGCCCGCTGGGCAGCTCCGACCTGCACGTCTTCCCCCTCGCCCTGGGCGGCAACGTCTTCGGCTGGACCGCCGACGAGGCCCAGTCCTTCGCCGTCCTCGACGCCTACGCCGCCGCCGGCGGCAACTTCGTCGACTCCGCCGACGTCTACTCCGCCTGGGCCGAGGGCAACGAGGGCGGCGAGTCCGAGACCGTCATCGGCCGCTGGCTCGCCTCCCGGGGCAACCGCTCCGACATCGTCGTCGCCACCAAGGTCGGCGCCCACCCCCACTTCAAGGGCCTGTCCGCCACCACCATCAAGGCGGGCGCGGAGGAGTCCCTCCGCCGCCTCGGCACCGACCACATCGACCTGTACTACACCCACTTCGACGACGAGTCCGTCCCCGTCGAGGAGATCGTCACCGCCCTCGACCAGCTGGTGAAGGACGGCAAGGTGCGCGCCGTCGCCGCCTCCAACATCTCCCCGGAGCGGCTCCGCGCCTCCCTCGACTTCGCCGAGGCCGAGGGCCTCGCCCGGTACGTCGCCCTCCAGCCGCACTACAACCTGGTCTCCCGCGACACCTACGAGGGCCCGCTCCTGGAGACCGTCGAGCGGGCCGGGCTCTCCGCCGTCCCGTACTACGGCCTCGCGGCGGGCTTCCTCACCGGCAAGTACCGCCCCGGCGCCACCGTCGACAGCGTCCGGGCCTCCGGGGCCGCCGGCCACCTGGACACCGAGCGGGGCCGGGCCGTGCTCTCCGCCCTCGACGCGGTCGCCGAGGCGCACGGCGCGGAGCTCGCCACCGTCGCCCTCGCCTGGCTCGCAGCCCGCCCGACCGTCGCCGCGCCGATCGCCTCGGCCCGCACGGTCGAGCAGCTCCCCGCCCTGGTGGCGGCCGCCGACCTGGAACTGACGGAGGAGGAGCTGACGCTGCTGACGGAGGCGTCGGCGCACTAGGCCTGGCAGTTCCCGTCGGATCAGGCCCCTAGTGCTGTGACCGGAAAGGTTCACCGGGTCGCGACGCCCGGCACGGCACCTCGCCGCGTTGTCGGCCCTCGCGAGTACGTCCAGTACGAGCCGAGGCCCTCCGCCTTGCGATGCACCGCACCGGACGCCGCGACCCGGCAAACCTTTCCGGCCACAGCACTAGCTGCGGTACGGGTTGTAGCCCTCGTAGTCCAGGTACTGCGGCGGTGCCCAGGCGCGGCCCGTGGCCCGCGCCGCGAACGTCAGGGCGGGGGAGGCGACCGCGCGGCGCTGCCACAGGTGGTGCAGCAGCTCCTGCTCCCGGGCCGGGAAGTCGGGCCCAGCCGTGCCGCGCCGGGCCCGGTCCCGCAGGAACGCCAGGGTCGTGGCGAAGGACTCGTACTCGCCGACCGCCCGCGCGGCCGGCGGGCCGTACGTCCGCGCGGCGAACGAGCGGGCCACCTGCCGGGCGCGCATCGAGGACAGCGCGAGCGGCTCGGCGGGAGCGAGCCAGCCGGCCGCCGCGTACGCCGGGAGCTCGCCGGATATCGTGCGCAGCTCGCGCTGCCGGCTCCAGACGGCCAGCCAGGTCAGCAGGCCGAACGCCGGGACCATGAGCGCCCCGTACACCGCGTAGAAGGCCAGCGGGCCGCCGAAGGTGGCCGAGCCGTTCCACGCGGCGTGCAGGCTCATGGCGAGCAGCAGTCCGGCGAGCGGCAGCAGCACCCGGCGCAGCCGCTTTCCGCGCGGCGCGAGGGCGGCGAAGCCGAAGCCGATGCCGGTGAGCACGGTGAACAGCGGATGCGCGAACGGCGACATCACGACCCGTACGAAGAAGGTCGCGGCGGTCACCGAGCCGATGCCGGAGGCGCCGAACTCCTGGTCCTCCCCGAAGGCGTTGCCCAGGTAGAGGATGTTCTCGGTGAACGCGAAGCCGGTCGCGGTGAAACCGGCGACCACGACCCCGTCGACGAGACCCCCGAAGTCCCTCCTGCGGAAGAGGAACAGCAGCAGGATCGCGGCCGCCTTCGCGCTCTCCTCCACCACCGGGGCGATGACGGTGGCCCCGAGGGTGTCGGCGGAGTCCGGATCGGCCGTGGCCGTGGCGATCCAGCGGACCGCGAAGGAGTTCGCCAGGATCGCGACGAGCGCGGCGGCGAAGGCGCCCCAGGCGAACGCGAACAGCATGTTCTTCCAGGGGCCCGGCTCGACCCGGTCGAGCCAGCGGAACGCCGACATGAGCAGCGGTACGGGAAGGACGGCCAGGCCCAGGCCGACGAGGAAGCCGTGGGTGCCGGTCTGCTCGCGGACCAGCGCCAGGATGACCAGGGCGCAGAGGGCGAGCAGCGTCACGACGGCGACCGCGCGGACCAGCCGGCTGCGCCAGAAGGCCCGGCGGGGCCGGTAGCGCCACTGGGAACGGTCGGCGGCGGCGGGGAAGGCCGGCTCCTCGGTGTCCCGGTGCGGGACGGGAGCGGCGTCCGAAAGGTCGCTGGGGGCTCGGTTCGACACGTGAGCGACCCTAACGACCCCCACGGACAGCCGGGTCACTTCCTCCGGAAGAGGAGATCGTGGACGACGTGGCCCTTGTCGAGCCCCTGGCCCTCGAAGCGGGTGAGGGGACGGAACTCGGGGCGGGGCGCGTAACCGCCGTCGGCCTGCGTGTTCTCGTAGTCCGGATGCGCGGAGAGGACCTCCAGCATCTGTACGGCGTACTCCTCCCAGTCCGTGGCGCAGTGCAGCACGGCCCCGGGCTTCATGCGCGGCGCGAGGAGGCTGAGGAACTCGGGCTGGATCAGCCGCCGCTTGTGGTGGCGCGCCTTCGGCCACGGGTCCGGGAAGTAGACCCGGCAGCCGTCGAGGGCGGCGTCGCCGATCATCTCGCGGAGCAGGATGATCGCGTCGCCGTTGGCGACCCGGACGTTGGTGAGCCCGTTGCGGTCGGCGAGACCGAGGAGGTTGCCCTGGCCGGGGGTGTGCACGTCCACGGCGAGGATGCCGGTGCCGGGGTCGGCGGCGGCCATCTGGGCGGTGGCCTCGCCCATGCCGAAGCCGATCTCCAGGACGACCGGAAGCCCCTCGAACATCTCTTCGAGATCGAGGACCCGCTTGCCGTCGATGTCGAGGCCCCAGTCGGGCCAGCGCTTCAGCATGGCCTCGGCCTGCCCGTACGTGACCCGGCTGCGGCGCGGCTGGAAGCTCCGGATCCGCCGCTCGTGATGGGCTCCGGCGGGATCGGGCATGGGGCCCTCGCCGGGGGCGAACATCCGACTGCCACGACGCGCGACGGGCTGCGGCCCGCTCTCAATCTCCTCAGACACAATGCGCCCGATTCTACGGCGACCGGCCGCGGGCCGCGGGCCCACGGCCGGTCGGGGCCACGGCCGGGCGGACCCACGGCCGGTGGTGGCGGTCCGTCGCGCCGGCGGCGGGCGGGGCTACAGCCGGGCCAGGGCCCGGGCCGCGACCTCGCGGCCGATCGGGAGGGACGCCGTCGCCGCGGGCGAAGGCGCGTTCAGCACGTGGACCGTCCGCGGCGCCTCGCGGAACAGGAAGTCGTCGACCAGCGTCCCGTCCCGCAGCACCGCCTGCGCCCGCACCCCCGGCGCCGCCCGCCGCAGGTCGGACTCGTCGACGACCGGCAGCAGCCGCCGGACCGCCTCCGTGAAGGCCCGCTTCGACAGCGACCGGTGCAGCTCGCCCGCGCCGTACCGCCAGTGCTCGCGGGCGATCGCCCACGAGCCGGGCCACGCCAGGGTGGCGCCCAGCTCGCGCGGGCGGACGACGGACCAGCCGTACCCCTCCTTCGCGAGCGCCGGGACGGCGTTCGGCCCGATGTGGACGCCGCCGTCGATGCCCCGGGTCAGATGCACCCCGAGGAACGGGAAGGCCGGGTCGGGGACGGGATAGACCAGGCCGCGGACCAGCGAGGGGTCGGCGAGCTCGTAGTACTCGCCCCGGAACGGCACGATCCGCATGCCCGGGTCGTCGCCCGCGAGCCGCGCGATCCGGTCGCAGTGCAGCCCCGCGCAGTTCACCAGGACCTTCGCCCGCACCACGCGCCCGTCCGCCGTGGCCACGGCGACGCCCCAGGGCCGCCGGTCGATGGCGGTGACCTCCGCGCCGTACAGGATCCGGGCCTCGGAGGCCGCGGCGAGCCGCTCCGACACCGCCCCGTAGTCGCAGATCCCGGTCGTGCCGACGTGGATCGCGGCCAGCCCCCGCACCCGCGGCTCGTACTCGCTGATCTGCGCCGGGCCGAGCTCGCGCACCGGGATGCCGTTCTCCCGGCCGCGCTGCACGAGCGCGTGCAGCCGGGGCAGCTCCTCGCGGTCCGTGGCGACGATGATCTTCCCCGTCACCTCGTACGGAATGCCCCACTCCGCGCAGAACTTGACCATCTCGGCCGCGCCCTCGACCGCGTACCGCGCCTTGAGCGAGCCCGGGCGGTAGTAGATCCCGCTGTGGATCACCCCGCTGTTGCGCCCCGTCTGGTGGCGCGCGAGGGCGTGCTCCTTCTCCAGGACCGTGACCCGGGTGCCGGGGGCGGCGCGCGTCAGGGCGTACGCCGTCGACAGACCGACGATCCCTCCGCCGATCACCAGCACGTCACAGTCAAACACCAGCGCCACCTCCCACCCCCGATAGTGCACTGGCCCACTGACAATGCCGCTAAACGCCCGCACCGTGGGACGCGTGTCACGTCGGGGCGCCGGCAGCGTCTCACGCCGGAGTCACGAGCAGCGGCCGGGCCCGCTCGCGCAGCTCCATCACACGAGGCTCGTCCCCGTACGGTTCGAGCCGGTGCAGCAGGTCCCGTACGTACTCGGTCGTCCGCGCCGAGGAGATCCGGCCCGCCACCTCCACCGCGCGCGTGCCGGCCGCGCAGGCCGCGTCCAGGTTCCCGGACTCCAACTCGGCCACCGCCGACACCACGAGCCGCAGCCCGTGCGAGCGGACGAACTCCTCCGTCGGCCGGGACAGCGCCTGCTCCGTGAAGCGCCGCACCTCGCGCGGCATCCGCAGGTCCCGGTAGCACTCGGCGGCGTCCGCGCAGAACCGGTCGTACGAGTAGAAGCCGAGCCAGGTCGGGTCGGCGTCGCCCTCCCGGGAGCGCTCCAGCCAGCCCTCGGCGGACTTCAGCGCGCCCGCGGCGGCGGCCCCGTCGCCGGCCTTGGCGTGCGCGCGGGCCTCGACGAGCCGGAAGAAGGACATGGTGCGGGCGGTGGCGAGCCCCCGGTTCCGTTCGAGCGCCGCCTGCGCGAGGTCGACGCCCTCGTCGGCGAAGCCCCGGTAGGTGGCCTGGAGGGACATGGAGGCCAGGACGTACCCGCCGAGGGGCACGTCGGCGGCGGCGCGGGCGAGCCGCAGCGCCTGGATGTAGTACCGCTGGGCGGCCTCCTGCTGCCCGGTGTCGAAGGCCATCCAGCCCGCGAGCCGGGTGAGCTCGGCGGTCGCGCCGAACAGGTTCCGCCCGACCTCGTCCGAGTACGAGCCGAGCAGCAGCGGCGCCGCGTCCACGCGTAAGCACTCGGGCACCATCGACGAACGCCAGTCCCCGCCGCCGTACTTGGAATCCCAGCGGCGCGCGTCCTCGGCGGCCTCGCGGAGCTTGGCGACGTCGCTGTGGCCCACGCGCACGTGCTCCGCCGCGGCCGCCGCGGAGCCGGCGCCCGGGCCGGGGTGCGGGATGTCGCGCTCCACCGACGGGTCGGCCGGGGTTATCAGCCAGCGGGAGGCGGGCGTCGCGTACGCGCTGACCGCGAAGGATCCGGCGAGCGACTGCCAGATGCCGCCCCCGCCGGCCCGCCGCCCGGCGAGATCCAGCCGGTACAGATCGGTGGCCGAGCGGACCGCCTCGCCCACGTCGCGCGGGAAGGCGAGCCCCACCTCGGGCGCGGGGTCGGCGTCCGCGAGCCCGATCTCGTGCAGCGGCACGGGCCGGCCCAGCTTCTGCCCGATCGCGGCGGCGATCAGGTGCGGGGCGGCGCCCTGCGGCACCATGCCCTTGGACACCCACCGGGCGACCGAGGTCTTGTCGTAACGAAGCGTCAGACCCCGTTGCGCTCCGAGGTCGTTGACGCGCCGGGCGAGCCCGGCGTTGCTGATTCCCGCGAGGGCGAGAACCGTGCCGAGCTTTTCGTTCGGCCCGCGTTGCTCCCTGGACATGACGCCACCCCTCGACAACACAGACGGCCGCCACGACGCCGGGCATAGGCGTGCGGCATTCGTAAACACAGCGTAGTTCGCCGCATCCCCACCGTTAAGGGGCGGTGTTCCGTATGGCGAGATTGTTGTGTGAACGTGCGACGAGCCGGGCCGGCCGAGCGGCTCGTGCTCCCGCCGTGTGGCCGTGCGCCCGGCCGTGCGCTCTCGTCCGGCCGGCGGGGGAGCGCTTCCATGAATCTCGCGTGGGTCGGCCCGCTCGGCCGGGAACGGTGTCCCGGACCAGTGGGCTGGGGGACACTGCCGCCCCATTCCCCGCGGGCGGCGGACGGCACCGGGAGGCGGGAGCGCCTCCCGGGCTGCCGGTGTCCGGCGAGCCGCCCGGACGCCGTCCGAAACCTCCGGCGGGGATCGATATTTGGCCGAATGACGCCGGTGTGCATCCGGCACTTCGGCGATCATCAACTGGCCCATGCCAGGGGCGCATTCGGCTTTCGCGCGCGTGCCTCCGGACCCCGCCCCGTGCGCCGTTGTCATGGCAGCATGTCCTCCACCGAAACGGATGTGGAGGCGCCGATGCGATGGCTGGTGGGCTGGAGCAGTGTCGCCGCGAGCTTCGCAACGACCACCGGGGGCCGGGCGGGAGCCGTGAACGGCACGTACGTCTCCGGCTCTCCGTACGATCACCAGGCCGGCCCCGCGACCGAGGGGCGCACGGTGCAACCGGTGGGCGCACAGCTCCTGTGGGGCGACCCCGATCCGCTCTGGGCGGTCGGCGACTGGCGCCCCGACGAGGTGCGCGTGGTGGCCGTCGACGACCGGACCCGCCTCGCCGTGTTCGGCTGCTGCGCCGCGAGCGACGAGGAACTGCGGATCGGCCTGCTCACCGCGCGCGGGGGCGCGTTGCGGCACCTGACCGCCTGGGCCGGGAGCTACACCGCCGTCGTCAGGACCGGCCGCCGCGTCACCGTCACCGGTGACCTCGCGGGCGCCCGGCCGGTGTTCCACACCCCGTGGCAGGGCGGCACCGCGTACGCCACCGCCGCCCTGCCGCTCGCCGACCTCGTCGAGGCCCAGCTCGACATCGGCCACCTCGCCGCACTGCTCGCCTGCCCCGAGACCCCGGAGGCGCTGCGGGACTCCACCCCGTACGAGGGAGTGCGGCGGGTGCCGCCCGGCCACGCCCTGATCCTGCGGGAGGGCTCGCGCGAGATCACCGGCTACGAGCAGGTGGCCTCGCTCGCCGTCGCCGCGCCCGAGGCCGACCCCCGGCAGGCCGTCGAAGGGGTGCGGGACGCCCTGGTCGAGGCGGTACGGGCCCGGCTCACCGCGCCCCGGCACGCCCCCGAGGTGCCGCTCCCCGACCCCGGACCCGTCCCCGGCATGGGCCCCGCCGACCGGCGCGCGGCCCGGGGCGCCGGCCCGGCGCCCGGCATCGGCGCCGACCTGTCCGGCGGCAGCGCCTCCGGAACGCTCGCCCTGCTCGCGGCGGGCCTGCCGGGTGTGCCGGGCACGCTCACCGGGCACGGCACGGGCGCGGGGGAGCGGCTGCTCGCCGTCACGTTCAACGACCTGGCGACCAGGGCCGGCTCGCGCCGCACGGCGGAGCTGGAGCGGGCGCGCGTGATCGCCGCCGACCCCCGGCTGCACCACGTGGTCGTCGCGGGCGGCGAGGAGGCGCTGCCGTACGCGGCGCTCGACGGGCCGCTCACCGACGAGCCGGGGCCCGCCCTGGTCATCGCCGAGCGGCACCGCAGGCGGCTCGCGGGGGGCAGCGCCGACCACTTCACCGGCATGGGCGCGAAGCAGGTCCTGGACGCGCACCCGGCGCGCCTCGCCGACCTCCTGATGGACCGCAGGCGCCGCTCCCTGGTGCGGCCCGTGACGGCGCTCGCCAAGGCCTCGGGTCCTTCGGCGGGGTCGCTCCTGGTGCCGCTGACCGTCTACCGGGCGGCGCGGAAACTGGCCCGCACCCCGTACCGGACGGGTCTGGAGGCGGCGGCCCGGCGGGTCCTGGAGGCGAACCGCACGGCCCCGGACGGCTTCGGCCCCCTGGAGGCCTCGCTGTCCGCCCTCGCCTGGTCACGGCCGGGCCCGGCGGCGCGCTGGCTGACGGGGGAGGCCCTCGCAGAAGTATCGGTTCGCCTGAACCGGGCGGCGACCCTCCCGACCTCCGTGCAGCGCCCCGGTGAGGCACGCGCGCGTGCCGCCCTCGCCCGCGCGGCGGCCGACCACCGCGTCCTGGAGCAGGCCGCCGAGATCCGCGGCCAGCGCCTGCACGCCCCCTTCCTCGACAACCAGGTCGTACGGGCCTGCCGCGAGCTCCCCGAATCACTGCGCGTCCAGCCGGACGCCCGGGCCGGCGTCCTGCGCACGGTGCTCTCCGGCGCGGGCGTCCGCGAACTGCCCCCGGGCTGGGGCGCCCCGCACCCGGCCGTCCCGGCCGCCGCCACGCGCGCGGGCCTGCGCGTCGCGCTCCCCCAGCTCCTCGCCCTCTTCGACGCCCCGCTCCTCGCGGACGCGGGCCTGATCGACGCGCGCGTGGTCCGCGAGGCCCTCCGCGCGGCGACCGACGGCGCGCCCGTCCCCCTCGACGGCCTCGCCGACCTGGTCTCCACCGAGCTCTGGCTCCGCCGCCTCCTGGCCCGCCGGGGCTCCTGCTGGACCAACACGACGGAGCCCCGGGCCCACCGCGCGGTCCAGGGGCCACTGGTCCCGGCGTCGAGGTCGCTGCCGGCGTGAGCTGCGCCGAGCAGGTGAAACGTCCCAGCATGCTCGTTCGAGTGAACACCTTCCGGGTCTCGGCCCCAGGGCGGACCTAAGCTGAAACCGTCGCACCCGAGCGAAGGAGGCCCGCCATGGCCATGCCGTTGCCGGTCCCGGAGGAGTCGTTCTCCGAGGGACTGCCCGACCGCGAGGGCGCGAGTACCCAGGAGACCTTCGAGCTGTTCAGTGCACTGGCCCCCAAGGGCTGGCGTGTGGAGCTGATCGAAGGGGAGATCTACGTGGTGCCTCCGGCCAACGGTGAGCACGAGGAGATCGTGACGGAGATGGTGGAACAGGTCATCGCCCGCCGCGTCGATAAGGAGCTCCGCAACTTCACGGGCATCGGCATCAGCCTTCCGGGGACCACCGACCCGCTCAGGGTCATCCCCGACCTCGTCATCGCGCCCAAGGGCAGCTTCGACGACCAGCTGGAGTGGCACGCCGCCGACCCCGTCCTCCTCGTCGCCGAGGTGACTTCCTCCTCCACAGCGGGCCGCGACCGCGTCCAGAAGATCCGCGCCTACGCCCGGGCCGACATTCCCGTCTACCTGATGATCGACCGCGAGGCCGGCGAGGCCGTCGTCTGCTCCGGTCCTTCCGGTGACGACTACGGCCACAAGTCCATCCACAAGCTGGGGACAGTCGTCCCGCTTCCCCACCCCCTCGGCTTCGAGCTCGACACCTCGACGTTCTGACACCCGGGTAAACCCCGAGGCGCGGGCACCGGGCTGCCGACACAATGGGTCGGTGCGGTATCTCATCCTCGGCACCACCGAGGCCCTTCGTCCCGACGGCACCCCCCTTCCCCTCGGCGGTGCCCGGCTGCGCGCGCTGCTCGCCGCGCTCGCGCTGCGCGGCGGACGGGCCGTCTCCGTCGGCGAGCTCGCCGACGACGTGTACGGGGACGACCCGCCGCAGGACACCCCCGCCGCCCTCCAGGCCCTGGTCGGCCGCCTCCGCCGGACCCTCGGCAAAGAGGCCGTCGCCTCCACCCCCGGACCCGGCTACCGTCTCGCCGCCTCCCCCGACGACATCGACCTGTACGTCTTCCAGCGCCAGGCCAGGGACGGCGCCGCCCGCCTCGACGCCGACGACCCCGACACCGCCGCCGCCCTCCTCCGCGAGGCCCTCGGCCTCTTCCGCGGCCCCGCCCTCGCCGACCTCCCCGACGCGGCGGGCGTCCGCCCCGAGGCCCAGCGGCTCGCCGCGCTCCGGCAGCGCGTCGAGGCCGATCTGCGCCGGGGCGCCACCGACGGGCTCGTACCGGAGCTGACCGAGCTCACCACCACGTACCCCTACGACGAGGCCTTCCGCGCCCAGCTCATCCGCGCCCTGCGCGCCGAGGGCCGCCACGCCGACGCCCTCGCCGCGTACGAGTCGGCCCGCCGCACCCTCGCGGACGCCCTCGGCACCGACCCGGGCCCCGAGCTCACCGCCCTCCACCGGGAACTCCTCACCGGCGCGCCCCCGGCCCGAGGCCGGACCACCCGGGGCCCCGTCACGGCCCCGCCGCCCGGCCCCGCGCACCCGGGCGAGGCCTCCTCGGGCGCCGGCCTCCCGACCCCGGACCACGGCGCGCCGCCCCCTGCCGGAGGCCCCTCGGCCCCGGGCTCCTCGGCACCCGCCCCCTCGGCCCCGGGCCCCTCGGCCCCGGGCTCCTCGGCACCCGCCCCCTCGGCCCCGGGCCCCTCGGCACCGGCGACAGGTCCCACGACCCAGCCGCCCGCGCCCCTTCAGGCCGCCGACAGTCCCCCCGCCGCCGCTCCCCCCGCCGCCGCCCCCGGCCCCGAAGCCGGGAACATCCGGCCCCGGCTCACCTCCTTCGTCGGCCGGGAGCCCGAGCTCGCCGCACTCCACGCCGACCTGAAGCGCTCCCGGCTCGTCACGCTCACCGGACCCGGCGGCTCCGGCAAGACCCGGCTCGCCGAGGAGGCCGCGCTCCGGGCCGCGGGCCCCGCCGCCTGGATCGCCGAACTCGCCCCGCTCGACGACCCCGAGGCCCTCCCCGGCGCCGTCCTGTCCGCCCTCCGCCTCCGCGAGATCAACCTGATCACCCGCGACGGCGTGCCCCTCAAGGACGACCCCACCGCCCAGCTCGTCGAGCACCTGGCCCGCCGCCCGCTGCTCCTGGTCCTCGACAACTGCGAGCACGTCATCGACGCGGCCGCCGCCCTCGCCGAGACCCTGCTCACCCACTGCCCGCAGCTCCGCATCCTCGCCACCAGCCGGGAGCCCCTCGGCGTCCCCGGCGAGTCCGTCCGCCCCGTCGAGCCCCTCCCGCCGGACCCGGCCCACCGCCTCTTCGCCGAGCGGGCCCGCACCGTCCGCCCCTCCTTCGACCTCGCCCGCGACGGCGGCGAGGCCGTCGACGAGATCTGCCGCCGCCTCGACGGCCTGCCGCTCGCCATCGAACTGGCCGCCGCCCGGCTCAGGCTCCTCACCCCGCGCCAGATAGCCGACCGGCTCGACGACCGCTTCCGCCTCCTCACCTCCGGCTCGCGGACCGTCCTGCCCCGCCAGCAGACCCTCCGCGCGGTCGTCGACTGGTCCTGGGACCTCCTCGACCCCGCCGAGCGCACCCTGTTCCGGCAGGTGTCCGTCTTCGCCGGCGGCTGGGACCTGGCCGCCGCCGAGGCCCTCTCCCCGCACGCCGCGGACGCCCTGGGCGCCCTCGTCGACAAGTCCCTCGTCGTCGCCGCGCCCGCCGAGGGCGGCGAGATGCGCTACCGCCTCCTGGAGACCATCCACGAGTACGCGACCGAGCGCGCCGCCGAGGAACCGGAGCTGCTCGCCGCCGCCGAGGCCACCCACACCGCCCACTTCACGGCGCTCGCCGAGACGGCCGAGCCGATGCTCCGTTCGGCGGAGCAGCTGCCCTGGATCGACACCCTGGAGCGCGACCTCGACAACGTCCGCGCCGCCCTGCACCGCACCCTCGTCACGGCCCCCGACGAGACCGCGGCCCTGCGGCTCGTCTTCGCCATGGGCTGGTTCTGGTGGCTGCGCAACTACCGTCCCGAGGGCCTGGCCTGGGCCGGCCGCGCGGTCGACCTCGGCGACGATCCGGACGACGCCGCCGATCCCCGGTACTGGCCCCGCATGCACCTGCGGATGCTGTACTTCTTCCTCGCGGTCGAGAGCCAGACGATGGGGGACTTCAAGGAGCCGGAGACCCTCGCGCTCATCCGGCGCGTGCGCGAGGCGTTCGGGTCGGACCCCGGCCCCGAGGCGGCCCGTTTCCCGGGCCTGCTGTGGCCCTTCACCGCGTACCTGACCGAGGACCCGTTCACGATCCGCGCGTTCCTCGACACGGCCGTCGACAACTGCCGCCGCCACGGCGGCGACTGGGAGCTGGGCGTCAGCCTGATGTTCCGCACGCACATGGTCGTCGACATGCCCGGCGGCATGCCGGACGTCGACGAGGCCCTGGCCGAACTCCGCGTCATCGCCCGGCGGGTCGGCGACCGCTGGATGGCGGCGCAGATCGCGAGCGCGGCGGGCGAGGCGTACACGATGCGCGGGCGGCACACGGAGGCGGGCGAGGCGTACGAGGAGGCCCTCGGGCTCGCCCGTGAGGTCGGCGCCCACGCCGAGGCCCCCTTCCTCCTCGCCAGGCTCGCCGAACTGTCGTACCGCACCGGCGACCTGGAGACCGCCGTGACGATCCTCGACCAGGCCGCAAGGGAGGCCGAGCGCTACCACGTACGGGACAGCCAGACGTACGTCTGCTTCCTCCGCGCCGCCTTCGCCCTGCACCGCCGCGACATCGCGGAGGCCCGCGTCCACCTGGAGGAGGCCGGGCGGACGGTCGCCCTCGGCACCCCGCCACCACACTTCGAGGCGGTGGTGACGGGAATCGCCGCCCGCGTCGAGGCGTACGAGGGGAAGGGCGCGGCCGCCGTCGCCACGGCCGTCACGGCGCTCCGGGCCGCGCGGGACGCCCAGTGCGCGGACTTCATCACCACCGGCCTGGGGGAGGGGCTCGCCGTCACCCTCGCCGAGGCGGGCGAAGCCGTCCTCGCCGTACGGGTCATGACCGCCGTCGAGGAGTGGCGCCGGGACGTCCCGCGCTCGGTCCCCGAGCTCCGGGACCTGGAGACCGTGCGGGCGCGGGCGCACGCCCTGCTCGACGAGCCGGCCCGGGCGGCGGCCCGGGCGGCGGGGACGGGACTCGGCGTCGACGGGGTCCTGGACCTCGTCGCGCCGTTCGCCGCCGCTCCGCCGGACTTCGGGCGGACCGTCAGGAGCAGCTGATCCGGGAGTCCGCCCAGTCGGCGACCGCGGCCCGGCCGAACGGCGTGTGCTCCTCCACCACGAGCCGGATCGTGGCGCGGCCGGAGATGTCGACGTGCACGGGGACGGGCGGGTCGCCCGCCCGGACGACGTCGGAGCGCCAGAGCCGCTCGTCGTCCCCGTAGACGGAGAAGCGGACGCCGCCGACGCCGAGCGGGGCGCTCAGGTCGTCGATGCCGACGACCGCGTCGTAGCTCGCGCACTGCCGGTTGAGGTCGATGAGCAGCGAGGACGGCGCGTGGACGCTCACCCCGTGCGCGTACGGGGTGCCGTTGACGGACAGGCTGTCGCGCTGCCACATCCAGCTGCTGTCCGAGAGGGACACCTCGGGCTTGGTGCCGTCGCCGAAGATCCCGTAGTCGAGTTCGTCGACCTGGTAGACGGACGGCGGCGGGGGCGTCGGCTTCGGCGTGGGCTTCCGGGTCGGCGTCGGTGTCGGCGTCGGTGTGGGCGCGGCCGGGGTGGCCTTCGGCTTCGGCGTGGGCCTCGGGGCCGGTGGGGGCGTCGGCTTCGGCGTGGGCTTCGGCGTCGGTGCCGGTGTGGTCCGGGCCGGCGGCGGCGGCTCGGAGGTCACCGGCGGGGCGGGCGGCGCGGGTTTCGGGGACGGCTTCGCCGGGGCTGCCGGCTCCGGCACGATCGGGGTGACGACCGGCTGCGTCGGCCGGGGCGCGGCGACGGGCTGCGGGTCCCCGGTCATCGCCCAGACGAGCCCGGCGGCCGCGGCGACCGCCATGGCCGCCGCGAGGCCGGCCTTCGCGGGCGCGCCGAGCCCCTCGGCGGCGGCTCCGCCGGAGGCGGCGCCCCCGGAGGAACCGGTGGCGGCGGCCGCGGCACCCGCCCCGGCCGCGGCGGCGGTGCCGCCGACGACGACACCGGCGGCCTTGAGCGTGTACCCGGCGGCGAACCAGCCGATGACGGCGACGGGCAGGAGCGCGGGGATCCCGGCGTTCACATGGGCCAGTTCACCGGCGGCGAGCCGGCACTTGGCGCACTCGTCCAGGTGCTTGCGCAGTCCGCGCTCGGCCCGCATCCGCAGTCCGCCGCGCGCGTAGGCCCCCAGCCGGTCCGCGTAGCGGGCGCAGTCGCCGCCCGCGGTCAGGGACTGGCTGACGTGCGCCTGGAGGTAGGCCTGCTTGAGGCCCTCGCGGGCCCGGCTGGCGAGCACGGCCGTGGCGTTGGCGGTCAGTCCGAAGAGCGGGGCGACCTCGCTCGGGGACTCCTCCTCGACGGTGGTGTGCCACAGCACGGCCTGCCAGCGCTCGGGCAGCGAGCGGAAGGCCTGCATGGCGAGGGACCGCTCGGCCTCGTGCATGGCGCGGACGTCCGCGCCGAGGTCCATCGTGTCGTGGTCCGCGACCTCGGAGGAGCGGGCGGCGTCCGCGGCGAAGACGGCGAAGTCCTCGACGAGGTGCTCCCGCTTCTGGGTCCTGGCCCAGTGCGCCGCGACCCGCCGGACGGTGGTCATGAGGTAGGCGCGCACGGCCTGTTCGGGCCCGGCCCCGCCGCGGACGGCCTGGAGGGTGCGGGCGAACACCTCGGCGGTGAGGTCGTCGGCGGTGTGCGCGTCCCGGCAGCAGGTCCTGGCGTAGCGGCGGACGGCGTCGGAGTGGCGGCGGAACAGCTCCTCGTACGCGGAGCCGTCGCCGTCGCGCATGAGCTGGACGAGCTCCGCGTCGGAGGGTGGCAGTTCGCGCGGAGGCGGCAGGACGGTGTCGGGCTCGTCGAGCGGGGTGGCGCCGCCGCCGGCCCCCGTCACGGGCCCGGGTCTGCTTCCGGGCCCGCCGGGCTTGCCCTCGCGCTGCTGGGGCACTCCGGGGTCGGTCGGCCCGGTCGCCGCGGAGGGTGCTCCGGAGGCACCGCCCGGCCCGCCCTGGCTCGGAACCTGCCGTGAGGGAAGCCCCCCGGTCTCCGTCTCCGCGCCGCCGCCCAGCGGATCGTCCCGACTGTCACCGCTCATCGCGGAAGCCCCCGTACGCACGCTCAGACCCGAATACCGGCCCAGCCTGCCACAGAGCGCGGGCACGCCGAAGCGCCGCGTCCACTTACCACTCGTCCGGGGCGACTTCGCGTATCCGGGCGTAACCGCTCACACGTTCGTGTCATGTGCGGCGGTCCGCCCGGACCACGAGGAACACCGTTCGCGCAAAGGCCCCGAAAGGTCCTACCGGGAGCGCAGACCCTCGAGAAGGATGTCGAGGAGCCGCGCCGAGGCCGCCGCCTGCTGCACCGCGTCCGGCAGCGCCGGCGCCGCCGTGGCGATGACGAGGAGGACGTCCGCCACGGTCACGTCCGTCCGCAGCTCACCCGCCTCACGCGCCCGGTCGACCAGCCGCCCGACGACCTCCAGGAGCTCCGAGGCTCCCGCGTCGTCCCGCTCCTCGGCGGGCACGGCACGCGGCGCGACCACGCGCGCGTCCGACGGCTCGGCGAGACCCCGCTGGTACGGCACCCGCGCCGCGTCGTCCGTGTCCACCGCGACCAGGGGCACCCCGGACTCGTCCACGCCCACCCGCAGCACCTGCGGCGGCAGGAGACGGCCCGCGCCCGAGGCCACCGAGGTCCGCAGGAACCGGGAGAGCGCCGACCACGGCTCGTCCTCCTGGCCCAGCGCGGCCCGCGCCTGCTCGGTCAGCCGGGAGGTCTCCTCCTCGGCTATCCGGCGGACCAGCACGTCCTTGCTCGGGAACCGGCGGTACACGGTGCCCACACCGACGCGGGCGCGGCGCGCCACGTCCTCCATCGGAGCCCCGTAGCCCAGCTCGCCGAACACCTCGCGCGCGGCCCGCAGGACGTGCTCCAGATTGCGCTGGGCGTCCACCCGCAGCGGCGCGGACCTGCCGCCCGCCACCGGCACGCCGAGCCGCGGCTCGGCCGCCCCCGGGACGTGCCCGTCGACGGTCGCCGTCCCGGCACCCGACTGCCAGCGTGAATCCTGAATCTGCATAAGCGTTCCCCCGCTCATGATGTCTCCCCCCGGAGACTCCCCGCCCTGACACGGGGCCTCCGGCGGACGAGCGCTTCGGTCCACGCGCGCGTTCCGATCCGACACCCCGACGAAGTACGAACATAGTTGAGTCGGGGTCAATTCAGAAGGGGGAGTTCCGTACGGTGCGCCCCCCGATCGGAGCAAGGCCCGGAAGGCTCCCGTTTCCGACCCCTCTCCGAGCCCTCCCCACCCGGTGTGACCTGCACGGCTTCCCCCGCACCCCGCTCACGCGCCACCCCGCGCCTCCGTACCCCTCCGGTCACACAATTTGCCGGGGCTGTGGACAAACCACGGACGGCGGTGCGTCATGGGACAGTGACCGAACCTGCGCGCATTCTCGTGGTCGGCGGTGGCTACGTCGGCATGTACACCGCGCTGCGCCTCCAGCGGCAGCTCGGGGCCGAGCTCAGAGCGGGCACCGCCGAGATCGTGGTGGTCACCCCCGAGCCGTACATGACCTATCAGCCGTTCCTCCCGGAGGCCGCGGCCGGTTCGATCTCCCCGCGCCACGTCGTCGTCCCGCTCCGCCGGGTCCTCCACCGCTGCCGCATCGTGATCGGCGCCGTCCGGTCCGTCGACCACGCCAAGCGCGCCGTGACCCTCTCCACCCTCGCCACCGAGGAGGAGGGCGCCGGGGCCGTCGACATGACGTACTCCGAGCTGGTCATCGCGCCCGGCTCCGTCTCCCGCACCCTCCCGGTCCCCGGCCTCGCCGACCACGGCATCGGCTTCAAGACCGTCGAGGAGGCCATCGGCCTGCGCAACCACGTCATCGAGCAGATGGACATCGCCTCCTCCACCCGCGACCCCGCCATCCGTGACGCCGCCCTCACCTTCGTCTTCGTCGGCGGCGGCTACGCGGGCGTGGAGGCCCTCGCCGAGCTGGAGGACATGGCCCGCTACACGGCGCGGTACTACCACAACATCAAGCCCGAGGACCTGCGCTGGGTCCTCGTCGAGGCCTCGAACCGGATCCTCCCCGAGGTCGGCGAGGAGATGGGCCGGTACGCCATCCGCGAGCTCCGCGGCCGGAACGTCGACGTGCGCCTGGAGACCCGGCTCGACTCCTGCGAGGACCGCGTCGCCGTCCTCAGCGACGGCACCCGCCTGCCCACCCGCACCGTCGTCTGGACCGCCGGCGTGAAACCCGCGCCCGTCCTCGCCGCCACCGACCTCCCGCTGAACGAACGCGGCAGGCTCCGCTGCACCGCCCAGCTCGCCGTCGACGGCGCCCCGCACGCCTGGGCCGCCGGCGACGCCGCCGCCGTCCCCGACGTCACCGCGCAGGAGCCCGGCACGGAGTGCGCGCCCAACGCCCAGCACGCCGTCCGCCAGGCCAGGGTCCTCGCCGAGAACGTCGCGGCCTCCCTGCGTGGACAGCCGCTCAAGGAGTACGCGCACGCGTACGTGGGATCCGTCGCCTCCCTCGGCCTCCACAAGGGCGTCGCCCACGTCTACGGACGCAAGCTCAAGGGATACCCGGCCTGGTTCATGCACCGCGCCTACCACCTCAGCCGCGTCCCGACCTTCAACCGCAAGGCCCGCGTGCTCGCCGAATGGACCCTGTCCGGCCTGTTCAAACGGGAGATCGTCTCCCTCGGCTCGCTGGAACACCCCAGGGCCGAGTTCGAACTCGCCGCGGCCCCACCCCCCGCCGACGGCGACAAGCCGCAGTCCTGACATCACTGTCAGTGCACTCGTCCACACTGGACGTGTGACCATAGGTGGGCTCACACCTGCACAGCGTGACTCTGCACGGCACCGACACCACGAGGCATACAGATCCGTGAACTTCACCCGTTGGAGCGCCCGGCTCCCCGGCACGCAGCGCCGCGCGGCGCGGGGGACCGAAGGCTCCGTGCCCGCCGCCCGCGGTGAGTACGGTCAGCAGCTGGAGCAGCTCACCGACAGCGCGGAGACCCCCGAGGTCCCCGCCCTGGAGGACTTCTCCGTCCGGGAGCTGCTCGGCCGCCTGCCCGGCCTCGTCGCCCTCGTGTACGGCCCGGAGCACCGCATCGCGTACGTGAACGACGCGTACGCCGCCGCGTTCGGCCCCCGCCCCGCCGGCGCCACCGTCGCCGACACCTGCCCGGAGGCCGAGGAACTCGGCCTGCTGCCCCTCATGGACCAGGTGCTCCGCAGCGGCAAGCCCCGCACGGTGAAGTCCCGCCGGACCAAGGACGGCGGCTCGTACACGGTCACCTGCCTGCCGGTCGACAGCCCCCGCCTCGACGGCGGCGGCGTCCTCGTCCACGCGGCCGACGTCACCGACCACGCCGAGGCCGCCGAGCGGCTCCGGGCCAGCGAGCGCAGACACCGCGAGACCGCCGTCACCCTCCAGCGCTCCCTGCTCCCGCAGGAGCTGGAGCAGCCCGACGACCTGCGGATCGCCGCCACCTACCAGCCCGGCGTCGCGGACGCGGCCGTCGGCGGCGACTGGTACGACGTGATCACCCTCGGCGCGGGCCGCACCGCGCTCGTCATCGGCGACGTCATGGGCCGCGGGGTCCGCGCCGCCGCCGTCATGGGCCAGCTCCGCACCGCCGTCCGGGCCTACGCGCGCCTGGACCTGCCGCCGCACGAGGTCCTCCAGCTCCTCGACGGCCTCGCCGCCGAGATCGACGCCAGCCAGATCGCCACCTGTGTGTACGCGATCCACGACCCCAGCGAGGGCAAGCTGGTGTACGCCTCCGCGGGCCACCTCCCGATCCTCGTGCGGGACGAGGACGGCACCGTCCGCCGCGCCGAGGACCCGACGGGACCGCCGCTCGGCACCGGCGGCTGGCTGCACGCCTCCGGCTCCATCGCCCTGCCGCCCGGCTCCACCGCCGTCCTCTACACCGACGGCCTGGTCGAGCGCCGCCGCGAGGACATCGACGAGGGCGTCGCCGCCCTGGCCCGCGCCCTCTCCGGCGCCGGCGGCACCCCGCAGGTGGTCTGCGACCGGATCCTGCGCGCCCTCGGCGTGACCGCCGAGCACGACGACGACGTCGCCGTCCTGGTCGTCCAGCACCCCTCCCGGAGGGGCGCGGACGCCGAGCTCTTCCACAACGCCGCCCTGGAACTCCTCGGCGGGGTCGAGGCCGCCCCCCGCGCGCGTGCCTTCGCCTCCGGGGTCCTGGCGTCCTGGCGCTTCCCCGTCGAACTGCGCGACCTGGGCGTCCTCGCCACCAGCGAGCTCGTCGCGAACTCGCTCCAGCACGGCACCCCGCCGATGCGCCTGCGGCTGCGCCGCACCGACCGCCGCCTGATCATCGAGGTCACGGACGGCGACGACCACCTGCCGCGCCGCCGCCGGGCGGAAACGGAGGACGAGGCGGGTCGCGGTATCTCGATCATCGCGACGATCGCCTCGTCCTGGGGGAGCCGCCGCACGCCCGGGGGCGGCAAAGCGGTCTGGTGCGAGTTCGCCCTGCCGGACTAGACCGCGGCCTCGACCTTCTGCCCGGGCTCGTGCCGGGCGACCACCTTCGAGGCCTTGAAGGCGAGCGAGGGCTGGTCCTGCTCGGGGGCCAGCCGCCTGCCCAGCCGGAGGGCCAGGAAGGTGATCCCGAGCGAGAAGAGCACGAAGGTCACGATGTACGGACCGTGCAGCGCGGCCCCCATGGGCCCGCCCACGGCCGGACCGACGGCCAGCGCCAGCTGCTTCACCAGGGCGAACGCCGAGTTGTACTGCCCGACCATCGACTCCGGCGCCAGATCGGCCACCAGCGGGGCCACGGTCGGCGACAGCATCGCCTCACCGAGCCCGAAGAGGGCGTACGTGGAGACGAAGGCCGCCGTCGCCATGGCCTGGCTGCCGTGCCCGAGGCCCGCGTACCCGGCGATCAGCCACGCCACGGTCCAGATCAGACCCACGGCCGCGATCACCCGGGTCCGCTTCCGGCGCTCGACGAACCGCAGCACCAGGAACTGGGCCGCCACGATCACCGCCGTGTTGGCGGCCAGCGCGATCCCGAGCGTCGACGGCTGGATGCCGGCGGCCTCCGTGCCGTACGCCGCGAGACCCGACTCGAACTGCCCGTAGCAGGCGAAGAACAGCACGAAGCCGAGGACGCACAGCTGGACCATGGCCTTGTGCCCGAGCAGCGCCCGGACACCGCCGCCCTTCCCGCCCTCGGAGGGACGGGCGTCCTGGAGCGCGGGCGAGCCCGGCATCCGGACGGTCCCGACGATCGCGGCGAGCACGAGGAACATCGCCGCCTCGATCGAGAACAGCAGGATGAAGCTGCCCGGCCGGCTCGTGTCGACCAGCAGACCGCCGATCAGACCACCGATGCCGAGACCGAGGTTCTGCAGGAAGAACTGCATCGCGAACGCCCGCGTACGGCCCGCGGGCTCCGAGCACCAGACGATCATCGTCGCCAGGGCCGGCTGGAGTACCGCCGTCCCGGCGCCGAGCAGCGCCGCGGCACCCACGGCCGCCGGGACACTGGACGCGAAGCCCATGCCCACCGCGCCCACGGCGGCGACGACCGAGGCCACCAGCAGCACGGGCACGGGCCCGCGCCGGTCGATGGCCCGCCCGCTGAAGGGCAGCACCACCAGTGCGGCCATGGCGAAGACGGCCAGCACGACGCCCGCCGTCGCAGCGCCCAGATCCCGCACCTGCGCCACGTACACATAGAGGTACGGGACGGTGAAGCCGAGTCCGAACGCGCTCAGCGCGCTTCCTGCCTGAATCCGGCGCATCGCAGCGCCCCTCGCCTTGGTCACACTCACCCACTTCGGTCGAGGGTTCAGACTCGTACGTCTGAACCCTGAAGACTTCAACGCTAAAGTTAACGCCTTAACAGTACACACCGAAGGACTTCAATGCCAACGAGAGGCGTGGGATACTCGGCGGCATGTCCGACACCGCTCCCCAGGAGCCGAGCCTCGACGAGCAGATCGCCGCGTACCAGCGCGAGTACCGCGAGCTCGACCCCCAGGTCGAGAAGGTCGTCTCCGCGCTCGGCCGGCTGAACCGCCGGATGAACGTGGCGTACGGCCGCCAGCTCTCCGACCTCGGCATCAGCAACGCGGAGTGGGAGGTCCTCAAGACCCTCGTCCTCGCCGGCGCCCCCTACCGCCTCGGCCCCGGCGAGCTGGCCAAGCGCCTCGGGCTCACCCCCGCGGCGATGACCCACCGCATCGACCGCATGGCGGGCGAGGGCCTGGTCACCCGCGACCGGGACGAGAACAACCGGGTCCGCGTGATCGTCGAGCTGACGGACGAGGGCCGCACGAAGTGGCTGGAGGCCATGCGCATGGCCACCGACTTCGAGGAGGAGCTCCTCCAGGACCTGACCTCGGAGGAGAGGGGCGTCCTGGGCGAAGCGCTCATCCGCCTCCTCCGCCGCGTGGAGCTCACCCAGCCGGACGCCGGCGGCCGTCTGACGGACCTCGACTGAGGACCTCGGGTGGGGGTTGACACACCCCTGCCGGATGCGTAGTGTTCTCCGAGTTGTCACGGAGCCGGAACGGTTCCTCGACAGCCACTCCCGCCGCTTGATGCGGCACCTCTACTCAGCACGGACTCCCTACCGGGACGAATTTCGGCATGCCGAAATTCATTTCGATTGACTCGATTATGAGTCGCCGGGGAAACCCGCTAGAGTTTGAGACGTCGGAACGGCCCAACAGCCGGAAAGACAAACCCCGCTGACTGGGAATCAGACGCCGAAAGGATCTGATAGAGTCGGAACCGCCGGAAGGGCCCGGAGCGAAAGCAAAAGGGACCGGAAAGCACCGAGGAAATCGGATCGGAAAGATCTGATAGAGTCGGAAACGAAGGAAGCGC
>NZ_JBEOST010000041.1:0-23381 GCF_040303145.1 Streptomyces sp. NPDC096079
ACGCCGCCGCCAACACCTTCCTCGACGCCCTCGCCCACCACCGCCACACCCACGGACAACCCGCCACCAGCCTCGCCTGGGGACTCTGGGACGAGCGCAGCTCGCTGACGGAGAAGCTCGGGGACGCGGATCTGGCGCGGATGGCGCGGGACGGCATCCTGCCGCTGGGCAACGAGGAGGGGCTCGCGCTCTTCGACGCGGCGCTCGAAGGCCGGCAGCCGCTGGCCGTGGGCGTCGGGCTCGATCCCGCTGCGCTGCGGTCGCGGGCCCGGGCGGGCTCGCTGCCGGCGCTCTTCGGCGAGCTGGCCGGCGAGGGCCGGACGGTGCGGAAGGCGGCGGGCGGCGCGTCGGCCGCGGCGGACGGAGGGACCGGGGTCCGGGAGCGGCTCGCCGCGCTGGCCGGTCCCGAGCGCCTCGACCTGCTGCTCGTCCTGGTGCGCGGCCATGTGGCGACGGTGCTCGGGCACACGGACGCGGCGGGCGTCGGCACCGAGCGGCCGTTCAAGGAGCTGGGCTTCGACTCGCTGACCTCGGTGGAGCTGCGCAACCGGCTCAACGCGGAGCTGGGTCTCCGGCTGCCGAGCACGCTGGTGTTCGACCACCCGACGCCGCTGGCGCTCGCCCGGCACCTGCTGGGGGCGCTCGCCCCGGCGGAGGAGGACCCGGTGGCGTCGGCCCTGGCCGAGCTCGACCGGATCGAGGCGCGGCTGGTGTCGCTGGGCGCGGGCGAGGGCGGTCGCGGGCGGCTGACGGGCAGGGTTCGCGATCTCCTGCTGCGCCTGGAATCCGAGGCCGGTGACGCGGCGGAGGCGAACGCGGTGGAGCTGAAGGAGGCGTCCGACGACGACCTCTTCGACTTCATCGACCGGGAGCTCGGCGTCAACTGAGCCGCCGGACCCATGTCGACGGCGGCGCCAACTGACCCGGCGCCGCTGTCGATTGCTAAACGGGGACGGTCCCTGTATGTTCGACGAGAGAACCGTGGAACGTCCCCGTTTAGCTCCTCGAGGAGATGCCGAATCATGAGTGAAAAGACCGTCACGAGCGCCGCGGGCCAGAGCCCGCCCACCGCCGAGGCGGCCGGCCGCCGCAACGGCATGGTGCTCCTCATCGTGCTCACCCTCCAGACGATGCTCATCCTCGACGTGAACGTGGTGAACATCGCCCTGCCCGACCTCAAGGTCGCGCTCGACTTCACCCCCACCGGACTCTCCTGGGTCCTCAGCTCCTACCTGCTGACCTTCGGCGGCCTCCTGCTCCTCGGCGGCCGCGCCGGAGACGTTCTCGGCCACCGCCGCGGGCTGCTCATCGGCGTGACGATCTTCACCGCGGCCTCGCTGCTCGGCGGTCTGTCCACCTCGGCCGGGATGCTGCTCGCCGCCCGTGCCCTGCAGGGCGTCGGCGCCGCCTTCGCCGCACCCACCGTGCTCGCCCTGATCGCGACCCACTTCACCGACGAGAAGGCCCGGGCCAAGGCCCTCGGCATGTACGCGGCGGTCTCCGGCTCCGGGGCGGCCATCGGCCTCATCGGCGGCGGCCTGCTGACGGACCTGCTGTCCTGGCGCTGGGTGCTCTTCATCAACGTGCCGATCGGCCTCGTGCTGCTGATCGCGGCCCCGATGTTCATCCGCGAGACCGAGCGCAAGCCCGCCGGCTTCGACCTCGGCGGCGCGCTCACCTCCACCCTCGGCATGACCGCGCTGGTCTACGGCTTCATCCGGGCCGCCGAGAGCGGCTGGGGCGACGCGCTCACGCTGGCCTCCTTCGCCGCCGCCATCGTGCTGCTCGCGGTCTTCGTCTTCATCGAGACCCACGCCAAGCAGCCGATCACCCCGCTGCGGCTGTTCGCCGACCGCAACCGCGCGACCGGCTACCTCGCGCTGCTGTTCGTGATGGCGGCCGGAAACTCGATGTTCTTCTTCCTCACCCAGTTCCTCCAGGAGGTGCGGGGCTTCAGCCCGATCCAGGCGGGCCTGGCCTTCGTGCCGCTCGCGGTGCTGATCCTGGCCGCCTCCAGCATCGGCGCCAAGTTCCTGCCCAAGGCCGGGGCGCGCGTCCTGACCGCCGTCGGCGCCG
This sequence comes from Streptomyces sp. NPDC096079, assembly GCF_040303145.1. NCBI lineage: Bacteria > Bacillati > Actinomycetota > Actinomycetes > Kitasatosporales > Streptomycetaceae > Streptomyces > Streptomyces sp. NPDC096079. The sequence goes on from NZ_JBEOST010000041.1 coordinate 2,077, forward strand.
CCGCCATCAGCGTCGCCCTGATCTGGTTCGCCCAGATCACCCCCGACGCCCAGTTCGTCTCCGCGATGCTCGGCCCGATGCTCGTCGCCGGTCTCGGCATGGGCACCCTGCTCGTCGGCGTCATCCCCATCCTGATGTCCGGCATCGCTCCCGAGGAGACCGGTGCCGCGTCCGGTCTGCTGAACGTCATGCAGCAGATCGGCGGCGCGCTGGGCCTCGCCATCATGGTGACCGTGTTCGGCGCCGCGAGCCGCAACGCCGCCGGCGACGTGCCGGCCGGTCTCGACGCCAAGGGCTCCGCGGACTTCGTCCTCACCGAGGGCGTCACCACGGCCTTCGCCTGGGGCGCCGGCTTCACCGCCCTCACCATCCTGCTCACCCTCATCATGCGCTCCGTCCCCATGGGTGGCGGCGCGGAGCAGGGCTCGGAGGACGCCCCGGAGCAGTCCGGCAGCCCCGCTCAGCACGCCTCGTCCCTGTAATTCCCTTTCGCGACTCCACGCGCAGCCCTGGCCGGTTTTCGACGGTCAGGGCGCGTTCGTGTGCCCGCACGACGGACATGCTCCGGCTCGGGCCCCCGTAACAAAGCGCTCGTACCATCGGGGTCGAGGGATAAGGATTGCCTTCAGGCGAGACGCCGACACAAGGGGGAAGAGATGGTCACTACAACCATGTCGCTGGTTGGCAAGCAGAGCACGTCGTCGGTCCGGTGCAGGGAATCCTTACAACTCCTGGGCGCCCTGCAGGCCCTGCAGGAGGGCCGAGGGGGCATCGTCGAGCTGCTCGGAGAGCCCGGTTCGGGCAAGAGCCGGCTGCTGGCGCAGCTCACCTCCGTCGCGCACGCCCGAGGCGTGACGGTCCTCGACGGGCGCTGCTATCCCTCCGAACTTGACGAACCTTTGCACGTTTTCACTCGCGCACTGCACGGCATCATGACGGCCGACCGGCTGTCCGCCCTCTCGCGCGAGCACGCCGAGCTGCTGCGGGCCGGACTCTGCGCCCGGCTGGGCGGCCGGGGAGCGGAACTGTCCCCGCTGCAGCTCTCCCAGGCACTGCACGCCCTGCTGAGCCAGGCCGCCGACCACGGCCTGCTGCTCGTCCTGGACGACTTCCACTGGGCCGACCCGCAGTCGCTCGCGCTCGCCGACCACCTGGCCCGCTGGACCTTCCAGGCCCCGGTGCTGCTGGTGATCGCGCACCGGCCGCGGCAGGCCGCGCCCTCGCTGCTCAGCACCCTCGCCCAGGGCGCCGAGCAGGGCCGGGTGGAGCGCATCGACCTGCCGCCGCTCGACCTGGACCAGGCGGCCCGGCTGCTCGGCGTGCGACCCGACGCGATCTGGCTGCCGTCGGCGCTGCACGAGAGCAACGGCACTCCGCTGTACCTGCTGGCGCAGGACGAATCGGCCATGAAGGGCGCGGACCCGCGCACCCAGCTGCTCACCGGACGCCTCGCGCCCCTGGCGGCGGAACTGGCCGAGCTGGACCCGGCGGAACGGCTCGTGGCCGAGTCCGCCGCCGTCCTCGGCGACCGGTTCAGCCGGGACGAACTGGCGGCCGTCTCCGAGCTGCCCACCGACGAGACCTGCGGCGTCGTCAGCGCGCTGATCCAGCTGGACGTGCTGCGGCCGCTGCGCTGCTCGGGCACGCTCCTGGGCTTCCGGCACCCGACGCTGCGCCGGGTGCTGCACGACCAGGCGGACCGCTGCTGGCGCTCACAGGCCCACCGCAGGGCGCTGTCCGTGCTCAACCGCCGCGCCGCCTCGGCGTCCGAGCGGGCGGTGCACATCGAGCTGTCGACCAGCTCGTTCACTCCCGAGGACCTGGAGACGCTGGCGAGGGCGGGCCAGGAGACCGAGCAGAGCGCTCCCTACGACGCCGTGCGGTGGCTCCTGACGGCCCTGCACGAGCTGCCCGCCTCCGAGCAGCCGACCGGGAGGCTGCTCGCCCTGATACCGCCCCTGGCGCGGGCGCTGCGGGCCTCCGACTACCTCGCCGACGACTCCTCGCTGCGCGCCCTGCTGACCCGGGGGTCACCGCTGGGCCCGGACGACGCGAGCCGGGCGGCGATCGGACTCTGCGTCATCGTCGAGTGCCTGCAGGGACGATTCAGCCAGGCGACGGAGCTGCTCTCGGCCGCGCTCACCGACCTGCGGGCCGCGAAGGCCGACAACGACGTCCTCGCCCAGCTGACCCTCTACCGCGGGATCATCTCCACGATGCGCGGCGACGAGGAGCTGCCCCGGATCGCGGCCCAGGCCCTGGTCCTGGCCCGGTCCGGCGGGAAGCGCAGCACCCTGGCCGGGGCCATGGCGCTGCACGCCCTCGGCGAGCTCGCGGCCGGCCGGGTGGCCCAGTCCCTGGCCTCGTACGACGCCGCCGTGCGCCAGATGGACGAGCTCTCGCACGCCGACGTCACCTGCCACAGCGAGTACCTGGCGCTGCTCGGCTCCTGCGCCATGGCGCTCGGCCGGCCGCGCGAGGCGGAGTCGTTCTTCGAGCGCGGCACCGCGGTCATCCAGGAGTGCGCCCACAACGCGATGCTGCCGGTGCTGCTGAGCGGCCTCGCCGAGGCCCAGCTGCGGCAGGGGCGGCTGGAGAGCGCCCGAAGGTCCGCCGCCGAGGCCACCGAGCTCGCCGGCTACCTGGGGGCCGAGCAGCTGCGCGTGGTGGCCCTCGCCCAGGAGGCGCTGTGCGTGACCTACGCCGAGCCGCCGGGCAGCAGCCGGGCCTCCGCGCTCACCGAGCAGGCCGTGCACTCGCTGCGCCGCTCGCCCTGCCGCTGGCACGGTTCGTCCGTGCTCACGCTGGCCGAGGCGCTGCTGATGCAGGGCAGCCCGGACCGCTGCGTCAGCCTGCTCCTGGACCTCGGCGGCCCCGAGCTGCCCGGGCTCGACCCCACGCTGCGGCCCCGGGGCTTCGAACTGCTCGCCCTGGCCTCGCTCTCCGGTGGCACCGGCAGCTCCGGCGGCACCTCGCTGTGGGCCGACCGCGCGAACGTCGCGGCGCAGGGGCTGCGGCTGCCGCACAACCGGGCGTACGCGCTGCTCGCGCGCGGGCACGTACTCGCCGAGCAGGCCGAGTGGGACGCGGCGGTGACGCTGTACCAGGAGGCGGAGCGGGCGTTCGACGGCGCCCAGCTGCGGCTGCACCGGCTGACCGCTCGGATCCGGTCGGCGCGTGCGGCGAGCAACAGCAGCCGTCCGGAGCTGGCGGCGGAGCTGTGGGCCTCGGCACAGGAGCTGGCCGAGCAGTGGGACGTGCTGCTGCTCGCCCGGCTGAATCCGGACACTCCGCTGGAGAACTCGCTGGGCCGCGGCTGCCACGCGCTGCTGCCCGCGCCGATCCCCCTCGTGACCGGTCTTGAGGTGCTGACCGGACGCGAGCGCGAGGTCGCGCGTGAGGCCGGAACGGGCCGGCGGACCCGGGAGATCGCCGAGGCGCTGGGTCTGAGTCCGCGCACCGTGGAGGTCCATCTGTCACGGATCTACCGCAAATTGGAGATCGGTTCGCGTGCTGAATTGGCTCGATTGATGGCCGTACGTATTTCCACGGATGTCGCTACGTGATCCATCTGTGAGCCTGAAGGCACAGCAATGAACGGTGCTGGACCCGACCGGCGCCAGAGCAGTTCTTCAGGGGGTTGAAGTGAGTCACGGTGGGATCGCCCATCATCACGTCTGGTCGGCTTCCGGCAGGTGTCCGGTGGCCGGCGCGGCGGAAGAGGAGCCGATTGCGGAGGACGCGTTCCGGGGCGTCTTCCGGACACATCCGGCCGGTGTGGCGATCATCACGGCGATGGGCGAGAGACAGCCCGTCGGCTTCACCGCGACCTCACTCGCCTCCGTCTCGTCCGCGCCGCCCCTGGTGTCGTTCGGGGTGGGCCGGAACGCGTCGTCGTGGGCGACGGTCTGCGCCGCCGAGTACGTGGCGGTGCATCTGCTCGCCCACGACCAGCAGGAACTTGCCACGACCTTCGCGCGCAGCGGCGCCGACCGCTTCGCGCCGCCCACGCGCTGGAGCACCGGCCCGCACGGCGTGCCGCTGCTCGAAGGCGTTCCGACGGCGATGGTCTGCCGCAAGGTGTACGACCTGCCCGCAGGCGATCACACCGTGGTGATCGCGCAGCCGATCCGCGCCTATCAGGGCGACCCGGCCCGTCCCCTCGTCTATCTCGACGGCCGCTTCGGCTCAGTGTCGCGCTGAGCGCTGCCAGTCTCCGCGATCTCCGGAAGGTCACACACGACATGCGATTCGAAATCCTGGGCAGCCTGCGCATCACGGACGCCGACGAGGCATTCTCCATCAGCGCGCCGAAGGTGGAATGCCTTCTCGCCGCCATGCTGGTCCGCGCCGGGAACGTCATATCGACGGACCAGCTGTGCTCGGAAATCTGGCGCGACGATCCACCCCGGCGGGCCACCGCCACCCTGCACGTGTACATATCCCAACTGCGCAAGATGCTGAAGGGGGCGAACGCCGAGCGGAGCCCCATCGTCACCCGCTTCCCGGGGTACGTCCTCGACCTCGGCGGCCACACCCTGGACGCCCACGACTTCCAGCGCCTGGCCCAGCAGGGCCGGGCCGCGGCGCGTGCCGGCCGGCACGCGGAGGTCTCCGCGCTGTGCGGCCAGGCGCTGTCGCTGTGGCGCGGCACGGTCCTCGGCGAGCTGCGCGGCGGCGACATCGTGGACGAGTTCGCCACCTGGGCCGAGGAGACCCGGCTGGAGTGCGTCGAGCTGCAGAACGAGGCCGACCTGACCCTCGGACGGCACCGTGAGCTCGTGGGGCCGCTGTACACGCTGGTGTCCAAGCACCCGCTCATCGAGGCGTTCCACCGGCAGCTGATGCTCGCCCTGTACCGCTCCGACCGCCGGGCCGACGCGCTCCAGGCCTTCCACACGGTGCGTTCGGCACTCGACCGGGAGCTCGGGATCAGCCCCTGCCGGCAGCTGCACGAGCTGCACCAGGAGATCCTCCTGGACTCCGGTCCCGCGCTGACCAGAGCGGCGTGAAACGGGCGGTGTCCGGGCCGTGTTGAAAAACGGGGACAGTCCCCATATTCTCGTTCCATGACCACCGAACTGGGATTCCGACTGTCCGTCCTGGACACCGCACCGGTGTGGCAGGGGTCGACCGCGACCGTGTCACTGCGCAACACCATCCGGCTGGCCCGTGCCGTGGACCGCCTCGGCTACCACCGCTTCTGGCTGGCCGAGCACCACAACATGCCGGCCCTCTCGACCTCGTCGCCGGCGATCCTCGCCGGGCAGATCGCCGCCGCCACCACCCATCTGCGGGTGGGTGCCGGCGGCGTCATGCTGCCCAACCACCCGCCCCTCGTCGTGGCCGAGCAGTTCGGCACCCTGGCCGCCCTGCACCCGGGCCGGGTCGACCTCGGCGTCGGCCGCGCCCCCGGCACCGACCCGCTGACCGCCCGGGCCCTGCGGCGCCAGACCGGCCCGCTCGGCGGCAACGACTTCCCCGCCCAGATCCAGGAACTCCTGCGCTACTTCGCGCCGCCCGCCGGCACCGCGCACGTCCTGGAACCCGGGCACGGCAGCGTCTCCGCCGTGCCCGCGGCCGAGCACTCCGTCCCCGTCTGGCTGCTCGGCTCCAGCGGCTACAGCGCGCAGCTCGCGGCGGCCCTGGGCCTGCCCTTCGCCTACGCGCACCACTTCTCCCCGCACGGCACGACCGCCGCACTCGACGCCTACCGCGCCGAGTTCCGGCCCTCCGAGTACCTCGCCGAGCCGTACACGATCGTCTCCGCGTTCTGCGGCGTGGCCGAGGACGACGAGCGCGCGGCCCGGCTGAGCGACCCGCTGCGCGTGATCACCGCCCGGTCGCTGCGCGGCCAGAACCCGTACTTCCCGTCCGTGGACGAGGCCGCCCGCTTCTCCTACACCGCGGAGGAGCGGGCGGTCGTCGACCAGATGTACGAGCCGCAGATCTTCGGCGGACCCGAGACCGCGCGACAGCGGATCACCGAGTTCGCCAAGGCCACCGGCGCGGACGAACTGATGATGCTCAGCGCGATCCAGGACCACGACGAGCGGGTCCGGTCCTACGAGCTGCTGGCCGAGGTGACCGGGCTGAGCCCCGCCCCCGCCGACGTGGCCTGAGCCACCGCCTCGGCGAGGAGCCGGAACGTCCGGACCCTGGCCTGGAGGCCGTACACCGGCACCGACGCGAGCAGCTCGTCGGCGCCCGTGCGGGCACGGAGACCGGCGAGACGCCGGCCCGCCGTCTCCACCCCGCCGATGATCTGCGGAGCCGCGTACTCGTCGAGGAAGCGCCGCTGGGCGCCCGTCAGCGGATACGCGGCCGCCTCCTCGGGCGTGCGGAACAGGGTCAGCGGATTGATCCGCCCCTCCACCTGGGCCACCTTGGCGGGCCCGGCCTGGTACTCGGCCTCCTCGTCGGACTCGGCCACCACCACCTGCGCCGACACCGCGACGTACGGCCGCTCCAGCCGCTCCGAGGGGCGGAACTCCGCACGGTAGCGGTCCACCGCGGCCTCCGTGCCCGCCGGGTTGAGGTGGTGGGCGTAGGCGTACGGCAGGCCGAGCCGGGCCGCGAGCGAGGCGCTGGAGGGGCTCGTGCCGAGCAGCCAGACGGGCACCTGCTGTTCCACCGTCGGACAGACCGCGACCGGCGGACGGTCACCCGGCGCGGACGGCGACAGATAGCCGATCAGCTCCGCCAGCTGCTCGCCGAAGGCGCCCTCGTGCGCCGGGTCGCCGGTGCGCCGCAGCGCCCGCGCGGTGGCGGGCTCGCCGCCCGGCGCGCGGCCGACGCCGAGGTCGATCCGGCCCGGGTGGAAGGCCTCCAGGGTGGCGAACTGCTCCGCCACGATGTACGGCACGTGGTTGGGCAGCATCACACCGCCCGAGCCGACCCGCAGGGTCGAGGTGACGCCGGCCAGCTGCCCGATCAGCACCGGCGGCGTGGAGGTGCCGAAGGCCGGCATGTTGTGGTGCTCGGCCAGCCAGTAGCGGTGGTAGCCGAGGCGCTCCACCTCCGGCGCGAGCTCCAGGAGTTCCCGCAGGGCCTGCGCGGCCGGAACCCCGTTGAAGACGGGCACCGTGTCGAGCACGGAGAGACGGAAGGGGGCGGTGTCGTTCATGGGCGACTCACGATCGTCGGACGCGGCCGGAACCCGGGGTCCCGGCCAGGGTGGTTGAGGAATCGGCGGACCGCGGCACGGTGCCGTCGGCCCGCGGGGGCGGAGCGGACAGGGGTGCCCACGGGCGTCCCGAGGTCACACCGGCCGTCACACCGGGCTCCCGGCGTCCTGCCGGTCCGGCACGGCGACAGGGCTCGCCGCGCCGAGGAGCTCCCGGGTCCAGGGGTGCTCCGGGCGGGTGAAGACCCGCTCGGAGGGCCCGGTCTCGACGATGCGGCCCGCCCGCATCACCGCGACCCGGTCGCTGACGTGGCGCACGACGCCGAGGTCGTGCGAGATGAACAGCAGGGCCACGCCCAGCTGTTCGCGGACCCGGTCGAACACCTCCAGCACCTGCGCCTGCACGGAGACGTCCAGCGCGGAGACCGGCTCGTCGCAGACCAGCACGTCCGGCTCCGGCGCGAGCGCGCGGGCGATGGCCACCCGCTGCCGCTGACCGCCGGACAGCCCGCGCGGGCCGCGGCCGAGCAGCTCGGGCCCCATGCCGACCAGGCCCAGGAGTTCGACGACCCGCTCCCGGTGGCGGCGCGCGGCCCGCCGGCCGCCGGCGCCGAGCGCCTCGGCCACGATCCGCTCCACGGTCCAGCGCGGGTCGAAGGAGGACAGCGGATCCTGCTGCACCAGCTGGATCCGGCCACGCAGGGCGGCCCGCGAGCGTTCGCCGGCACCGGACCACGGCCGGCCGAGCAGGGTCACCGAACCCTGGTCGGGCTCGGTGAGCCCGAGCACGATCCGGGCCAGGGTGGACTTTCCCGAGCCGGACTCGCCGAGGACGCCGAGCGTCTCGCCCGCGTGCAGCACACAGGACACGTCGTCGAGCGCGGTCATGCCGCCACCGGGCCCGGCGTAACGCTTCACCAGGCCCTCGGCGCGCAGCACCTCCTTGCCGGCGCCGTCGCTCCCGGCGCTCGGCCGACGGGCGGCGCGGGCGTCAGGGACCGCGTCGAGGAGACGGCGGGTGTACGGATGGGCGGGCGCGGCGAGGACCTTCGCGGCGGGGCCGCTCTCCACGATCCGTCCGTCCCGCATCACCGCGATCCGGTCGGCGAGCCGGGCGACCGCCGCCAGGTCGTGGCTGATCAGCAGCAGGGCGGTGCCCGCGTCCCGGCGGGCGGCGAGCAGGTCGAGGATCTGCGCCTGCACGGTCATGTCGAGCGCGGTGGTCGGCTCGTCGGCGATCAGGACGCGGGGGCCCGCGGCGAGGGCGGAGGCGATCAGCGCCCGCTGCCGCTGCCCGCCCGAGAGCTGGTGCGGGAACTGCCGGGCCCGCCGCTCGGGTTCGGGCACGGCGACCTCGCGCAGCAGCTCCACGGCCCGGTCCGGCCGCTCGCGGCGGGTGCCGATGCCGTGGTTGGCGAGCGACTCCTCGATCTCGGCGCCGACCCGGCGCAGCGGGTCGAGGGAGACCAGCGCGTCCTGGAGCACCAGGCCGATCTCGGCCCCGCGCAGTCGGCGCCACGCGCGTTCGTCGAGGGCGGTCAGGTCCCGGCCGTCGAAGTCGAGGGTGCGGGCGGTCACGGTGGCGCCCGGACCGGTGAGTCCGGCGAGGGTGCGGCCGGTGAGGGTCTTGCCCGAGCCCGACTCGCCGACCAGGGCCAGGCACTCCCCGGCCCGCAGGGTCAGGTCCACACCGTGCACGATCTCCGTGCGCTCGCGGCCGCGGCCGAAGGAGATCCGCAGGTCCTCCACGGTGACGAGTGCCCGCTCCGCGCGGGTGGTGTCAGGCTTCACGGCCGTCCCTCCGGTCGAAGCGGCGCTGCAGGGCCCGGCCGACGACCGTCACGGAGACGACGGTGACCGTGATGGCCAGGCCGGGGAAGACGGCCGCGGCCCACGCGGTGTCCAGGTGGTCGCGGCCCTCGGCGAGCATCGCGCCCCACTCGGGTGAGGGCGGCTGCGGCCCGAGGCCGAGGAAGCTGAGGGTCGACCCGGCGATGACGGCGCTGCCCACGTTGACCGTGGCCAGGACGAGCAGCGGCGGCAGGGCGTTGGGCAGCACGTGCCGGACCAGGATCGACGCCCGGCCGCGGCCCATCACCAGGGCCGCCTGCACGTAGTCGCTGCCGCGGATGGCGAGCGCCTGGCCGCGGGCGAGCCGGACGAAGCCGGGCAGCAGCGAGGCGCCGATGGCCAGGGTGGCGTTGCCGGTGCCGGGGCCGAGGACGGCGACGACCACCAGCGACAGCATCAGCCCGGGGAAGGCCATCAGGATGTCGGTGGCGCGCATCAGGACCTGGTCGACGGCGCGGCCCGCGGTGGCGGCGAACACGCCGAGCAGCGAGCCCGCCACGACGGCGAGGGCGGTCGCGCCGAAGCCGATGACCAGCGAGGTGCGGGCCCCGTGCACGATCCGGCTGAACACGTCGCGTCCCAGCTGGTCGGTGCCCAGCCAGTGTCCCGACCCGGGTCCCGCGAGCGCGTCGACCGGGTCGATGAGGTCCGGCTGCCGGGGCGCGACCAGGTCCGGCGCCACGGCGGCGACGGCGACGGCCAGCAGCAGCACCGCGGCGAGCGCCACACCCGGCCGGAACCGGCGCGGCCCCCGGCGCGGGAGCGCGGCGGCGGCGCCCGGGGTGTCGGCGCTCGTCCCGTCGGCGCCGGCCGCGGCACCGAGTTCGGAGGCCGAGGCGGACGCGGAGGCCGAGGCGGACGCGGTCATCCGATGCTCCTCTCGTCGATGCGCGGGTCCACGAGCCGGTAGAGCACGTCCACCGCGAGGTTGATCAGGGCGAAGGCGACGGCGGAGACCAGCACGACGCCGGTCACCACCGGCAGGTCGCGGCCGGCGACGGCGGCGGCCGTGACCTGGCCCAGTCCCTGACGGCTGAAGACGGTCTCCACCACGACCGCGCCACCGAACAGCGCGCCCACCGCCCAGCCGGACAGGGTGATCAGCGGGATCAGCCCGTGCCGGAGCGCGTGCCGGAGCCGGATCGCGGTCTCGCCGCCGCCCCGGGCGCGCGCGGTGAGCACGAAGGGCTGTTCCAGCGCCCGTTCCAGCTCCTCCCGCAGCACCTGGGTGAAGGCGCCGACGAGACCGGCCGCGAGGGTGACCGCCGGGAGCACCAGGGCCGCGAGGTCGTTGCCGCCCATCGCCGGGAACCAGCGGAGCCGGAAGGAGAGCAGCGCCAGCAGGAGCAGCCCGGTCCAGAAGGCGGGGGTGGAGACGGCGACGAGTTCGAGGGACGAGGCGATCCGCCGGACCTTCGGCCGGTGGGCGGTGAGCACGGCCAGGGTCACCGAGACGAGCAGCGCGAGCAGCAGGGCCGCGACGGCGAGCTGGACGGTGGGCCACAGCTGCCCGCCGATCACCTCGCCGACCGGCTGCTGGAGCTGGAAGGACTCGCCGAGGTCGCCGGTCAGCAGCCCGCGCATGAACCGCCCGTACTGCACGGCGAGCGGCTCGTCGAGGGCGAGGTCGTGCCGTACCTGTGCCACGAGTTCGGGCGTGGGGTTGGTGGAGCCGAGCACGCTGCGCACCGGGTCGCCGGGCAGCAGCCGGAAGGCGAAGAAGACGGCGTTGGCGGCACCGAACACGACGAGGGCGGCCAGTGCCAGGCGGCGCGCGAACCAGCGGAGGGGCGGCATCGTCAGTCCTCCAGCCGGGCGTCGTGGAAGCGGGGGTACGCCTGGACGTCGAAGGTCACGCCGCGCACCCGGTCGGCGACCCCGAGGAGCGTGGCGGGGGCGTACACGGGCAGGGCGTAGACCTGGTCGTTCACGCGGGTCTGGGCCTTCGCGTACAGGGCCGCGCGGCGGGCGGGGTCGCGGGTGGCGGACGCCTCGCGGAGCCAGCCGTCGAGCTGCGGGTCGCTGAGCCCGAAGGCGTTGACGCCGCCCTTGTCACCGGTCTGCCGGGAGTCGAAGAACGTCCGCAGGATGTCGGGCTCGGCGCGGTTCCAGCTGAAGGCGAGGATGTCGGCGTCACGGCCGACCGCCTTCTCCAGGTAGGCGCCGGGTTCGAGGGCGGTGAACCGCAGCTCGATGCCGGCCCGCTTGGCCTCGGCCTGGATGCCCTGTCCGAGCAGCGCCCGCTGGTCGCGCATCAGGCTGTTCATGTAGGGCCAGTGCACGGTGAGGCGGACCCCGTTCCTGGTGCGGTAGCCCTGCTCGTCGCGCCCGGTCCACCCGGCAGCGTCGAGGAGCCGGGCCGCCTCCTCGGGGTCGTACGGCCACGCTCCCTCGGTCGCCCGGGAGTACCCGCCGGTGGCGGGTGTCAGGGGGCTCCAGGAGCGCTCGTACACGCCCGAGTACAGCGCCTTCACCAGCGCGTCGAAGCGCACGGAGCGCTGCAGGGCGCGGCGCACCCGCGGGTCGTCGAGCGGCGCCCGGTTGACGTTGAGCATGAGGGTGTACGGCGCGCCGGGCTGGGTGGCCCGCATCAGCCGGAAGCCGTCGGCGTGCCGGAGCCTGCCGACGTGGCTGGGCGGTACGGCGGAGGCCAGGTCGACCTGGCCCGAGCTGAGGGCGCCGAAGCGCGAGGCTGCCTCCGGGATGAACTCGACGGTGATGCCGGCGACGTGCGCCGGTCCCCGGTCGGCGGCGTCCGGCGGGCCCCACGCGTAGTGCGGGTTGCGGTCCAGGTCGAGCCGCCGGTTGCGGGTCCAGCCGGCGAAGACGAACGGGCCGCTGCCGACGGGCTTGAGGCACGTCCGGCCGCGGTTCGCGCGGAGCGCGGCGGGCGACTGGATGCCGAACGTGGCCGTGGACAGCACCTGGAGGAACGGCGTGTACGGACGGGAGAGCCGGATCCGCACGGTGCGGGCGTCGACGACGGTCGCGCCCTCGTACATGGAGATGAGCCCCGCCGCGTACTGCGACTTGGTCTCGGGCGCGACGGTGTGGTCGAGCGTGGCCTTGACGGCGCTCGCGTCGAAGGCGGTGCCGTCGTGGAAGCGGACCCCGTCACGCAGCCGGAAGGTGTACGCCCGCCCGTCGCCGGAGACCGTCCAGGACGTGGCGAGCCAGGGCCGGACGCGGCCCCGGGCGTCCATGGAGACCAGCGAGTCGAAGACGTTGCGGCCGAGGGCCGCCGTCACGTCGTACGGGCTGATCTGCGGGTCCAGGCAGTCGGGCTGGGAGTCGACGGCGTACACGATCCGTCCGTCCCGCCCGTCCGCCCGGCCGGTCCCGGTGCCGCACCCGGTGGCGACGGAGGCCAGGGCCAGCGCCGCGACCAGGGCCCGGCGGACGACGGAGCGATGCGTACGGGTCCTCATGCGTCCGGCTGCCCCTCGGCGTCGCCGGTGCCGGCGGTGACCCGGAGCGCGGCGGCCGGGCACAGGTGCTCGGCCTCCCGGGCGAGCTTCGCGTCCGCCTCGGTGGCGACGGAGTCGGTCAGCAGGACGACGATGCCGTCCTCGTCCTGGTCGAACAGGTCGGGCGCGGTCAGGACGCATTGGCCCGCGCCGATGCAGCGGCCGGAGTCGGCGATGACGCGCACCGGCCTCACCACGCCACGGGGAGTTCGTAGATGCCCTGCACACCGCTCTGCGCGGGCTTGATCTCCACCTCTTCGGCGGGCACGGCGAGCCGCAGCCCCGGGATGCGGGAGAAGAGCAGGGTGAGCGCGCTCTGCATCTGGGCGCGGGCCAGGTTCTGGCCGATGCACTGGTGCACCCCGTAGCCGAAGGCGAGGTGGTTGCGGGCGCCGCGGCCGAGGTCGAGCACGTCGGGGTCCTCGAAGGCCTCCGGGTCGCGGTTGATCTCGGCGGCGGAGAGCATCACGCTGTCGCCGGCCTTGATGTGGGCGTCGCCGAGGGTGATGTCCTCGGCGGCGATCCGCATGGCCACGTCTCCGATGGAGAGGTAGCGCAGCAGCTCCTCGACGGCCAGGCCCGCGCCGTCCGGGTCGGCCATGAAGGCCTCCAGCTGGCCCGGGTTCTGCAGCAGGGTGAACGTGCTCAGCGTGATCATGCTGGCGGTGGTCTCGTGACCGGCCATCAGCAGGATGATGCCGAGCGCGATCACCTCGTCGCGGGACAGCGAACCCTCGGCGAGGTCCTTGTGCACGAGGGTGTCCAGCAGGCCCTCGCCCGGCTCCGACTCCTTCTCCTTGCGGTCCACCAGGGAGATCAGGAAGTCCCGCAGGTTCATCAGCGCCCCGGTCGCGTCCTCCTCGGACGCGTGGGACGCGACGAGCATCGCCGACTGTTCCTCGAAGTAGGCGTGGTCCTCGTAGGGCACGCCGAGGATCCCGCAGATGGTGTGCGAGGACAGCGGCAGCGCGAGACCGCGCAGGATCTCCGCGGGCGGGCCCTGTTCGAGGAGGGCGTCGACGAGTTCACCGGCGCGGCGGTGGATCGACTCGCCGAGCTCGCGGGTGCGGCGCACGGAGAAGGAGGGGATGACCCGGCGGCGGTACGCGGAGTGCTCCGGCTGGTCCATCCCGATGAGCATCGTCGCCTTCTGGATGGCCTTGCGGCGCGGGCTCGGCGACGGAAAGTCCGGCCGCCCCCAGTCGGAGGACAGCCGCGGGTCGATGAGCAGCTCACGGGCGGCGGCATGACCGAGGACCACCCAGGTGGGACGGCCGTCGTACAGCCGGGCGCGCACCACGGGCCCCTCGGCCAGCCGCAGATCGCGGTAGCCGGGCGGCGGCTGGTACGGGCAGGTGCGCAGCTGCGGGAAGTCGGGCAAAGGCGCGTTACCGGTGGTGAGGCCCACGGCGCTGGGGCGTGACATGCGCAATCTCCTGCGAGCGGCGACATTCGGGCTGGGTGGCCAGACTGGAATGGGTGTCTTGCGCCGCGCTAAAGGACGGCTGTGGGTGAGGCCGTCCTGTGCGGCGCGCCGGCGTGGACGCGGCTCCGGGGGCTGTCGGGGCGGCCCCCGCGAAGGTGGCCGGAAGACGGGTTTAGGCCGCGCTAAAGGGTCCTTTAGCCGGGCTGCGGAGATTGGCGGGATGCAGATCGCAGCCATCGCCCGGGAGCGGCGACACACGCTCTTCTTCCTCGACGAGATACGGCCCTTCGCGCCGGTCCACCTCGACACGGAGGTGGACATGTCCGGGGTGCTCGCGCACCGCGAGGCCCACCGCGGCGACAGCCGGCTGTCCGTGGTCACGTACGTGCTCCACTCCGCGGCCCGGGTCATCGCCGCCCACCCGGAGGCGAACGCCGCGATCCGCGGCCGACTGCGCCCCAAGGTCGCCCGCTACGGCGAGGTGTCCGGAAAGGTCGCCCTCGACAAGCAGGTCGGCGGCCGGCGGGTCGTGGTCTCCACGGTCCTGCCGGACCTGGACCGGACCGACCTCAAGGGCATCCAGCACGAGCTGGAGCGCTTCCGGGACGGCGACCCGGAGACCATGCCGGAGTTCGCCTCGATGCTGCTGCTGCACCGGCTGCCCTCGCTGATCGCGCGCGCCGCCTACCGTCGCGCGGTGCGCCCGCTCCTCGCCCACCCGCGCTTCTTCGGCACCTTCTCGGTGTCGTCGCTCGGCCACCGGGCGGTCGACGGCTTCCACTCGGTGGGCGGCACGACCCTCACCTTCGGCGTGGGCCGGATCGCGCAGCGCCCCGTGGTGCGGGACGGCGAGGTGACGAGCGCGCCCGTGATGCGGCTGAACCTGACCTTCGACCACCGCGTGATCGACGGCGCGGAGGCGGCGGACATCCTCACCGAGGTCAAGGAGTCGCTGGAGGGCTACACGGCCGAGGAGGCGCTGCGATGAACGACGTCACGGAGCTGAAGCAGTTCGTGGAGGTGCACGGCCGCATCCTCGGCATCCCGGGCGAGCGGCTGGCCCAGGTCCTCGGGCGGATCCGGCACGACGAGGACGGCGAGCCCGGTTCCTGGGCCCGGGAGTGGACCGAGGCCGGCGTCGAACTGGAGCGGCGGGGCCGGGAGGTGGAGGCCGGACGGCACTTCAACATCGCCCGCTTCCCCTTCGTGGACGGCCCGGCGCGCGCCGACGCGCAGGCGCGGACCGTCGCCTCCTTCGACCGCTGGCGGCTCGGCGGCACCGCCGGGATCCAGCGGGTCGACCTCGACCTCTCCGGCGGCCGGGTGCGCTGCTGGGCGGCCGGTCTCGCGCCCCGGGGCGGCGAGCGGCGGCCCGTGCTGCTGCTGAGCGGCGGCATCGTCAGCGTGAAGGAGCAGTTCGGTCCGATCCTGGCCAAGGCGGACCGGTTCGGTCTGACCGTCGTCGCCGTCGAGATGCCGGGGGTCGGGGAGAACGAGCAGCGGTACGGGGCGGAGAGCCACCTCATGGTCTCCGAGCTGCTCGACGCGCTCGCGGACCGCGCGGACACCGACCGGACCGTCGCCGTGATGATGAGCTTCAGCGGCCACATGGCGCTGCGGGCGGCCCTCCACGACAAGCGGATCCAGGGCGTGGTGACGGCCGGCGCGCCGATCGGCGACTTCTTCACGGACGCCGACTGGCGGCCCCGGGTGCCGCGGGTCACCGTCGACACCCTGGCCCACCTCACCGGCCACACCCCGGACACCGTGCTGCCCGGGCTGGCGGACCTGGCGCTGACGCCGGACGAACTCGCCTCGATCCAGGTGCCCGTGGCGTACACGGTGAGCGCGCGCGACGAGATCATCCCGCCCGGCGACCGGCTGCTCCTGGAGCAGCACGTGCGCGAGCTGCGGCTGCTCGTCCACGACGACGTGCACGGCTCGCCGTCCCACGTCGCCGAGTCCCGGTTGTGGAGCCTGCGTTCCGCCCTGGACACCCTCGGGGGCTTCGGGCCCCAGCGCCGGTTCCTCGGCCTCGCCCTGGCCGCGATCCGCGCGCGCGAACGACTGACCGGGGCGCGCGGCCGCACGGCGGACACGACACCCACCACCGTCACGACAGGAGGCGACGCATGAGCGGCGGACCTGGCACGGAGTTCCGCTTCGGGGTCAACGAGATCTCCCCCGAGGCCGACTGGCCCGAGCGCGCGCGGGAGGCCGAACGGCTCGGCTACGACACCCTCGCGACCACCGACCACCTCGGCCTGTCGGCGCCGTTCCCCTCGCTGGTGGCCGCGGCCGCCGTCACCACCCGGCTCCAGGTCGCCACGTACCTCACCAACGCGTCCCTGTGGGACCCCGAGGTACTGGCCCGGGAGATCGCCGGCACCGACCGGCTGACCGGCGGGCGGCTCAGCGTGGGCCTGCACGCGGGCTGGACCGGCAGCGCCGCGACGGCCGCGCTCACCCCCCAGGACAAGCGCGACCGGCTCGCCGACACGGTGGACGTCCTGGAACGGCTGCTGACGGACCCCGAGCAGCTGCCCCGACCGGTCAGCAGCCCGCGGCCGCGGCTGATGATCGGCGTCGGCGAACCGGAGGAGCTCGAACTCGCCGCGCGCCGGGCCGACACGGTCGTCTTCATCGGCGCCTCGCTGCCCCCGGGCAAGGATTTCGTGCTCCTCGGCCCCGAGGAGTTCGCCGACCAGGTGGCCACCGTCCGGCGGCGCGCCGCCGAACTCGGCCGCTCCCCCGAACTGAACGTGGGGGTCAAGAGGGTCGTCGTCACCGACGACCGGAAGGCCGCCGCCGAAGCGCTGCGGCCCGCCCTCGCACCCCATCTGACGGTCGAGCAGCTCCTGGAGCTGCCGACCCTGTTCCTCGGGACCCACGAGGAGATCGCCGAGCAGGTCCGGCGCGACCGCGACCGGTACGGCCTCACCTCGTACATGGTCCTCTCCGCCCACCTGTACGACTTCGCTCCCGTGATCCCGCTCCTGCGGAAAGGATGACCCCGTGACCGACCCCGTGATCGTCGTGGGCGCCGGCCCCACCGGTCTGATGCTCGCCTGCGAGCTCGGCCTGGCCGGGGCGCCCGTCGTCGTCCTCGACCGCCGCGACGCCCCCGATCCGCACGCCCCCGGCCAGGCCGTCAACGCGGGCGTCATCGCGCTCCTCGAACAGCGCGGCCTGGCGGACGCGCTGCGCGCCTCCGGGCTCCCGCTGCCCGGCGCGCACTTCTCCCTGCTGTGGCTGCATCCCGAGGAGCTCACCGCCGACCGGCCCGAGGTGGGCACCGGACTGCTCGTGGCCCAGCCCCGGCTGACCGAGGTCCTGGAGCAGCGGGCCCGTGAACTCGGCGTGGACATCCGCCGCGGCCACGAGGTGACGGAACTCCGCCAGTCCCCCGGCCACGTGACGCTGAAGCTGCGCACCTCCGCGGGTGACTCCACGCTGCGCGGCTCGTACGTGGTCGCGGCCGACGGCGCCGGAAGCACCGTGCGGCGCCTCGCGGGCATCGACTTCCCCGGCAGCGGCTGGACCGTGTCGGGCATCGTCGGCGACGTCGCGGCCGACTTCTCCGAGCTCGCCGTCCACCACCTGGGCGCCCACTACCTGCCCGCGGGCGGGGTGTACTCCGGCGCACCCGCCGGACCCGGGGTGCTGCGGGTGATCACCACCGTGTTCGGCGCCACGCCCTCCACTCCGTCGGGCCCCGTCGCCGCGGAGGAACTCCAGGGCGAGGTCGAGCACCTCACCGGGCAGCCGCTGCCGGCCCGCGAGGTGCTGTGGGCCCGCCGGTTCACCAGCCACAGCGGCAACGCCGAACGCTACCGCTCCGGCCGGGTGTTCCTCGCCGGCGACGCCGCGCACTCCTTCTACCCGCTGGGCGGGCTGCGTCTGAGCACCTGCCTGCAGGACGCCGTCAACCTCGGCTGGAAGCTCGCCGCGGACCTGGCGGGCTGGGCTCCGCCCGGCCTGCTCGACACGTACCACGCCGAGCGTCACCCGGAGGGCGAGCGGGCCCGGCTCGCGCTCGACGCCCAGCTGGCCCTGATGCACCCGGCGGCCCGCACGGCCGGTGCCCGCTCGCTCGTCGCGGACCTCGCCCGCTTCGACGACGTGAACCGGTACCTGGTGGAGCTGGTCACCGGCGTCGACCTGCGCTACCGCCTGGGCACCGACGGCGCCTCCGGCTCCGTCACACCCGACCCGGCGCTCGGCGGCCGCGTCCCCGGCGCCGCGCCCCTGCTCCACGACGGCGGCGGCCTGCTGCTGCTCGGCTCCTCCGAAGGGGACGGCGAGCAGGGCGAGGGCGGTGCCCACGCCCGTACGGCGGCGGCCTGGGCCGACCGCGTGGGCGTCGCGCCGGCGCTCGCGGCCGACGCGACCCGCTCCGTGCTGCTGCGCCCGGACGGACACGTCGTGTGGGCCGAGGGCTCGGGCTCGCTGGAGACGGCCCTGAAGAACTGGTTCGGCGCGCCGCGCTGAGCGGCCGAGGACACGGAAGAAGCGCCCGCGGTCACCGCGGGCGCTTCTCGTGTACGGGGGACGTGGCCGCTCGGGCCGGGTGCGGACGGTCAGACCACTTCGAGGGCGAAGCCCGCCTTCAGCCACTTGCTGGACTCGACGGAGATCCCGAGGACCCGGTCGCCCGGCGCCAGCTGCGGCAGGACCTCCTCCAGCTGGAAGAACGGCATCGCGTTGCCCGTGTTGGCGATGGTGTCCACGCGGGTGACCTCCTCCGCGAGCGGCAGGTTCAGGCCCTCGACGATCCGCCGCGTCATGCGCCCCGACAGCTGGGGCGGCAGCAGGTAGTCGACGTCCGTGACGGCCCAGCCCAGATCGCCGAGCAGTTCCTCGGCGATCTCCCGGGACATCACCGGGACGGACTCCTCGATCGCCTTGTAGTCCTCCTTGATGTGCGCGCGGTCCGCATGGGCCCGGTCGAGCGCGCCGGTCCACTCCACGATCTGGCCCGGCTCGCGGCCCCGCCCGGTCAGCCGGTTGAGGACCCGGCGGATCACCGGCGCGCCCTCGGTCGGCTCCGACGTCAGCACGGCCGCGCCGGCGCCGTCGCCGAACAGCACGAAGTTGACCAGCTCGCCCGAGTCGAGCTTCGCGAGGTCGACGCCCGGGTCGTAGTGCCGGGAGCACAGCTCGCCGCCGATCACCAGGGCCGTGCGGTGCCCGCCGGCGCGCAGCATCTGGCTGCCGACGTCCAGCGCCTGGAAGGCACCCGCGCAGCCCGACTGCAGCTGGTAGGTCGGCACGCCGTCGATCCCGAGCCGGTCCGCGACGATGTTGACCGTCGCGGGCATCAGCTGGTCGGGCGTGGCGGTGCCGAGGACGACCAGGTCGATGTCACCGGGCCCGAGGCCGGCGTCCGCCAGGGCGCGGGCACCGGCCTCGGTGGCCAGATCGGCGAGGGTGGACCGGAGCGTGCCGGTCGCCAGATCCACCGACAGGTGCCGGGCCCTGGTCCCGACGAACGCGTCGACCCACTCCTCCCAGATCGGGTCCATACCGAAGTGCCGGGCAAGGTCCGCGTTCTCGAGAGGGTCACCGGGCAGGGCGGTGCCCACGGACAGGATGTGGATTTCCGAGGCTTCCATCCCGCCACTTTCGGCCGCCCGGCTGACGCCCCGCTGACGCCCGTCTAAAGAGCCCCTTAGGCGCCGTACGGGAGTTCCGCGTCCCGTCAAGGGGTGACCGCGACGGCTCGGCGGCGGCTTTAGGTCACGCTAAGCAGCCCGCAAGCCGCGTCGGCGACGTTGCCCGCAAGACCGTCTGGCATCACGAGGGATGGGTTCATGGCCAACGAAGCAAAACTCCGGGACTACCTCAAGCGGGTGACGACCGACCTGCAGCAGACCCGGCAAAGGCTGACCGACGTCGAGGCCGCGGCGCACGAGCCGATCGCGATCGTCGGCATCGGCTGCCGCTTCCCGGCCGATGTGCGCAGCCCCGAGGATCTGTGGCGGCTGCTCGCCGCCGGCGGCGACGCGATCACCGACTTCCCCGAGGGCCGGGGCTGGGACCTGGACCGGCTGCACGCTCCGGACCCCGAGTCCGACGCCCAGGCCACCACGTACGTGGCCAAGGGAGGCTTCCTGCACGACGCGGGCCTCTTCGACGCCGGCTTCTTCGGCATCAGCCCGCGTGAGGCCGAGGCGATGGAGCCGCAGCAGCGGGTGCTCCTGGAGACCGCGTGGGAGGCGCTGGAGCGCTCCGGGATCTCCCCGGACAGCCTGCGCGGCAGCGACACCGGCGTGTTCGTCGGCGCCATCGCCCAGGACTACGCGCGCCCCGAGGAGATCCGCCCCGAGCTGGAGGGCTACCTCGTCACCAACACGACGAGCGTGGCCTCCGGCCGGATCGCCTACACCCTGGGCCTCGAAGGCCCCGCGCTCACCATCGACACCGCCTGCTCGGCCTCGCTGGTCGCGCTGCACCTCGCCACCCAGTCGCTGCGGCAGGGCGAGTGCTCGCTCGCCCTGGCCGGCGGCGCGACGGTCATGGCGTCCCCGGTGCTGCTGACCGAGTTCAGCCGGCAGCGGGGGCTCGCGGCCGACGGCCGCTGCAAGGCCTTCGCGTCCGGCGCGGACGGCACCGGCTTCAGCGAGGGCTCCGCGCTGCTCGTCCTGGAGCGCCTCTCGGACGCCCGCCGCAACGGCCACCCGGTGCTCGCGGTGATCCGCGGCACGGCCGCGAACCAGGACGGCGCGAGCAACGGCCTGACCGCGCCCAACGGCCCTTCGCAGGAGGCCGTCATCCGCCAGGCCCTGGCCAACGGGCGCCTGACGGCGGACCAGGTCGACGCGGTCGAGGCCCACGGCACCGGCACGGCCCTCGGTGACCCGATCGAGGCCCAGGCGCTCATCAACACGTACGGGCAGGGCCGCGGCGACGACGAGCCGGTGTGGCTGGGTTCGATCAAGTCGAACATCGGCCACACGCAGGCGGCGGCGGGCGTCGCCGGCGTCATCAAGATGATCATGGCGATGCGGAACGGGGTGCTGCCCCGGACCCTGCACGTCGGTGAGCCGACGGACCACGTGGACTGGTCGGACGGCGCCGTACGCCTCCTCACCGAGGAGCAGCCGTGGCCGACGCGGAGCGACCGGCCCCGCCGTGCGGGTGTGTCGTCCTTCGGCATCAGCGGGACGAACGCGCACGTCGTGATCGAGCAGGCCCCGGAGACCGTGCACGACGACACGGAACTCACCGACCTTCCCTGGCTGTTGTCGGCGAAGAGCGAGCAGGCCCTGCGCGACCACGCCCGCGACCTCCACACCTACGCCACCGAACACCCCGACACCCCCGTGCGGGAGATCGCAGCGGCCCTCGCCGCACGCGCCCGCTTCGACCACCGCGCCGTCCTCGACACCACCGACCGCGAAACGCTCCTCACCGCCCTCACCGCACTCGCCGA
>NZ_JBEOST010000042.1:0-20607 GCF_040303145.1 Streptomyces sp. NPDC096079
CGACCGGCGCCAGACGCCACGCCTGGTTCTTCCCGTCGAGACACTGCCACTGCTCAGGTACGCGCCGGGCGCGCCACCCCGGGGACCCGGCCCCGCGCCGGTCACCGCACTAGACGAGCTCCTCCGCCACGGCGACGGCCTCGGCCAGGGAGTCGACGACCGGCACCCCGACCCGTGACAGCGACGCCCGGCTGTGCGACCCGCCGGTGTAGAGCACCGCCCGCGCCCCCACGTGCGCCGCGGCCACCGCGTCGTCCGCGGCGTCGCCGATGACGACGACCCGCTCGGCGGGGACGCCCAGCGCGGCCAGGTGCCGCACCATGTGCCCGGACTTCCCGTCCGTCGACGTGTCGGGGCGTCCGTCCACGCGGACGAACCGCTCGGCGATCCCGTGCCGCCGCACGAGCGGGATCAGCTCGGCGTGCGGGGCGAGCGAGAGCAGCGACTGCGTCAGCCCGGACCGCTGCCGGGCGGCGAGCAGCTCCGCCGCGCCGGTGGTGAGCCCGCAGGACTCGGCGCGCTCCCAGTAGTGCCGGTGGAAGACCCCGTCCATGACGGTCCATTCCTCGTCCGTCGGCAGCCGCCCCATCAGGCGCTCGTAGAACTTCGGCACCGGCACCGTGTACAGATCGCGGTACCGCTCCAGGGTGATCGACTCGAGTCCCAGCTCGGCGAAGGCCGCGTTCGTCGCGCCGATCACCGCGCCGATGTCGTCGAGCAGTGTGCCGTTCCAGTCCCAGACCAGGTGTTTTCCGTGCTTCCCCATGGAGAGACGGTACCCGGCGGCTCAGCCGAGCAGGGAGGGGATCTCCTGCACGCCGAACCACAGCAGCTCGTGGTCCTCGGCCCCGTCCACGACGAACTGGGCGTCGTCGTCGCCCTGGTCCGCGGCGCCCAGCGCGCCCGCGGCCGCCGTGACGTCCGCCTCGGCGTCGTCCGCGTCGGCGTGCACGGCCGCCGCCTTGGCCAGCGGTACGGCTCCGGCGACACGGACCTCGCCGATGGAGCCGGCGTCGAGCCCGCGGTCGGGGTCGACGGTCGCGTCCTTGTCGGCCACGTCGACGGCGACCACGATCCGGCGCCGGGGCGTCCCGGGGTCGCCGGCGAGGAGGCGCAGGGAGGCGGCCGCGGCCCGGCTGAGCGCCGCGTACTCCAGCTCCTCGATGTCGTCGGAGACGTACCACTCGCGCAGCGCGGGGGTCACGGCGTAGGCGGTCAGCGGACCGGGGCCCAGCTCGCCCGCCTTGTGCGCCTGTGCGAGACCGGGGAGGGTCAGGGGGACGTAGACGCGCATGGCAGCCGCTTTCGTAGACGGAGAGGCCCTCAGGATACGTGCGGAGTCCCCCTTCGGGGTGGCGGGCCGGACCGGCCGTCCGTCCCCCGTCGAAGGCCGTCCGCCGACCCGCCGGAGACCCGATTTTCGAGCGCATCACCCGGATAGGTGATCCGGTTTCGGGAGCACCCCGCCGCGGCGGGCCCTTGCGGGGCCTCGGAGACCCCCCGTACAAGATCCCCCAGGGAAGTTACTGACTGGTATCGCTCGGTTACGGAACGACAGGGGTCCGCCATGAACGCCACGCTCACCGCCACGCCCTCCCCGCTCCCCCGCCCCCGCACGGCCCCCGGCGGCCCCGCCGGCACGCGCCCGCGCGGCGCGGCCGGAGCCCGCCCGCGCGGCCCCGCCGGCCCCCGTCCCCGCACCCCCGCCCAGGGCGGCCACGGGTCCCGCACCACGCCCGGCACCGCCTCCCGCACGCTCCCCCCGCACACCGTCTTCGCCGAGCGCCTGCTCGCCGTGCTGAGCGGGGAGCGGCCCGTGCACTGGATGCTCGGCCACACCGTCGGCGAGGCCTACGAACAGCTCGTCCGGCTCGCGCCGCGGACGCCCCTGCGCTCCCACGGCCCCCGCCCCGTCCTGCGCCGCTGCTCGGTCCAGGTGCACCACCCGCAAGCCGCCGTCGAGGCCTTCGCGACCATCGCCACCGGCCCCCGGGTGCGGGCCATGGCGTTCCGCCTGGAGCGCGGCGAGGACCAGCGCTGGCGCTGCGCCGCCGTGGAGCTCGACGGCCTGGGCGCGGCCGCCCGGCGGACATGACGGAGGGGCCGGCCGCCACCCGGCGACCGGCCCCTCCGTACCACTCAGAACGTCACTTCTTGCGGCGACGCCCGCCGCCCGCGTTCTTCTGCGCCTTGCGCCGCTCCGCACGGGTCAGCCCGTCGCCGGAGTCCGCGTCGTCGGAGGCGAAGTCGCCCTCGACGACACCGCCGTCCCCGTCCACGGTCGGCGCGGAGAAGTGCAGCCGGTCCGGACGCTGCGGGGCGTCGAGCCCCTTCGCGCGGATCTCCGGACGCCCGGCGGCCGCCGGAACGGCGTCCTCCTTGGCCAGCGACGGCGCGGACGCCTGCACCGGGACCTCCTCGACCTGCTGCTCGACCTGGACCTCCAGGTTGAACAGGTAGCCGACGGACTCCTCCTTGATGCCCTCCATCATCGCGGTGAACATGTCGAAGCCCTCGCGCTGGTACTCGACCAGCGGGTCCTTCTGCGCCATCGCGCGCAGGCCGATGCCCTCCTGGAGGTAGTCCATCTCGTAGAGGTGCTCGCGCCACTTGCGGTCGAGGACGGAGAGGACCACGCGCCGCTCCAGCTCACGCATGATGTCCGAGCCGAGCTGCTTCTCGCGCGTCTCGTACTGCTCGTGGATGTCGTCCTTGATGGACTCGGCGATGAACTCGGCCGTGATGCCCGCCCGGTCGCCGGCCGCGTCCTCCAGCTCGTCCACGGTCACCTTCACCGGGTAGAGCTGCTTGAACGCGTTCCACAGACGGTCGAGGTCCCACTCCTCCGCGAAGCCCTCGGCGGTCTCCTGGCGGATGTAGTCGTCGATCGTGTCGTCCATGAAGTGCTGGACCTGCTCGTGCAGGTCCTCGCCCTCCAGGACGCGGCGGCGCTCGCCGTAGATGACCTCACGCTGCCGGTTGAGGACCTCGTCGTACTTCAGGACGTTCTTGCGGGTCTCGAAGTTCTGGGTCTCGACCTGGGACTGCGCGGAGGCGATGGCACGGGTGACCATCTTGTTCTCGATCGGGACGTCGTCCGGCACGTTGGCCATGGCCATCACGCGCTCGACCATCTGCGCCTTGAACAGACGCATCAGGTCGTCACCGAGCGACAGGTAGAAACGGGACTCGCCCGGGTCGCCCTGACGGCCGGAACGACCGCGCAGCTGGTTGTCGATACGCCGCGACTCGTGGCGCTCGGTGCCGAGGACGTAGAGCCCGCCGAGGTCCTTGACCTCCTCGAACTCCGCCTTCACGGCCTTCTCGGCGCGCTCCAGCGCACCGGGCAGCGCCGCGGCCCACTCCTCGACGTGCTCCACCGGGTCCAGGCCCGCCTGGCGCAGCTCCGCCTCGGCGAGGTCGTCCGGGTTGCCGCCGAGCTTGATGTCCGTACCGCGGCCCGCCATGTTCGTGGCGACGGTGACGGCGCCGCGGCGGCCGGCCTGGGCGACGATGCTGGCCTCGCGCTCGTGGTGCTTGGCGTTCAGCACCTCGTGCTGGATGCCGCGCTTGGAGAGCTGCTGCGAGAGGTACTCGGACTTCTCGACGGAGGTCGTGCCGACGAGGATCGGCTGGCCCTTGTCGTGCTTCTCCGCGATGTCGTCGACGACGGCGGCGAACTTGGCGACCTCGGTCCGGTAGATCAGGTCCGACTGGTCCTTGCGGATCATCGGCCTGTTCGTCGGGATCGGGACGACGCCGAGCTTGTAGATCTGGTGGAACTCGGCCGCCTCGGTCATGGCCGTACCGGTCATGCCGGAGAGCTTCGAGTACAGGCGGAAGAAGTTCTGGAGGGTGATCGTGGCGAGCGTCTGGTTCTCGTCCTTGATCGCCACCCCCTCCTTCGCCTCGATCGCCTGGTGCATGCCCTCGTTGTAGCGGCGGCCGGCGAGGATACGGCCGGTGTGCTCGTCGACGATCATGACTTCGCCGTCCATGACGACGTAGTCCTTGTCCTTCTTGAACAGCTCCTTCGCCTTGATGGCGTTGTTCAGGTAGCCGACGAGAGGGGTGTTGACCGACTCGTAGAGGTTGTCGATGCCCAGCCAGTCCTCGACCTTGGCGACGCCCGCCTCGTGGATGGCGACGGTGCGCTTCTTCTCGTCGACCTCGTAGTCGCCGGTCTCCTCGATGCCCTTGAGCGGGTTGCCGGGCTCGCCCTTGCTCAGGCGGGTGACCAGCTTCGCGAAGTCGCCGTACCACTTGGTCGCCTGGTCGGCGGGGCCGGAGATGATCAGCGGCGTACGCGCCTCGTCGACGAGGATGGAGTCGACCTCGTCGACACAGGCGAAGTTGTGGCCGCGCTGGACGAGCTCGTCCTTGGACCACGCCATGTTGTCGCGCAGGTAGTCGAAGCCGAACTCGTTGTTCGTGCCGTACGTGATGTCGCAGCCGTACTGCTCGCGGCGCTGGGCCGGCGTCATGTTGGCCAGGATGCAGCCGACGGTCAGACCGAGGAACTTGTGGACCCGGCCCATGAGCTCGGAGTCACGCTCGGCCAGGTAGTCGTTGACCGTGATCAGGTGCACGCCCTTGCCGGAGAGCGCGTTGAGGTACGCCGGGAGCGTGCCGACGAGGGTCTTGCCCTCACCGGTCTTCATCTCGGCGACGTGGCCGAGGTGCAGGGCGGCGCCGCCCATCAGCTGGACGTCGTAGTGGCGCTGACCGAGGACGCGCTTGGCGGCCTCGCGGACGGTCGCGAAGGCCTCCGGCATCAGGTCGTCGAGGCTCTCGCCGTCGGCGTACCGCTGCTTGTACTCCTCGGTGAGCGCCCGCAGGTCGGCGTCGGAGAGGTTGACGAAGTCCTCTTCGATGGAGTTGACCTGGTCCGCGATGCGGTGCAGTTTGCGCAGGATCTTGCCTTCGCCTGCACGCATGAGCTTGTTGAAGACGGACACTGAGGCTGGTCTCCTTGCCGGTCGGGCCTGGCACTGGGTCTTGTGATGGACGCGAGCGCGGGCACGGCAGGTGGTCCCCACCGCAACGGCCATCGTAAGCGAGACCGCCCTCGCGCAGGGAGGCCCGCAGTGCCCGAGCCGTACGTCCGCCCGCAAAGAGAACGCACGAGGTGGGCGGAAGGTGCCGCCCCATCCGAAAAGTGTTCGCTTCCGGAGCCCCCGGTCACCACAATCCCGGCATGGATCCCATCATCCTCACCACCGACCGCCTGCGGCTCCGCGCCTTCGTCCCCGAGGACGCCGACGCGGTGTACGGCATCTGCCAGGACCCCGACATCCAGCGCTGGACCGTCGTCCCCTCCCCGTACAAGCGCGAGGACGCCGAACTCTTCGTCCACCGCCTCGTCCCGGACGGCTGGCGCGAGGACACCGAGTACGCCTTCGCCGCCGAACCCGTGGAGGGCGGCCCGCTGCTCGCCGCTGCCACCCTGAGCAGCCGCGGCCAGGGCGTCTGGGAGATCGGCTTCTGGCTCGCGAAGGAGCACCGCGGCGCCGGCCAC
Organism: Streptomyces sp. NPDC096079; assembly: GCF_040303145.1. Taxonomy (NCBI): domain Bacteria; kingdom Bacillati; phylum Actinomycetota; class Actinomycetes; order Kitasatosporales; family Streptomycetaceae; genus Streptomyces; species Streptomyces sp. NPDC096079. The sequence continues at coordinate 5,519 of NZ_JBEOST010000042.1, forward strand.
ATGACCGAGATCGTCCGCGCCCTGGCCCACTGGGCCTTCACCGGACTCGGCTGCACGCGTCTGATCTGGCGCGCCGAGGTCGGCAACGCCGGCTCGCGCGCGGTGGCCGAGCGCGTCGGCTTCGCCCTGGAAGGCGTCCAGCGCGCCGGGCTCGCCAACAAGGGCACGCTCCGGGACGCCTGGGTCGGCTCCCTGCTGCCCTCCGACTTCGGCCTGCCGAGCCCCCTGCCGTACCTCCCGGCCCCCGAGCGCACCGCCGACGGCCGAACGGGGTGATGTCAGTGCCGGGGCCTAGGGTGCGGTCCATGACGACTGCGCCGCGCCCCGCCGCCGAACTGTCCGCCGACGACGCCCGCAGGATCGCCCTGCGCGCCCAGGGCTTCCTCGGCGCGCCCGACCGCAGGGCCGGGGTGCGCGGGGTCCTCCGGTCGCTCGGCCAGGTCCAGCTCGACACCATCTCGGTCCTCGCCCGCTCGCACGAGCTCATTCCGTACGCGCGTCTGGGCGCCGTGGGCCGCACGACGGTCGAGGAGGCGTACTGGACCGGGGCGCACGCCTTCGAGTACTGGTCGCACGCCGCCTGCGTCCTGCCCGTCGAGGAGTGGCCGCACTTCGCCTTCCGCCGGCGCGCCTACCGCGACCGCCCGCACTGGGGGCACGAGCTGTCGCCCGGGGCGTACGACACGGTGATCGCCCAGCTGCGGGACCAGGGTCCGCTGACGGCGACCGAGCTCGGCGGCGCGAAGAACAAGGGCGAGTGGTGGGACTGGTCGGACTCCAAGATCGCCGTCGAGCGGGCGCTGATGTACGGCGAGGTGGTCGTCACCGAGCGGCGTAGCTGGAAGCGGGTGTACGACCTGGCCGAGCGGGCGATCCCGCAGGCGCTGCTCCATGACGACCTGGACGACGCCGAGTGCGTGCGGCGCCTGGTGCGGCAGGCGGGCGAGGCGCTCGGCGTGGGCACGCGCGCGGACATCGCGGACTACCACCGGATCAAGGCCGAGCAGTTCGACGCGGTGGTGGAGGCCTCGGGCCTGGTGCCGGTGACCGTGGCGGGCTGGGGGAAGCCCGCCTGGGCCGACCCGGCGGCGCTGGCGTCGGAGCCGCGCGGCCGGCACCGCACGACGCTGCTGTCCCCGTTCGACTCGCTGATCTGGGAGCGGCCGCGCACGGAGCGGATCTTCGGCTTCACGCACCGCCTGGAGGCGTACGTGCCGAAGCAGAAGCGGATCCACGGCTACTTCGCGATGCCGGTGCTGGCGGGGGGCCGGCTGGTCGGCCGGGTGGACCCGGCGCGCGAGGGCCGGACGCTGGTGGCGAAGCAGGTGTCGCTGGACGGTCCGAAGGCCGTGCCGGCGGTGGCGAAGGCCCTGCGCGAGGCCGCCGAATGGGTGGGCTGCGACGCGGTGGCGGTGGAGCGGGTGGACCACCGGGACCTGGCGCCCGAGCTGCTCAAGGCCCTCGCCTGAGGGCCCGAAGAGCGAGCAGACCTGAGGACCTGAGCCTGAGGACCTGAGGACCTGAGGGGCGGATGGCCGGCGGATCAGCCGGTCACCGGATCTCCAGGATCTTCTCCCGCATCGCGTAGACCACGGCTTCCATCCGGGAGTGCAGCTGCAGCTTCTCCAGGATGTTCCGGACGTGGTTCTTCACGGTGTTCTCCGAGATGAACAGCTCCTTGGCGATGTCCCGGTTGTTCATCCCGGTCGCGACGAGCTTGAGGACCTCCAGCTCGCGGTCGGTCAGCCGGGGCGCGGGCACCAGCCGGCGCTCGTCGGTGCGCTGGATCATCGACTTGAACTCGGTGAGGAGCTTGGACGCCATCGACGGGCTGATCTGCGACTGCCCGTCGGCGACCGCGCGGATCGCCGTGGCGACCTCGTCGGTGGAGATCTCCTTGAGGAGGTAGCCGGTGGCGCCGGCCTTGATCGCCTCGTAGAGGTCGGCCTCCTCGTCGCTGATCGTCAGCATGATGATCTTCGCGCTGGGGGCCACCTCCTTGATGGAGGTGCACGCCTCGATGCCACCGCGCCGGGGCATCCGTACGTCCATCAGGACGATGTCGGGAAGCAGATCGGCGGCCTTGTCGACGGCCTCGGCACCGTCACCGGCCTCGCCGACCACCTGGATGTCCTCCTCCTGGGCGAGGACGATCTCGAGCCCGCGGCGGAAGAGGGCGTGGTCGTCCACGACGAGGACCCGGATCGGCTCCTCGCGGAATGCTCCGCCGTCCGCGTCCGACCCCTCCTGAATCGCGCCACCGTGCTCGCGCCCACTGAGCACCGGTCCGAAGCTGTCCGCCATCGTTCCTCCCCCTGAAGGCCGTGGCCTGAATTCGTTTCCGGTCCTCCAACCCGTACGCGTTCGGCACCGGTTGGCGTGCACGCCATGATTTCATGCCCGCGCGGCCACGGGGCGATCCGCGCGCGCACGGGGGTGCCCCTGGGGGCGCGAATCGCGCTCCAGGGGCACCGAGAAGGACACCTCAGTTCGGAGGCGGTACGGGGGGCGGCTCAGCCGCCGAGCGCACCGCCGGCGCCGCCGCCCTCGGCGAGCGGGTCGCTCTCCAGGTGGATGACGCCGTAGTCATAGGCGTGACGCCGGTAGACGACGCTCGGCTGCTTGGTGTCGGAGTCGACGAAGAGGTAGAAGTCGTGCCCGACCAGCTCCATCTCGTAGAGCGCCTGGTCGAGGGTCATCGGTGCGGCACGGTGGGTCTTCTCGCGCACCACGAGCGGGCCTTCGCCCTGGACCTCGATGGAACCCATCATCGTGGTGGGCACCTTGTCGGCCTCGTCGACGGCCAACTGGCCGTCTCCGTTGAGCTTGGCGGCGCCGGGCACCACGTCCCCGACCTCCGCGGCGGACAGCCGGCCGTTCCCACGGCGGGTGTACCGCTTGTCGTGCTGCTTGCGCAGTCGTGCCTCGAGCTTGTCGCTGGCGAGGTCGAGCGCTGCGTACGGGTCGCCTGCCGCCGCTTCCGCCCGGATCACCGGGCCTCGGGAGTGGAGGGTGATCTCGACGCGGTCGGACCGGTCGGCCTGCCGCGGGTTGTGCTCCTTGGACACCTCGACGTCGAGGCTGATCACCTTGCCGTCGAGCTTCTGGATCTTCTCCAGCTTCAGCTTCTCGGCCACGTGCTTGCGGAACCGCTCGGGCACCTCGGTCTTGCGGCCCTTGACGACGATGTCCACGCAGAACTCCGTTCCCGGATCGCCCTGGTCGGCTCCTAGGCCGCCGGGCATCTCCCTTTGCACCACACTCCGGTGGGTCACCGGAGCTCGGACTTGGCGACTTCGTCCTCCTCCTGCCCCGCCGACGAGATCTCCACCCCATCGACAAGAGGTTAATTCGCCCTGAACTCCTGTCCTGTAGGCGCAACCATGTATTCGTCGAGGCGATGGCATTCGCCATTCCTCACAACCGAACATAGCCCCTTCGGACGGGTGTCGGCACCCGCTACCGCGACATACCTCCGTACGGGTGCTTTCACCTCTCACCACCTGCAACGATCCAAGTTTCCCGTGAGTTCCGGTTTATTTCGAACGAGCGGGGAGAGGATGCGATCACAGCCGCCACCCGCTGTTCGATTCCGTGCTGCGCCGAACCGGCCGGTAAGCCGTGCGGTATTCCAGGAATGAACGGAAGGTGTACGGCTCCGAGGGCGCGTGCCGCCTCCGTGAGCGACGCGCCCGTGGTCATCAGGTCGTCCACGAGAACCACCCGCCCCGCCGTCAGGAGCCGCGCGCCACCCGGCACGACCTCCAGCGCCCCCGACAGGTTCGCGAGGCGTCCATGTGCCCCGAGGCCGGACTGGTCCGCCACGTACCGGCGCTGCCGCAGCACGGGCACGACCCGCGCGGGCCTCCCCGCCCGACGCAGCCGCGCCGCCGCGGCCAGCGCGACCCGCCGCGTCGGATCGTGGCCACGCGCCCGCAGGGAACGCCGCGAGGAGGGCACCGGCACCAGGAGCAGCGGACCGTCCGCCGCGCCCGCCCAGGGCCCGGCAGCGGCCTCCACGGCCCCGGCGAGGGCGCCGCCCAGGGGTCCGGCGAGCGGCAGCGCGCCGCGCTCCTTGTGGGCGATGAGGAGTTCCCGTACGGCCTCGGCGTACGGCGCGGCGGCGTGCACGGCCGGCAGCCCGGCTGGCTCGGGTGCGGGCCGCACCCTGCGCGGGGCGGCCCCGGCGAGCGCGTCGGCGCAGTCCGGGCACACCTCGGTCCGCGGCCGGCCGCAGCCTCCGCAGGCGACCGGCAGCACCAGCCCGGCGATCTCGCGCCACCACCCCCGCATGGCTCCACTGTGCGCCTCGGACGACGTCCGGGCCACCCCTGTGGAAAACCCCCGGAACCCCCGGGGAGTACGTCAGGTACAGGGGTGGGAGGCACGGCCTGAGGGCCTGCCGGCTCCGGCTCAGCCGGGACCGGTCCACCCCGGCTCCGGCTCAGCCGGGGCCGGTCCACCCCGGCTCCGGCTCAGCCGGGATAGACCGGGGAGAGCCCCTTCTTCGCCACCGGCTGCCAGTTCGTCCCCGACGCCAGCCGCACGATGCCGTCGTTGCCCGAATCGGCCACCACCGGTGCCTTGTCGGTGTGCGACGCGGCCACGGACGTCACCCCGTTCAGACCGGGGAGCACCGAGGTCGACGACGTCGAGCCGTCGGTCTGGAGGTAGCGGATCTGCTGGACGCCGCCCGCCTCCTTGCCGACCACGACGAGCCGGCTCGGCCCCGCCCAGGAGACGGCCGTGACGGACTCCATCCGGGAGGCGACGGGCTGGAGGTCCAGGACGGACACCACGGGTTCGTCGCCCGTGGTCTGCCGCTGGATCCGCCCGATCTGCAGGGTCGTGCGCTCGCCCCGTGTGACCACCAGGGCGATCCGCACGCCGTCCGCGGAGACCCGCAGGGACTCGATGCGGGCACCGTCCTCCAGCCACGGGGTGCGGACCTTGACGGGATGGCCGGTGCCGTCCGGCACCATCCACAGCTGGGGCGCCGCGGGGTCCCGGTCGGCGACCCAGAGGTCGCCCCTGCCGTCCCAGCTGGGCGCGGACAGCCGGTCGCCCGGGCGGGCGGCCCGGCTCGTGAGGACCGCGGGCAGCGGGTCCTGGTCGGTGCTGATGGAGGACACGAACAGCTCGCGGCCGGTCTCCCCGACCCCGGCGGCCCGCGTCTCGCCCCGGTCGACGGCGACCGAGCCGAGCGGCACCGTGCCCTTGCCGAACGGGCCCGGCACCTCCACCGGCGCGTTCGCCTCCTTGCCCCCGACGAGGAGCATCATCAGCTTGCCGTGCTCGTCGACGAAGTACGGGTTCTCGTCGCGGTCGGTGTTCCGCACCGCGAACTCGACCGCCTGCCCCCGGCCCAGCCGGCACAGCGACTGGCCGGCCGCCCCGAGGAGCTCGACCTGCTCGACGTTGACCGAGGTCAGGTCGCGCAGCGTGAACAGCAGCTGCGCCGCCATCCGCCGGCACACCTCACCGCTGACCCGGTCCGCCTTGCGGTTGAGCGGCACCCGCAGCGTGGACTGGTCGTCCGTGGCCAGCGTCGTGACGCCGCTCTTCAGCTCCGTACCGGACGGGAACCGGGAGTCGACGGCCGGCTTCAGCCAGTCCGTCGGGCCTTCGAGGAGCGCCTTGACCGTCTGCGTCACCGTGTCCATCCGGGTGACGGGGTCCTGCCGCTGCCGGATGTAGACGGGGTCGGCGACGACCCAGTCCTCCCCGGAGGCGAAGTAGTACTTGTTGACCGACCGGTAGTTGCGCAGGAAGTCGGCCTCGCCGAGCACCAGGCCCGGCGGGAGGCTGTCGATGCGCCACTCCTTGCCCTTGCCGTTCGCCGACGGCTGCTGGACGACGTGGATCGACTGCAGGTACTCGGTGGGGCTGACCGGCTGGTACGCGTGGCGGACGTCCACGGTCGCGATCTTCCGGCCGGACAGCGGATAGGCGCGGCCCTGGTTGTCGGGGTCGGCGTTGCGATCGGTCGGCTCGCGGTCGGGCGCGGTGGTGAGCACGGTGATGCTCTGCTCCGGCTTCCAGCTCTGCGCGGCCTTCTTCGTGAGGTACTTGCGGGCGGTGGCGAAGCCGGGGTCGTCACTCGTCATGGCCTCGAGGAAGCCGTCGACGATCTCGTCCGGGTCCGCGTTCTCGCGCGGGGCGACGGCGTAGACCCGCACCTGCGAGTCCCCCGTGTTGGCCCCCTTCACCGGCTGCACTTCCCCGCTGTCGGGCATCGCCGCGCACCCGGTCACGAGGAGCCCGCCGCACGCGGCCAGCACCACCGCGCGCGTGCTCCGTCCCCGCCCCGCGTGCTCCGCTCGGGAGTCAGCGCCCACGTGTCCCGTCCTCCCGCTCCAGTCGCCCGTTGCCGCCGGCCGTCGCCGGCCCCGTCCCGCCACCGTCGTCGTCCGTCGCCGCACGCGCCACGACCCGTGCGCCGCTGCCGGGCAGGGCCGTCGGGTCGACGGTCGCCCGCGGCGGCCCGGGCAGCCTCGGCGGTACGAGCGGAGGCCGCTCGCCGACGGGCTGCGCCGGCACCGCGGTGAGCCGTCCGGTCTCCTGGTCGCGTCCGGCGGCCGCCTGCTCGCGGTTGCGCCGTGAGTCCTCGGGCTCCAGCGGGATCGGGGAGCCCCGCAGGGGCTCGTCCGCGGTCCGCGGCAGGGTGAGCCGGAACTGCGAGCCGCCGCCCGGCTCGCCCCAGGCCTGGAGCCAGCCGCCGTGCAGCCGCGCGTCCTCGACGGCGATCGACAGGCCGAGGCCCGTGCCGCCGGTGGTGCGCGCGCGTGCGGGGTCGGCACGCCAGAAGCGGTTGAAGACCCGGGTCGCCTCTCCCGGCTTGAGGCCGACGCCGTAGTCCCGTACGGCCACGGCGACGGCGCCGCCGGCGGCGGCGAGCTTCACGACCACGTCCCGGCCCTCGCCGTGCTCCACGGCGTTGACGACGAGGTTCCGCAGCACCCGCTCGACCCGGCGGGCGTCCGCCTCGGCCACCACGGGCTGCTGGTCGCCGAGGACCACGATCCGGGTGTTCTTCCGCTCGGCGAGGGGTTCGGCGCCGCCGATGACCCGGCGGACGACCTGGCGCAGGTCTATCGGCTCGGCCTCCAGGGCGGCCGCGCCCGCGTCGAAGCGGCTGATCTCCAGGAGGTCGGAGAGCAGCGACTCGAAGCGGTCGAGCTGGTCGCCGAGGAGTTCGGCGGAGCGCGCGGTGATCGGGTCGAAGTCGACGCGGGCCTCGTGGATGACGTCGGCGGCCATCCGGACCGTGGTCAGCGGGGTGCGCAGCTCGTGCGAGACGTCGGAGACGAACCGCCGCTGCATCCGCGACAGGTCCTCCAGCTGCTGGATCTTCAGCTGGAGGTTGGAGGCCATCTTGTTGAAGGCCTCGCCGAGGCGCGCGATGTCGTCCTCGCCGGTGACCTTCATGCGCTCCTGCAGGCGGCCGGCCGAGAGCCGCTCGGCGATCCCGGCGGCCATCCGTACGGGGGTGACGACCTGGCGCACCATGAGCCAGGCGATGGCGCCGAGGAGGACGACGACGAAGAGCCCGGCGGTCGCCAGGGTGCCCTTGACCAGGGTGAGGGAGTCCTCCTCCTGGGTCAGCGGGAAGAGGTAGTACAGCTCGTACTGGTCGCCGTCGGCGTCGTTGAGCCGCTTGCCGATCACCAGGCCCGGCTCGGAGGCCTTGCCGCTGGTGTAGTGGATCCGCGTGAACTTCTGGAAGGTCCCGGTGCCCTGGGCGACCGAGTGCCGCAGGTCCGCGGGGATGCTCGTGGTCGGGTCGACCTCGCCGGAGGCGCGGGCGCCGCGGCTCGCGGTGTCACCGGTGTCGAGGGAGAGCGCGACCACGTTGAACGCGCTCTGGCCGCCGCTGGCGAGTTGCTCGACCAGCGTGGAGCGCCAGTTCACGGAGGCGCCGGCCCGTCCGCCGTCCTGCTGCCCGGGCGCCGAGGGCGTGGTCGCCGCCCGGTCCTGGGCGGCGGAGAACCCGCCGGCGGCCTGGCTCTGGGCGGCCCTCTCCTTGGCTTCGAGCAGGCCGTTGCGGACCTGTCCGATGACGACGATGCCGAGCAGCAGCACCACTCCGAGGGACATCAGCAGGGTGCCCGCGACGATCCGCAGCTGGATGTTCCGCCGCCAGAGCCGCACGGCGGGCAGCAGCGGCCGACGGATCCAGCGCGCGAACAGCCGGAGGACCGGCCCGCCGCGCACCCCGTCACGGAAGAGGCGTCCGCCGCGCAGCAGACGGCCGAATCGCGAGCCCCCCCGCCCCGGTCCGGCAGTCCGCCCCGTACGGACTCCCGGGTCCCCGGGCTTCGGAGCAGTACTGCCTGTGCTCATGTCAGCTCGGCCCCGCCTTGTAGCCGACGCCACGGACGGTCACCACGATCTCCGGGCGCTCGGGGTCCTTCTCGACCTTCGAGCGCAGCCGCTGGACGTGGACGTTCACCAGCCGGGTGTCGGCGGCGTGCCGGTAGCCCCAGACCTGCTCCAGGAGCACCTCGCGCGTGAACACCTGCCACGGCTTGCGCGCCAGGGCGACCAGGAGGTCGAACTCCAGCGGGGTCAGCGCGATGGACTGCCCGTCGCGCTTCACGGAGTGCCCGGCCACGTCGATGACCAGGTCGCCGATGGTGAGCTGCTCGGGAGCCGGCTCCTCCGACCTCCGCAGCCGCGCCCGGATGCGGGCGACGAGCTCCTTCGGCTTGAACGGCTTCACGATGTAGTCGTCGGCGCCGGACTCCAGGCCCACGACCACGTCGACGGTGTCGCTCTTGGCCGTGAGCATGACGATCGGCACCCCGGACTCGGCGCGGATGAGCCGGCACACCTCGATGCCGTCCCTGCCGGGCAGCATCAGGTCCAGCAGCACCAGATCGGGCTTGGCCTCTCTGAAGGCGGCAAGCGCCTTGTCACCGTCCGCGACGAACGACGGCTCGAACCCTTCACCCCGCAGCACGATGCCGAGCATCTCGGCCAGTGCGGTGTCGTCGTCGACGACAAGAACGCGTCCCTTCATATCGACATCATCCCATTTCCGTATCAGTCCTAAGGCGGCTGGTGAGATACCTCACTGACCTGCGGCGACGTCCTTGATCCACCTCGGTGACTGCCCGTGTTCGTGGGTGTTGTCGTCAGTCATGGATGTCATCCCCGTGTCCCCCGTGGTCGCGCAGAACCGTACCGTGTACCGCCTCGCGCGGCCCATGGGGAGGACGCCCCTCTTCACTCCACCGCCTGCCGCGCACCCCACCCCCACCCGATCCGCCTCACGCCACCCCGTCCCCTGCGCACCGCGCGCCGCCCGCCGCGCACGCGATGGGTCCGGACAAAGGTGCGAAGGAGATCAACTGCTCCGGCCCACGGGCGGGCCCCGCGTGGCACGATGGCACCCGGCCCGCCGCCGTGTCAGGTGTCGGCCGCCGTGACCGAGCCGGTTCGCCGATCCGGCACCGCGACCATTCCTCCGAGGTGGACGACCGTGAACGACACTCCGGGCTGGACCTCGCCCGGATCCGCCCCCTCCGACGGCCAGGACGGCCCGGGGCTCCCCGAGTCCCCCACCGCGGCCGACTCGAACGGCTCGGCCCAGTGGTCCAAGGAGCAGCCGCCCGCGGGCCAGTGGTCCCCGCCGACCGACCGGACCCCGCCTCCCGCCCCGGGCCAGAACTGGGGAACCCCGCCCCCGCACGTCAACTGGGGCAGGCCCCCCGCCGCGAAGCCCGGCGTCATCCCGCTGCGCCCGCTGGGCATGGGCGAGATCCTCGACGGCGCGGTGAAGACCCTCCGCACCTACTGGCGCACGGTCCTCGCCATCACCGTCACCGTCGCCGTGATCTCCCAGATCGCCGACATCCTGGCCCAGCGGTACCTCGTACCGACGGCCCCCGAGGTCAACGCCGACGCCACCCCCGCCGAGCAGCTGGAGCAGTCCCTCGACTCGGCCCAGGCCTCCCTGATCGGACTGGGCCCGGCCCTGCTTGTGACGATGATGGCCTCGCTGGTGAGCGCCGCCCTGCTGACCGTCGTCATCAGCCGCGCGGTCCTCGGCCGCCCGGTCTCGCTGGGCTCCGCCTGGCAGGAGGCCCGCCCGCGGCTGCTGCAGCTGCTGGGCCTGACGCTGCTGCTCGCGGCGATGGCCGTCGCCCTGGTGACGGTCGGTCTGCTCCCCGGGATCCTGATCGGCGGGGCCGCGGGCGTGGCCCTGACCTTCCTGCTCGGTCTCGGAGCCATCGCGGCCGTCGTCTGGCTGATGATCAGCTTCAGCCTCTCGTCCCCCGCCCTGATGCTGGAGCGCGGCGGTGTCGTCCAGTCGCTGAAGCGCTCGGCGAAGCTCGTGCGCGGCTCGTGGTGGCGGATCTTCGGCATCACCCTGCTGACGCAGCTGCTGATCTTCCTCTTCGCCATGATCATCGCGATCCCGTTCACCATCATCGGCATCGCCGTCGACGGCGAGGGCTTCTCCGGCCTCCTCTCCGGCACCGCGACCACCTTCGGCTGGCCGTTCCTGATCGTCACGGGCATCGGCGGCGTGATCACCAGCGCCGTCACCTACCCGATCTCGGCGGGCGTCACCGTCCTCCTCTACGTGGACCAGCGCATCCGCCGCGAAGCCCTGGACCTCGAACTGGCCCGCGCCGCGGGGCTCCCCGGCTACGGCCCCACGCCGGGCACCGACACCACCGGGGGCTGATGCGGTGACGGTCACGGGGGGAGCGGCCGCGGCACTGGCGCGGCTGCGCGCCGACGGCGACGTACCGGTGGACATCTCCCGCGTCCCCGCCCGCGAGGCGGCGGAGCGGGAGCTGTCCGACCCGAAGTACCACGAGAACGACCCGAACCTCCTCCAGCGCGGCCTCGACCGCTTCTGGGAGTGGCTCGACGACCTCTTCGGCGCCGCTTCGGGGGCCACCCCGGGCGGCGTCCTCGGACTCGTCGTCATCGTCCTGGCCGTGGCCGCCCTCGTCGCCGCCCTCTGGTGGCGCCTCGGCACCCCCCGACGGGCCCCCGGCACCACGGGCGACTCGCTCTTCGCGGACGGCCCCCGCACCGCCCGTGACCACCGCGCGGCCGCCGCGCGCCACGCGACCGCCGGCCGCTGGAACGAGGCCGTCCAGGAACGGATGCGGGCCGTCGTCCGCTCCCTCGAAGAACGCACCCTCCTCGAACCCCGCCCCGGCCGCACCGCGGACGAGGCGGCCGCCGAAGCCGGACGCTCCCTCCCCTCCCACGCCGACGACCTGCGCCTCGCGGCCCGCACCTTCGACGACGTCACATACGGCGGCCGCACCGCCGACCAGAGCGCGTACCGCCGCCTGGAGGAACTGGACACGGCCCTGGAGCGCACGCGCCCCACCCTCGACACCGCCTCCCCGGGGACGCCCGCATGAGCCCGACGGCCACCGGCACCACCTCGACCGCCCCCACCGCCCGCCAGGTGTGGACCCGCGTCCGCGGCGCGGCCCTCGTCCTCGCCCTGGTCCTGATCGGCGGCCTCGTCCTCGCGACCGTCCGGTCCAGCGACGCGCACGGCGCCCTGGACCCGCGCTCCGCCGACCCGCACGGCAGCCTCGCCGTCGCGGAACTCCTCAGGGCGCGAGGCGTCACCGTCACCGTCGCCACCACCCTCGCCGAGGCCACCGCGCCCGGGGACGCCGACACCACACTCCTGGTCACCACGCCCGACCTGCTGACGGAACCTCAGCAGGACACGCTCCGCTCGGCCATGGAGCGCACCACCGGACGCACGGTCCTCGTCGGCGCGGGCCAGGCCTCCCTCACGACCCTGGCCCCGGGTGTCACCAGCGCCCCCAGCGCTCCGGTGCGCGAACGCGCCCCCGCCTGCACCCTCCCGGCCGCCACCCGCGCCGGCAGCGTCGACCTCGGCGGCGAACGATACGAGAACTCCCCCGGCACGACGACGGAGGCCTGCTACCGCGCCGACGGCCTGCCCACCCTGCTCCTCCTCCCCGGCTCCGCCGACGCCGGCGACACGGTCCTCCTCGGCTCGCCGGACATCCTCTACAACGCCCGCCTCGACCAGCTGGGCAACGCCTCGCTGGCCCTGCAGCTCCTCGGCTCCAAGCCGCATCTCGTCTGGTACCTCCCCTCCCTCTCCGACACCTCGGCCACCGCCGACACCCCCGCCGACGACACCACGGGCGACTTCCTCGCGCTCATCCCCTCCGGCTGGCTGTGGGGCGCGCTCCAACTCGCCCTCGCGGCCGTGCTCGCCGCCCTCTGGCGCAGCCGCCGCCTCGGCCCCCTCGTCACCGAGCGGCTCCCCGTCGCCCTCCGCGCCTCCGAGGCCACCGAGGGCCGCGCCCGCCTCTACCGCAAGGCGAACGCCCGCGACCGCGCCGCCACCGTCCTGCGCACCGCGACCCGCATCCGGCTCGCCCCGCTGCTCGGCGTCCCCGTCCAGGACGCCCACTCCCCCGACCGTCTCCTCCCCGCACTCTCCGCCCGTCTCCCCGAGACCACCGCAGACCCCAGGAACCTCCTCTTCGGCCCGGCTCCCGCCGACGACGCCACCCTCATCCGCCTGGCGGACCAACTCGACGCCCTCGAAAGAGAGGTACGCACCTCATGAGCGCCCCGACCCCCGAGACCGCCACGGACCCGGACAGCGCCCGCGCCTCCCTGGAGGCCCTGCGCACCGAGATCGCGAAGGCCGTGGTCGGCCAGGACCCCGCCGTCACCGGTCTCGTCGTCGCCCTGCTCTGCCGGGGCCACGTCCTCCTCGAAGGCGTCCCCGGAGTCGCGAAGACCCTCCTGGTCCGCTCCCTCGCGGCCGCACTCGAACTCGACACCAAGCGCGTCCAGTTCACGCCCGACCTGATGCCGAGCGACGTCACGGGCTCCCTCGTCTACGACGCCCGCACCGCCGAGTTCTCCTTCCAGCCCGGCCCGGTCTTCACCAACCTGCTGCTCGCCGACGAGATCAACCGCACGCCCCCGAAGACCCAGTCCTCCCTCCTGGAGGCGATGGAGGAGCACCAGGTCACGGTCGACGGCATCCCGCGCCCCCTCCCGGAGCCCTTCCTGGTCGCCGCGACCCAGAACCCCGTCGAGTACGAGGGCACCTATCCGCTCCCCGAGGCCCAACTGGACCGGTTCCTGCTCAAGCTGACGGTCCCTCTGCCCTCACGCGCGGACGAGATCCACGTCCTGACCCGTCACGCCGAGGGCTTCGACCCGCGCGACCTGAAGGCCGCCGGCGTCCGACCCGTCGCGGGCCCCGCCGAGCTCGAAGCGGCCCGGGCCGCCGTCGCCAAGGTCTCGGTCTCCACCGAGATCGCCGGCTATGTCGTCGATATCTGTCGTGCCACGCGTGAATCCCCCTCACTCACGCTCGGGGTCTCCCCCCGAGGCGCCACCGCCCTGCTGTCCACCGCCCGGGCCTGGGCCTGGCTCACCGGCCGGGACTACGTCACCCCGGACGATGTGAAGGCCCTCGCCCTCCCCACCCTGCGTCACCGCATCCACCTGCGGCCCGAGGCCGAGATGGAGGGGGTCACCCCCGACTCCGTCATCAACTCGATCCTCGCCCACGTCCCCGTCCCCCGCTGAGAACGGCGCCCCATGGCCCTCACCGGACGAACCGCGCTGCTCGCCGCCCTCGGATCGCTCCCCGTGGGCATCCTCGCCCCCAGCTGGGCGGGGATGCTCGCGGTGAACGCGCCGCTCTCTGTCGCAATTCTGTGCGACTACGCGCTGGCGGCGCCAGTGCGAAAGCTGCGATTCACCCGAAGTGGTGATACGTCTGTTCGACTCGGTGACGAGGCCGAGGTCCGACTCACCGTCACCAACCCCTCCCGTCGCCGCCTGCGCGCCCAGCTCCGCGACGCCTGGCCGCCCAGCAGCTGGCTCCCCGGCACCGAACAGGCCTCCTCACGCAGCCCTCTGACGATCCCCGCCGGCGAACGCCGCCGCATCACCACGAGCCTGCGCCCGACCCGTCGCGGCGACCGCCACGCCGAACGGATCACGGTCCGTTCCTTCGGTCCCCTCGGTCTCGCGGCCCGCCAGGGCCACCACGAGGTCCCCTGGACCGTCCGGGTCCTGCCGCCCTTCACCAGCCGCAAGCACCTGCCGTCCCGCCTGGCCCGGCTCCGCGAGCTCGACGGCCGCACGAGCGTGCTCACCCGGGGCGAGGGCACGGAGTTCGACAGCCTCCGCGAGTACGTCCCCGGCGACGACACCCGCTCGATCGACTGGCGCGCCACGGCCCGCCAGAACGCCGTCGCCGTCCGCACCTGGCGCCCCGAGCGCGACCGGCACATCCTGATCGTCCTCGACACCGGCCGCACCTCGGCCGGCCGCGTCGGCGACGTCCCCCGCCTGGACGCCTCCATGGACGCGGCACTGCTCCTCACCGCGCTCGCGTCCCGCGCCGGTGACCGCGTGGATCTCCTGGCCTACGACCGCCGCCTCCGCGCCCAGGTCCAGGGCCGCTCCGCCGGCGACGTCCTGCCGGCCGTGGTCAACGCCCTCGCCCCGCTCGAACCCGAACTGGTGGAGACCGACGCCCGCGGACTGGCCGCGACGGCTCTGGCCCGCGCGCCACGCCGCTCGCTGATCGTCCTCCTGACCGGCCTCGACGCCGCCCCGATCGAGGAGGGCCTCCTCCCGGTGCTGCCGCAGCTCGCCCGACGCCACACGGTCCTGCTGGCGTCCGTCGCCGATCCCCACGTCACCCGCATGACCGAGGCCCGCGGCACGATCGAGGGCGTCTACGAGGCGGCGGCCGCCACCCAGACCCAGTCCCAGCGCGCCCGCACCGGAGACCAGCTCCAGCGCCACGGCGTCACGGTCGTCGACGCCACCCCCGACACCCTCGCCCCCGCCCTGGCGGACGCCTATCTCGCCCTGAAGGCCGCCGGCCGTCTCTGAGTACGGCACAGGAAACCGCCCCCGAAAGGGGCTCCCGTACCGTGCCGTAAACGCAGAAAAGCCCCGCACCAGAAGGTGCGGGGCTTTCCCACAATGATTGTTCGGCGGCGTCCTACTCTCCCACAGGGTCCCCCCTGCAGTACCATCGGCGCTGAAAGGCTTAGCTTCCGGGTTCGGAATGTAACCGGGCG
>NZ_JBEOST010000043.1:0-20586 GCF_040303145.1 Streptomyces sp. NPDC096079
CGACCGCCACCACCGGCGCGGTCCTCGGCACGGTCTCGTACCTGGCGCCGGAGCAGATCGAGCACGGCACCGCCGACACCCGCGCCGACGTGTGCCGAGCTCGGCGTCCCTCACGGGCCGGTCGCGTTCCTCTGCGGCGGTCAGCCCCAGGGCACCACGACGTGCGCCTCCGCGGGCGTGGTGGTGGGCCGGTAGCGGGTGGCGGTGCCCGCGGTCGGGATCAGGTCCCGGTGGATCGCCTGGGACACGGCCTGGATCGTGTTCACGCCGTAGTTCATGGTGCTGTTGCCGTCGGTGAGGACGGTGATCGTGTAGTCGCGTCCGCCGCCGTTGAACGTGCCGACGCTGTGCACGCGCCAGCCGCGGGTGGAGCGCTGCAGCCAGCCGTTCTTGACGTGCTTGGCCACGGTGGACGGCGCGCCGGCGGTGGTGCCCCACCGCTGGGAGGTGACGACGTTGCCCATGAGCTTGAGGATGTAGGCGCGGGCGTTGTCGGCCAGGACGTTGTTCCTGGCGGTGATCAGCCCGAGCAGCCGCTGCTCGTCGGTGACGTTGATCCGCGTGAGTCCCCAGTAGCCGCCGGATCCCGGCACGGTGCGGGTCATGCCGGCGGCCGCCAGGAAGCCCTTCACCTTGGTGAGGCCGAGCTGGCTCCACAGGGCGCTGGTGGACGCGTTGTCGGACTTGGTGATCATGGCGGTGGCGAGGGAGGCCTCGCGCGAGGTCAGGGGACGGTTGGCCTTTCTCGCGTCCCACAGGAGCGCGGCGAGGACGGTCACCTTCACGACGCTGGCCGAGTCGTAGGCGGTCGTGGCGCGCAGGGTGCAGGTGGTGTTCGTGACGCGGTCGCGCAGGCCGACGGCGACGGTTCCGCCGCGCGAGGCGAGGGCCGCGGTGATGTCCCGCTGCAGCTTGGCGGCGAGCCCGGCCCGGCCGGACGTGCAGCTGACCTGCGGCGCGGTGGCGGCGGCAGCGGGCGTGGCGCCCGCGACGACGGGCACGAGCATCCCGGCCGTGGCCACGGTCGTGAGCACACGGGCGCGCAGGGATATGTGGTGAGTCATGTGGTCCCCCCCCGAAACGAAACGAGCACGCCTGCGGCGCACTCGTCCTTCATGACGCCCGGAGCGTGCGTATGGTTGTACGAATCCAGAGCGAATCCAGAGCGGTTCACCTCATGACCCGGGAGAGCCCGTGACCGACAGCAAGAACATCAACAACCCCGTGGGCCAGGGCGGCGGCCAGCGCAAGAGGCAGTCCCGCGCCGAGCGGCAGAACAACGGTCCGCACCGCAATCTCGACCGCCGGAACGCGGCGGACAAGAAGGCGGAGCTGGTCCGCAAGATGCGGGAGAAGACCGGCGCGGCCGAGGGCACCGGGCAGGCGGGCGAGGAGCCCTCCCAGGGCTGACGCACCGCCGCCACGGGGCGACACCGTCCGGGGCGGGCCCGGTCTGCCGGCACCCGCCCGAGAGGGGCCCGGCCGCACGGTGCGGCCGGGCCCCTCTCGGCGCGTCCAGGGCCTGTCTTTCGGATCGTGCCGGGCTCGCGGGGCCTGGCACGCGCCCTGATCCGGCCTGATCCGAAAGACAGGCCCTAGGCCTCCGCCGGCAGGGTGTAGCGGCGCTTCTCCTTCGACGTGGCGCCCAGGCGGTCGTAGAAGCGGATCGCGCTCTCGTTCCACACGGGGGTCTGCCACTGGAGTTCCGGGAGGCCCAGGGCGCGGGCCTCCTCGCGGAGGGCGGTGATCAGGAGCGGGCCGAGGCCGTGGCCGCGGGAGGTCTCCGTGAGGTAGAGGCAGTCCATGTGGAGGTACTCCGCGCCGTCCCAGGTGGAGAGCTCCGGGGCGCAGGTGGCGTAGCCCGCGAGGGTGCCGTCGGGCAGGACGGCGACGAAGCAGCGGAGGCGGGACGGTCCGGGGCCGAAGAGGAGGCCGGCGAGACGGTCCGCGAGGCCGGGGGCCGGGGGCGCGGCCTTCTCGTACGCGGCATGCTCCGTGACGAGTTCGACGACTCGGGGCAGGTCCTCGGGGTGTGCGTGTCGTACGACGGCCTCACGTGCGCTCATACGGTCATCATGCACGGTCCCACCGACAGCGTGGCCGTCGTGCCCTGGCGGCGGAGCCACTCGCGGTACGGGGCCGCCCGCAGGGCCACCTCCCGGTAGGCCGCCGCGAGTTCGGCGTACAGGACGTCCAGGGGCGCCTCGGGGCGCGCGTAGAGCAGGAGCCGGACGCCCAGGGGGTCGCCGCGCAGCGGCCGGACGGCCATGTCCTCGCGCGGGACCGAGGTGGGCTGGCAGGGGGCGACGGCCTCGCCGAGGACGATCAGCGAGGCGGCCGTGTGGTAGTCCCCGTGCAGCAGCGGCGGGTCGATGCCGGCGGCGGCGAGGACGCGGCGGAGGCCGTCCCATTCGCCGTCGACGGTCGGGTCGACCATCCAGTGGTCGGCCGCGAGGTCGGCGAGGTCCACGACGGGGTGGGCGGCCGCCGGATGGTCGGGGGCCAGGGAGACGAACTGCGGCTCGCGGGCGACGAGGACCCGGCCCCTGAGGCCCTCGGGGACCCGCAGCGGGCAGCCCTCCACCTCGTGCACGAAGGCCACGTCGAGCTGCCCGGCGGCGACCGTGCGCAGCAGGGCGTTGGCGGAGACGTCCACCCGGAGGCCGACGTCCGTGCCGGGCAGCCGCTGCCGGAGCCGTCGCAGCCAGCCGGGGAGCGCCCGGCTGGCGGTGGAGCCGACGCGCAGTCCCGGGCCGTCGGCGCGGGCGACCGCGGCGCGGGTCTCGGTGACGAGGGCGGCCATGTCGGCGACGAGCGGGCGGGCCCGGCTGAGCAGGGAGCGGCCGAGGGGGGTGGGGCGGCAGCCGGTGCGGCCGCGGGAGAAGAGCTCGGCGCCGAGGGAGTTCTCGATCCGGCGCAGCTGGGTGGTCAACGAGGGCTGGCTCATGCCCAGTTGCCGGGCCGCCTTGTGCAGGCTGCCCGTGTCGGCGATGGCGCAGAGCGCGCGCAGATGTCTCACCTCCAGCTCCATGCCCCGAGGGTAGGGCTGCTCCGGGGGTCGCACCAGACGCCCGGAACCTCTCAATCACCTTGGATTGCAAGGGAGTTGGGGTCATTCGGGTGAGGTGATGCGGTGGGGTTATCGGGGGTTGACATCATCCCCTCGCGGGGCTGCTCCCCCGAGACTCTCTCCTACCCCAACAGGAGGAGCCCCCCATGCGTCACCCCAAGGTCCTCACCTCCGTGCTGACCACCGCCCTCGGCCTCGGCCTCGCCGCCTCGTTCGGTACGGCGCCGGCGGCGGCGGTCGGCACGGTCTCCCACGGCAACGCCGCCGTGGCGTACGCCGGTTCGGCCGAGGAGGCCAAGGCCAACCAGGCCTTCTTCGACGCCGTCGTGAAGTCGGTGGCGAAGAAGCGCGCCGCCGCCCCGGGCGCGGCCGCCGTCACCGTCGTCTACAGCGCCGCCAACGCGCCGAGCTTCCGCACCCAGATCGCGCGTTCGGCGCAGATATGGAACAGCTCGGTGGCGAACGTCCGGCTCGTCGAGGGCGGCAACCCGGACTTCGCTTACTACGAGGGCAACGACTCCCGTGGTTCGTACGCCAGCACCGACGGCCACGGCAGCGGCTACATCTTCCTCGACTACCGGCAGAACCAGCAGTACAACTCGACCCGGGTCACCGCCCACGAGACCGGGCACGTCCTCGGCCTGCCGGACCACTACAGCGGCCCGTGCAGCGAGTTGATGTCGGGCGGCGGCCCCGGCACGTCCTGCCAGAACGCCCAGCCGAACGCGCAGGAGCGGTCCCGCGTCGACCAGCTGTGGCGCTACGGCCTCGCGTCCGCCTTCAAGGGCTGACACCCGGGCACGCGACGGCGGTGGCGCCCCCTCCCCGGGGCGCCACCGTCCCCGGCCTCAGGCGGCCTGGAGGAGCCTGCGGCCGAAGTCCGCCCCGGGCGGCAGCTGGCGCCGTACCCGCTCCAGGGCGCCCTCGAAGTCACCCCCGGCGACGCACGCCTCGAAGGCCGCGCCGCCGTAGTGCAGCGTGAGGCTGAGGTCGGGACGCTCACCGAGCGTCAGCAGACAGGCGAGGGTGGCCTGCTGGGCGGCGCCGTCCACGACGACGGGGAGCGGCAGGTCCCACTCCAGGACACAGCCGGTGAGGGCGCGGCCGCCCTCGTCCGCGGCGATGAGCGCGGCGAAGCTCTCGCCCGTGTACTCCACGCCCCTGATCCGGGTGGCGACGTGCCGCCCGTCGGCCGTGATGACGATCGCTTCCGCGCCGCTGCGGTCCCGGTACCAACCGGTCCAGACTTCTGTCGACTCCGATGACATGCGCGGACTGTAGCGGCATGTCCGGGTCCTGCGCGCGCCCGGTCACCCCGCGGCCGGACTTCTCCCGATCTCGCCGTTCTTGCCGGTCACGTGCGTGCCGGCGGCTTCCGCCCCCTCGTGGAGCGGGCACTCGGGGTTGCGGCAGGGCTGCACCTCCCACTCCGGCACCCAGGCCCCGAGGACCTTGTGCCGGGTGGCCAGCGTGCCGAGCGGTCCGCCGCAGGCCGGGCAGTGCCGCTCGGCCAGGGGGTCCCGCGTCGTGCGAGGCGCCTCGTCACCCATGCGTCCAGGGTAGGCCGCCCCGCGCGAGGCCGCCCGCCGCCGCTACCGCTTCCTGGTGTACGTGCGGACGAGCACGCCGTTGTCGAAGGCGCGCACCGCGCCGAGCTCGAAGTCCCGGGGCTCGAAGCCGGCGCCGAACATCGGCATGCCGGAGCCGTACACCTGCGGGTAGGTCTTGATGACGAGCTCGTCGATCTCCTCGATGAGCTCGCCGGCGATGGTGGAGCCGCCGCAGAGGTAGATGCCCAGGGGGCTGTCCTCGGCCTTCAGCGCGCGCACCCGGCCCACCAGGTCGTCCGAGATCAGCTCGACGTTGGGGTGGGGCGACTCGGTGAGCGAGCGGGTGGCCACGAACTCGCGCAGGTGGTTGTACGGGCTGGTGACGCCGATGTCGAGGGCGAGCTGGTACGACTGCCTGCCCTGGATGAGGGTGTCGTAGTGCCTGTTCTCGGCGTCGACCCCGAGCATCTCCCGTGCGTGCGTCGGGACGGTCTCGGGGTACTCGGCGTTCATGACCGCCATGTACTCGCCGGTCGCGAACTTGAACATGGAGCCGGCGTCGCCCTCGGGGTCGCCGATGAAGCCGTCGATGGTGCAGGCGATGTAGTACGTGAGCTTGCGCAAACCGGTCCTCTTCGTCTCAGGAGTGCGGCCGCGATCGCAACCACGACAGCTATAGTGCTTCACCTGTAGTGGTTACGCAAGACATTTCTTCGAGGGAGTCCGACGTGGTGAGAAACCCGGAACGCCGTACGAGCCTGCTCGACGCCGCGATCGAGGTCCTGGCGGACGAAGGCGCCCGCGGGCTGACCTTCCGGGCGGTCGACGCCCGGGCGGGGGTCCCCACGGGCACCTCGTCCAACTACTTCAGCGACCGCGACCAGCTGCTCTCCCAGGTCGGCGACCGGATCTTCGTCCGGCTGACCCCGGACCCGGAGGACGCGGAGACCGCCATGGCCCCCGCCCCCAGCCGCGAGCTGGTGCTCGACCTGATGCGCTGGATCGCCCGCAGACTCGCCGCCGAGCGCACCTGCTACCTCGGGCTCTTCGAGCTCCGCCTCGAAGCCGTCCGCCGGCCCGAGCTGAGGACCCAGCTCACCAGGGTGCTCGCCGCCGACCTGGAGGCGAACATCCAGGGGCACCTCGCCGCCGGGATGCCGGGGGACGCGGACACGGTCCGGCTGCTGTACTTCGCCCTCACCGGACTGCTCCTCGACCACTTCACGGTCCCGGGGATCCTCGGCGACCGCGACCTGGACGACATGATCGAGACCGTGGTCACCCGGATCGTCCCGGCGGTGTGAGCGCCGGCCGTCAGCGCGTGCGCCGGGTCACGAACTCCGCGAGGGCGAGCAGGTCCTCCGCCGCCGCCAGGTCCGGCACCGCCTCGGCCAGGTGCTCGACGGCCCGGCCCATGCGCTCGGCCGCCTGGGCCTGCGCCCAGTCACGGCCGCCGGCCCGCTCGACGGCGTCCGCCGCCGCCCGCACCGCCGCGGCGTCGAGGACCGGACGGGAGTACAGCTCGGCCAGCTCCTCTCCCGCCGGGGTACCGGAGGTGAGCGCCGCCACCACCGGAAGCGACTTCTTGTGGGCGACGAGATCGGCGCCCGCCGGCTTGCCCGTGCGGTCCGGGTCTCCCCAGATCCCGATGAGGTCGTCGATCAGCTGGAACGCGAGCCCGGCCTCCCGGCCGAAGGCGTCCATCGCCGCCACCTCCTCCTCCCCCGCGCCCGCGTAGAGCGCGCCGAGGGCGCAGGAGCAGCCGAGCAGGGCACCGGTCTTCGCGGTGGCCATGGCCAGGCACTCGTCGAGCGAGACCGCCCGGGGGTCGCGCCGCTCGAAGGCGCAGTCGGCCTGCTGGCCGGCGCAGAGCTCGATGACGCAGTCGGCGAGCCGCGCGGAGGCCCGGGCGGAGGCGGGGTGCGGGTCCTCGGCGAGCAGCCGCAGCGCGAGGGCGCTCATGGCGTCCCCGGCCATGAGGGCGTCCGGGACGCCGAAGACGGTCCAGGCGGTGGGCCGGTGCCGCCGGGTGGGGTCCTCGTCGACGATGTCGTCGTGGAGGAGGGTGAAGTTGTGCGCGAGCTCCACGGCCGCCGCCGCGGTCACGGCCCGGGCCTCGTCCGCGCCGAGGGCACGGGCCGCCGCGAGGACCAGGGCGGGCCTGATCGCCTTGCCCGGCGGGCCCTCGTCCGGGGTGCCGTCGGCGCGCTCCCAGCCGAAGTGGTACATCGCCACGCGCCGTATGGAGCCCGGCAGGGACTCGACGGTCGCGCGCAGTCGGGGATCGACGGCCGTGCGCGTCCGGTCGAGGAGCGTCACGGCGCCCTTGCCGTCGGCGACGGCGTCCGCGCTGGTCATGGTCACGGTCTTTTCCTTCACATCCTTCGCGGCGGTCCGCGGTGCGTTCCCCCGGCGCGGTCCGCCCTGACGATCGACGCGGCGGCCTTCGCCGCGGCGGGCCGGGAGCGCCCGGGGGCGGGAGGGTTCGGACCCCGCCCCCGGGCGCCGTCGGCTCAACGCCAGCGGCTGACCTCGACGTTCTCCAGGACGCCGAGGGCGTCCGGGACGAGGACCGCCGCCGAGTAGTAGGCCGTGACCAGGTAGGAGATGATCGCCTGCTCGTCGATGCCCATGAAGCGGACGGAGAGGCTGGGCTCGATCTCGTCGGGCAGGCCGGTCTGGTGCAGACCGATGACGCCCTGGTCGGCCTCGCCGGTACGCATGCAGATGATCGAGGTGGTGCGGGCGTCCGAGACCGGGATCTTGTTGCACGGGTAGATCGGGACGCCGCGCCAGGTCGGGATGCGGTTGCCCGCGATCTCGATCGTCTCGGGCACCAGACCGCGCTTGTTGAGCTCGCGGCCGAAGGCGGCGATGGCGCGCGGGTGGGCGAGGAACATCTTGGAGCCCCGGCGGCGCGAGAGCAGCTCGTCCATGTCGTCCGGGCTGGGGGCGCCGTCGTGCGGCTGGAGCCGCTGCCCGTAGTCGCAGTTGGAGAGGAGGCCGAACTCCTTGTTGTTGATGAGCTCGTGCTCCTGGCGCTCGCGGAGCGCCTCGACCGTGAGCCGCAACTGCTGCTCGGTCTGGTTCATCGGCTGGTTGTAGAGGTCGGCGACGCGGCTGTGGACCTTCAGCACGGTCTGGGCGACGCTCAGCTCGTACTCGCGGGGCGAGGCGTCGTAGTCGACGTAGGTGTGCGGGACGACCGCCTCGCCGACGTGACCGGCGGAGAGGTCGATCGCGGCCTCGCCGTAGGTGTTGGTGCTCCGGTCGGGGGCGGAGGCCACGCCCGAGAGGTGGGCGGCGAGCGAGCCGGCCCGCTCGGCGAGGTTCCGCACGTCGTCCCGGGTGAGCTCGAGGACCGTGCAGGCCGTGGCGGCCCGGGCGGTCCAGTCCCAGGTGGCGTCCTCCTGGACCAGGGCGGCCTCGCCGAGGTAGGCGCCGTCGGCGAGGACGCCGAGGACGGCCTCGTCGCCGTAGGGGCCCTCGCCGATCTGCTCGATGCGGCCGTGCGCGAGGAGGTACACCCGGTCGGTGGGGGCTCCGGCCACGGCGATGACGTCGCCCGCCGCGTACTCCCGCTGGGTGCAGCGGGACGCGAGCTCGGTCAGCGCGGCCTCGTCCTCGTAGCCGCGCAGCGCGGGGAGTTCGCCGAGTTCGGCGGGGATCACCGCGACGCGCTCTCCGGTCTGGACGAAGGTGACGCGGCCGTCGCCCACGGAGTAGCTGAGCCTGCGGTTCACCCGGTACGTGCCACCCTGCACCTGGACCCACGGCAGTGTCCGCAGCAGCCACCGGGAGGTGATCTCCTGCATCTGCGGGGCCGACTTGGTGGTGGTGGCGAGGTTCCGCGCGGCGGCGGTGCCGAGACTCTGCTGCGGGGCCTGCTGCTCCGCGCGGACCTCGCCGTCAACCGAACCAACGGACATGGAACTCCCTCTCGTATGACTGAGTTGCGAGGGAAGCCTTTCAGCACGGTGCGTATCGGCGCCATTACACATTCGGGTGGGACTGTTCGACGATCTTCGGGGCATGCCAGGCGATTCGACTCCGAACAGCGCAGCTCCGGGCGTCTCCTGACGCACTGGCCGAAACGGCTCGCACGCGACCCGAACGGATGGCAGCGGAGCGGCGGACTCCGGTACTCCGGTAGCTCACCCCGCCCTCCGGAAGGAGTCGGTCATGGCCTCACCCCTGTCCGCGAAAAGGTTCCTCGGCGCGCTGCGCGACGGGGGCCTCGCGGTCGTCCAGGTCGGCGACTGGACCACCCACAACCGCAACCACAAGGGCCCCTGGGGCCCGGTGCACGGCGTGATGATCCACCACACCGTGACCCGCGGCACCGCCGCGACCGTCCGGCTCTGCCGGGACGGCCACGAGAACCTGCCCGGGCCGCTGTGCCACGGCGTGATCGCCAAGGACGGCACGGTCCACCTCGTCGGCTACGGGCGCGCCAACCACGCCGGGCGCGGCGACGACGACGTCCTCCGCGCGGTCATCGCCGAGCGGAGCCTGCCGCCGGACGACGAGGCCACCACGGACGGCAACCGGCACTTCTACGGCTTCGAGTGCGAGAACCTCGGCGACGGCGAGGACCCGTGGCCGGAGGTTCAGCTGGAGGCCATCGCGAAGGTCGCGGCGGCCGTCTGCCGGGCGCACGGCTGGACGCACCACTCGGTGATCGGCCACCGGGAGTGGCAGCCGGGGAAGGTGGACCCGCGCGGGTTCACGATGGCGTCGATGCGGGAACGGATCGCCGGCCTCCTGCGCTGACGCCGCCCGGACCCGCGCCGCCCCGCGCGGGACGGCGAGAATGGCCGGGTGACCGTGTTCGACCTCTCCCGTCTGCGGCCCCGGCTCCCCTCGCCCCTGGAGCCGGTGGCGGACGAGCGCTTCGCCCGGCGCGGCCTCACGCTGCTCCTGAAGCGCGAGGACCTCATCCACCCCGAGCTGCCCGGCAACAAGTGGCGCAAGCTCGCGCTCAACCTGCGCGAGGCGGCCGGCCGGCCCGTGCTCACCTTCGGCGGCGCGTACTCCAACCACCTGCGGGCGACGGCCGCCGCCGGCCGGCTGCTCGGCTTCCCCACGGTCGGGGTGGTCCGCGGCGACGAGCTGGCCGGGCGCCCGCTCAACCCCTCGCTCGCGCGGTGCGCGGCGGACGGGATGCGGCTGCTGTTCGTGGACCGGGCCACGTACCGCGCGAAGCACGACCCGGCCACGCTCGCGGGGCTCCTTGAGCGGGCCCCCGCGGGCGCGTACGTGGTCCCGGAGGGCGGCAGCAACGCGCTCGCCGTCCACGGGTGCGTGGAGCTGGGCCGCGAGCTGGCCGGGGCGGCGGACACGGTCGCGGTCGCCTGCGGCACCGGCGGCACCCTGGCGGGGCTAGCGGCCGGTCTCGCGCCCGGGCAGAACGCGCTGGGCGTCCCGGTGCTCAAGGGCGGCTTCCTCGGCGGGGAGGTCCGCGCCCTCCAGGAGACGGCGTTCGGCGGCCCGCGCGGTGACTGGAGCCTGGACGAGCGGTTCCACGGCGGGGGCTACGCGCGCGTGTCGCCCGCTCTGGAGGCGTTCGCGCAGGACTTCGAGGCGCGGCACGAACTCGCCATCGAGCGGCTTTATGTGGCCAAAATGCTGTACGGCCTGACGACCCTCGCGGAGGAGGGCGCCTTCCCGTCCGGCACCCGTCTCGCGGCGGTGATCACGGGCGCGCCGGACGGCGTCTAGTGCCACGGCACTAGGGGGCGTGCCGGGCGCCGCGGGTGCTGTGCGGGACTTTCGAAACACCCCCTAGTCGGCCTCGCGGAACGCGGCCGCCTCCTCCAGGTCGAGGCGGCGGAGCAGGGTGCGCATCATCTCGTCGTCGATCCGACGGGCGTCGCGCAGCCGTACGAAGACCTCGCGCTCGGCGTCGATCATCTCGCGGGAAAGCCGCCGGTAGGTGTCGTCGGCGGTCTCGCCGGTGATCTCGTTGACGGCGCCGAGCCGTTCCCACACGGAGTTGCGGCGCCGCTCCATGACCGTGCGCAGCCGGTCGGCGAGGGGCTTCGGCAGGGCGTTGCGCTCGTCGGCGAGGAGCGCGTCGAGGCGTTCCTCCGCGGCCGTCGAGGCCTCGCTCTGGGCCTGGGCCTCGGCGAGGGTCTCGGCGTACCGGTCGCGTCCGGGGAGCTTCAGGAGCCGGATGAGGGGCGGCAGGGTGAGGCCCTGCACCACGAGGGTGCCGATCACGGTGGTGAAGGTGAGGAACAGGACGAGGTTCCGGGCCGGGAAGTCGACGCCGTCGGTGACGACGGGGATGGAGAAGGCGATGGCCAGGGAGACGACGCCGCGCATGCCGGCCCAGCCGACGACGAGCGGCGCCCGCCAGTCCACCTCGGGCTCGCGCTCCCGGATGCGCGGGGACATCCAGCGGGGCAGGAAGGTCGCCGGGTAGACCCAGACGAAGCGGACGACGACCACGGCGACGAAGACCCCGGCCGCGTACCAGGCCGCCTCGCCCATGCCGTACCGGCCGAGTCCCCTGACGACGTACGGCAGCTGGAGGCCGATCAGCGCGAAGACGGCGGACTCCAGGACGAAGGCGACCATCTTCCAGACGGCCTCCTCCTGGAGGCGGGTCGCGAAGTCGACCTTCCAGGCCTTGTGGCCGAGGAAGAGGCCGACCACGACGACGGCGAGCACTCCGGAGGCGCCGACCTCCTCGGCGGCGGCGTACGCGATGAACGGGATCAGCAGGGAGAGGGTGTTCTGGAGCAGCGCCTCGGTCAGATGGGTGCGCAGCCAGTGGATGGGGACCATCAGGACCAGACCGACGCCGATGCCGCCGACCGCGGCCAGGACGAACTCCCAGAGGCCGCCGGCCCAGCTGATGCCCTCGCCGACGGCGGCCGCGAGGGCGACCTTGTACGCGGTGATCGCGGTGGCGTCGTTCACGAGGGACTCGCCCTGGAGGATCGTGGTGATCCGGTTCGGCAGGCCGAGCCTGCGGGCGATGGCGGTGGCGGCGACCGCGTCCGGCGGGGCGATCACGGCGCCGAGCACGAGGGCGGCGGTGAGCGGCAGGTCGGGCACGAGGACGTACGCGAGCCAGCCCACGGCCACGGTGGCGAAGAGGACGTACCCGACGGACAGCAGCGCCACGGGCCTGATGTTGGCCCGCAGGTCGAGGTACGAGGAGTCGACGGCGGCCGTGTAGAGGAGCGGCGGCAGGATCAGGGGCAGCACGATGTGCGGGTCGAGGGTGTAGTCGGGGACCCCGGGCACGTACGAGGCGGCGAGGCCCACGGCGACCAGGAGCAGCGGCGCCGGCACCGGGGTCCTCCGGGCGAACCCGGCCACGGCGGCGCTCGCCGCCACCAGCCCCACCAGCTGCAGTGCGTCCATGATCCCGACCCCGTCCCGTGCCGCAACGTAACCTGGCCATCATGAGTGAGTGCCCGCACGTAGCCGAAATGCCGCGCCCCGAACCGGTGCCGCTGGCCGACACCTGTCCCGAGTGCCGTGCGGACGGCACGCATCCGGTCCAGTTGCGGCTCTGTCTGACCTGTGGGCACGTGGGCTGCTGCGACTCCTCGGCGGGACGGCACGCGACGGGGCACTTCTCCTCGACCGGGCATCCGGTGATGCGGACCTTCGAGCCGGGCGAGGCCTGGCGCTGGTGCTTCGTCGACGGTTCGATCGTCTGACGGCTGGGTACGTCACCCCTCCGCGGGTTCTCCGCGGCTGCCGGGCGGGGGCAGGGGATCCACGGGTCCCCGGGGCTCACGGCGACACGGCAGGATGGATCGCGATAGCGTCACGGCGGACCGCGCAGGCTCCCTGCGTGCCGCCCGGTCCGGGGGCCTCTCCCCCCGGACCCCGAATGAGCTTGTGCCACCTTGGAGGTGAGGGTGTCCCAGATCGCAGGCGAGCCCGGGACCCAGGACTTCGTGGAAGTCCGGCTGCCCGCTGCGGGTGCCTATCTGTCCGTGCTGCGTACGGCCACGGCCGGCCTCGCGGCGCGCTTGGACTTCACCCTCGACGAGATCGAGGACTTGCGGATCGCGGTCGACGAGGCCTGCGCCATCCTGCTCCAGCAGGCCGTGCCGGGGTCCGTCCTCAGCTGTGTCTTCCGGCTGGTCGACGACTCCCTCGACGTGACCGTCTCCGCCCCGACGACGGACGGCAGGGCGCCCGAGCGCGACACCTTCGCGTGGACCGTGCTGTCGGCGCTGGCCGGGAAGGTGGAGTCGTCGGTGGCCGAGGACCGTACGGTCTCGATCAGCCTGTACAAACAGCGCGGCGCGGGGCCAGGCCCGGCGTGAGGAGCGGGGACGCGACGGCCGGCATCCCTGAGCAGCAGGCGCGGCCGAACAGGGTCGCTACGGAGCAGGCGGACCACATGAGCGAGCACGAGCAGCACCACGAGGTTCCCGAGACACCAGGAGTCTCCGAGGCCCCCGCGAGTTCCGAGGGCTCCTCCGAGGCCTCCGAGGCGCGGACGCCCGACGAGGCCGAGGCGGCCGGGGCGGTGGAGAAGTCCGACGACGAGGAGGACGACGAGGGCCCGGACGCCCACGCCGTCCCGGACCCGCACGACCGGAGCGGCGCCCGCGCCCTCTTCGTACGGCTGCGCGAGCTGCCCGAGGGATCTCCGGAGAAGGCGGAGCTGCGCAACCGTCTCGTGCGCATGCACCTGCCGCTCGTGGAGCACCTGGCCCGGCGCTTCCGCAACCGCGGCGAGCCGCTGGACGACCTGACGCAGGTGGCGACGATCGGCCTGATCAAGTCGGTCGACCGGTTCGACCCGGAGCGCGGGGTGGAGTTCTCCACGTACGCGACGCCGACGGTCGTCGGCGAGATCAAGCGCCACTTCCGGGACAAGGGGTGGGCGGTCCGGGTGCCGCGCCGCCTCCAGGAGCTGCGGCTCTCGCTGACCACGGCGACGGCCGAGCTCTCGCAGCAGCACGGCCGGTCACCGACGGTGCACGAGCTGGCGGAGCGGCTCGGGATCTCCGAGGAGGAGGTCCTGGAGGGTCTGGAGTCGGCGAACGCCTACTCGACGCTGTCCCTGGACGTCCCCGACACGGACGACGAGTCGCCCGCGGTCGCGGACACGCTGGGCGCGGAGGACGAGGCCCTGGAGGGGGTCGAGTACCGGGAGTCGCTGAAGCCGCTCCTGGAGGACCTGCCGCCCCGGGAGAAGCGGATCCTGCTCCTTCGCTTCTTCGGGAACATGACCCAGTCGCAGATCGCCCAGGAGGTGGGCATCTCGCAGATGCACGTCTCCCGGCTGCTGGCCAGGACCCTGGCGCAGCTGCGGGAGAAGCTGCTGGTCGAGGAGTAGGCCCCGGGCCTACTGACCGGGGCGCCGGATGCCGAGCGCCTCGGTCGTGGCCGGGTTCACCAGGAGGACGAGCCCGGTCACGGCGAGCGCGGCGAGGACGATCCCGAAGGGGATCACGCCCTCGGTCTGCAGCATCTGCCAGGCGACCGGCAGGGCGAGGATCTGGGTGATCACGGCCGGGCCGCGGCTCCAGGAGCGCCTCGTCCACAGGCCGCGGGCGGCGGCGAGCGGGATCAGTCCGAGTGCGATCACGGTCACACCGCCCGTCGCCCCGCTGGTGAGGTCGCCGCCGTCGGCGAGGGCCCGCACCAGCATGTACACGCCTCCGGCGAGGAGCCCGATGGCCTCGACGAGAGCCACGCCCGCGGCTGCGGCCAGGCGGGCGGGGCGGGGGGTCTGCTCCGTACTGCTCATGCAAGGCAGGGTAACGGGGGCGCCGGAGGTGTCCGGGGATCGGGCTGGGCTGGGCCCGGTACCGTCGGGTAGGTACGCTGGCGACCATGCGCGCACTTCTCGTGGTCAACCCGGCAGCCACCACCACCAGTGCCCGCACCCGTGACGTACTCATCCACGCCCTGGCCAGCGAGATGAAGCTGGAGGCGGTCACCACCGAGTACCGCGGACACGCCCGTGACCTGGGACGACAGGCCGCGGACGCCGGGAACATCGACCTGGTCGTGGCCCTCGGCGGGGACGGCACGGTGAACGAGGTCGTCAACGGGCTCCTGCACGACGGGCCCGATCCGGACCGGCTGCCCGGCCTCGCGGTGGTCCCCGGCGGCTCGACGAACGTGTTCGCCCGCGCCCTCGGACTGCCGAACGACGCCGTGGAGGCGACCGGCGCGCTGCTCGACGCGCTGCGTGAGCGGCGGACACGGACGGTGAGCCTCGGGCTGGCGTCCGGGACGCCGGGCACCGAGGACGAATCCGTGCCCGAGCGCTGGTTCACCTTCTGCGCCGGTCTCGGCTTCGACGCGAGCGTCATCGGCCGGGTCGAACAGCAGCGCGAGCGCGGCAAGAGATCGACGCACGCCCTCTACCTGCGCCAGGTGGTGCGCCAGTTCCTGGAGGAGCCGAACCGGCGGCACGGCACGATCACCCTGGAGCGCCCCGGCGCGGAGCCGGTCGAGGACCTGGTCCTCTCCATAATCTGCAACACCTCCCCCTGGACCTACCTGGGCAATCGCCCGGTGTACGCGTCCCCGGAGGCGTCCTTCGAGACCGCGCTCGACGTGCTCGGACTGCGCCGGCTCTCCACTCCGGCGGTGGCCCTCTACGGCACCCAGCTGCTCACCTCGACCCCGGAACGGGGTCCGCGGGGCAAGCATGCCGTGTCTCTGCATGACCTGACCGACTTCACCTTGCATTCGAAGGTTCCCCTCCCTCTGCAGATGGACGGAGACCACCTCGGACTGCGTACGAGCGTGACGTTCACAGGCGTACGCCGTGCACTGCGTGTGATTGTGTGAGTGGAAGGGCCCAAAGTCCTTTCACTCGAACGTTTAGGCGCGCATCCACCCTTAAGAAGTACGGCTGTGACCTAGCCGACACCGAGGAATCAAAAAAAACTTTCCGGAAGGGGTTGTATCCGCCCCTGGGGTTTGGGAGTCTCTTCTTGGCGATCGGGACGGCCCGCAACACCGGCCTCCACTGAGAGCCAGAACCCCACCCCAAGCAACAGGACCACACCAGTTCAACTGGCAGTCGGCCCTTCCCTTGCGGAGGGATTCGTGAAAGCGTTCACATTCACAAGCAACTCGCACGAAACACTGAGAGAGGTAGCAGCCATGGACTGGCGTCACAACGCCGTTTGTCGTGAGGAAGACCCCGAGCTGTTCTTCCCCATCGGCAACACCGGTCCTGCGCTGCTGCAGATCGAGGAAGCCAAGGCCGTCTGCCGCCGCTGCCCCGTCATGGAGCAGTGCCTGCAGTGGGCGCTCGAGTCCGGCCAGGACTCCGGCGTCTGGGGTGGCCTCAGCGAGGACGAGCGCCGCGCGATGAAGCGCCGTGCCGCTCGCAACCGGGCGCGTAACGCCAGCGCCTGAGCCACCTGCACAGCCTGAGGCACGCGGCGCGTACACCGCGTACGCATTCACCGCCCCCGAGCCGCAGCGCGCAGCAGTAACCCACAGCATTCGAGCCCCGGACCGAAGCACTTCGGTCCGGGGCTCGCTGCTGTGCTGCCTCAGCCCGTCACTTCTGCGGCCGTACGGGGATGTCGAGGACCACCTTCGTGCCACGCTCGGCGCCCGGCAGCATGTCGAAGGAACCCCCCAACTCCCCTTCCACCAGGGTCCGTACGATCTGCAGGCCGAGGTTGCCGGCCCGCTGCGGGTCGAAGCCCTCGGGCAGACCGCGGCCGTCGTCCTGGACCGTGATGAGGAGCCGGGCGTCGGCCCGGGTCTCGCCGCGGACGGCGCTGACCTCGACCGTGCCCTGCTCCCCCTGCGTGAAGGCGTGTTCGAGCGCGTTCTGCAGGACCTCGGTGAGGACCATGGAGAGCGGGGTGGCGACCTCCGCGTCGAGGATGCCGAAGCGGCCGTTGCGCCGGCAGGTCACCTTGCCCGGGGAGATCTCGGCGACCATCGCGATGACCCGGTCGGCGATCTCGTCGAACTCCACCCGCTCGTCCAGGTTCTGGGACAGCGTCTCGTGGACGATGGCGATCGAACCGACGCGCCGCACGGCCTCGTTGAGGGCCTCGCGACCGCGGTCGGAGTCCATCCTGCGGGCCTGGAGGCGGAGCAGGGCGGCCACCGTCTGGAGGTTGTTCTTCACCCGGTGGTGGATCTCCCGGATGGTGGCGTCCTTGGTGATCAACTCGCGCTCGCGGCGGCGCAGTTCGGTGACGTCCCGGAGGAGGACGAGCGAACCGATCCGTGTGCCCTTGGGCTTGAGCGGGATCGCGCGCAGCTGGATCACCCCGCCGTTGCCCTCGACCTCGAACTCACGGGGCGCGTAACCGGAGGCCAGTTTGACCAGGGCCTCGTCCACCGGGCCCCGGGAGGGGGCGAGTTCGGCGGTGATCTGGCCGAGGTCCTGGCCGACCAGGTCGGCGGCGAGGCCGAGGCGGTGGTACGCGGAGAGCGCGTTCGGCGAGGCGTACTGGACGACGCCCTCGGCGTCGAGGCGGACGAGGCCGTCGCCGGCGCGCGGCGAGGAGTCCATGTCGACCTGCTCGCCCGGGAAGGGGAACGTTCCGGCGGCGATCATCTGGGCGAGGTCGGAGGCCGACTGGAGGTAGGTGAGCTCCAGACGGGAGGGGGTGCGGACGGTCAGCAGATTGGTGTTGCGGGCGATGACGCCGAGCACCCGGCCCTCGCGGCGGACGGGGATGGACTCGACCCGCACCGGGACCTCCTCGCGCCACTCCGGGTCGCCCTCGCGGACGATCCGGCCCTCGTCGAGGGCGGCGTCGAGCAGCGGCCGGCGGCCGCGCGGCACCAGATGGCCGACCATGTCGTCCTGGTACGAGGTGGGGCCGGTGTTGGGCCGCATCTGGGCGACGGAGACGTACCGCGTGCCGTCGAGGGTCGGGACCCAGAGCACGAGGTCGGCGAAGGAGAGGTCGGAGAGCAGCTGCCACTCCGACACCAGCAGATGGAGCCACTCGAGGTCGGAGTCGCTCAGGGCGGTGTGCTGGCGGACGAGGTCGTTCATGGAGGGCACGATGCGAGCGTACCCGCGGAATTACAGGGGCGGTGAACCTGGATCTCCGGAGCTCCGTGTTGGAGGATGGGCCGGGAAAGACCGCGTTCCTGTGGATGGACAGACAAGAATGGTCTAGTCCACAATGAACGCAACAGAGCCTCCATCCTCCCCGCACAGGAGGATGGACGAGGTACCCGGCGCTCTCTGCCCTGACTGCGCCGAGACCTCCCACACGGCCGCGGGACCGCACACCCCCGGCCGGGCGACTCCGGGCTGCGGTGCCGGGCGGGCTGAGGGTCCCGCCAGGCGCCGCGGCCCGCGGGTTCTTCCGGGCCCTTCGCGCCCCTCCCCGGCCGGCTGACCACCCGCCCCCGGACGCCCCTCAGGCCGGCTGACCACCCGCCCCCGGACGCCCCTCAGGCCGGCTGACCACCCGCCCCCCGGACGCCCCTCAGGCCTCCGGCCAGGCCCGCATCGCCGCCTCCGCCACCGCCGTCAGCTCCTCGGCCGTCGCCCCGTCGCGGGCCTGCAGGGACATGCCCTGGAGGACGGCGCCGCTCAGCCGGGCCAGGGTGCGCGGGTCGGCGTCCGGCGGGAGGTCGCCGGCCTCCACGCCCTCGCGGATGCGGTTCTCGAACGCGGTCAGATTGGCGTTCCGCCGGTCCCGCAGGGCCTGCTCCACCTCGGGGGTCG
This sequence comes from Streptomyces sp. NPDC096079, assembly GCF_040303145.1. NCBI lineage: Bacteria > Bacillati > Actinomycetota > Actinomycetes > Kitasatosporales > Streptomycetaceae > Streptomyces > Streptomyces sp. NPDC096079. The sequence goes on from NZ_JBEOST010000043.1 coordinate 18,284, forward strand.
AGCAGTTCACCGCGGCGGAGATCATCAGGCAGCCGTGCGGGTGTCCGGGCTCGGTGAAGAGCACGGCGGCCTCGCGCAGCAGGCGGTCCATGGCGGCGCGGGCGGTCGGCTCCTCGGCGAAGGCGCGGCCGCCGTAGGCCCCGTAGCTGTGCGTGTACGCCTCGACGACCTCCTCGAACAGCGTCCTCTTGTCGCCGAAGGCGGCGTAGAGGCTGGGCGCGCTGATGCCCATGACGCGGGTGAGGTCGGAGACGGAGGTCGTCTCGTAGCCGTGCTCCCAGAAGGCCATCGTCGCCTGCTCCAGGGCCGTGAGCCGGTCGAAGGAGCGGGGGCGGCCGCGCTGTCTCGTCACCATGGGTGAATTCTATAGCGCTCGCTACGGATCGTGGGGTACGGTCTTTACGTAACGACCACTACAGAAACAGGGGGGCGTCGCCATGGGCGTGCTCGACGGAAGGCTGGCCGGGAAGACGGCACTGGTCACGGGCGGCAGCCGGGGCATCGGGCGGGGGATCGCCGAGCGGCTCGGCCGCGAGGGCGCCCGTGTCGGCGTGCACTACGGGACGAACGAGGAGGCGGCGAAGGAGACCGTCGCCGCGATCGAGGCGGCCGGCGGCGCCGCCTTCGCGGTGGGTCAGGAGCTGGGGGTGCCGGGCGACGCGGAGGCGCTGTGGCGGGCCTTCGACGCCCACGCGGACGGCCTGGACATCCTCGTGAACAACGCCGGGATCGGGGCGTCGCAGCCCTTCGCGACGATCGGCGAAGAGGAGTACGACCGGATCTTCGCGGTCAACTCCAAGGCCCCCTTCTTCCTGGCGCGGCTGGGCGCGGAGCGACTGCGGGACGGCGGCCGGATCGTCAACGTGTCGAGCGGGCTGAGCAGGGCGGCGGCCATGCCGGACCTCATCGCCTACGCGATGTCGAAGGGCGCGCTCGATGTCTTCACGCGCTATCTGTCGAAGGTGCTCGGTCCGCGCGGGATCACGGTCAACGCGGTGGCGCCGGGGATCGTGGACACGGACATCAACGCCGGGTGGCTGCGGGGGAACGAGGAGGCCTGGGCCGGGGCGGCGGCGATGTCGGCGCTGGGCGCGGTCGGGACGCCGGCCGACATAGCGGACGTGGTGGCCTTCCTGGCCTCGGACGAGGCGCGCTGGGTGACGGGCGACTGGATCGACGCGACGGGAGGCTCGCTGGCCTGACGAGGGGTGCGGCGATCCCCGGGCGGGCGGGCTTCGAGTGGCTCGGGGGACAGGGGCGGCCGAGGATGGAGGAGGCGCCGTCCGCGGGGCGGAACGGCATGAGGAGAAGGCCTCTCCTCTGCTAGATTTGGACTTTGATTGGTCTATACCACATGGTCCTTTCTCCAGCCCCTCACCAGATCGGCAGGCACAGCGTGGAAGTTGTCATCGTCAAGGACGCCGAGGCCGGCGGCGAGCTGATCGCGGACGGCATCGCCGACCTCCTGCGCCGCAAGCCCGACGCGCTGCTCGGCGTGGCCACGGGCTCGACCCCGATCCCGATCTACGACGCCCTGGTCGCCCGGGTCTCCGCGGGTGCGGTGGACGCCTCCCGCGCGCGGATCGCCCAGCTGGACGAGTACGTCGGGCTGCCCGCCGGCCACCCGGAGTCCTACCGGTCGACCGTGATCCGCCAGGTCGTCGAGCCGCTCGGGCTCTCCCCCGAGGCCTTCATGGGCCCCGACGGCTCCGCCGAGGACGTGCTGGCGGCCTGCGAGGCCTACGACACGGCGCTGGCCGAGGCCGGCGGCGTGGACCTGCAGATCCTCGGCATCGGCACCGACGGGCACATCGGCTTCAACGAGCCCTGCTCCTCGCTCGCCTCCCGCACCCGGATCAAGACGCTCACCGAGCAGACCCGCGTGGACAACGCCCGCTTCTTCGACGACGACATCGAGCAGGTGCCGCACCACGTCATCACCCAGGGCATCGGCACCATCCTGGAGGCCCGTCACCTGGTGCTCCTCGCCACCGGCGAGGGCAAGGCCGAGGCCGTGGCACAGACCGTCGAGGGCCCGGTGGCGGCACTCGTGCCGGCCTCCGCGCTCCAGCTGCACCCGCACGCCACGGTCGTCGTGGACGAGGCCGCCGCCTCCAAGCTGAAGCTCGCGGACTACTTCCGCCACACCTTCGCGAACAAGCCGTCCTGGCAGGGCATCTAGGGGGTGTTTCGAAAGTCCTGTGCGGCGCCCGCGGTGTCCGGTGCGTGCCCTCGGCGTGCCGGACGAAGGCCCTCGTAGCGGAGCTACTTGGGTCTTTGGCCGGTGCGGCGAGGGGGCGTGC
>NZ_JBEOST010000044.1:0-18722 GCF_040303145.1 Streptomyces sp. NPDC096079
CCAAGTAGCTCCGCTACGAGGGCCTTCGTCCGGCACGCCGAGGGCACGCACCGGACACCGCGGGCACCGCACAGGACTTTCGAAACACCCCCTAGGACGACGCCGCCCCGCCCACCTCTCGGTGGGCGGGGCGGCGTCGTCGGTCGGGGGTGCCGGTCAGCCGGTGGCGGGGGCTCCGAGTCGGTCGGCCGTGTCGGCGGTGGCCGTCCGGGGAGCGAGGGCCTTCTGGGCGAGGACGCCGAAGACGACGCCGAAGACCGCCCACAGCACCGCCTGGATCGCCAGGGAGGCGAGCCTGAACTCCCAGAGGAGTCCGGCCGGGAAGCCCGCCGCGACGGCGTCCTCGTTGCCCGGCAGGACGGCGAAGGCGATCGCCGTCACGACGACGAAACCGGCGGCGGCGGCCAGCGTCGCGTTCCAGTTCCCCAGGCGCGGCGCGAGCTTGCGGCCCGCGATCAGGGCGGCCAGCCCGAGCAGCACGCTCAGCAGGATCATCAGGAAGAACAGGGTGGTGCGCTTCCCGATGGTGTCCGGGTTGCCGACGGCCGGCGGGGTCGCCGGGTACTTGAGGAACGGCACCAGATAGACGGTGGTGAACGCCGCGGCGGCGGTGAGCGCCGCCGTCGCCCGGGGGCTGAACCGGCCGATCCGGCCCAGCGCGAACGAGAACGCCAGCGAGGCGATGCCGCCGAGGGCCACGCCGTAGACGAGGACGCCGGTGGCGAGGCCGAAGGTCGACTGCTCGGAGCGGCTGATCGCCCCCTCTTCCTCGGCGGGCTCGGCCGCGGCCGCGCCGCCGTCGTGCCCGCCGTGGGTGTGGGCGGCGGGAGCGGCCGGAGCCTCGTGCGCGGCCTTGGCCTCCTCCACGGCGATCGCGCCGTTCACGGGGGGCTCACCCACCGCGTAGGCCACGGCGAAGGCGAACAGTCCGGCGATCAGGCCCGCGAGCATGCCGCGGACCAGCAGGGATCTGACAGTTGAGGCGTGCATGGTGCGGATCGCCTCTCAGTGGCAGGGGAAGCCGAGCAGGTGGCGGCCGTCGTGCACCCACTCGTGCACGTCGGTGCCCGCGATCAGCGAGGTGGCGCCCTGCTCGGCACCCACGAAGTACAGCGCGATCAGCGCGAGGAGCCCGACGAAGAAGGCCCAGGGCAGTACCGCGCGCACGGGCAGCGGAGCCGGTGCGGCGACGGAAGGGGTGGATACGGCGGCGGACACGACGGCCTCGGCCATGATGGAACCTCCTGTGGGAACTCGCGTCCCAGACGGTGGTGCAGGACGACGGTCCACGGGTCTGACTCACCGTGACGTCACCCTCGGGGACGCCTCGGCATACAGTGGCGCGACCGTGCCGGATTCTCACCGGTTTCCGTCTCGCCGTCGTCACGCTGTTCAAATGTCGCCTGACCGTACCGCGCCCGGCGACCGCCGCCAAGGGCGTGAGGCACGCATCACCTCCGTCCGCCCCCTCGGCCATGCCCCGACCGCCGCAAAGGAACTCGATGACAGTCCGGTTGACGCTGATCTCGCCCGCGACGAGCGAGGCCCTGCGTGAGGTCCGGTTCGACGACGACGGGCCCCTCGACCCGGCGGGCGTCGCCCGCGCCGAGGCCGTCGCGGGCTCCCTCGGCCCGGTCCCCCACGCGTACAGCTCGCCGTCCCCGCGCTGCCGCCGCACGGCCCGGGCCCTCGGCCTCGCGGCGGAGCCCGTGGACGCCCTCGCGGGCTGTGCGATGGGCCGTTGGCGCGGACGGACCCTGGAGGCCGTCGTCGCCGCCGAGGAGGCGGCGGTCGCCGCCTGGCTGTCCGACCCGGCGGCGGCCCCGCACGGCGGGGAGTCCCTGCGGGAGCTGCGCGTCCGCGTCGGCGCCTGGATCGACGGGCTCGGGGACGGCGTGGGCCGCGTCACCGCGGTCGTCGAACCGGACGTGGTGCGCGCCGCGACGGTGCACGCCCTCGCGGCACCGGACGCCATGGCCTGGCGCCTGGACGTCCGACCCCTGGCCGCCGTGCACCTCACCGGCCGCGCGGGTCGCTGGAACCTTCGCGCGGGGGAACCGCTCGAACGGTGAAGGGGGACTGCTGAACGGTGAAGGGGAACCGCTCGAACGGTGAAGGGGGACCGCACCGCGGTCCCCCTTCACCGACGACATCCGGGGATCAGGCGGCCGGACGCTTCCACTCCCGCAGCAGCAGGTAGCCGAGATACGCGCCTCCGACGGCCATCGTGTACAGGCCGACCGGCAGGTTGTCGAAGAGGGGCAGCTGCTGGGCGGTCAGGTCGGCGAGGACCAGGAGCAGCGCACCGAGCAGGCTCGACATGACCAGGTGCGGGCCGCCGCTGCGGGTGACCCGCTTGGCGATCTGCGGGGCCGTCAGGGAGACGAAGGCGATCGGCCCGGCGACGCTGACCGCGCCGGCGGACAGCACGATCGACAGCGTGACCGCCGCGGTCGCCGTGCGGGCCGGGCGGGCGCCGAGACCGGTCGCCAGGTCGTCGCCCATCTCGCCGATGCTCAGCGGCCGCGCGAGGAGCGCCGCGAGCGGCAGGCAGACGAGCAGCACCACCCAGATCGTGGTCGCGTCCTCCCAGGAGCGGGCGGAGAGGCTGCCGTTGATGTACGCGGTCAGCGCGCTGGCCTTGTCCCGCTCGACGGCGTACACCACGTACTGCGTGAGGGCCGTCGACATCGCGGCCACGCCGATGCCGGCCACGACCAGGCGCCCCGGGTTGCGGAAGCCGGTCCCCGTGGAGAAGTAGACGACCGCCATGGCGATCACCGCGCCGAGCAGCGCCCCCACGGGCACCGGCACGACGTCCGGGAAGAACAGCGCGGCCGCCGCCGCACCCGCTCCGGAACCCGCGCCGAGCCCGATCACGTCGGGACTGCCCAGCGGGTTGCGGGTGACGGACTGGAACAGGGCCCCGGACAGGCCGAAGGCGGCGCCGGTGGCGATGGCGACGACGAGCCGGGGGCCGCGCAGCCGGTTCAGCACGAAGGCGTTCTTGCCGGTGGCCTCGCCCATGAGCGCCGACGGGAGGTCGGCCGGGTCGATGCCGAGCCGGCCCAGGGAGAGGGTCGCCACGGCCGCGGCGAGGAGCAGCACCAGCGTCACCACGGCGGCGATCACGGTGGGTCGGCGCACGGGGACCGCGACCCACGGGCCGATCCGCACGAGGCTCCGGCCCGCCGGCCGGAGAGGCCGCGACGGCGTCACGGCCGGGGTGTCGATCCGCTCGGCGGTCTTCATGACGCTCCCCTCATGCGGCGGACGGCGAAGAGCAGCGCGGGCGCGCCGACGAAGGCGGTGACGACACCGACCATGAGCTCCTGCGGGCGGAGCAGCACGCGGCCGATGACGTCGGCGAACAGCAGCAGCGTGGGCCCCGCGAGCGAGGTGAAGAGGATCTGCAGCCGGAAGTCGGCTCCCACCAGTGCCCGGACGAGATGCGGGACGGCGAGGCCGACGAAGGCGATGGGGCCGACGGCGGCCGTCGCGGCGGCGCTGAGCAGCGTCGCGGCGAGGAGGCCGGCGCCCTTCACGCGCGCGGGGCTGATGCCGAGGGAGGCGGCCTTGTCGTCGCCCAGCGCCATGGCGTTGAGCCCCGGCGCGAGCAGCGCGGCGAGGACGAAGCCGACGGCGGCGAAGGGCAGCACCGCCCAGAACGCGTCGAAGCCGCGGCCGCCGAGCGCGCCCACCACCCAGTAGCGGTAGGTGTCGAAGACCTGCGGCCTGGACAGGGCGACGGCCTGGATGAACGCGGCGAGGACGGCGGACAGCACCGCGCCGGCGAGCACCAGGCGGACGGGTCCGCTGCCGCCGCCGGCCGTGCCGATGAGGTGGACGACCACACCGGTCGCGAGGGCGCCGACGAGGGCCCACCAGATGTTCTCGCGCTGCCCGGAGGCGCCGAGGAACGCGGTCGCGGCGACGATCGCGGCGGACGCGCCCGCGTTGATGCCGAGAAGTCCCGGCTCGGCGAGCGGATTGCGGGTGATGCCCTGCATCAGCGTGCCGGCGACCCCGAGGCAGAGGCCCGCGAGCACGCCGAGGGCGGTGCGCGGGTAGCGGCTCTCGACGACGGTGCGGAGGTAGCCGTCGCCGTCACCGCCGATGACCCGGAACACGTCGGCGGCGGACGTCGGCTTGCTGCCGAACATGACGCTGGCGAGGACCGCGAGGGCGAGCAGGATCAGGCACAGGGCGGCGGCTGCGATATGCCGGGCAGGGCCCCGCCGTACGACGGCGGGGCCCTGGCCGATCCGGGAGAGAGTGGTCACGCTGGGGACCCGCTGCTACTTCCCGGCCTTGGCGACGGCCTTGTCGATCATGGGGAGGTACCGCTCGATGCTGTACGGCACCGTCAGCGGGTTGATCATCGACGAGGCCGTGACGAACGGCTGGTCGTTGCTGTAGACGAGCGCGCCCTTCTTGACCGCGGGGATGGCCGCGTACAGCGGCTGCGCCTCGATCTCCTTGCGGGACTTGTCGTCCATGTAGAAGGTGAAGGCGATGTCGCTCTTGGAGAGCTTGTTGGCGTTCTCCAGGCCGATGAGGGCGGAGTCGGTGCCCTCGGTCTCCTTGAAGCCGTTCACGACCGGGTCGACCTTCAGGCCCAGCTTGGAGACCATCGCGACGCGCTGCTCCGCGGGCTTGAAGACGCCGAGGGTGCCGGGGCCGGTGTTGTAGATGTACGAGAACGTGACGTTCTTGTAGTTCGGGCGCGTGGCGGCGGCGTCGGCGAGCTGCTTGTCGATCTTGGCGGTGAGGTCCTTGGCCTTCTCCGGCTGGCCGAGCGCCTTCGCGACGATCTCGATCTGCTGGTCCCAGTCGGTGCTCCACGCCTGCTCGGGGTAGGCGACGGTCGGCGCGATCTCCTTGAGGAGGTCGTACTGCTTCTGCGTGATGCCCGACCAGGGGGCGAGGATGACGTCCGGCTCCAGCTCGGTGATGGCCTCGATGTCGAGCTCCTCGCCGCCGTCGAACTGCTTGGGCAGCTTGGCGCCGGACTTGGTCACGGCGTCGTGGATCCAGGGGAGGTAGCCGGTCTTGTCGCTGCCCCAGGGGTAGCTCTCGATGCCGACGGGCACGTTGCCGAGGGCGATGGCGGTCTCGGCGGAGCCCTGGCCGAGGGTGACGACCCGCTTCGGCTTCTCCTTGATGACGGCCTCGCCGAGCGCGCTCTTGATGGTGACGGGGAACGCCCCCGCCGAAGCCTTGGCCGCGGAGCCCTTCGTGTCGTCCTTTTTGTCGTCCGAGCCGCACCCGGTCACCATGAGGCCGAGCGAGACCGCGGCGGCACCCGCCACGAGAACGCGGCGGCGAAGAGGGGTGAACACAGCAGGCATGGCGGATCCTTGTCTCCGGGCAGAGGTGTGCTGACGCCCCGGCCGTCGCCCTCCGGACATGGGGATGTCGGGGCAGCGGCCATTGCGGGGCGCTTGTTAGGTGAGCCTAACCTATTCCCATCCGCCCCGAAGCGCCAGGGCCCGTCACCCCACCGTGACGAACCGCCGTCAGCCCGACGCCTCGCCGGCCGCCGTCAGCCGGACGCCCCCGTCAGCCCGACGCCTCGCCAGACGCCGTCAGCCGGACGCCCCCGTCAGCCCGAGGCCTCCCACGCCGTCGTCAGCCCGTCCAGCCACGCCGGCGGCAGCTCCGCGGCGTCCCACTCCTCGTGCAGGTCCTCCGGAGCCGTGGCGAGCCGTTCGAGGACGGCGACGCTCGTCGGGGAGTGGATCAGGGAGTACCGGCCGTGGATCGCGATCGCGCTCCCCGGCCCGTACTCCGCGTACAGCCGCTCCAGGCGCGCCCGGTGCGCCGACGTGAACGCGGTGAGCCGCCCCGCGTATCCCGCGCGCTGACGGGAGCTCATCGTGCCGAGGAGGGCCCGGAGCACCTGCTCGGTGACCTCCGGGTCGAGATCGGAGACCTCGGTGAAGGAGAGGTAGAGCGGGGTGACCGCCACATGGGTCCGCTCCAGCTCCGTCCGCCCGACCGGCGGACGGTCGTCCGGCGAGGCGGCCGAGGGATCCGCGGCGACGGCACGCCGCAGCGCCCGCTCGGAGACCGCGCCCAGCACCTCGGTGGCCGCCCGCGCCCCGTCGAGCCAGCCGGAGGCGTAGGGCTCGCCCTTCCCCTCGGGCGCGGCCGGCGCGGCCGCGTCGACCTCCTCGTACGCGAGGGCCAGCGCGCCCGCCTCGACGAAACCGATCAGCTCCTCCGCGTCGCCGGGCCACACGCCCGCCCGGGCGAGCAACTGGAGCAGCGTCCGCTTCGCGTTGAGGACACTGGCCTCGTCCAGCTGCTGCCGTCCTTCTTCGGCGGTGCTCACAGGGTCCTCCTCGGCGTAGGGACGGCGTCGTGCGTGGCTGCGCGGAGCGCTCCGTTCGAGCCTACGCAACGACCGGCACCCCTAGCGCACGGCCGGGCCCGTCGACGCGCGGATGACCAGCTCGGGATCGAAGAGGAGTTCGCCCGTGGGGACCTCGCGGTTGCCGACCAGGGCCAGGACGCTGCGGCCCACCTCCAGGGCGAGCCGGTCGGCGGGCTGACGCACCGTGGTGAGCGCCGGGTCGGTGAACTCGGTGACGGACGAGCCGTCGTAGCCGACGACCGAGACGTCGTCCGGCACGGAGAGTCCCTGCCTGCGGATGCCCCGGACGGCGCCCAGCGCCATGAAGTCGCTGGCGGCGACGATGGCGGTGGCGCCCTGCCCGACGAGGGCGCCGGCCGCCGCCTGGCCGCCCTCCACGCTGTACGACTGGCGGACCACCCAGCGCTCCGCGTCGTCGATGCCACGCCGGGCCATCGCCTCGACGAAGCCCCGGACCCGCCGGTCGGCGGGCCGGTTCCCCGAGGGGCCCGAGGCCATCCCGATGCGCCGGTGTCCGAGCCGGTGCAGATGGTCGACGGCCAGCTCGGCCGCGAGCGCGTCGTCGGTGGAGAAGACCGGGACGGGCACGCCGTCGGCGAACTCGCCGTTGACGCCGACGTACGGGACGCGGCGCTGGCGCAGCAGCTCGTACCCGTCGGTGTCCGCGCCCTCCACGGTGTTGGAGGAGGACAGGAAGACGACGGCCGCGACGCCCTTGTCGACGAGCGAGGTGAGGTAGTCCAGCTCCTGCACCCCGCCGGCGAAGACGGGGCAGAGCACCGTCTTCAGTCCGTGCGGGGCGAGCGCCGACTCGATGCGCTCGGCGACGTCCGCGAAGAAGGGGTTCGACACGAACTCGGTGACGACCGCCACCAGCTGGCCCTGCGTCTGGCGCTCGTAGCCGAGCTCGGCCATCGCCCGCTCGACCGCCTCGCGGGTCTTCCGCGACACCCCCTGCCGCCGGTTGATGACCCGGCTGACGGTGGCCTCGCTGACCTGTGCGTGGGCTGCGACGTCGGTGATGCCGACCTTCATCGCGGTCCTTCCGTGAGTACGAGCGAAACCAGACCGCCGCGCGGCACGGCCAGCGGGCTCGGCCCTTCCGGCAGCTGCGCGGGCGGATCAGTCATCATACGGCCGTCGGGCCCGTGGACCAGGGCGGTCACCCGCCCGCCGCCGCCGGACACGTCCACCATCAGCCGGTCCCGGTCGGAGCCGTTGACGAGGTGGATCCTGCGGTACGCGGCGAAGTCGAGCAGCGCGACCCGGTCGCCGTGCACGCTGATCAGACACTCCTCGCCACGGGCCGCGACCACCACCGGGTACAGCTCGTCCGGCCGCCCCGGCTCCACCGTCCCGTCGAGCAGCAGCTCCCGGTGGAGCCGCCAGCGCCCGAGCCAGAACCGCACGGCCGCGCGGTGCTCGGGAGGCGCCGTGTCCAGCCGTACGGAGATCTGCGGGACCGCGTGCAGCGCCCCGATCAGCTGCCGGGCCACCGCCTCGACCGGGGCGGAGCGGGACCACATCAGCATGTCGCCGTGGACGGCGCCGCCCACGGCGAGCAGGGAGGTGTCGAGGGTCTGGACCCGGTTGGCCGTCGCGTCCGCCGGGCAGTCGAAGGAGCGCAGCATGTTCCCGTACGGCGCCATGCCGGGGCCCGTGTACGGCTGCCGCAGTTCGAGCAGGAGATCCGGGCGTACGGCTTCCAGGGCCCGGCGCAGCTCGGCGAGGAGCCCGGTCATGGCCAGGCCCACGTCCCCCGCGCCGTCGCCGGAGTACACCGCGGCCTCGTCGAGGAAGTCCAGCTTCAGCCCGTCGAGTCCGTACGCGCGGACGAGGGAGACGCACAGCTCGACCACGTGCCGGCGGACCTCGGGGAGCCGCGGGTCGAGCACCCGGGCGCCCGGCACGGTGGCCGGGGAGGGCGCGGCGGCGGCCCACCGGTCGTGGCAGTCCGCCTCGGGGCCGAGGAGGAGCGGTGCGACCCACAGGAGGTAGCGCAGTCCCCGGGCCCGCACCCGGGCGACGTGCCCGGCCAGGTCGGGGAACTTGGCGGGGTCGGGCCGCCAGTCGCCGCAGCCCGCGTAGCCCCGGCCGTTGCCGTACCGCTGCCAGCCGTCGTCCAGGATCAGCGTGCCGCAGCCCAGTTCGGCGGCGGGGCCCGCCTGGGCCTCGACGGCGGCCGCGGTGACGTCCTGGTTGAAGGCGTACCAGGTCGAGTACACCGGGAGCCTGGCCGCGTCCGGCACCGGCATCGGCGGGCGGTCGGCGGCGAACCACGCGCGCAGCGGCCGGAGCGCCGCCGCGACCGACGGCGCGCGCGGCACGAGCAGCAGCCGGTGCGGGGCCGAGGAGGCGGGGAGGCACAGATGGACGACGTGGGTGTCGTTCTCCTCCGAGACGCCGAAGCGGAGTGCGGCCTCGGGGACCGGGTCGGCCGCCGCGAAGGTGAGCAGGGTGGCGCCGGAGTGCTCGTAGAGACAGCCGACGGCCGCGCCGTCGACCAGGCTGACCCGGCCGCGGCCCTCCCAGTCGGCGACCAGGGTGCGCCGCCACGCGGCCTGCGGATGCCAGTAGCCCGCCGCGTCGCCGAGCGGTACGGAGAGGCGGATCTCGACGGGGGCGTCCTCGGCCAGGACGGTGAGCAGCCGCACCCCGTCCGTTCGGGGGGCGAGTTCCCAGCGGGGGGTCACGCCGGGGTGGCCGGGGGCGAGGACGGCGATCGACACGCCGTCGAGCAGCGGTTCCCAGGGGGCCGGGGCGGAGTGCGCGGTGGTCACCGGGACGGCCGGGTCGAGGAGGTTCATGGGCATGCTCTCGTTCATTCCTTCACCGCGCCCGCGAGGAGGCCGGAGACGAAGTGGCGCTGGAGGGCGAGGAAGACCACCGCCATGGGGACGGCGGCGACGGCGGTGCCGGCGAGGATGGCGCCGTAGTCCGTCTCGTCGAGTCCCTGGAGGGAGGCGAGCGCCACCGGGATGGTGAAGGTGCTGTCGTCGCGCAGCACGATCAGCGGCCAGATGAAGTCGTTCCACTGGTACAGGAAGAGGAACAGGGCCAGTGCCGCCAGGGCCGGGCGCATCGGGGGCAGGGCGACCCGCCAGAGCAGCCGCAGCTCCCCGCAGCCGTCCATCCGGCCCGAGTCGAGGAGTTCCTGCGGGAGCGCGGCCATCGACTGGCGCATCAGGAAGATGCCGAACGGCAGGGCCAGGTTGGGGGCGATCACCGCCTGGTAGGTGTCGAGCCACCGCAGCTCGGCCATCATCGTGAAGAGCGGGACGAGGGTGATCTGGGCGGGCACGACGAGTCCGAGCATGAGGAGCCCGAAGAGGACCCCGCGGCCGCGGAAGCGGTAGGTGGCGAAGCCGTATCCGGCGAGGGTGCACACCGTGCCGGCGAGGACCGTGTAGACGACGGCGATGCCCAGGGAGTTGAGGACGACGCGGCCGAAGTCCGCCGTCTCCTGGAGGGTGGCGAGGTTCTCCGCGAGGTGTCCGCCGGGCAGCAGCGGCGGCGGGCTGTCGAAGAGCTCCCGCGAGCTGTGCGTGGCGCCGACGGCCAGCCAGTAGAAGGGGACCGCGACGGCGGCCAGGGCGAGGGCGAGCCCGGAGGTGAGCAGAATGCTCCGGCCCGGGTTTCGGGTGGTCACGTCTTCTCCCCGAGGAGGCGGAACTGGATCAGGCCGAGCAGTCCGACGAGGACGGTGAGGGCGTAGGCGATGGCGGAGGCGTAGCCGAAGTCGAAGTACTTGAACGCGTTCTGGTACAGGTACACGCCGATGGTCAGCGTCGCGTTGTCCGGCCCGCCGCCGGTGAGGACGTACGGCTCGTCGAAGAGCTGGAGCGTGCCGATGGTGGACAGGACGGTGGTGAGCAGCAGCGCGGGCCGCAGCCCCGGCAGCGTGACGTGGCGGAACGCGCCGAACGCCCCGGCGCCGTCCACGGCGGCCGCGTCGTACAGCTCGCGCGGGACGGTCTGCAGCCGGGCCAGCAGGATCACGGCGTTGTAGCCGGTGTAGTGCCAGGTCAGGGCGAGGCCCAGGGAGATCCGCGCCCACAGCGGGTCGGTCAGCCAGGGCACCGGGTCCGCGCCGAGCAGCCCGAGGAACCAGTTGACGAGTCCGTAGTCCTTGTTGAGGAGGACGGAGAAGACGATGCCGTACGCGACGAGCCCGGTGACCATCGGCAGGAAGAAGCCGAGCCGGAACACCGGGCGGCCGCGCAGCAGGGTGGAGTCCAGCGCGACCGCGAGGGCTGTGGCCAGCGCCAGCATCAGCGGCACCTGCACGGCGAGGATCACCCCCGTGTTGCGCAGCGCGGTCCAGAACAGCGGGTCGTCGGCCAGGCGGACGTAGTTGTCGGCGCCCACGAAGGTCTCGGTGCCGCCGACCGTGCGGTGCAGGCTGAGGAGGAAGGACCGGCCGACCGGGTAGAGCTTGAACACGGCGAAGAGCAGCACCGCGGGCAGGACGAAGAGGTACGGGGCGGCCCGGCCGCGCCGCCGGCGACGCCCGGCGGCGGGCGGGGAGACGGCGGTGCGCGCGGGCCCGGCCGCCGGTGCGGCGGCCCGCGTCACCGGGCGGTCTTCCGGCCGGTCTGGCGGGCCAGTTCGCGGGCGGCCTCGGCGAGCACCTTCGCCGGGTCGGCGCCCCGCAGGAGCACCTGGGACTGGGCGTCGGTGACGAGCTTCAGGGCGCGCGCGTAGTCGGAGGTGTAGTTCACGGCGGGACTGGGGGCCTTGAGGGCGTCGAGGAAGACCTCGCCCTTGCGCTGGCCGCCGAAGAAGGCGGACGGCTGGTGGAAGACGGGGTCCTCGTACGCCTTGAGGAGGGCGGGCGCGATGCCCTTGCCCCGGTAGATCCGCACCTGGGAGGCGGGGCGGGTCAGCGCGTACTCGACGAAGGACCAGGCGGCCGCCTGCTGCGTACTGCTGCCGGAGACGGCGAGGTGGGTGGAGTTCACCGTGGCCGCGGTGGGTCCGCCGCGGCGGACGGCCGGGGGCAGCCGGACCTTCCACTTGCCGGCTTCGTCCGGCACCTGCTCCTCGATGATCCCGCCGAACCAGGTGGGCCAGGGCAGGACGGCGGCGGTGCCCCGCTTCAGCGAGCTCATCAGCGCGTTCCAGCCGCCGGCGAGATCGCTGACGAGCCCGGCGTCGTTCATGGTCCTGATGAGCGTCATGGCCCGGACGGCCTCGGGGGAGTCCAGGGTGATGCGGCCTTCCAGGTCGAAGTAGAAGGCGCCCTGGAGCTGGAGCAGCATCTGGAAGAAGTTCGCGGCGTCGGGCTGCGAGGCGGGCTTGTCGATGCCCAGGAGGTGGACGCCGGTCTTGGCCTTGAGGCGCTTGCCGGCCTCGATGGTCTCGTCCCAGGTCGCCAGGGCGGCGACGTCGATCCCGGCGCGTTCGAAGAGGTCGGCCCGGTAGTAGAAGCCCGCCGAGTTCGCCTCCCAGGGAAGGGCGTTCACCCGCTTGCCGTCGGGGCTGACGGTCTCCCAGAGGCCGGGGGCGAAGGCGTCCTTGTGGGCGGTCGCGCCGAGCGGGGCGAGGTCGGCGAAGGCGCCGGGGAAGTGCTCGACGTAGCCGGGGAGGTAGTCGACGCCGATGTGCAGGACGTCGGCGAGGCCCTGGCCGCCGGCGGCGAGACCCGCGGTGATCTTGTCCCAGATCGCCGGGTTGCCGATGTCCTCGACGGTCACCTGGATGTCCGGATAGGTCTTGTTGAACTCCGGTATCAGGGCCTTCAGTTCGGCGGCGGGCCCCTGCCAGGACCAGACCGTGATCCGGCCCTTGCGGGGGTCTCCCGCGGTGCCGCCGCCGGGGCCGGCGCCGCTCCCGGAGCAGCCGGTGAGGGCGAGTGCCAGGGCGCCGCCGAGGGCGCCGCCTCCCATGCGAAGGACGTGCCGCCGTGCGGGCTGTCTGTCTGTCATGGGGCGGGACGCTACAAGCCGTTCGGCGTCGTTTGCAATGGCTGATGGAAAACTTTCAGTTCGGCAGACTGTTGATGATTGCCGGATCTCTTGCAAGCCGTCAGGTGAGGTTGTTAGCGTGCCGCGCGCCGGCCCGAACGCCCCCAACCGGTCGCCCCAACCGGTCGCCCCGGCCGATCGACCGAACCGATGAACCGATCGACCGAACCGATCGACCGAACGTCCCGAACCGCTCGCCCCCGATCCGGGAGAGACCCATGACCCGTTCCCGTACGTCGTTGCTGCTCGCCGCCGCCCTCGCGTTCCTCACCCCGTCCGCCCCGGCGCACGCCGAACCCGCGCCGCTCACGGTGGCCGACCCCGGCTTCGAACAGGGCGGCACCGGCTGGGAGTTCACCTCCGGTACCGGGGTCGCCGTCAACAATCCGCACGCCGGGAACCGGCTGGCCTACCTGGACGCGGGCGGGGGCATGCGGGTCTCCCAGACCGTGACGGCCACCGCTCGCGGCGGATACCTCGTCTCCGCCTGGATCGCCACGGGCGGACCCGGCGGCCGCTACGTCCTGCGGGTCAACGGGGCGGTCGTCGCCGAACGCGCCCTGCCCGCCGCCGCGAACTACCGTCGCCACACCCTCGGCAGGATCGCGCTCGCACCGGGCGACCGCCTGGAGATCGCCTTCGAGTCCGGCCAGGGCTGGGTGAACGTCGACGACGTCATGGTCTCCCCGGCGGCCCCCGCCGACCCCAGGATCTCCTCCAGCGACCCCGAGATCGTCGCCATGTTCGACTGGGCCAGGACCACGGCCAACAGCTGGGTCCACCTGCCGGGCACCCAGGGCCCCCTGGACGCCGACGAGCGGCAGACCGGCGGCACCGGCACCGGTGTCTACGCCCCCTCCTACTGGGCCGGTTACGCCCACCGCAGCGGCTACTACTCCCGCGACATGGCCCACCAGCTCGCCGGTGCCGGGGTCCTCGGCCTGCACGCGGAGAACCGGGAGATGCTGCGCGCCTTCGCGGCCTCCGCCACCGCCGAGCACGCCTACTACCCGGTCTGGGCCCTCAACTTCGACAACCGCAGCCCGCTCTCCATCGACTACCGGAGCCCCGCGCTCTTCGTCCGCGAGGTGCCGGCCCCCTTCGAACTCGTCCAGAAGGCCGAGGAGGCGTACCGCTGGAGCGGCGACCCGGCCTACCTCGACGACCCCGCGCTGTGGGCCTTCTACCGGCACACCACCGACGCGTTCGTCACCCTCCACGACGGGCGGAAGGACAACGGGCCCGTGAAGGTCGCCGAAGGCACCGGCGGCGGCATCTTCCAGGGCACCGCCAGCTACAACGAGCAGAGCGACGAACCGCTCACCGAGGCGGGCGACGCCATCGGCTCCCAGTACCAGGCCTACCGCGCGATGGCCTCCCTCGCCCGCGCCAAGGGCGACCGCGCCACGGCCCGCCTGTTCGACCGCCGTGCCCTGGACCTCAAGACGTACTTCAACTCCACCTGGAGCGGCACCGGTTCGGGCGCCGACATGGTCCGCGGCTACACCACCGACGGACGGGCCCTGACCGGCTGGGGCAAGGAGAACAGCTGGTTCATGCCGATGAAGGGCATCATCGACCCCGGCGCCCGCCGCGAGGCCTACCTCGACTACGTCGACGCCCAGGCGGAGGGCGACGGACGCCCCGACAACATCGAGGCCCTGACCTACCTGCCCGACACCTTCCTCGCCGGCGGCCGCCCCGACACCGCCTGGAAGTGGATGCGCCACGTCTACGCCCAGAAGGACGTCCAGCACGTCAACTCCCGCCAGGGCACCAACGGCGACTACCCCGAGGTCTCCTTCACGCTCGTCGCCCAGACCGTCCAGGGGCTCATGGGCGTCACCCCGGACGCCCCCGCCCGCACCCTCACCACCCAGCCGCGCCTCCCCTCCGGCATGGGCTGGCTGAAGATCGAGGACCTGCGGGTCGGGGACTCCGCCTTCACCCTCCGGCACGACACCGACCGCCGCTCCACCCTCACCCACACCACGGGCACCGGCGCCTACACCTGGGAGGCGCGCTTCCCGGGCTTCCACGCGGCCGTCGCCGTCGACGGAGTGCGCCGCCCCGCCCGTACGGAGGTCGTCGACGGCGTGACGTACACCGTGGTCCGCACCCGTGTCGCCCCCGGCCGGACCGTCACGGTCGAGGTCCGATGAGCGGCCCGGCCACGTTCCCCGGCGGGCCCGGACTGTTCGGGCTCACGCCCGGCGTCGCCCACCTCAACCACGGCTCCTTCGGCGCCGTACCGCTCCCCGTGGCACGGGCCCAACGGGAACTCGCCGACGAGGCGGCGGCCGACCCGGACGCCTTCTTCCTCGGCGTCCCCGACCGCGTCGCCGCGGCCCGTGGCCGGGTCGCCGCCCACCTGGGCGCCGACCCGGACGGCCTCGCCCTCGTCACCAACGCCACCGAGGCCGCGGGACTCGCCCTCGACGCCCTGCGCCTGGACCCCGACGACGAGATCCTGGTCACCGACCACGGATACGGCACGGTGGTCGCGGCTGCGGCCCGCCGCGCCAAGACGGTCACCGTCGCCCTCGACCCCGCCCTGCCGGACGAGGACGCCGTCCGCGAGGCGGTCCTCGCGGGGCTGACCCCCCGGACCAGGGTGGCGCTCCTCGACCACATCAGCTCGCCCACCGCGCGGATCCTCGCCGGCCCCCGGCTGCTCGCCGAGCTCCGCGAGCGCGGGGTCACCACCGTGGTCGACGGTGCCCACGCACCGGGCATGCTCGCCGAACCGCTCGCCGGGCAGCCCGACTTCTGGTTCGGCAACCTGCACAAATGGGCCTACGCGCCGCCGGGCAGTGCCGTCCTGGCGGTGGCCGCCGCCCACCGGGCCCGGGTGCCCGCGCCCGTGCCCTCCTGGGAGGACGACCGGGGCTTCCCGCGCGCGGTCGAGTACCGGGCCACCGCCGACTACACGGGCTGGCTCGCCGCCCCCGGGGGACTCGACCTGATCGCGGACCTCGGCGCCGCGCGGGTGCGCGACCACAACGCCGCACTCGTGCGTCACGGAGCCCAGTTGCTCGCCGGGATCCCCGGCCTCACCCCGCTGCCGCACACCGAGGGCCTCGCCATGCGCTCGCTGCGGCTGCCCCGGGGCCTCGCCCGCACCCAGGGGGAGGCCGCCGCGCTGCGCGAGGAGATCGCCGCCCGGCTCGGGTTCCGGGTGCTGATCTGGGCATGGCCCGACGGCGGAGGCATCCGGATCTCCGGGCAGATCTACAACCGGGCCGAGGAGTACGAACGGCTCGCCGCCGCCCTGAGCACCCTGCTCGCGGACGTCTGACGGCAGTCCGCCCCCGGCCCCGCGCACCTCAGTTCCGGTACACGCGCAACTCCGCCACCTCGTACGACATCTCCGTCGCGTCCGGGTCGGGCGCCGGGTGGTACCGCCCGGCGCAGACCGACAGGTTCACGATGAGGTGCGCCCGCCAGGAACGCCCCACCCCCCGGCGGTCGTCGAACACCCGGGCGCCGTTCACCCACCACACCACGGACCGCGCGCCGAACTCGACCCGGAGGTCGACCCACGCCCCGGGCCGGACGGCAGGATCCCGGAAGTAGAGGTGACGGCCCCGCACCCGGTTCGACAGTTCGAGGAGGTCCGGGTTGTCGGGGTGGTACTCGAAGACGTCGACCTCCTGACCGCCGTCGAGCCAGGTCCAGATCGCCGGCCAGGCTCCCGTCTCCACGGGCAGGCGCACCCGGGCCTCCAGGACGTCGCCCGCCCGCACGAGGAACCCCTCCGCGCTGCCCTC
This sequence comes from Streptomyces sp. NPDC096079, assembly GCF_040303145.1. NCBI lineage: Bacteria > Bacillati > Actinomycetota > Actinomycetes > Kitasatosporales > Streptomycetaceae > Streptomyces > Streptomyces sp. NPDC096079. The sequence continues at coordinate 16,116 of NZ_JBEOST010000044.1, forward strand.
CGTCGTGAGCAGACCGGCGTCCCAGAGGCCGTCGGCCCGGCGGGTGGCGCGGAAGGTCCCCGTCCGGCTGTACGAGGGATCCTCCACCAGATGGTCGAGCTTGTTGTCGCCCGGATTCGTCGGCCCGCCGTCGGGATAGGCCCACGAACGGCCGGCGACCCACTGCCGGGCGGAGGAGAAGTCGGCGTCGAGGACGAGGTTCGCGGGCGTCGACACGGGACCGCGCCCGCCGGAACCACCCCCGCCCCACCGGAACCGATCGAAGAAGTCGGACAGCACGGCACCACTCCTTTCGTGCGGACCGCCACCGATCCACAGGCGATCCGCCCCACTTTGCGCCATCCGGCGCACAGAAGTGGCCCCTTGGCGAGAACTCGTCAGCACGGGGGAAGGGACACCGGCATGAAGGCACTCCAGTGCCGCGCCGCCGGCGCCCCACCCGAGGCCGTCACCGTCCCCGGCCCGGAACCCGGCCCGGAACCCGACCCGGAACCCGACCCGGAACCCGGCCCGGAACCCGGCCCGGAACCCGACCCGGAACCCGACCCGGAACCCGACCCGGAACCCGACCCGGAACCCGACCCGGAACCCGACCCGGAACCCGACCCGGAACCCGACCCGGGCGAGGTGCGCGTCGACGGCTGAACGGAGGCGGTCAGGCCAGCATGATCAGCCACGCGCCGACGAGCGAGGCCGCGTACAGCAGGGCGCCGAGCGGCAGCCACACCCACGGGGTGCGCCCGCGCCGCCAGGCCGCCACGCCCAGGAGCACGCAGACCACCGTCGCCAGGCCCAGGCCGATCCAGGGCAGCGCCCACATCGCGAGCATCCCCGGCCCGGTGCACACGGGCGCGGGGTCGGCGGTGCCGCAGCTGTCGGTGGCGAAGATCGAGACGTAGAGGACGAGCCCGTCGAGAAGGAACCCGGCGGAGCCCAGACCCGCGACCGTCGCCAGATAGGCCGTGGGCCACGCGCCCCGAGGGCGCGGGGCGCCCACGGGGGTGGGGTAGGGGGGCGTGCCCTGTCCGTAGGGGCTCATCCGCGTCTCCTCGCTCGGCTCCGCCCTCGCGCGGCCGTGCGGCCAGGGTAGGAGCGGTGGCCGACGCCGGTCATGAGCACGCGTACTCATCCGCCGCGCCGTGCCGTTCCCCACCCGCGCTCGTTGATCACGCCATGAAGCTCGCCGACCGCTTGCGACGCACCCGCCTCCTCGCCTCGACGGCCGCCGCCCTGCTGCTCGGCGTCGTGAACGCGCCGGGAGCGTACGCGGCTCCCGACGCGCGGGACTGCCCGGCGGCGGAGATCTTCGCGACCGACAACACCGCGATCATCACCGACCCCGACGACCCCCGGCTCGACACCCGCCTCATCCGTTTCGGGCACGAGGTACGGCGGATCGTCCGCGCCCACGGCGCGCGACCGGGCGACTCGGAGCTCCTCGACGGCGTCTTCTGGTCCGGGGCACTGCACCAGGCGACGTACGAGCGGTCCCGCGAGTTCGACGTCGAGCGGGTCGGCCGCGAAGGGCTCCACCACATCGCCGGCGTCATCGCCAAGAGGTACGACCAGGAGGCGGTGCTCACCTTCCGCTGCCTGCCGCGCAATTCGCCGGAGACCGACGCGGTCGAGGTCGAGGTCCCCGGCGTCCGGGCCGGCGCCGTGCGTGCGGCGCTCGTCGCCGACCCGGAGGCCCGCGAGAAGCTCGGCGGCGGCTCCGTCACCCTCGACGGCCGGCTCGTCCTCGTCGCCCCCGTCGAGGACCTGTCGCCGGTCCGCAGGTTCATCGCCGCCCTCGGCGCCGACTGGGGCCGGGCGACGGTGCGGTACGGGGACCGGGAGTTCGTGAGCTGACGGTGCGCACGCGCGGCCCACCCGTTTCCGGTCATGTACCGGCCGGAAACGGGCGGGCCGCCTTGTCGTGGCCGCGGGTGATCACGTAACGTCCCCCGTCATGAACACCGGACCGGCGACAAGCCACGCACAGACGGGCGATCCGGTGGACGACTGACCGCCGGACGGGTGCGCGACAGGCACCCCGACGGTTCGGCACGTGGACCTCCTCGGTGCGGAAGCACTGCGCGTCCCTTCTCCGTGCCGAACCGACAGCGAGGTCATCCACATGGCAGTCACGTTCAACCACACCATCATCGCGTCCAAGAACCGCGACGAGTCCGCGCGCTTCTTCCGCGCGCTGCTGGAGATTCCCGAGGCGCCGTCCTGGGGTCCCTTCGTCAACATCCAGCTCACCGACGGCGTCCTGCTCCAGTTCGCCGAACCCCCGGTGGACATCCAGATGCAGCACTACGCGTTCCTGGTCGACGACGAGCTGTTCGACCGGGCGTACCGGCGCCTGTGCGAGGGCGGGATCGAGCACTGGGCCGACCCGCAGATGCGGCGCCCCGGTGAGACCAACACCGAGCACGGCGGTCGCGGGGTCTACTTCAAGGACCCGTCCGGCCACGCGATCGAGCTGATCACGCGGCCCTACCTGTAGAGCGGAACCGTGGGGGTGCCTCCGGCCGGGCTCCACGCGCGGGCGTGCTCCTCGCCGTCCTCTGGGGCGTGTACCCCACGGCGTTCGTCCAGTCGATGGCGTACACCGAGACG
>NZ_JBEOST010000045.1:0-17879 GCF_040303145.1 Streptomyces sp. NPDC096079
CCGCTCTGCCTCCGGCAGCGGATGCTCCGCCCCGCGCCGTCCCGGCGCGCTGGATGGGTGGCGAAGCTCCGCTGTCGGCTACCGCACGCCGAGACAGGCGTAGTCGGCGAAGAAGTCGGGGTCTTCCAGAGGCTCGCGCCAACGGTGGGGGCCGTGACGCTCGGCCTTCGGGCACGGCTCGATGATGAAGCCGTCGATATCTGGTTTGGCCGGCGGCTTCGGGAGTGCCGTTTCCCGCGGGCCGCTGTCGACGCTCGACGAGATGAGGGTGTGCTGGCCGACTTGATCGATGAGTGCGAGGAGGGCGACTTCGGACGCGCGCGCGTGCCCGGCGTCCTGGTCCAGGTAGACGTCCATGCGGAAGGAGGACGGCTCCACGGTGGGGGTGCTGAAGATGAGGTGGACGCGGTAGCGGATCATCCGGCGATCTCCCATCCGTACCGGGCGGCGGCGACGAAGCCGATGACGAGTGCGGCCGAGACGGCCAGGGCGAGGAGAAGGAGGAGCAGGGGCGCCAGGACATCCTCCCAGAGCAGGACGAGCCAGACGCCGAGGGCCTGGCGGCGGGTCAGCGGCGGGGGCGGCGGGGTCGGCTGACCGATCGCGGTGGCGAGGGTCTCGGAGAAGCCGCGGAACACCGCGTCAACATCACGCCTTCTGATTCTGTCCACTTCGCCCTACTTTCCGTCGAACTTAAATCGAATCTTTTGCCCTAAGTGCTGCACCCGGTGCACCCGGTGCACCCGGTGCACCCGGTGCACCCGGTGCACCCGGTCCCCAGGAACGCCGAAAGCCCCGGTCCGAAGACCGGGGCTTTCTTACGTCTGGGGGCAGTGTAACGGCTGTGACGGAACGTGTCCATCCTGTCCGGGTGTGCGCCGACGGCCCCATGTGGTGGGGCCGTGGCGGGGCTTGCAGGGGAATCCTATGACCGAAATACCCTGAAAGTCCTACTTCTCATGATACGCCGACGGCCCCGGGGAGGGGATCTCCGGGGCCGTCTCTGGGCTGCCTCCGTCGCGACCCCCCACGGGTGCTCGGAGGAGAAGGCCGGCCCCAGCCAGCAGCCAGCTTAAAACTGGGGCCTAGATCAGACCTTAGTACGAGATGACTCGAAAAATCCTCCGGTTCGGAGAATTTATCTTCGTACTCTGACGACAACTCACAGTTGAAGAGCTAACCTTTTAGCTATGAACATCCGATCGAAGACGCATGACGCGCTGGACTCGGCGCGCGCGACGCTCGACGACGTGTCGACGGCTTCCCGCCGCGTCGTCGAGACCACGGAATGGGCCACGGTCGCGCTTATTGCGGTAGCCGCGGTTTCCGTTCTCGCGCTCGGACTGGCCACGGCTGCGTACGTTCGTGCAGGTCAGGGGGTTGTGAAATGACTCTGAAGGCGTGGCAGCTTGCCACCGAAGAGGAGAAGACGGCCGTTCGCCATTTGTGCGACGCGGTGAACCTGCACGTCATGGCGCAGGGTGACGGGGCGTACGGGAAGTACGTGGCGGTCCGTCTGTCCGACGGGAAGAGCCCGGACGGGGTCCTGTACGACACCCGGCGGGACGCGGCCCGGCACAACATCTCCGACCCCTGGTGCTTCTACGTGAAGGTCAACCCGGGCGGGATCCAGGAGAACGAGGCGTGGGTGGTCCTCGGCTACGCGCGCCAGGCGAAGAAGGCCGGCGTCGTCTTCGCCGAGGAGGAGCCGGTGGTACCGCAGCGGCTTGAACTCGCGGGCCCGTGGCTCGCCCCGCAGATACAGGCACTCGCCCTGGGAGGGACATTCCGTGGCTGACGACATCGACGAGCAGGCGCCGCACGGGCGCGACGAGAACGGCACCCCGTACGCGCCGTATGGCTACAAGGCCAACGGCGACCCGAAGCTGAGCAACCGCGGCCGTCCTGCAGCGAACGCGGGCCCGAAGGTGGCCGCCCCGCCGAAGAAGGCCGGCGCCCCGGCGGCGAAGTCGGCGGCGAAGACGTCCTCGGCGAAGAAGGGCCGCTCCGAGGAAGAGACGCGCGGGATGCTCCTCGGCCTGGCGCAGATGGTCATCACGCCGCTCGCGGCGGCCGGGGTGAACCCTGCCGTGCGCAAGCGGATCGGCAACCGCCAGGGCGACGCCCTCGCGGGTGACGCGGTGATCCTGCACGCCGCGGCCCCGGGTCTGGTGGACGGGGTCATGGCCTACGCCAAGCACAAGCCGGGGGTCCTGGCGTGGATGGACAAGGCCGAGGATCTCGCGCCGTCCTTCCTCCTGATCCAGGAGCTGGGGAAGCTGGGCGCGGCCCTGGCGAAGAACCACATGGCGCCCGATCAGTCGCTGGCGGCCGGCGCCCGGTCGCTCGTGAACGTGGCGGCCCTTCAGCACGCGCGTGCGCTGCGGGAGATGGAGGCGGAGCTCCTGGCGATGGCTGAGGTCGAGGCGGAGGAGATCGCGCGGCGTACGGAGGCCCTGGGCGAGGCCGTCCCGGACCTTCAGGTGGCCTGATGAAGGGTGCCGTGCTCCGGAACGACTGGCGCGGCGACGTGATGCACTACGGCCGCCGCGAGTTCGTGAGGGAAGTCTTCGACTACAAGCCGGGGCAGCACGTGACGGTGCTCGCGCCGAGCGGCGGCGGGAAGACCCAGCTGTCCTACCAGCTCCTGAAGGAGGCGGCCAGTCCCGAGTGTCCGGCGCTCGTCTTCGTGATGAAGCCGCGGGACGAGACGGTCACCCGGTTTTCCAAGTCTGCCCGGTTCCGGACGGTGCGTCAGTGGCCGCCGTCGCTGCGGGACCGGCTGAAGACGAAGCCGCCGGGGTGGGTGGTGTGGCCGGAGACCACGTTCGATCCGGACATCGACGAGTCTCGCCAGAAGGCCGTCTTCCGCGCGGCGATCCTCGATTCCTACAAGCGCGGGGACCGGATTCTCTTCGGTGATGAGACGTACTCCCTGGAGAACGAACTGCCGCAGGGGGGCCTGAAGAAGGAAGTGCGGACGGTCCATACCAAGGGCCGCTCGATGGAGTGCGGGATGTGGGTGGCGTCGCAGCGCGCGGCCTGGATCAGCCGGTGGTCCTACCAGGCTCACCACCTGTTTCTGGGTGGCGACATGGACGAGGACGCGCAGAAACGGCTCGGGGAGATCGCTGCGGCCGTCGACAAAGCGCTGGTCAGGCGCATTGTCGCGGACTTGGAGGAGTTCGAATTCCTCTACATCAACCGTAACGAGCGGACGATGTGCATCGTGGAACCGTAAGCAGAACTGATGGACAAAGTGACCTTCTGTAAGCAATGCTTAGTAGAAGCGTCAACACTTCAACCCTAAAGAGGGAGGGCACATGACTACGTCCACCGCGGCGCAGCAGGCCCCGGACAAGGGGAAGGCAGGGAAGGCGCCGGTCATGCTGCGGCCGTTCTTCCCCGGCAGCCTGGACCTGGAGACCCGGACCTACCAGAAGACGGGCACGCTGAGCGCGTCTCAGACCCCGCTGGACACCTTCTACCCGAAGACGAACGGCTTCCTGGCGGACCTCTTCGTGGAGTTCTCCGCCGTCGCCGCCGGCAACGCGGCTGCCGTCGCGTTCAAGGAGGACGCGCCGGAGATCTCCATCGCGAACTTCCAGCTCTCCGACACCGGTGGTCAGCCGATCCTCGGCCCGATGACCGGGTGGGAGCTGAAGACGTTCGTCAAGCACGGCGGGTTCTCGTTCTCCGATGACCCGCGCCAGTCCCAGACGTACTCCGCCGTCACCGGCGGCGGCGCCACGGGTGGGTCTTTTTCGTACATTCTGCATATTCCGGTGCAGTTTGTCCGACGTGAGCCCCTGGGGCCGCTGCCGAACACCAACAGCAACTCGGCCTACGCCGTGGACATGACAGTGGGCACCCTGACCCAGATCTACTCGACCGCGCCGACCAACGCGCCGACGTACACCGTGAAGATCTGGCAGGACTCCTACCGGCAGTCGAGCGGGAAGGACGCGCAGGGCAACGCCACGGTGACGTCGCCGCCCGGCCTCGGCGCGGTGCTCTACCTCCGCCGGAACACGATGGAACTCGCGGCCGGCAACATCGACGAGGAGCTTAGCCAGCAGGAGGGTTCGTACCGCACCCTGCATTTCGTGCTGCGCGACTCGCTCGACTCCCGCGCGACCGGCGACACCGACTGGCCCGACCCCATGCAGGTCTACTTCAACAACGACGTCCCGTATGACCGGACGAAGTCGCGGTGGATCCGGCAGATGGAGCGGGACTACGGCTACATCAACACGGTGGAGACGCCCGGCGGCCGTGACCGCGGGCACTTCGTCCTGCCGTTCATCGTGGACAACTCGCTGAAGGCCGGCTCGGAGGACCGCTACCGCTACCTGTCCGTCTCGGCGGCCGACACCCTCGGCGTCCGCGGAACCATCGGCGGCGCGGGCACCCACAAGCTGACGACCATGTACCAGTTCGTGCGCCCGCCCGGCGGAAACATCAAGGGCCTGACCGCCCGCTGACCAGGCAACTTTCCTAATCCGGCGACTTGCCGAGGTGAGGAAAGTCCCCGAATCCGGCAAGTTCTCACGGAAGGAAAGATCATGACGCGCTTCCTGAAGCCGTTCACCACCCTCGCGGTCGGGATGGCCATCGGCTACTTCGTCGTCCCCAAGGTCATGGCCAAGGTGGGCTGACCCGTGGCTGAGTCCGGTGGAGTGTCGGGGGTCGCTGTGGGGCTCGCCGCGGCCGGCGGGCTCCTGATGTACGCGGGAATCCAGGGCGTCTCGCCCCTGGAGGCCCTGAAGGACGTCACCAGCGGGAAGACGAAGTCGCTCAACACCAACACGGTGGCCTGGACCAGGGACCCCTCGCGGCGCAGTGGTGGGGATCTGGCCCAGGTGTCGGCCGGCGGCGGTGGCGGCGGCTTCGGCGGGTCGCTGGTGACGGCCGCGCGGCGGCACCGGGCCGAGCGCTACAGCCAGGCCCGGCGGTGGCAGTCGGGGTACTCGGACTGCTCGTCCTTCGTGGGCAAGTCCCTGAAGGACTTGGGGATCAAGCCGCCGGGTGCGTCGGTGACAGGTTCCTACCTGACGTGGTCGAAGCTGCGGACGGTGCCCCGTGCGCAGATGCAGGCGGGCGACCTGTTGTGCGGGGCCGGCCACATCGCGATCGCGACCGGGCCCGGCACGGCGATCGGTCAGCAGAACTCGCGGTCGAACGTCCAGGAGGGCCCGGCCGAGAAGATCATGTTCGGTCAGCCGTCGTGGGTGGTCCGCCGGTACGTGGGGGCGGTCTCGTCCCCGGATACGGCGGCGGCATGAGCCAGACCACCGGGATCATCCTGGCGACCGGCGCCGTGACGGTGGCGAACCAGACGGTCTTTCACGACCAGCCGATGGACTGGCGGGTCCCGGTCGCGACCGGCCTGGCCGCTGTCGGTTTCTCCCTCGCGGAGAGGGCCTGGCCGCAGGGGGCGAAGGTTCTGGCCTGGACGACGCTCCTGACGGTCTTGCTGACCCGCACGCAGGCCTCTGTCCCCTCCCCTGTCGAATCCGCCCTGGAGTGGTGGAAGAAGAGCGGAAGTTGAATCATGAACGGATTTCAGAAGGTGGCGGTCATCATCGCCGCCACGGGTCTCATCACCGCGCTGGTGCTGCCGGGGCGTCAGACGGCCTCGGTCCTCTCGGCGGGGTTCAAGGGCGTCTCGGACTGGACGAAGGTAGCTCAGGGTCGCGGCTAGGCTCGAGCATTCGTCCAACATTCAACTATCCCTGAGGGGGTGACATGACCGCATACTCCGGTGCGCTGACCCGCGCGGCGCACTTCTCCGCCTACACCCCGGTGCAGGGCGTCGACCGGGAGCACACGCACCCCGACCCCGAGCCGGATGTGTTCGACCCTCAGCCGGAGGGCGTCCGCCCGGCCGCGTTCGACGTGTGGCAGCCCGAGGACGTCACCGTCCACACCGACATGCAGCCGCGGCAGTTCGGGCACTGGGCGGCCGTCCGGCCGCCGGTCGGATCGAACATCGTCTCGACGCTGTCGGGGGTCCTGGACACGGCCCGGATGGTCGCGAACCACTCCCAGGTCGACTACCGGCCGGACAGCTACCAGCCGTACAAGCACGACTCCCAGGGCCGGTCCATCGAGGTGACTGCGGGCCGGATGCCGTGGCAGACCGGAGAGGACGTCCCGGACGGCTCTGCCTACCTCCAGGCCGGCACCAACGCGTACGACCGGACCAACGGAGTGAAGCCGGACGTCTACGGCGGCGACCAGGCGAACGTCGGCCGCTACCGGCTCGGCAACCGCTACGAGATGTTCGGGCTGTACGAACTGCCGGGCAAGGTGGGCCAGGACGCCCAGCTGCGGGCCTACACGGGCCTGACGCCCGCGTTCCCGATGGAGAAGGGCCCGATCGAGGACCCCGCCCCGTACACACCGTCCACGCGCGGTACGGACACGTGGATCCTGAACCCCTTCCAAGTCCCCTCGCTGTGGTCCACGCCGTCCGAGACGGCCCTGACGGACCATGAGGCGGCCGAGGCGGGCGCGTACTTCACCGGCGGCACCTTCGACGACGGGGGGCGGCTGTGAACGCGCTCCAGGGCGAAGTGCAGCTGCCCGGCGTCGGCGGGGTCGACAAGAAGGTCCTGATCGGCGTCGGGGCCCTCGCGGCGGTCTTCGTCGGCTGGCGCTACTACCAGGCCCGGCAGGGGGCGGCGGCCGAGGAGCCGACCGACCCCGGCTTCGAGGACGGGGGCACCCTGCCGGGTGTATCCGGCGCGGTCCGGGACGGAAACGACTATGGGCTCCCCGAGGGCGACGGCTCCGGCTCGGGCGGCGGCTCGGTCGACGACTACGGCTTCCACGGCACCACGAACAGTCAGTGGACCCAGTACGTCGCCGCCAAGCTCTCCCAGGACGACAAGTGGTCGTATGCGACGATCCTGGCCGCCCTCGGCCAGTACCTCGCCGACAAGCCGCTGACCAAGGCCCAGATCGAGATCGTCCAGGCCGCGTTCGCGGTCGGGGGCAACCCGCCGGTCGGCTACCACTCGGTCATCCCTGGCGGCGACGTCGCGGTGATCGTCGCCCCCGGGGGCCTGATCGGGGTGCCGGGGAGCGACACGGCCGTCTCGCTGCGGTGGAACGCGGTGGCCGGCGTCACCGGCTACCGGGTCTACCGCAACGGCACTGAGGCCATGAGCACCAGCGGGCCCTCGGCGTCGGTGACGGGCCTGTCGCCGGCCACGTCGTACAGCTTCGCGGTGGCCGCGGTCTCTTCCGGCGGCCAGGTCGGGCCGAAGTCGGCCACGGTCAGCGTCCGGACGATGGCCAAGAAGACGCCCTCGGCGCCCCCGACGGCCCCGAAGCCGACCGGGAAGACACCGGCCGTCACGGCGAAGAAGTACCCCACCCGGTGGAAGACGGTCATGCACCGGCCCGGCGACAACTACAGCAAGATCGCCGCCCGCAACGGCCTGCACATCAGCGGGACCGACCTCTACAACTACCAGTTCAGCAGCCAGGCCGGCCGCCCCGCGTCGACCAAGTCGACGCTCAAGAGCCGGGGCCCGAACAAGATCTACGCGGGCGGCACGACCGTCCTGCCCTACCCGAAGTAAGGAGTGACCACCATGGCTCTCAAGCCCGAAGCGGGTGTGCTGGCGGGTCTGGCGGTCGCGGGTGTCGTGCTCGCGATCCACCAGAACGCCACCCCCTCGCAGGCCGACATCCAGGCCCTTCCCGCCGGTACCCCGGACATCGACAAGTCCGAGCGCAAGGCGACGTGGATGAGCGTCGGCGTCGTCTCGACGATCTCCCTCCTCGCGAAGGATCCGACCATCTTCGTCATCGGCTCGATGGCCACCGTCGGCATGGCGCTGTGGACCCGGTCGTCCAACTGGACCGAGTCCCTCGGCGGGGTCTTCAAGAGCCCCTCGGAGGCCGCACAGGCGGGTTCGGCGAACACCGGCCCCGCCCCGGCCGAGACGGAGCCGTACGTCATGTTCGCCGGCGGCGGCGAGTTCGAGCGCTGACGTGGCCACCCTCAGCCAGGGGCAGATCGAGATGGTCGCCCGGTCCGCGGGGCTCACGCCTCCCGCGACCTGGGCGGCCGTCGCCATGGCCGAGTCCTCGGGCAACACCACCGCGCGCAACCCCTCCTCCGGCGCCTATGGGCTCTGGCAGATCCACCCGATCCACCGGAAGGACCATCCGAGCTGGACGGAGCGGTGGCTGTCTGACCCCGTGAACAACGCGCGCGCGGCGGCCGTCATCTACCGGCAGCAGGGGTGGGGTGCGTGGGAGGCGTACACCAACGGCTCGTACACGAAGTTCCTGAAGGGCGGCGGCTCGACGACGCAGCCGGCCGACTTCGACCCGAGCAACCCTTGGGACTGGCTCGGAGGCCTCGGCGGTCCGGCGACCCCGCTCCTGCCCGACGAGTACGGCGGCCAGGACCTCGGCGGTGACGTCCTGGCGGTGGGCGAGGGAATCGCCTCGGTCGCCGAGGCGGTCCAGAAGGCCGGGACGTGGATGTCGCAGCCGAAGAACTGGCTGAGGGTCGGCTACGTCTGGCTCGGCGGCTTCATGGTCCTGACGGGCGCGTACATCATCGCCTCGCCGCTGATCAGCAAGGCGGCCATGTCCAGCCCGGTCGGACAGACAGTCAAGAGCGTGGCCAAGGCGGCGAAGAGGGCTCCGGCGAAGGCCACCGCCAGGAAGGCCACCGGAGGCACGACGAAGGAGAGCGGAGCATGAGCGAGCCCGTACTGGAACCGGACGTCCCGGAGATCCTCCAGGAGGAGCCGGCGCCCGACCTGACCGCGATCCCGGTGCGGGTCGAGGCGGTCGAGTCTCAGGTACGCGTGCAGGTGCTGCCGGACAAGGGCGGCTCGACGCTGACGAAGAGCGCCACCGCGACCCGGGCCGTGCGCGTCCTGGTGGCCGACCCGCGGCGCAAGTCCGCGGTCCTGATGAGCATGGACCAGAACATCCTCGTCGCCTTCTCCGAGGCGGCGTGCCAGGCGGATTCGTCGATGGCCGTCTGGCCCAAGCTGGTGCCGCTGGAGGTGCCAGCGACCGTGGAGGTCTGGGTCAAGTCGGCCACCGGCACCACGGCCGTGGGCGTCCTCGGCTACCGGTGGGCCGAGGGGTGAGCATCCCGCAGACCCTCGCCGTGGCGAAGACGGTCGTGCTCGACGCGAGCGGGAACGGCACGCTGCGGATCGGCCCGGACCGCGGGGCGCCGTACTGGCGCGTCACGAAGGTTCTGGTGCGGACCAGCCGGGAAGGGCAGGCGCCGGTGCCGCGGTTCGCCTACTACCAGGACTACCAGAGCGACGCGACCCGCAAGGGGCAGACGTACGACGGCTCTCACGACGAGAGCGACGAGAACTTTCTCCTGACCAGGGGCCAGGAGCTGATCGCGGTATGGACCGGCGGCCAGGCCGGCGACCGCGCGACATTCACCGTTACCGGAACACAGGGGGACACACCATGACCTTTCAGAACGAGATCGTCGCGGGCAACGTGCTGATCCGGGAGGCGATCCAGTCGGAGAACTTCGCCGCCGGCTCGGCCGGGTGGAGGATCGCCGCGAACGGCGACGCCGAGTTCAACGACGTCGTCGTCCGGGGCGAAGTGATCGCGGGCACCACCACCGACTACGTCAGGGTCACCGGCACCCCGGTGCCGGAAGTCGAGTGGGTCTCCAGCTCGCTGGACGTCACCGACCCCGCGCGGATCGGGTTCCAGGGAGTCGGGGACACCCGTTGGCAGATCACCGGGCCGTCCTACTCGGGGAGCGCTTCCTCGGAGATCAGCTTCGACGACGGCAGCCTGAACGTGTCGGGGAACACCGACCTGACCCTGGCCGCGACGACCGGCGTCGCCCGGCTGAACGGCGCGACGGTGCAGATCGGCGGTGCGGCGCCCGGGACGTATGCCGAGCTGGACCCGAACAACGGGACGTTCTCGACGTACGGCACGGACCGCGGCAAGGGGGTCCTGTCCTACGTCAACGTCACCGCGTCGACGGCCCTGGGTGCGGGCGAGGCGATCGGGGTGACGTCGGACAGCACCCTCTTCGAGCTGGGCCGCGCGTACCGGATCACCCTGCACTACCAGGGGTCGGGCAACACCGCGAACGACGAGGTGGGCTTCCGGATCAGGCGGACCAACCTGGCGGGCAACTCGATCTTCGACACGCTGCGGACGCACCGGCTCAACGCGGCCTCCGCGATCGTCAACGGGGAGTCGTCCCAGGTGGTCACGAACCAGACCGGGGCGAATCTGACCACGGTCATCGTCGGCACCGTCTACAGGGCGGCGGGTGCCGGAAACGTGCAGTGGTTCGCAAATGCGGCGAATCCGACGTGGATCGAAATCCAGGACATCGGCGCCGCGAGCGATTACCCGGGTGCTCGGGCCCTGTAGGGCAAAGTCGCGGAAATGTCGCTCTTTCGAGCTAATTTTCGAAACTACTTGGCATAAGACGGTGGCATGATCGAGAGTGGGGAAATCGTGATGGCGCGAAAGCGGAACGTGATCATGGCCGCTGCCTGCCTGCTCGTCGTGGCCGGAACCTGCCGGGCCGTCAGCAGGCAGGCAGCGGGGGACGTTCCCGCGGAGGCGGCCGGGTGGTACGGGGCGATGTCCCTGTACCGCACGGTCGCTGTGTGGGCGGGGAAGCGGGCGATGCTCGCTGAGGTGCACTACTGGGAGGCGGTGACCCCATGACGAAGAAGAGCGACGAGCCGGGCCCCGAGGTCGACGACCCGGCCGGCGGGCCGGACGATACCGACCCGGAGCCCGCGGACGAGCCCGCGCTGGACCCGGAGCCGGAGCCGGAGCCGCAGGGCGACCCCGACCCGGAACCGGGCGGCGATGACGACGTGATCGCCGCCCGCGCGGAGGCCGAGCGGCTGAAGCGTGAGAACGCGGAGCTGAAGCGCCAGAGCGCGGAGCGGGAGAAGGCCGAGCGGCGCAGGCCGGCCCCGCCGAAGAAGGAGCCGAAGGTGCCCGAGGAGAAGCCGAAGGAGAAGGCGGCCAAGCGCCGGCGCCGTGTCTCGCGGTTCCTCGGCGACCACTTCGACGACGACGACGACTGACCCCGCGCACTCGACTACCGGTGATCACCAAAACTTAGTACTCTTTGCAGTATGAAGAGTATTCGGGCGACACTGTTCACGAGGAACCTGGGAGCCGTGATGGCCGAGGCCACTCGGGGCACCACGTTCGTGGTCACCAACCACGGCCGTCCGCTGGTGGTCATCACCCCGGCGGACATGGACATGGACCTGTCGGACGTCGAGGAGTCGACGATCGGTCAGAAGGCGCCGTCTCCCGGGGAGCCGGCGGCATGAGTGGGCCCTGGAGGATGTGACCCTCCAGGGCCCGTTTGCTCGATACGAAAGGGATCAAGCGTGATTGAGGGTATCGCTCCCGTGGTCCGGGTCGTGCACCGGATCCCCCTGGCGGCAGACGGCTACGGCCGCATCACCGTTCGTAATCTGATAGACGCCAATCCACTTCCCCCGGGCGCTGTCGTGGTGCTGGAATGTGGGGAAGGTTGGTGGATGCATTCACACGACCTTCAGCACATCCGTTCCGCTCTCTCGGGAGTCGGACATATCAGTGTGACAGGAGTTTTTCGGGACCGCAGAGGGGGGACGGGGCAATTCGGGATTGTGTACGGACTTGACGCCATAGCGGCCACCCTCGCGAGCCTGCTCGCGACTCCCCCACTGGCCACCACAGCGTGACCGCACGACTACTCTCAGAAATGCCGAGGGGCCCGGTGTATCAGACCGGGCCCCGAACGCCTCGCCTCTTCTAGTCGACGCAGAGGAAAGGACACAGCGAGTGTACCCAGAGCCCGAGGAAGCAGCCGCAGAAAGTGGGGGATTCAGCCGCATGACGCAGGTGATCGACCCCAAGAATCTTCCCGCCGAATTCCGACTCAGCGACGCGCGCAAGACCCCGCTCGGCGAGGCACCCCGCCTGCTCGACGGCTTCCTGTACGTCGGCGTCACCGTCTTCTACTCCGAGCCGGGTCTGGGCAAGTCGATGCTCTCCGGTCAGGTCGAGGAGCATCTCGCGTGGGGCCGGCCGCTCGGCCCCTGGCTCCCCGAACGCCCGGTACGCTGCATGGTTCTCGACTTCGAGGGCGACATGCGCCTGGCCTCCGAGCGGTCGCTGAAGATCACCCCGTTCGGTCTCCTCGCCTCCGACCACGACCACGAGACGCACACGGACATCTACTACGCCACCGAGTGGCCCGGGCAGTCGTTCTTCGAGCGCGTGACGGAACTCCAGCAGCGGCTCGAAGCCGCGCGGACATCCGGACACCCCTTCGAATATGTCCGGATCGATACGCTGCGGCTCTTCCTCGGCTCGAAGCCGCACGGCGTCAACGCCTACGACTGGGACGCCCACTGTGTCCGGGTGCTGAACAAATTGGCCCTGGAATACGACGCGGCCTTCATCCTGGTGCACCACACCAACAAGGGCGGCGAACTCTCCGGCTCGACCGGCGTCGCGGGCTCCGCGACCGCGATCGTCCAGTTGAAGCGCAACCCCGACAACGACGACGAGTGCGTCCTGCTGTCCCACAAGGTCCGCGTGGACGCCCCCTTCCGGTACGCGGTCGCGATGGACGACCGGGGCCGGTGGATGTTCACCGAGGCCATCACGCCGACGCAGGCCGAACTCGGCGGGGTCAAGCGGCGGGTCGTCGACATCCTGACCCGCTCGGGCCCGCAGGCCGTCGCCGAGCTGCGCGACGCGCTGCCCGAGACGTCCCCCAACACGCTCAAGAGCGCGCTGCGGCGGCTCTCCCACGAGAACATCGCCGTCTACCGCCGCGGCGCCTGGACGCTCACGCAGGCCACCGTCGCCGAGCACCCGAAGTGCCACGAGTGCGGCACCCCCATGGAGGTCTACGCCCCCGGCCAGACCGAGCACCCGACGTGCGGCCCGTCGCCGTTCGAGCAGGAGGCCGTCGAGCGGTTCCTGGGCATCCCCGCGCAGGCTCCGGCGCCCGAGGCCGAGGCCCCCGCCCCGGCCCCCGTCGCCGAGGACCAGGGCGAGGAGAACGGCCAGGAGGACGAGGACGACGAGCACCCGGAGACGGCCCGCTTCCCCTCGCTCGCCGAGCTGCGGGCCTCCGTGGACGCGAGCCGGATGAAGCCGGTCAAGGTCGTGACCAAGGTTGCCCGCGACTCGAAGCCGTGGACCCTGGTAGCCGAGCGGCTCGACGGCCACTTCCGCTCGAAGAACTGGGCGGGCGAGATGCCCGAGGACGCGGCCGGTGTCGTCGTGCTCGACCGGAACGGCTCCTACATGTCGGCCATGTCCTCGGTCCCGGTCGCCCCGAACGCGCTGGTGCACACCGGGGCCCTCGGCGCCGACCCGCTCGCGCGCCGGCACCTGGCGGGCCTGTTCCAGATCGTCGTGCCCGAGTGGGATCCGGAGGTCCGGCACAACGCGGGCATCCCCCACCCGCTCGGCCGCACCGTCGACGGCATCGCCCCGGGCGAACTCGCGTGGGTGGTCGGCCCGCACATCCACTTCCTGGACAAGCTGGCCGCCGAGGGGCGCCTGAAGGTCGTGGACGTCGTCGACTCCTGGACCGGCCGCCGCAACGACACGCTCTTCGAGCGGTTCGCCCGGTACGCGCGGACGCTGCGCGAGCAGACGGCCACCATGGACCCCGACACGCGCCTGGCGGCCAAGCAGTCGATGTCTCGCGCCGTCCGCTCGCTGCACCCCAAGCGGGCTAAGTCCCCGTTCTGGCGCCCGGACTGGCACAAGGCCGTCCTTGCCGAGGCCTCCGTACGGCACTGGCGGACCGCTGACCGCGCGGTCGAGGGCGGCGCCACGCTCCTGTCCATCGGCAACGTGGACGAGGTGGCTTTCGCCCTGCCGCAGGACGTCGAGACGCCGAAGCTGTGGGTCCCGACCCCGTACCGGCTCGGCGCCGGATTCGGCCAGGTCAAGCACAAGGAAGTGCCCGTCGGCGGGGAGAAGATCATGTCCCCGCTGACCGTCGAGCAGTGGCAGAACCGGGGGACCCGCCGTGGCAGCGAGGGGTGACGGGGAGAGCCTCGGCCGCGCGCTCATCAGCGCGCTGGCCGAGGCCGCCGGCGGCACGGTCGGCGTCAAGACGTCGTACACGGCCAAGGGGTGGCACGCGCAGATCTCGAAGATCACGTCTCAGCCGCGCGGCTACGAAGCCGCCGAAGCGGTGGGCCTGTCGGCCACGGCCGACACCCTGAAGGCGTGGCTGTCCGAGTCGCGCGAGCCGACCGCCGCGAACCAGCGGCTCATCGCTGCGGCGTACGAGCGGATGCGCGGCCGGTGGCCGGCGGAAGTCGAGCGCGGGCCCATCGAGGTGACGGGCCAGATCGAGACCGGCCGCGACGACCGCACCCGGACGGTAGAGCTGACGGAGTCGCGGGAGTGGTCCTGGACGCGGCTCAAGCGGCGCTGGGAGACTGGCGACTTGGACCCGGACGAGGTCGAGGACGACTTCGTCGAGGACGTCTGGGAAGGCGAACTCGGCGAGGGGTCTGAAGGCTGGGACTTCCCCGGCGGCTCGTACACGGTGGTGATCGGATGAGCGAGTCGAGCGAGTCCCCGTTACCTGAGCCGCTCTGGCTGTGCGGCCAGTGCGCCGGCCGCACATGGGTCTGGTGCACCGAGTGCGGCGGCCACGGCCGCGACTGCAAGGAGTGCGCGGCCGGGATGATGACCTGTCCCCTGTGCGCGCGACGCCGGGACCCGCTGAGGCCTGGCTGGTTCTGAAACTGGCCCCACTTACCCGCGAATGTGATACCACTTTCCTAGAGAAAGCAGTATCGCTAACCGAGGGAAAGTGGGGCCAGTTTCCATGCCGCGACCCAGCAAGTTCCTGACCTGGGCTTTTCACGCACGACTGACCGAAGCCGAGAGGGCGGCGGTCCACGGGGCGGTCGAGGAGTACCGCAAATGTGATATCAGATTGAGCCTGAATGACGCGCTCCGCGTCCTGATCCGCCGGGGCGCCCGCCCCCTCCCCCGCACGCTGGCAGGGCTCGACGAGCGCATTGCCGACCACCCCGCCGAATGCGACTGGTGCCCCGACATCTGGTGCCCCGAGTCCATGCGCATGGCGCACGCGCGCCGGATCCTCACCCGGACCCCAGACCCCTCCCCCGCCCCTCCCCCCGCCCCGGAGGCCCTCTCCGGCGTCGTCTGGGCCGCCCCGCAGGCCCCCGAGCCGAAGACCCCAGAGCCCGACCCGGAGCCGCCGTACAACCCACTGCTCCCCCCGTGGCGCCAGGGATTTAAGAGTTAAAACGTACGAGAGTTAACTAACTCTCTGTCATTTGTCGTACCGCCGTGCGACCATAGAGTCACCGGAAGGGGACACGACAATGGCAACTCCACTCACCGCCGACCGCTTCCTGGCGGCTCTCCAGGCCGAGGGCCTGACCGTCGTACAGGTCGGCTCCTGGCGCACCCACAACCGCAACGGCCACGGAGGCTGGGGCCCGCTGAACGGCGTGATGATCCATCACACCGTCACCGGCCCCAAGGTCAACGCGGTGCCCATCTGCCGCGACGGATACGCGGAACTGCCCGGCCCGCTCTGCCACGGCGTCATCCGACGGGACGGCACCGTGCACCTCGTCGGCTACGGCCGCACGAACCATGCGGGCGGCGGCGACCCGCGCGTCCTCGCGGCCGTCGTGGCGGAGAACTACGCCGACGCCCCGCCCGCCCCGCACGAGCACCAGGGCAGCTCGGGCGCCGTCGACGGCAACTCCCACTTCTACGGCTTCGAGTGCGAGAACCTCGGCGACGGGAAGGACCCGTGGCCGGCCGCGCAGCTCCTCGCGATCGAGAAGGCGGCGGCGGCCGTCTGCCGGGCGCACGGCTGGACGGCCCGGTCCGTGATCGGCCACAAGGAGTGGTCCGACTGGAAGAGCGACCCGAGCGGCTTCGGCATGCCGACCATGCGCGCCCGCATCGCCGCGCGGCTCAAGTACCCCGCGGGGAAGATGCCCGCGCCGAAGCCGCCCGCGCCCGCGCCGAAGCCGCCGGCGCCGCTGACGAAGGACCAGGAGCAGGACAAGCGCATCACCGCCCTGGAGAAGGCGGTGGGAGATCTTAAGGGGTGAGGCCATGGCCGACAGACCGACCGCCGAGGCGACGCGCGCGGACGCACAATGGATCGGCTTCGTGGGAGCCGTGACCGGGTGCGTGACCTGGGTCGCGAACCGGTGGGTGTTCTCCGGCAGCGTCCCGCCGGAGTTCCTGGGCGTGATCCAGTTCGGGGTGCCGCTCGGACTGACGGCCCTCGCCGCAGAGGTCCGGTGGCGGACCGCCCGCCGGCGCAAGGAGTGTGAGACGCCGGCGGAGTAGGAAGGGCCCCTGCGGGGGCCCTTCTTCGTTCCCCCGTACAGGCGAACCTCCCGTACGAAGAATCTAGAAAGTACGAACTTTCTGTAGTACGGTGGAGGAGACAGAAAGGGGACACCATGTCCTTCAACCACCCCGTGGAATTCGACGGCATCGTCATCGAAGACCAGAACGGAAACCGCCTCCTCGCAATCCCCACGGCCGCCCTGGAGATCCTCCGCTTCGCCGCCGTCATCCAGTACCGCAGCCAGGGCCGCGTCAGCCGCATGCGCGTCGACGGCTTCATGGACGGCCGCCCCGCCGGCACCCCGCTGCCCGTCCGCCCCACCCCCCCGCCCCCGGCCGCCGCCGCCCCCGTCCCCACCCCCGCGCCCGCACCGCTCCTCGTGGCCGTCCCGGACCGCTGGCGCTGCCCCAACCCCGAGTGCGGCTGCATGGTGGACAACCCCTACGCCTCCTGCCCCTGGTGCAGGACCCCCCGACCCAGCACCCACTGACCCGCCATACTGGACCCCCTACCGAGAAGGGCAGTTCACCCATGAACGACACCTACGGGCCCACCGACCCCCTGGTGCCCCCCCGAGGAGTGAGCGAGATGGAACCGCGACTCCAGATCACCTACGGCGGACGGCCGTTGCTCGACGGCACGCTGGCATATCTCGCGCTCCGGGCCCGAGCCATGATGAGCCCGGAAGTCTTCCCCCCGTTCACCTACCAGGACCCCATCGACCCGGAGAACCCGGACGCCGACCGCCCCATCCGCCGGGCCCGGCTGATCATCGAGGAGCTGGAGGTGCCCAACGTCCCCGTCCGCTCCCAGAACAGTGACGGCTCGTGGGGTGTCGAGATGCTCACCCGCTCCGAGTGGGAGCGCCGGCGCCCGAAGGAGATGGACGAGTGAGCGGCGACCCCGACACCCTCGGCATCGAAGTGGTCCAGGAAGTCCTCCAGGCGCTCGTGGACAACGAGATGATCACCGAGGAAGACGCCAACGACTACGCCCGCCTGGAGGAGTTCCAGGAACTCGGCGCCCAGATCCAGAGCAACATCGAGACCCACTACGGGATGTGACACCGTGACCGAGATACAGGGGTACATGGTGATCGCGCTCCTGGCGCTCATCGCCGGAATGATCCACGGGCGCAGGTAGCCGCTCCCCCACCGACGACCGGGCCCCCCTCCAACCGAGATGGAGGGGGGCCCGCTCGCGTCCGGGCACGCGCCAACGTGACACCGGGCAGTCGGCAGTCCACAACAACTCGCCTACCGCCCCCAAGCCTACTGCGCCTCCCCGAGCGGGATTCGAACCCGCGACCAACCATCTCTTGGTACCCCTCGCGGGGCGGTGCACCGGGTGCTCTGACCTCTGAGCTACCGGGGAGGCACTGGGCACTGTACCTCCGCCGCGCGGAGCGCGGCAGGCGCAGCAGCTCGGCCGCTTGCGGCCGGCCAGGCCCGGGGACCGGGCCCGGACCGCGAAGCGGTCATCCGCTGCCGGAGGC
>NZ_JBEOST010000046.1:0-10473 GCF_040303145.1 Streptomyces sp. NPDC096079
TCTCTCCCTCTGTCCTCCGGGGGGGGGGGGGCCGGGGCCGGGGCGCGCGCGCCCCTCGCCCCCGGGGGCGCTGTGGGTGATTGGGTGTGGGGCCCTCCGTCGGGACGGAGGGCCCCACACCGATGCCGCCATCGCCGCGGACTACTTCACGGAGCCCGCCATCACCCCCTGCACGAAGTGCTTCTGGAAGGCGAAGAACACCACGAGGGGGACGACGAGCGACAGGAAGGCCCCCGGGGCCAGGACCCCGATGTTGCTGCCGAACTGCCTCATCTGGGACTGGAGCGCCACGGTCAGCGGCTGCGACTCGCTGTCGGCGAAGAGCAGGGCCACGAGCATGTCGTTCCACACCCAGAGGAACTGGAAGATGGCCAGGCTGGCGATCGCGGGCCGCCCCAGGGGCAGGATCAGCCCGAGGAAGATCCGCCACTCGCTGCCGCCGTCCAGACGTGCCGCCTCCAGCATCTCCCTGGGGATCTCCGCGAAGTAGTTCCGCAGCAGGAAGACGGCGAACGGCAGCCCGTACGCCACGTGGAAGAGGATCACGCCCGCCACCGTGCCGAAGAGCCCGACGGCGCCGAAGAGCCTGGCCACCGGCAGCAGACCGATCTGGACGGGCACCACCAGCAGGCCGACGACCACGAGGAACAGGGCGTCGCGCCCGGGGAAGCTCAGCCAGGCGAAGGCGTAGCCCGCGAGGGCCGCGATCACGACGACGAGCACCGTGGTCGGCACGGAGATCAGGACCGTGTTCCAGAACGCCGACACGAGACCGGAGTCCTGGAGGAGGGCACGGTAGTTGTCGGCCGAGAGCCCGCTGGGGTCCGACAGCGACGTCCACCAGCCGTCCGAGGCGTTGTCCCGCTCCGAGCGCAGCGAGGAGAGGAGGAGCCCGGCGAGCGGGGTGATCCACACGAGGGCGACGAGGGCCAGGAGCGCCTGGACGACGGAGTTGCCCAGCCAACGGGCCCCTCCGGTGCGGCTGCTCATGCCTCCCCCTTCCGGAAGCGCCGGATGTTGAGGATCATCGCGGGGACGACGAGGACGAGGAGCAGCACGCTGAGCGCGCTGCCGAGGCCCTGGTCGTTGCCGCCGCCGAAGGAGACCAGCCACATGCGCGTGGCCAGGACATCGGCCTCCTCCTGCACGGGGCCGGGGGCGATGATGTAGACGAGGTCGAACACCTTCATGACGTTGATGACGAGCGTCACGAAGACGACGGTGAGGACGGGGGCCAGCAGCGGAACCGTGAGCTTGCGGAAGATCTGACCCTCCGTCGCGCCGTCCACCCGGGCCGCTTCCAGGGTGTCGCGCGGGATGGCCGCGAGTCCCGCGCCGATCAGGACCATGGAGAAGCCGGTCCAGACCCACAGGTAGGCGCCGATGATCGCCGGCGTGATCAGGGTCGGGCCGAGCCAGTCCACCCCCGGGTAGCCGGCGGCGAAGTTGGACGCGGGGACCCGCAGCGCGTACGTGTCGTCGGCGAGGCCGGCGAAGCGGAACGAGCCGTCGTCCCCCGTCTTCGCCGAGGCGACGACCGTGCCCGCGCGCAGCACCTCGACCGTCACCCCCGGGAGCCCGCGCTCCTTCGGGTCGATGAGGCCCTGTCGGCCACCGGCGCCTGGCGTGAAGTCCAGGTAGACGGCGCCCGAGAGGCTGTCGGCGGCCGTCTCCGGCGGCCGTGCGGGCACCGCTCGCGGGGGCACGGCCTCGGGCGCGACGCCGACGAAGGGAAGGACGGTGTCGCTCCCGGGGCGCACCCCCGCGGTCGTGTAGCCCTCGCCGGGGCTGCCGCTCAGCCCCTTGCCCTCGCGGGCGCGGGCCGTGGGGTACGGGGACGGGTCGACGATCGCGTCGTGGACGCCGACGATCGCCGCGTTGAGCACGCCCCGGTCGGGGTCCTGTTCGTAGGTGAGGCGGAAGATGATGCCGGCGGCGAGGAAGGACACGGCCATGGGGAGGAACAGGACCAGCTTGAACGCGGTCGCCCAGCGCACCTTCTCGGTGAGCACGGCGAGGACGAGCCCGAGCCCGGTGAGCAGCACGGGCGCGACGACGACCCAGATCGCGCTGTTGCGGACGGCCTTGAGGGTGGCCGGGTCCTGGAACATCTCCACGTAGTTGGCGCCGCCGACGAAGCGGTCGCCGCTCGCGTCGAAGAGGCTGCGTCCGACGGAGTACACGACGGGATAGACGACCAGGGCGCCCAGGAGGATCAGGGCGGGCAGGGCGAAGAGCGCGCCGAGGAGGCGCCGTCTGCGCAGGGCGCGGCGCCGCGGGTTCTCCGCGGCGCGCGCCGTCGCGGTGAGGGCCATGACGGGCGCCCTCAGTTCCCGTACGCCTTGGCCGCCGCGGCCTCCAGAGCCGCGGCGGTCGCCTTCGGGTTCGACGGGTCGCGGAGGAAGTCCTGGAGGAGCTTCCACTCGCCGGCGCCCTTGGTGCCGCCGAAGGCCGCGGGGGCCTGGTCGGACATGTCGAAGCGGACCGAGTCTCCGGCGGCGACGAGCGACGCGGCGGTCGCGCGCGTGGTCGCGTCGCCGTAGGCCTCGGGCTTGACGTTCTTGTTCGGGGAGAGGAAGCCGCCGGCCGCGGCCCAGACCTCGGCCGCCTCGGGCGTGGCGAGGTATTCCAGGAGCTTCATGCCGGCCTCGGCGTTCTTCGCGTCCTTGAGGACCACGGCCGCGTCGCCGCCGCTGACCACGGGCGCGGTCCCCGCGCCGACCGCGGGGAACGGGAAGAACTTGGCGCCCTCGCCGGGCTTCTTGCCGAACTCGTCCTTGGCGACGCCGCCGACGAAGTCGCCCTCGTAGACCATGCCGGCCTTGGGCTCCGGGCCGAAGACCTTCTCGACGGAGCCCGGGAAGTCGGTCCCCAGGGCCTCCTGGGCGCCGCCGGCGACGAGCTGCTTGTCCTTGAAGACCTCGGCCAGCGTGGTGAGGGCCGTGACGACGCTCTCGTCCGTCCACTTGATCTCGTGCTGGGCGAGCTGGTCGTACTTCTCCGGTCCCGCCTGGGAGAGGTAGACGTTCTCGAACCAGTCGGTGAGCGTCCAGCCGTCCTCGCCGGCGACGGCGAAAGCGGGCCGTCCGGAGTCGGCGAGCGTCCGGCCCGCCTTGAGGAGCTCGTCCCAGCTCTTCGGCTCGTTCACCCCGGCCTGGGCCAGGGCCTCGGGGGCGTACCAGATCGTGGACTTGTGGGCCGCCTTGAAGTAGAGCCCGTAGTACGCCCCGTCCACGGTGCCGTAGTTCTTCCAGACCGGGGCCAGACCCGCGGTGGCGGTCTCGGTGGTCTTCGGGGAGAGGGGCGTGAGCCATCCGGACTTGGCGAACTGCTGGAGGACGCCGACCTGGGGGACGAGGACGACGTCGGGGGCGTTGCCGCCCTCGATCTTGCTGCCGACGAACGTGGAGACGTTGTCGCCCGAGGGCACGAAGACCGTCTTGGCCCCGGTCTTCGCGCTGAAGGCGTCGAGCACCTTCTTGAAGTTCTTCTGCTCGCTGCCGGTCCACACTCCGGCGACCGTGACGGTCTTGCCGCTGAGTTCACCGCCGGCGGCGGGTTCGGTGTCGCCGCCGCAGGCGGTGGCGGTGAGCGCCAGGGCCAGGAGGGTGGAGAGGCTGCCGGTGGTACGGAGGGCTTTCGCGGCGGATCGTCTCATGCCGGTCCTTCCTCGGAGAAGGCGAGCGCGCTCGAACGGGCGCCCCTGCTATGCATTCATGTTAGGTAGGCGAGACGAGGGCATGTCAACGATGCTGCACAACTTGCCTCAATGAGGCTCCAGTTGTCGCGACTCAGACCCGCGGAGAGAGAAGAGGGCTACCTAACGAAGAAGTAGGTGCGGGAGGGAGTCACGAGCCGTTCGAGACGGCGCTCAGCTCGCGTGCCAGCCTCCGCACTCCCTCCTCCGGGGTGTCCCGCAGCGCCAGTACGTCCTGGCCGACGGCCTGGACCACGAGGCTCACCTGGTCGTACCGCGCGCTCTTGGGGCGGGGCACGGCCGCGAGCACGCTCTGCCGGAGGATCGGGAGATAGGGGTGGGAGGCGACGAGGGACGGGTCGTCGTAGAGCGAGGCGCGCACCGGCGGCAGAGCGCCCCGGGTCAGGACCTGCCGCTGGACCGGTTCGCTCGTCAGGTACGCGATGAAGTCCGCGGCCGTGGCAGGGTGCTTCGAGCGCGCGGACACGGCGAGGTTCGATCCGCCCAGCACGCTCGTACCCGGCCCGTCGAGACCGGGCAGGGGCACGGCGCCGAAGCGTCCCGCCACCTTCGACCCCGGGCCGCCGGCTTCGGCGTAGACGTACGGCCAGTTCCGCAGGAAGAGCAGGCGCCCCTCCTCGAAGGCCGCCCGGGACTCCTCCTCCTTGAACCCCAGGGCCTCCGTGGGTATCCAGCCCTCGCGCAGCCCGTCCGCGAGGAAGGCGAGGCCCGCCCGCGCCGCGTCGGAGTCGACCGCGACACGGGTGCCGTCGTCCCGCAGCACGGTTCCGCCCGCCGACTGGATCGCCTCGGTGATGTTCACGGTCAGGCCCTCGTAGGGCAGCAACTGCCCCGCGTATCCGGCCAGTCCGTACCGGGGGGCGAGCGTGCGTGCCTGCCGGGCCAGTTCGGCCCAGGTCGCGGGCGGCTTCTCGCCGGCCGCTTCCAGCACGTCCGCGCGGTAGTAGAGGAGCCCCGCGTTGGTCACGTACGGGACGGCGTACAGCCGTCCGTCGAAGGTGGCCGTGTCGACGACGGGACTCAGGAAGGCGTCCAGCGCGAACCGGTCGCGGTCGAGCGGGGTGATCAGACCCGCCGCGGCGAACTCCGACGTCCAGGCCACGTCGAGGTTGAGCACGTCGAACCTGCTGCTGCCGGAACGCAGTTCGCTGAGCATCTGCGCCCTCGTCTCGTCCGCCGAGTCCGGCAGCTCCACGAGGGTGACGGGCTCCTCCCGGTGACCGCGGTTCCAGTCGTCGACCAGGGGCGCGAGGTAGTGGGTGAGGTCTCCCGCCGTGGCGAACGTCAGCGGCCCCCTGCCCCCGGCCGGCGGTTCACCGGGCGACCAGGCGACGTCCGAACAGCCGGCCAGCAGGACCGCCGCCACGAGGACGCCCCTCCTCAAGGCCCGCATCCACCGCATGGGTTCCTCCTGGACGTGGCCCGGACGCGATGTGCACCATCGTGGCATACGTACCGCCCGGGGAATCGGTGATACTGAACGCCCAGATCACCCGGCCGTCACCCCGGTCCACCGGCCTCGGGTCCGGCATCGGGTTCCGGTACGACACAGAAGGGGCAGCGTGTGCGGCAGCAGCTGCTGGCACTCCTCACCCGGGGCCCCGCCCACGGATACGAGCTCAAGCAGGGCCTTGAACAACTCCTCGGCTCCGCATACCCTCAGCCGAACGTCGGCCAGGTCTACGTGACCCTCGGACGGCTGGAGAAGAGCGGCCTGATCGAGGGTGAGGATGTCGAACAGTCCGGTCGCCCCAACAAGCGGACGTACCGGTTGACGGACGCCGGACGAGAGGCCGTCTCCGCGTGGTTCGAGGAGACCGCCGACGAGCCGAGGGTGCGCGACGAGTTCTTCATGAAGCTCGCACTGGCCCCGCTGTCGGGGCTCGCCGATCCGATCACCTTGATCAACAGACAGCGGCGCAGGCACCTGAACACCCTGCGCACCCTGTCCCGGCTCGCCGCTTCCGAGGACCGTGACAACAAGATCGCCCAGCTTCTCATCGAGGGCGCCGTGCTGCACCTGCAGGCCGACCTCGACTGGCTGGAGCGCTGTCAGGAGGAGCTGGAATGACGGAAGGTCCCGCCCCGACAGCCCCACGGGAGCCGATCGTCCGCGCCGAGGGCCTGACGAAGACCCATCGCGGCGACGGCGCCCCGGTCCCGGCGGTACGCGGCGTGGACCTGACGGTGCGGCCCGGTGAGTTCGTCGCCGTCACCGGGCCGTCCGGGGCGGGCAAGTCCACCCTGCTCCACCTCGTCGGCGGTCTCGAACGGCCCGACAGCGGGCGCCTGTGGCTGGCGGGCGAACGGGTCGAGGGCTACTCGGAGGCCCGCTGGGCGGTGTTGCGCCGGCGCCGCATCGGCATCGTCTTCCAGTTCTTCAACCTGGTCTCCGACCTCACCGTCGCCGACAACGTGGAACTGCCGGCGCTGCTCGCCGGCGCCTCGCCCCGAGCCGCCCGCAGGAGCCGCGGCGAACTCCTCGCCGAGCTCGGACTCGAAGGCCGGGACCGCGCGATGCCGGGAGAGCTGTCCGGCGGCGAACAGCAGCGGGTCGCGCTCGCCCGCGCCCTGGTGAACAGCCCGGCGCTGCTGCTCGCCGACGAACCGGCGGGCAGCCTCGACAGCAAGGGGACCCGCGACGTCACGCGCCTGCTCTCCCGCTTCCACCAGCGGGGCCAGAGCATCCTCATGGTCACCCACGACGCCCGCATGGCCAGCGCCGCCGACCGGGTCATCAGCCTCTTCGACGGGCAGGTCGCCGACGACGCGACCCTGGGCAGCGGCGGCACGGCACGCCCGGGAGTCTCCGGCGTGCTCGAACTACGAGACTGAGGCGGGGCGCCGTGCGGGCCATTCTGCGGTGGGCTCACTCCGACCTGCGCGCCCATCGCGGCGAGGCGCTCTTCGCCGTGCTGGCCAGCGCCGGCGTGATCGCCTCCCTGCTGCTGTCGGCGGCGCTGCTGAGCTACGCGGTGAACCCCTGGCAGCGGGTGTTCAACCAGTCCCAGGGCGCGCACATCTGGCTCCACACGCGAGGTGACCTCGACGCGTCCGCGCTCGCCTCGCTGGACGAGGTCGCCGCGCTCTCCGGGCCCTTCCGGACCGCCGAGGCCACCGTCGACGCGGCCGGCGCGCGGGCGCGTGTCGTCCTGCGGGGCGCGGGCCCCCGGCCGCCCGCGGTGGCCCGCCCCCTCGTCACGGAGGGACGCTGGCTGGGGCCCGGGCCCGGCGACAGCGGCGAGATCGTCCTGGAGAGCAGCCTGGCCCGCGCCCTGTGGGCGGAACCGGGTGAGACGGTGACGGTCACCGGCGCGGACGGCTCACCGCTGTCGCTGCGGGTCGTGGGCGTCGCCGACGGCGCCGAACCGCTCTACCGGGCCGGCGAGGGGGCGGGCACGGCCTGGGTGCCGCCGGGGGCGCTGGAGCGCCTGGCCCCGGCGGGCACGGGCCGGAGCGTCGGGCTGCGGCTCAAGGACCCGGGCGACACCGACTACGTCGTCCAGCGCGTGGTGACCCTCCTCGGCGCCCACCGGGTCGACCAGGTCACGAACTGGCAGGAGGCCAGGGCCGACAGAGGAGGCGACGACCGGCTGCTCGGGCAGATGTTCGCCGCGTTCGGACTCGCCGCCCTCCTCTCCGCGGCCGTCGCCGTCTCCGGGGCGGTCAGGGCACGGGTACGGGGCCAGCTGCGGGACATCGCGGTCCTGAAGGCCATCGGGTTCACGCCCGGCCAGGTGACGCGGGGGTTCCTCGTCCAGCATCTGGCGCTCGCGGTCCTCGGAGCCGGCCTCGGCACCACGGTGACCCTCACGCTCGGGCGGTGGATACCGGGCAGGATCGGCGAGGCCGCCGTCCTGTGGCCGGAGATGCCGGGACACGCGGCGGTCGTCGTCGGACTGCCCATGGCCGCGGTCCTCCTCATCGCCCTCGCCACGGGCCTCGCGGCCTGGCGGGCCGGCCGGGTCCCGCCCGTACCCGCCGCCAGGTCGGCGCTCCCGGCCGCCGCGCCGCTCACCGTCCTCGGCCGCCGCGCCATCGCCCTGCGGCTCTCCCCCGCTCTGGTCCTCGGCTGGCGCTCGGCGTTCGCCGGGCGCGGACGCGGTCTGCTGCCGGTCGCCCGGCTCGCCCTGCCGATCGCCCTGATGACGGTCGCTCTCGTCGCCTGGTCGACGCTCGACCAGTTCCGCGGCGATCCCGCGCGGATGGGCCGGGCCGCCGCCCTGACCGTACGCGCGGAGGAACCGGGCCCGGCCGACGACCCGGCGCTCGAACGCGCGCTGACCTCGGTCCCGGGCGTCCGGGACGCCTTCCCCGGCGTGGAGTTCGTCGCACTCGTCCCCGGCCAGACCGGGACGATCACCCTGCGCGGACTGGGCAGCCGGGCACGGCCGTTCCCCCACAGCGTCGTCGAGGGCCGGGCGCCGGCCGGCCCGGACGAGGCGGTCGCGGGGCAGGGACTCCTGGACCTCCTGGGCGTCCGGGTCGGGGAATGGGTCCGGATGACGGTGGCGGGGCGTCCGCAGATCCTGCACGTCGTCGGCCGGAGCGTCGAGCCCGACCAGGGCGGCCGTGTGCTCTCCACCTCGCTCGACAGCCTCAGGGACGGCGACCCGGCTCTGCGGGCGCAGTTCCACGCGCTCGTCCTCCGGCCGGGGGCCGACCCCGGCGAGGTGGCGGCCGCCGTCGCCGGGTCGGGCGGCGGAGTCCTGGAGATCCGCTCGGCCCCCACTCCGGCGGACCGGCTGGACACCCCGCGCGGGGTGATCGCGGCGCTCATCGCCGTCCTCGCGTTCATCGCCCTGGTCGAACTGCTCACCCTGATCGGCTCCGGCGTACGCACCCGGACGCGCGACCTGCTCGCGATGAGGGCCGTCGGCCTCACGCCCCGCCAGATCGGCTCGGTGACGGTCATGGCGGCGGCCGTCACCACCCTGGTCTCGGCCCTGCTGGGCACCGGGGTCGGGGCGGTGCTAGGGCGCCGGCTCGTCGACGCGGAGGGCCGCTCCAGCGGCATCGGATCGGGGATCGCGGACGTGCCCTCGCCGCTCGTCCTGGTGGCCCTGGTCGCCACGGCCACGGCGGTCGGCGCCGTGGCCGCGCTGGCGCCCGCCGTGCGGACGGCGCGTCGCCGGCTCGTCGACTCGGCGAGCGAGACCTTCTGAGGCACACCCGCGAGGGCCCGGCGTCAGGCCGTCCGTTCCGTGCGGTCGCCGCGTCGCCGATGCCGACGCGGGCGGCGTCCGCGGTGATGGCGTCGGTTGCGGCACCGCCGCTCCGGCGTGCGCAGGAGGGTCTCGGTACCGTGAACCTTTCGGTCTTCCGTCGTCAGGAGTGGGTGTCATGAGTGATCCGAAGAAGCCCGAGGTCACCGTCCCGGAGGGTGAAGCTCCCGCCGAGCTCACCATCCGGGACCTCGTCGTCGGGGACGGGCCCGAGGCGAAGCCGGGCCGGGTCGTCCGGGTGCACTACGTCGGGGTCACCTTCGCGTCCGGGAAGGAGTTCGACGCCTCCTGGGACCGGGGCGAGCCGTTCAAGTTCGCCGTGGGTGGCGGCCGGGTCATCAAGGGCTGGGACCGAGGGATCCGGGGGATGAGGGTCGGCGGTCGGCGCGAGATCGTCGTCCCGCCGCGCCTCGGGTACGGCAAGCAGTCCCCCACGCCCGCGATCCCGGCGGGCTCGACGCTCGTGTTCGTGGTGGACCTGCTCTCGGTCGTCTGAGGTCGTGGGCCCCGACCCGTAAATCGTTTGCGGGCATCGGCGGCCCCTGCTAATTTGCCGGAGGCCGTGCGAGAGAACGAGGAGGTGGTACCCGTGAACGATGCGACATGGGTGCTCTCCTCCGGGGTCACGGTCGGGCGATAGGTCGTCGTCCGGGAGCGCCTCTTCTGAGCCCTCCCGAAAGGCACGACCATGCACTTCACCTCTGAACGACGCCTCGACGACGACGTCCTGGAGCGCGAGTTCACCCTCGACGGCATCCCCGGCATCCTGTGGACGCCCGGGTCCGTCACCGCACCGGTGCCGCTGATCCTTCTCGGCCACCCTCCCCTCGGTCTGCGGGCGATGTACCCCCGTCTCGCGGCCCGCGCCCGGCACTGCGCGGCGCGGGGCTTCGCGGCGGCCACCATCGAGCTCCCCGGAAGCGGCGACCGGCCCCGCCTGCCCGCCGTCGACCGGGCACGTGCCGAGCTGCGGCGGACCCTCCAGGCCGGGGAGCCGGTGGGCGACGAGATCATCGACGCCCTCATCCTGCCGCTGGTCGAGGAGGCGGTCCCGGAATGGCGGGCCGCTCTCGACGCGCTCCTGGCACTGCCCGGGATCGGCGGCCCGGTCGGCTACTCGGGCGGAGTGATCTCCATCGGCGTCCGTCTGGCGGTCGTCGAGCCGCGCGTCTCGGCCGCCGTGCTGTACGCCGGGAGCTTCGTACCGCGCGTCATGTTCGAGGAGGCCCGGCGGGTCACCGTTCCGCTGCACGTCCTGCTGCAGTGGGACGACGAGGGGAACGACCGGCAGGCCTCCCTCGACCTGTTCGACGCCTTCGGCTCCCCCGAGAAGACGCTGAACGCCAACATGGGAGGCCACACCGGCGTCCCGGAGTTCGCGGCGGAGGCGGCGGACATGTTCTTCACCCGGCACCTGAAGTGAGGCGGGGCCGCCCGGCCGGCCCTGGCGGCGGGCGCGGCCGGGGCGGCCCCCCCCAAGTGGACGGCGACGGGGAGGAGAGAAAGGTTAAGGGAGGGTTGGAGTGTAGA
>NZ_JBEOST010000047.1:0-8270 GCF_040303145.1 Streptomyces sp. NPDC096079
TCCGGACCTGGATCAGAGGCGATCCGGACCCGGATCAGAGGCGATCCGGACCCGGATCAGAGGCGATCCGGACCCGGATCAGAGGCGATCCGGACCCGGATCAGAGGCGATCCGGACTCGGATCAGAGCCGGTCGAGGATCGTCCGCAGCTGGGCGACCTCGGCGGACTGGGTCCGCACGACGTCGTCGGCGAGCTTCCTGGCCGTGGCGTTGCGGCCGTTCTTCTGCTCGTCCTTCGCCATGGCGACGGCGCCGTCGTGGTGGGCGATCATCAGCTCGGCGAACTTCCGGTCGAAGGCCTCGCCCCTGACGGCGGCGAGGGCCTTCATGTCCTGGTCGGACATCATCCCGGACATGCCGTGTCCGGAGCCGTGGGCGGCGGACTCGGGCCTGCCCCAGCCCTTCAGCCAGGCCCTCATCTTCCGGATCTCCGGGTCCTGGGCCTGCTCGATCGCGGCGACCAGCTTCTTGACCTCGGGGTCCTCGGCCCGGCCGTCGGCGAGCTTCGCCATCTCCAGGGCCTGCTCGTGGTGGGGGATCATCATCTGCGCGAACATGACGTCCGCGTCGTTGAAGGCGCCGGGCGCTCCGGCCTCCGGAGCGGCGGTCGTCCCCGGAGTGGCGGTGGCGGACGCGGAGGCGCCGCCGTGGTCCATGCCGCCGGCGCCGTCCTCGGTGCCGCAGGCGGCGAGCAGGAGCCCGGTCGCGGTGACGGCGCCGACGAGGGCGAACTTCCGGGCGGTGCGGTGGGTGAAGGCACGCATGTGGGTGATACCTCGTGTGCTGTTCGTACGTACGGAGTACGCGTACGGGAAAGGGCGGACCGAAGCGTTCACGGGCAGCGCGAGGCGCCCGCGGCGGCGGGGTACGGCCTAGATCCGCAGGACGGACAGCTGGGCGAGGTCGGGCGGCCGGCGCGGCGGGGCGTGCGGGCCGAGCGCGGGCGTGAGCCGCGCGAGGAGCAGGGCGAGCCAGTCGGGGCGGCGTCCGAGCGCGGCCCGGACGAGGCCCGCGAGCAGCCAGACGCCGAGGACGGCCACGCAGAGGGTGGTCATGTCCATCCCCGTGCCCGGCTCGTGCCGGGCGCCGGCGTCCCCGCCGTCGGCGTTCCCGCGGTCGTGCGGGGACGGGGCCTGCGTGCGGGCGCCGTGGTGCGCGGTGGAGGTGGTGTCCCCGCCGGACACGCCGGTGCCGGGGCCTTCGGGGTGGCCCAGGGAGTGCATCAGGAACACACCGAGCGCGAGCACGCCGACGAGCAGAAGGTGCACCACGGCACCTCCCGCCCGTCCGGCGCGCTCCGCTCGGTGTGTCCGCACAGTCAGGTCCTCCTGGCGGCGAATATACCGTGCGGGGGTATCGGCCCGCGGTGTCAGGCCGGCGTGTCGCCCGTCATGGCGGCGGCCATCCGCAGGTGCGGCGCGGCCTCGTCGGGCCGGCCGAGGCGCTCCAGGGTGCGCCCGAGCATCAGCCGGGCGTAGTGCTCGACCGGGTCGCGCTCCAGGACGGCGCGCAGCTCCGTCTCGGCCAGGGAGAGCCGCGCGGAGTGGTAGTACGCCCGGGCCAGGAGGAGTCGCTGGGCCGTCTGCTCGGGGTGTTCGGCGACCAGGCCGCGCAGGATGCGGACGGCGGTTCCGTACTCCTTCGCGTCGAAGAACAGCCGGGCTCGCTCCCAGCGTTCCCCCGCCGTTCCGAACTCGTAGTACGTGTCGCTCACTTGCTCTCCCTTTCCGGAGCTCCGGATCTGCCACCCTGGGGGGTGGTCGACCAGCACAACACCGCCGGTTAGTTGAACATTCCACCAAGGATGGGTTGGGTGCCATGAGCAATCTCGATCGTCAGGCCGCGCTGACCGTGTGCGGCGGCCGCGGCTTCGTCGTCGCCGAACCGGTACGCGAGCTCCTCAGCCCCCGCCGCGTCCGGCTCGGCGAGTCGACCGAGGTCCGCCGGCTGCTGCCGAACCTGGGCCGGCGCATGGTCGGGGCCTGGGCCTTCGTCGACCACTACGGCCCCGACGACATCGCCGACGAGCCCGGCATGCAGGTCCCGCCGCACCCGCACATGGGCCTGCAGACCGTCAGCTGGCTGCACGAGGGCGAGGTGCTCCACCGCGACTCCACCGGCAGCCTCCAGACGATCCGCCCCCGCGAACTGGGACTCATGACCTCGGGCCGGGCGATCTCCCACTCGGAGGAGAGCCCCGAGGCGCACGCCCGCTTCCTGCACGGCGCGCAGCTCTGGGTCGCCCTCCCCGACGCCCACCGGCACGTCGAGCCGCACTTCCAGCACCACGCCGCACTGCCCCGGGTCACCGCACCGGGCCTCACCGCCACGGTGATCCTCGGCGCGCTCGACGGCGCCGCCTCGCCCGGCACCACGTACACCCCGCTCGTCGGGGCGGACCTGGCCCTCGCGGCGGGCGCCGAGACCCGCCTGCCCCTGGAGCCCGACTTCGAGTACGCGGTCCTCGCCATGTCGGGCGAGGCCCACGTGGACGGCGTCCCCGTCCTGCCCGGCACCATGCTCTACCTCGGCTGCGGCCGCACCGAGCTCCCCCTCCGCGCCCTCTCGGACGCGGGCCTGATGCTCCTCGGCGGCGAGCCCTTCGAGGAGGAGATCGTCATGTGGTGGAACTTCATCGGCCGGTCCGGTGACGAGATCGCACAAGCGCGCGAGGACTGGGAGAAGGGCTCGCGGTTCGGCGAGGTCCACGGCTACGACGGCGGCCGACTGTCCGCCCCGGAGCTCCCCGCCACCCCGCTGAAGCCGCGCGGTCGAGTGCGCTGACCTGGGGAATCGTGGGAAGGGACGGGCCGCGCTCGACGAGTGGCCGCCGTGCGGGAACCGGACTCACGATCAGGGCCGGTCGCCGTGGGCGCCGACCGTACGGGGCCAGGTCCAGGCGTACCGCATGATGAGGGCGAGGAGGACCAGTTCCAGTGCGATGCCCAGGCCGTAGAAGTACAGCCAGGACGCGCCCACCGCGTTGAACGCCGTGACCGGGACGTAGAGCGCGGCCACGACGAGGTTCGTGACGCGGTTCGCCCGGGCGGGCAGCGTCGTCGACAGGACGACCATGAAGATGGGGATGGCCACGAGGACCAGCGCCGTGGTCGAGAAGGTCTGGGAGAGGTCGAACTCGAAGACCTTGCCGTCGAGGATGTCCTTGATGACGCCGGGCGTGAAGAAGTTGAGAATGTCCACGTAGGCGTAGAGGAACATGAAGGCCGTCCACGTCGCGGCGAGCTTGGCCCTCAGCCCGATCCGCTGCTCCTCCAGTGTGACGGTGGCGAGTTGACGTGTTCTCATCGTGGGCTCCGTGGTCGCGGTGAGGATCGTTAGGTCCACGATCACCGAGCCCGGCGGCGGGCGCCTCGGCCCCGAGGCTTCGGTTCGCCTGGCCGATGGCACGGTCTCCCTCTCGTTCTTTCGGCGGATACGCCGAGGCGCGACGATGCCTAGGCTGGAGCCGTGGTCACTTTCCGGCGCTCCGTCTGGCAGGAGCCGCGGCCTGCCGACGCCCCACCCGTCGGTCGTCCGGACTGGCTGCTGGTGGGCGTGTTCACGGCCGCCGCGCTGGTCGAGGCCATCGTTCGGCCGGGCCTGGCCTGGCGACCCCTCGTGACGGTGCTCGCCCTGGCACTGGTGCCTGCCCTGCTGCGGCGGCGGTCCAGCCCCCTCATGGCCGTCCTGGTCGGGTGGGGGGTCGCCGGGCTGCTCTCGGTCCTCCAGCTGACCGCGCACACCGGGGACCTCGGCCTCTACTCCATGATGGCCGCCCTGATCCTGCTCTACTCCCTGGTGCGGTGGGGCTCGGGACGGGAGATCGTCCTGGGGACGGCGTTCGTGACGGTCGTTGCCGTACTGGGGATGTACGCCACCTCCGCGGGCCGGGCCGATGTCTTCGGCGGGACCGTCCTCCTGCTGTTGTTCGTCGCCCTCGCGGTGGTGTTCCGCTATCGCGCGGACCTCTGGCACCGCCAACAGCGCGAGATCCGCAATCAGGAGCGGGTGGCGCTGGCGCGCGAGCTGCACGACATCGTGGCCCACCACGTCTCGGCCATCGCGGTGCAGGCGCAGGCCGGTGGCGTGGTCGCCGGCATCCAGCCCGAGAAGGCCGCCGAGGTCCTGGCCGCGATCGAGTCCGAGGCGTCGCGGACCCTGGAGGAGATGAGAGCCATGGTTCGGGTGCTGCGTGAGGAGGAAGCGGTCGCGTACTCACCGCAGCCGGGTGTCGCGGACCTGCCTGCCCTGGCGCGCGCCCACACGACGCCCACCGTCGAGGTCTCGCTGGACGGTTCGTTCGCCCGGCTGGCAGGACCCGTGGACGCCGCGCTCTACCGGCTCGCGCAGGAGTCGCTGACCAACGCCGTACGGCACGCCCGGAGCGCGACCCGCGTCGCGATCGACGTACGCCGGGAGGGCGACGCCGTCAGGCTGCGCGTCAGCGACGACGGACGGACCGAGCGGGGGCCGGCCCCGGAGCCCGGGTTCGGCCTGCTGGGCATGGCCGAACGCGCCCAGCTCCTCGGCGGATCGCTCTCCGCGGGGCCGGTGCCCGAAGGTGGCTGGGTGGTCGAGGCCGTGCTGCCGATGGCGGCGCCGGCATGAGCATCCGCGTGGTCGTCGCCGACGACCAGGACCTGGTCCGGACCGGCCTTGTGATGATCCTCGGCGCGCAACCCGACCTGGAGGTCGTGGGGGAGGCGGCGGACGGGCTCGCGGCCCTCGACCTGGCGACCCGGCTGCGTCCCGATGTCCTCCTCGTCGACATCCGGATGCCCGGGCTCGACGGCGTCGAGGTGACGCGGCGCCTGGCCGGGCCGGACGCGACGGACCCGATGGCGGTCGTCGTGATCACCACCTTCGACCTCGACGAGTACGTCCTCGGCGCCCTGCGCGCCGGCGCCCGCGGCTTCCTGCTCAAGAACGCCGGGCCCGAGCTTCTCGTGCAGGCCATCCACGCGGCGGCCGACGGGGACGCGCTGATCGCCCCCAACGTCACCCGCCGGCTGCTGGCCACCTTCGCCGACCAGGCGCCGGCGGTCCCGGCCCAGCCGAGCAACCCGCTCACCGAGCGCGAGGAGGAGGTGCTCGCGCTGGTGGCACGAGGCCGGACCAACGCCGAGATCGCCACCGAGCTCTTCGTCAGCCTGAGCACGGTCAAGACCCACGTCGCCTCGTTGATGACCAAGCTCGGCGCACGCAACCGCGTCGAGATCGCGATGTGGGCCCACGAGACCCGACGCGTGAGGGCCGATTAGCACGGATCGCAGCGCGGGCCCCCGGATCGCAGACGCGGAACCGCGACACGTTCACCGTGGCGCGGTCGTCCCCGAGGCTGCACCGCCCGACCCGATCGGACCGACTCCTGAGCACCTGGCGGCGGCCGGCGTCAAGAAGGCGTGAGGACAGCGGCGTCCGGTGCCAAGAACGCGCCAGGGACGGTGGGAGACGTCGGACGCGGAGGAGAGCCTGAGCGGACCCGTGCACGAAGGAGCCCGCCCGCATGTCCGCTCTGCCCACCGAGA
Source organism: Streptomyces sp. NPDC096079 (assembly GCF_040303145.1). Taxonomy (NCBI): domain Bacteria; kingdom Bacillati; phylum Actinomycetota; class Actinomycetes; order Kitasatosporales; family Streptomycetaceae; genus Streptomyces; species Streptomyces sp. NPDC096079. The sequence continues at coordinate 5,529 of NZ_JBEOST010000047.1, forward strand.
ACCGCGCCGCACCCGCCGTCGAGGACCCCCCGGATCCCCGGCGTCACCAGCTGACGGCCGTCACCGGGCTCGCCGCTCTGTCGCTCGACGCGATGGCCTCGGTGGCGTACGGCCCCGAGGCCATCGTCCTCGTGCTCGCGGCCGCGGGCGGTCACGGTCTCGGGTTCACGCTCCCGGTCACCCTGGCCATCGCCGGCCTGCTGGCCGTCCTCGTCGCCTCGTACCGGCAGGTCATCGCCGCCTTCCCGGACGGCGGCGGGTCGTACGCCGTGGCCAAGGCACACCTCGGCCGCCGCACCAGCCTCGTCGCGGCGGCCTCCCTCGTCCTGGACTACGTCCTGAACGTGGCCGTGGCCGTGACCGCCGGCGTCGCCGCGCTGACCTCCGCCTTCCCCGCGCTCCACGGTGACCGCCTGCCGATCTGCCTCGCGGTGCTCGCGCTCATCACGGCGGTGAACCTGCGGGGCATCGTCGACTCGGCCCGCGCTTTCATCCTCCCCACCGCCGTCTTCATCGGCGCGGTCCTCGTTCTCATCGCCGTCGGCCTGCTCCGCGACGCCCCCGTCTCCACCGCCGCCTCCGCCGGCCATGCCCCGGTCCTCGCCGACGACGCCACCACCGTCGGCGTCCTGCTCCTGCTCAAGGCCTTCGCCTCCGGCTGCTCCGCCCTCACCGGCGTGGAGGCGATAGCGAACGCGGTGCCCGCCTTCCGCGCCCCGGCCGCCCGGCGCGCCATGCGCGCCGAGGTCGCGCTGGGCGCGCTGCTCGGCCTGATGCTGATCGGCCTGTCCGTCCTGATCTCCCGCTTCGGCCTCCAGCCCGTCGAGGGCGTGACCGTCCTCGCCCAGCTGGCCGACGCCTCCTTCGGCCACAACGGGGCCTTCTACGTCCTCCAGTTCGCCACCATGGTGCTGCTCGCCCTCTCCGCGAACACCTCCTTCGGCGGCCTGCCCGTCCTGCTGAAGCTCCTGGCCCGCGACAACTACCTGCCGCACGTCTTCGGCCTCAAGGCCGACCGCCAGGTCCACCGCCACGGCGTCGTCTGGCTGGCCGTCGTGTCCGCCGGGCTGCTCGTCCTCTCCGGCGGCGACACCAACACCCTCGTCCCGCTCTTCGCGATCGGCGTCTTCGTCGGCTTCACGATCGCCCAGACCGGCATGGTCCTGCACTGGCGGGCCGCACGGCAGTGGCGCAGGGCCGCCCTCAACGGTCTCGGCGCGGCCCTCACCGGCCTGTCGGCCCTGGTCGTCACCGCGACCAAGTTCCCCGACGGCGCCTGGCTGATCGTCGTCGCGCTCCCGCTGCTCGTGGCCCTCTTCGAGGCCGTCCACCGCGCCTACGGGCGGATCGGCGAGCGCCTCGGCGTCGGACGCGTCCCCGAGCCCCCGCGCCGCGCACGCTCCCTCGTCCTCGTCCCGGTCTCCTCCCTGACCCGTCTCACCAGCGAGGCCCTCACCGCCGCCGTCTCCCTCGGCGACGAGGTGCGGGCCCTCACCGTCTGCCACCCGGACCCCGAGGACCTGGCGGCCACCGAGGCCCTGGAACGGGACTGGGCCCTGTGGAACCCCGGCGTCCCCCTCGTACGGCTCCGCTCCGAGCGCCGCTCCCTCGGCCGGCCCCTCACCGCCTACGTACGCGACCTGGGGGCGACCGAGCCGGGCACCCGGGTCACCGTCCTCATCCCGGAGGCCGAACCGGAGCGCCTGTGGCAGCGCGCCCTGCAGAACCAGCGGGGCGCGGTCGTCGCCCACGCCGTCCGCCGCGACACCAGCGCCGCCGTCTGCCGGCTCCGCCTGCGCTGCTGAGGCCGTCGTCAGGGATCCGTCAAGGACTCCTCCGCCCGGTGCCCTCCACGCCGCACCGGGCGGAGGCTTGTCCCAGGGAGAGGGGGCGGATCCTGTGAGGTGGACCATGAGGCTTCCGCTCCGGGACACGGCCGCCGTCGCCGCCGGAGTCCTGGCACCGTTCGCCGCGGCGCTGGTGCTGACGCCGCTGCGGACCTCCGTCACGCACACCAATCTCGCGCTGCTGCTCGTCGTCGTGGTCGTCGCCGTGTCGGCGTTCGGCAACCGCTTCGCCGGCGCCCTCGCCGCCCTGTCGGCCGCCGCGTGGTTCGACTTCTTCCACACCGAGCCCTACCGGAGCTTCCACATCCAGGACCGGGCCGACATCGAGACCGCCGTCCTGCTCCTGCTCGTGGGGCTGGTGGTGTCGCAACTGGCCGCTCACGGACGGACGATGAGGCGGGCGGCCGTCAGCGACGCCACCCATCTGGAGCGGCTGCACGGCACCGCCCGGCTGGCCCGATCCGGCACCTCGTCCTCCGACGACGTCGTCCGACAGGTCCGGCACGAGCTGGTCGACATCCTCGAACTGCGCTCCTGCCGCTTCGAGTACGGCACCCTCGTCGGGCGTCCGCCACGCCTGGACCCCGACGGCACGGTCCGGGTCGACGGCTGGATCTGGGACCTGGAGCGCCAGGGCTGGCCCGAGGGCGACATCGAGCTGCGCGCCGTCGTCCACGGGCGGTACCAGGGCCGGTTCCTGCTGACACCCGAACCCGGCTCCGTACCGCCGCCGATGGAAGCGCGCCTGGTCGCCGCCGACCTGGCGGCCCAGGCGGCCGCCGTGGTCGACGGGGACCTCTACTTCGGGTCGCGGTTGAACACCGCCTTGGACCAGAGGTAGCCGAGGGTGGTGAGGGCGAGGCACCAGGCGAGGGCGAGCCAGCCGTTGTGGCCG
>NZ_JBEOST010000048.1:0-7419 GCF_040303145.1 Streptomyces sp. NPDC096079
CGACGACCTGATCACCCCCGACTACTGGGCCCGCCACATCCGCGGAGCCGTCCGCTTCCACCCCGGCATCCAGCACCTCGAAGCCAACGGCACCACCCGCTACCTCGAACTCGGCCCCGACGCCGTCCTCACCGCGCTCGCCCAGCAGACGCTGGACGGGACCGAGGCCGTCCTCGCGCCCACCCTGCGCAAGAACGCACCCGAAGCCACCACCCTCGCCACCGCCGCCGCCCGCCTCCACACCGCCGGCCACACCCCCACCGGCTGGCAGCCCCCCACCCCCACCCGCATCCCCGACGGCCTGCCCACCTACCCCTTCCAGCACGAGCACTACTGGCTCTCGTCGCGGCGGGCGGGCACGGACGTCACGGCCGCCGGGCTCACCGCCACGGACCACGCGCTGCTCGGCGCGGTGGTCACGCTCGCCGACACCGACCAGCTGGTCCTCACCGGCCGGATCTCGCTGCGCACCCACCCCTGGCTCGCCGACCACACCATCTCCGGCACCGCCCTCCTGCCCGGCACCGCGTTCACGGACCTCGCGCTGCACGCCGCCGGTCTCGCGCAGGTGCGGACGGTGGAGGAGCTGACCCTTGAGTCCCCCCTCGCCCTGGGCGCGGACACCGCGGTCACCCTCCAGGTGACGGTGGAGGCGGCGGACCGGGCGGGCCGCCGGGCGATCACCGTGCACTCGCGCACGGACGAGTCGGAGCCGTGGACCCGGCACGCCTCGGGCACGCTCACGGACGCCGCCCCCGCTCCCGAGCCCATCGCGTGGCCGCCGCCGGGCGAGCGGGTCGACCTCACGGGCGCGTACGAGCGGCTCGACGCGCACGGATACGCGTACGGTCCGGCGTTCCGGGGTCTGACCGCGCTCTGGCGCGACGGCGACGACCTCCACGCCGAGATCGAGCTCCCCGAGGGCGTCGACACCACCGGCCACACCCTCCACCCGGCGCTGCTCGACGCCGCGCTGCACCCGCTGGTCGACGGCGCCGAGGGCCTGCTGCCGTTCGGCTTCGGCGGCGTGACCCTGTACTCGACGGGTGCGACCCGGCTGCGGGTGCACGCGACCCCGTCGGCCGAGGGCGGTGTCACGCTCCGGCTGGACGATCCGGCGGGCGCGCCGGTCGCGGTCGTCGAGTCGCTGGTGCTGCGCCAGGTGGAGGCCGGTCGGCTCGCCGACGGCGGCCGTCGTCAGCCGCTGTTCACGATCGCCTGGCAGCCGTCCGTGGCCGCCGGGACCGAGGGCCACGAGGACGGCGAGCGCCGGGTGGTGCTGGGCTCCTCGCCCGAGGCCGGCGCACTCGCCGTCGCGCTCGGCGCGGAGGCGTACGCGTCCCTGGACGCGCTGCGGACGGCTCTGGACGCCGGCACGGCGACCGTCCCCGGGCTCGTCGTGCACGCGGCCGTGACGACCGGCTCCGGCCCGGAGTTCCCGTCGGCCGAGGCCCGCGGGGCCGCGCACGAGGCGCTGGCGACGGTGCAGGCGCTGCTCGACGACGAGCGGCTCGCGGACACCCGGATGCTGGTCGTCACGCGGGACGCCGTGGGCACCGCCGCGGAGCCCGCCGCCCCGGGCGCGGCGCCCGAGGTGACGACGTGGGGTCTGGTCGCCGCGCCCCTGTGGGGCCTCCTGCGGTCGGCGCAGTCCGAGTACCCGGGCCGTTTCGCGCTCGTCGACGTCGACGGAGCCGCCGAGTCGCGGGAGCGGCTGCGGGCCGTGATCGCGTCCGGGGAGCCGCAGAGCGCGGTCCGCGCGGGCGAGATCCGGGTGCCCCGGCTGGCCCGGGTCGCGGAGGACACCGCGACGGCCCCGTCCGCGTCCACCGCGACCGGTTCCCCGGCGCCCTCGGATTCCACGGCGCCTTCCGGTTCCACGGCGCCCTCCGGTTCCCCGGCGCCTTCCACATCCCTGGCCGCCGACGGGACCGTCCTGATCACCGGCGCCTTCGGGCGGCTCGGACGGCTGCTCGCCGAGCACCTGGTCGCCCGGCACGGCGTCCGGCGTCTGCTGCTCACCAGCCGGCGCGGCCCGGAGGCACCCGGCGCGGACGAGCTCGTCGCCCGGCTCGCCGAGGCCGGTGCCGAGGCGCGGGTGGTGGCCTGCGACACCGCCGACCGCGAGGCGCTCGCGGCGCTCGTCGCGTCGGTGCCCGCCGCACACCCGCTGACCGCGGTCGTGCACACGGCCGGTGTCCTCGACGACGGCGTGGTCACCGCGCTGACGGCGGACCGGCTCGACGCCGTGGTGCGTCCGAAGGCGGAGGCCGCCTTCCACCTCCACGAGCTGACCGCGGGCCTGGACCTGGCGGCGTTCGTCGTCTACTCCTCGGTGTCGGGTCTGGTCGGCACGGCCGGTCAGGCGAACTACGCCGCCGCGAACACCTTCCTCGACGCCCTCGCCCACCACCGTCACGCGCTCGGCCTTCCGGCGACCGCGCTGGCGTGGGGCCTGTGGGGCGAGGGCGGCATGGGCGAGAAGCTCGGCGGCTCCGACCTGGCCCGGATGGCCAGGTCCGGAGTGGTGGCGATGACGGAGGACGAGGGCCTCGCCCTGTTCGACGCGGCCTTCGGCCGTCCGGAACCGCTGCTCGTGCCCGCGCGCCTCGATCTGGCGGCGGTGCGGTCGCGGGCGGCGGCCGACGGTGTGCCGCCGCTGCTGCGCGGTCTGGTCCGCGCGCCGCTGCGCCGGGTGGCTGCCGCCGCGCCGGCCGGTGGCGGCGGTCTGGCGGCCGAGCTCGCCGGTCTCGACGAGGCCGGGCAGCAGCGCCGGATCACGGAGCTGGTGCGGGAGCAGGCGGCCGCGGTGCTCGGTCACGCGTCGGCGTCCGCCGTCGACGTCACCGCCGGGTTCAAGGACCTCGGCTTCGACTCGCTGAGCGCGGTGGAGCTGCGCAACCGGATCAACGCGGCGACGGGGCTGCGCCTCTCGGCCACCCTGGTCTTCGACTACCCCTCGCCGCAGGCCCTGGTGGCGCACCTGCGGGAGCGGCTCACCTCCTCGGGAGCGCAGGGGGCGTCCTCAGCGCTCGTCCCGGCGGCGCGGCCCGTGGCCGGGGGCGGGGCGGACGACGCGTACGAGCCGATCGCGATCGTCGGCATGGCCTGCCGCTTCCCGGGCGGGGTGACCTCGCCCGAGGACCTGTGGCGCCTGGTGAGCGAGGGCACGGACGCGATCGGGCCGTTCCCCGGGGACCGCGGCTGGGATCTGGAGAACCTGTACGACCCCGACCCGGAGGCGGTCGGCAGGTCCAGCACCGACCAGGGCGGGTTCCTCTACCGCGCGGGCGAGTTCGACGCCGAGTTCTTCGGCATCAGCCCGCGCGAGGCGACGGCCATGGACCCGCAGCAGCGGCTGCTCCTGGAGACGGCCTGGGAGACCTTCGAGCGGGCCGGCATCGACCCGGGCGAGGTGCGCGGCAGCGACACGGGCGTGTTCGCGGGCACGATGTACCACGACTACGCGCCGCACGTGCAGCAGATGCCGGAGGAGCTCGAAGGCATCCTCCTGACGGGCACGCTCGGGAGCGTGGTGTCGGGCCGCATCGCCTACACGTACGGCCTTGAGGGTCCGGCGATCACCGTGGACACGGCGTGCTCGTCGTCGCTGGTGGCGCTGCACCTGGCCGCGCAGTCGCTGCGGCAGGGCGAGTGCTCGCTGGCCCTGGCGGGCGGCGCGACGGTGATGGCGACTCCGGGCACCTTCGTGGAGTTCAGCCGGCAGCGCGGTCTCTCGCCGGACGGCCGCTGCAAGTCGTTCTCCAGTGCCGCCGACGGCACCGGCTGGAGCGAGGGAGCGGGTCTGCTGCTCCTGGAGCGGCTGTCCGACGCGCGCCGCAACGGTCACCGGGTGCTCGCGGTGGTGCGGGGCACGGCGACGAACCAGGACGGCGCGAGCAACGGTCTGACCGCGCCGAACGGTCCTTCGCAGGAGCGGGTGATCCGCCAGGCCCTGGCCAACGCACACCTGACCGCCGACCAGGTCGACGCGGTCGAGGCGCACGGCACCGGCACCCGGCTCGGCGACCCGATCGAGGCGCAGGCCCTCATCAACACGTACGGAAGCGAGCGCGACGCCGAACACCCGCTCTGGCTCGGCTCGTTGAAGTCCAACATCGGGCACTCGCAGGCCGCGGCGGGCGTCGGCGGCGTGATCAAGATGATCATGGCGATGCGGAACGAGGTGCTGCCCAGGACGCTGCACGCGGAGGACCCGACGGATCACGTCGACTGGTCCGACGGCACCGTACGGCTGCTCACCGAGAACCGGCCCTGGCTGCCGGCCGACCGGGAGCCGCGCCGGGCGGGCGTCTCGTCCTTCGGCATCAGCGGCACCAACGCCCACGTGATCATCGAGCAGGCACCGGAGGAGACCGGCGCCACCGGCGACTCCGAACTCGCCGACATTCCGTGGCTGTTGTCGGCCAAGAGCGAGCAGGCCCTGCGTGATCAGGCCCGTCTGCTCCACACGTACGCCACCGAGCACCCCGAGGTGCCGGCCCGGCAGGTCGCCGCCACGCTCGCCGCCCGCGCCCGCTTCGACCACCGCGCCGTCGTCGCGGCCGAGGACCGGGAGGCGCTGCTCGGCGCCCTCGCGGCGCTCGCCGAGGGCGCCGAGGCGCCGGGGCTGACCGCGGGCACCGCGCTCACCGGCGGCACCGCGTTCCTGTTCACCGGGCAGGGCAGCCAGCGGCTCGGCATGGGACGGGAACTCCACGCCGCCGACCCGGTGTTCGCCGCCGCCCTCGACGAGGCGCTCGCGGCGCTCGACCGGCACCTCGACCGGCCGCTGCGGGAGGTGATGTGGGGCGAGGACGCGGATCTCCTGAACCGCACGGAGTACACCCAGCCGGCCCTGTTCGCCCTGCAGACCGCGCTCCACCGGGCCCTTGAGCACCGGGGCGTCGTCCCGGACCTGCTGGCGGGCCACTCGATCGGCGAGATCGCCGCCGCGCACGCCGCAGGCGTCCTCGACCTGGAGGACGCGGCCCGGCTCGTCACGGTCCGCGGGCGGCTGATGCAGGCGCTGCCGGCGGGCGGTGCGATGGTCGCCGTCCAGGCGACCGAGGAGGAGGTGCTGCCGCACCTCACCCCGGGGCTGTCCGTCGCCGCGCTCAACGCGCCGGACTCCACCGTGGTCTCGGGCGTTGAGGAGGACGCGCTCGCGGTGCGCGACGCGTTCGCCGCGCTCGGCCGGCGCACCACCCGGCTCAAGGTCAGCCACGCCTTCCACTCGCCGCTCATGGAGCCGATGCTCGCCGCGTTCGAGGAGGCCGTCGCGGGGATCCGTTTCCGGCAGCCGTCGGTCCCGCTCGTCATGAGCGGCGACCCGACGACCGCGGCCTACTGGACGGCGCACATCCGCGACACGGTCCGCTTCACCGACCACGTCCGGGCCCTGGAGGAGCGCGGCGTCGTGCGGTACGTCGAGCTCGGCCCGGACGCCATCCTCACGGCCCTGGCCCGGCAGTCGCTGTCCGGCGCCGCCGTGCTCGCCCCGGCCCTGCGGCGCGGCGGCGACGAGGCGGGCACCTTCGGCGCGGCCCTGGCCCGGCTGCACGTCGGCGGGGTCTCCCCCACGGACTGGCGGCCGGACCGCACCCCGGCGCATCCCGAGGACCTGCCGACCTACCCCTTCCGGCAGGACCACTTCTGGCTCACCCGCCGCGCTGAGCGGCCGGGCGGCGCCGGGTCCGGGCACGCGCTGCTGGACACCGCGGTCCGGCTCGCCGACGACGACGGCTTCGTGCTGACCGGGCAGCTGTCCCGGCGCAGCCACCCGTGGCTGGAGGAGCACGCGGTCGGCGGGGCGGTGCTGCTGCCCGGTGCGGCCCTGGTCGACCTGGCGCTGCACGCGGCGGACCTCGCGGCGGCCGGGTCGGTCGACGACCTGACTCTCCAGGCCCCGCTGGTGCTGCCCGAGACGGGCGCCGTCGACCTCCAGGTGCGGGTGGGCGCGCCCGACGGGGCGGGCCGCAGACCGCTCGCGGTGCACGCCCGCCCGGCGGACGGCGGCGAGGAGAACGGCACGGCCGGTGACGGGACGGACTGGACCCGGCACGCGACCGGCACGCTCGCCGGTGCGCCCGGCGGCGCGTCCGTGGAGCACCTGTCCTGGCCGTCGGCCGGCGAGCGGGTGGACCTCACCGACGCGTACGACGCGCTCGCCGGGCGCGGGTACGCGTACGGGCCGCTGTTCCAGGGCCTGACGGGCCTGTGGCGGGACAGCGACGACCTGTACGCCGAGGTCGCGCTGCCGGACGACGCCGAGGACGGCGCCACCGCGGGTCACGTGCTGCATCCCGCGCTGCTCGACGCGGCGCTGCACGCCCTGCTCGTGGCCGACCCGGAGGCGCCGCTGCGGGTGCCGTTCAGCTGGTCCGGCATCTCGGCGTACGCCGAGGGGGCCCGGTCGCTGCGGGTGCGGCTGCGCAGGACCGGGCCGGACACGGCGGCCCTGACGCTGGCCGACGCGACCGGCGCGCCGGTGGCGGAGGTAGCCGAACTGGCCCTGCGCACCGTGGACCCGAGTGCGCTCGCCCAGGCCTCGGGCGGCTCCCGCGATCCGCTGTACGTGCTGCGCTGGCGGCAGGTTCCCGCGGAGCGGCCGGCGGACCCGGAGGCGCCGGCCGCCTCGTGGGCGACGCTCGGCAAGCACGGTGACGCGGTGGCCGACCGGCTGGGCGTCCGGGCCCGGCACGCGGACCTGGCGGGGCTTCGGGCCGCGCTGGACGCGGGCGGTCCCGTGCCGTCGGTGGTCGTGCTGCCGTGGCGGGAGGACGGCGAGGACGTGCTCGCCGCCGCCGACGCGACGGCGGTCGACGCGCTGGCCGTGGTGCAGGAGTGGCTGTCCGACGACCGCCTCGCCGACACCAGGCTCCTCATGGTCACGAGCGGCGCCGTCGCGGCGGGGCCGGATCCCCGGGTGACCTCACCGGGCGTGTCGACGGTGTGGGGTCTGCTGCGGACCGCGCAGCAGGAGACGGAGGGCCTGTTCACGCTGGTGGACCTCCCGCCCGCGCCGGTCACCGAGGGTGCCGCGGGCGGCTCCGGGGGCGACTGGGCGGCGGAGGCGGAGTCGCTGCCGGCCGTGGTCGCCTCCGGGCGTGGCGAGGTGGCCGTACGGGACGGGCAGCTGTTCGCCCCGGCGCTGGCCCGCGCCGAGCGGGACCGTGCCGAAGGAACGGCGGGCTCAGAAGGCGCTCCGGGCGCGGGGCGGTTCGATCCGGAGGGGACGGTGCTCATCACGGGTGGCACCGGCGCGCTCGGCAGTCTCCTGGCCCGTCATCTGGTGACGCGCCACGGCGCACGCCACCTCGTCCTCACCAGCCGACGCGGCCCCGACGCACCCGGCGCCACACAACTCGCCACCGAACTCACCCAACTCGGCGCCCACATCCGCATCGAAGCCTGCGA
>NZ_JBEOST010000049.1:0-6533 GCF_040303145.1 Streptomyces sp. NPDC096079
ACTCCAGAGGAAGAGTGACGACTGAGGGCAGTGCGCGCGTGAAAGGGCGCGCGAATTCGCGCGGACGGCCCCCCGTGCGGCACGACCGGGTCAGCCGGCGAAGCGGGCCATCCACGCCTCGACCTCGGTCGAGGAGCGCGGCAGACCGGCCGACAGGTTCTCGTGACCCTCCTCGGTGACGACCAGGTCGTCCTCGATGCGGACGCCGATGCCGCGCCACTCCTCGGGCACCGTCAGGTCGTCCGGCTGGAAGTACAGACCCGGCTCGACCGTGAGCACCATGCCCGGTTCGAGGACGCCGTCGACGTACTCCTCGGTGCGCGCCTGCGCGCAGTCGTGGACGTCCAGGCCGAGCATGTGACCGGTGCCCGCCATGGTGAAGCGGCGCTGGAGGCCGAGCTCGTACGCGCGGTCCACGGGGCCCTCGATGAAGCCCCACTCGACCAGGCGCGCCGTCAGATGGCGCTGCGAGGCCTCGTGGAAGTCGCGGTACGGGGCGCCCGGCTTCACCGCGGCCATGCCCGCCTCCTGGGCCTCGTACACCGCGTCGTACGCCTGGCGCTGCACCGGGGTGAAGGTGCCGCTGATGGGGAGGGTGCGGGTGACGTCGGCGGTGTAGAGGGAGTGCGTCTCCACGCCGGCGTCGAGGAGGAGCAGCTCGCCGGGGCGCACCGGGCCGTCGTTGTCCGTCCAGTGCATGATCGTGGCGTGGTCGCCGGCGGCGCAGATCGAGCCGTAGCCGACGTGGTTGCCCTCCAGGCGGGCCCGGCGGAAGAAGGTGCCCTCGATCCACCGCTCGGACGAGGCGATCGCCCGGGAGAGCTCGGCGACGCAGTCGGTGAAGCCGCGCACGGTGGAGTCCACCGCCTTGCGCATCTCGCCGATCTCCCACTCGTCCTTGACGAGGCGGAGGTCGCTGAGCGCGCCCTCCAGTTCGGCGTCGCGCTCCTCGTCGGTGGTGACGGCGTCCTCCAGGGCCGGGTCGACGCCCCGGACGATCCGGGTGGGCACGCCGGAGCCGGCGGCCAGGTCGTCGGTGAGGGCGCGGACGTCGCGGCAGGCCAGTCCGAGGACGGTCTCGGCCTCGGCGAGGGAGCGGCGGCGGCCCATCCACAGCTCGGCCGTGTAGCCGATCCAGAACTCGTCGTTGTCGCGGCTGTCGCGGGGCAGTTGGTAGCAGTACGCGTCGTGGCCGCCGTCGGCGCGCGGTTCGAGGACGAGCGCGCCGTCGCGGGCCTGGTCGCCGGTCATGTGCACATAGCCGGAGTACGGGCGGAACGGGTAGGTGTCGTCGTTGGAGCGGGTCTTGAGGTTCCCCGAGGGGACGATCAGGCGCTCGCCGGGGAACAGTGCGGAGAGCGCGGTGCGGCGTGCGGCCGCGTACGGGGCCTGTGCGGCCGGTTCGAGGTCGTGCCGCTCGGTGTCCGCCCACCCCGTCCTCATCAGAGCGGAGAGCTCCTCGGAGACGCCGTTGTAGAGGCCGTTCTTGCGACCCTTCGCCACGTCCTGCACCTTCTTCCGGATACGTGTTCGACCGCCGCTCGTCGACGGCACCCGGACGGTACTCCGCCACGCGCCCGCCGGTTGCCTGGATCGGACAGTGGCACGGATCGGCCACGCGCGGGGGGCCGGGACGGTCGATAATGCGGTCCATGGCGAACGAGAAGCTCGGTGAGGCACTCCGGATGCTGGGCCTCGGCGAGGAGGCCCGGCGGGTCTACGTCCGGCTCCTGGACCTCGGTCCCGCGCCGCTCGCCGCCGTCGGGGCCGCGGCCGGTCTCGGCGGTGCGGAGCTGTCCGCGGCCTACGGGGAGCTGGTCGACGCGGGCCTCGCCAGTCCGGGCGCGCGGGGCCGGGACCTGGTGGCCCCGGTGCCTCCCGCCGCGGGCCTGGAGATCCTGAAGCGGCACCGGGCCGCGGAGCTGGACGAGTCGCGGATCACCGTCGGCGGCGCCTTCGAGTCGTTCCGGCGGCAGCGGCTCGCCGCGTACAACGACGACCTCGTGGAGGTCGTGACGGGGGACGCGGTCGGCCCCCGGATGCGGCACGCCTGGACCAGCGCGCGCGAGCAGATCCGGCAGCTGGACTCTCCCCCGTACTTCCCGCTGCCGAGCGCCACCGACGACGCGCTGGCGACGCTGGCGCGGGGGGTGACCCAGCGGGTCGTCTACTCGCAGGCGTCGCTGGAGTACCCGGGACAGCTGGCGGACGCGATCGAGCCGTGCGTGGAGGCGGGTGAGCAGGCGCGGGTGCTGCCGTCGGTGCCGGTGAAGCTGGTGATCATCGACGAGTCGTACGCGATGGTCTCCCTCTCCATCAAGGAGGCCGACGTGCACAACACCATGCTGGTGGTGCAGCCGTGCGGCCTGCTGTCGGCGCTCGTCGCGCTGTTCGAGCAGGCCTGGCAGAGCGCGCTGCCGCTGCACGGCCGTTCCGTGCGGCCGGCGGGGCTGCTGCCCGCCGACCGCAGACTGCTGCGGCTGCTCGCCGGGGGCGCGCCCGACGAGGTGATCGCCCGGGAGATCGGGGTCAGCCGCCGCACGCTCTTCCGCCGGATCCAGGTCCTCATGGCCCGCCTCGGTGCCACGAGCCGCTTCCAGATGGCGCTGCAGGCGCAGCGCCAGGGGTGGTTGTGAGACGGCTCAGGTGAGGTGCCGCCGGAGGAAGGTGTGCACGAGGGCGCTGTTGTGGGCGGCCTGTTCGTTGTCCCCTGCGCCCGCGTGGCCGCCGCCGGTGTTCTCGTGGAACAGCACCGGATGGCCGAGTTCCCGCAGCCGGGCGGCCGTCTTGCGCGCGTGCCCGGGGTGGACCCGGTCGTCGCGGGTGGAGGTCATCAGCAGCACCGGAGGATAGGTCCGGTCGGCCGCGAGGCGGTGGTACGGGGACACCTCCCGGAGGTGGACGAGGTCGTCGGCGTCGTCGGGATCCCCGTACTCGGCGATCCAGGAGGCGCCCGCGAGGAGCTTGTGGAAGCGGGTCATGTCGAGCAGCGGGACCTGCGCGACGATCGCGCCGAAGAGTTCCGGGTAGCGGGTGAGCATCGCGCCCATGAGCAGGCCGCCGTTGCTGCCGCCCGAGGCGCCGAGCCGGTCAGGGGTGGTGATCCCGCGGGCGACGAGGTCCCGTGCGACGGCCGCGAAGTCCTCGAAGGCCCGCGGCCGGTCCGCGCCCAGGGCCGCCTGGTGCCAGTCCGGTCCGTACTCGCCGCCGCCCCGGATGTTCGCGATGACGTACGTGCCGCCGCCCTCCAGCCAGGCGCGGCCGGTGACGGCGCCGTAGAAGGGGGTGAGGGAGACCTCGAAGCCTCCGTAGCCGTAGAGCAGGGCCGGGCCGGGCCCGGTGACGGCGTGGTCGGGGCCGATGACGAAGTACGGCACGCGGGTGCCGTCGGCGGAGGTCGCGAAGTGCTGCTCGACCGAGAGACCGGCGGTGTCGAAGCGATCCGGCGCCTGCTTGAGGACCTCCGTGTCACCGCCGATGTGCCCCCGGTGGAGGCTGGAGGGCTGGAGGAAGCCCGACACGTCGAGGAAGTACTCGTCGGAGACGTCCGGGTCCGTGCCCACGACGGCGACGGCGGACAGCGGCGGGACGCCGACGAGCGGGGTACGCGTCCAGCCGGCGCCGTCACGGCCCGGGGTGAGGACCTCGATGTGGGTGCTGACGTCCCGCATCGTCTCCAGGATCAGGTGGTGCCGGGTCCAGGAGTGTCCGGCGAGGGCCGTGCGGGCGTCCGGGGTGAACAGCACCTCCGGCGTCCGGTCGCCCGCGAGGAAGGCGTCGAAGCCGAAGGCGAGGAGGGAGCCGGTGGGCTGCCCGAGCCACGCTGACTTCAGGGTGACGAGGAGGTGCCCGCGGTGGACGTCGACGAGGGCGTCGTCGGGGACGTCGACGCGCACGGTCGCGCCGTCGGGCTCCAGGAGGTACGTCTCGCTGCGGAAGAAGTCCAGCGAGCGGCCCACGAAGTCCCGCTCGAAGCCGGGCGTGTCGTCGCGGTACCCCCAGGCCGACACGTCGGTGTCCGCGGCCTCGTAGACGAGCTCCGCCTCCTCGACCGGTGTGCCGCGCCGCCAGCGGCGGACCGTGCGCGGGTAGCCGGACTCGGTGAGCGAGCCCGGCCCGGTGTCGGTGCCGACGAAGACGGTGTCGTCGTCGATCCAGCCGATCCGCGTCTTGGCCTCCGGCACCTCGAAGCCGCCCTCGACGAACTCCCGCGTGGTCAGGTCGAACTCACGGACCACGACGGCGTCGCCGCCGTCCCGCGAGAGCCGCACCAGGGCCCGGTCGTGGGCGGGCCGGCGCACCCGCGCCCCGTCCCACACCCACTTCTCGTCCTCGGCGGCGGCCAGCGCGTCGACGTCGAGCAGCACCTCCCACTCGGGCGCGTCCTTGCGGTACTGCTCCAGGGTGGTGCGCCGCCACACGCCGCGCACGTGCTCGGCGTCGCGCCAGAAGTTGTAGAGGAACGCGCCGCGCCGCGCGGTGTACGGGATGCGGTCCGAGGCGTCGAGCACCTCCCGCACGCGCGCCTTCAGCGGGGCGAAGCCCGCGTCGGCGGCCAGCGTCTCCGCCGTCTCGGCGTTCCGCTCGGCCACCCACGCGAGGGCGGCCTCGCCGGAGATGTCTTCCAGCCACAGGTACGGGTCGTGTTCGCTCACCCCCGTATTGTGCGGGACCGCGGTCAGCCGCGGTGCGCCCGGTGCAGCCGCACCGCCAGGTGGTGCTGGAGCGGGCGGCCGACGGCGGCGAGGTCGTGGACGAAGTCGAGGGTGTCCTCGCCGGTGAGGGTGTAGCGGCGCCGGGTCGCGTCGACCTGCTTGGCCGTGGGGGCGAGGGCGACCCGGTCGGTCGTGAGGTCGACGGTGGTGCCGTCCGCGCGGCCGACGGCGATCTCCGCGATGCCGGTGGGCTGGGTGATCAGCGCCTCGACCCCGCCGTCGGGCTGCAGCCGCCACCAGCCGCTCTCCCGGGCCGAGGGCCGCAGCGGGGTGCCGTCCTCGTCGATCAGCCAGGCCCGCGCCTCGTAGTGCAGGAAGGGGCGGCCGTCATGGCTGAAGGTGACCTCCTGCTCGTACGCGAACTCCTCGGCGAGCGTGGGGTATCCGCCCCGCCCCCGCCCGGACCAGGTCCCGAGCAGCCCGGCCACCGGGGCGAGCAGGGCGTGCGGCGCGGGCAGCGCGTCCGCCCGGAACGCGTCGGGGTAGGGGTGCTGCCGGTCGCGGTCGTTCATGGGGTGCGCTCCTGGGTCGGGATCGGTGCCGCGGTGCAGCCTATGCGCCGGGCGCCGGGGCGCCGCGCAGGGACGCCCGCAGGACGAGCGTGGTGACGGCGCCCGCGAGGAGACCGAGGACGAGGGCGGCCGGGATGCCGTTGCCGACGCCGGCGGTGGAGTACAGGAGGTCCCGCTGGGGGCCCGTCCGGACCACCGCGATCCGCAGCAGTTGCCCGGCGAGGAGGCCGAACACGGTGGCGCAGACCGTGCCGACGGCCATCGCGGGGAGCGTGACCCGGGTGAGCAGCCCGGGAAGGCGGCGCAGTGCCCACCAGACGACGAGGAGGAGCAGGACGTCGGAGGCGCGGTACAGGAGCCAGTCGCCGAGGGGGCCGCCCTCCGGGGCGGACCAGGCGCCGAGCAGCAGCCACTGGCGCAGCAGGTCGCCCGGCTCGGAGAGGAGCCCGCCGGCCGGGGAGAACTCCTGGAGGGCGGCGGCGACGCGCTGGTACGAGAGCACGACGACGGACAGCGCGATCACGGCCGTCCCCGCGGTGGCGGCCAGGCGCGCGGCGCGGGCCGGGACGTCCGCGCGCGGCGGGGCGGAGGCCTCGGCGGTGATCCGCGCGACGACGACGGTCGCCCCGGCGGCGACGAGCCCGACGGCCACGGGCAGCTGCCGTCCCGACGCGATCACGTTCGCCAGCTGGGGCAGGAAGCGGTAACTGCCGTGCCCGGTCGAGGCGATCAGCCAGGGCGCGGAGGCGGCGACCGCGAGGGTCCCGGCCACCCCGCCCCAGGCCCACAGCGCGAGGAACGCGGCCGTCGTCCGCCCGCGCACCGGCGGCATCCTGCGGACCAGGAGGACGGCGCCGAACACGAAGAACACGAGGACGGCGCCGTACCGGATCTGGAGCGCCGTCGTGTACAGCCCGCCGTAGTGGTCCCTGTCGTCGCTCCCGGTGTCGCCGACGTACCCGGACACCAGGGCGCCGGAGTCGAGGAAGGCCGGGGGGTCGTACGCCCAGGGGGCGAGCCAGATCCGGAGCTCGGCGATCGGCCCGGCGCCGAGCGCGTCGCGGCTGCCCGGCAGGTGCAGCGCGTCCGCACTGGCGCCCGCCCACCACAGCAGGACGGTGAGCAGCAGCCCGCCGGTCAGGGCCGGTATCACCGCGCGCCGATACGTCATGTCGTGTCCCCCGTCGTGATCGTGTCCGGTCAACCGGAGACTAGGGGGTGTTTCGAAAGTCCTGTGCGGTGCCCGCGGTGTCCGGTGCGTGCCCTCGGCGTGCCGGACGAAGGCCCTCGTAGCGGAGCTACTTGG
>NZ_JBEOST010000050.1:0-6530 GCF_040303145.1 Streptomyces sp. NPDC096079
TCGCAGGCTTCGATGCGGATGTGGGCGCCGAGTTGGGTGAGTTCGGTGGCGAGTTGTGTGGCGCCGGGTGCGTCGGGGCCGCGTCGGCTGGTGAGCACGAGGTGGCGTGCGCCGTGGCGCGTCACCAGATGACGGGCCAGCATGCTTCCCAGCACCCCGGTGCCACCCGTGATGAGCACCGTCCCCTCCGGGTCCGGCGGAGCCGGCAGCGTCAGGACCGCCTTGCCCGTGTGCCGGGCCTGGCTCAGATACCGCAGCGCCTCCGGCGCGTGGCTCACGTCCCACGCCGTCACCGGCAGCCGCCGCAGCTCCCCGGACTCGAACAGCCGCACCAGCTCGACCAGCATCTCCTGGACCCGCTCGGGCTCCACCCGCATCAGGTCGTACGCGGTGTAGGACACGCCCGGGTGCCGCTCCCGCACCTCGGCCTCGTCACGGATGTCCGTCTTGCCCATCTCCAGGAACCGGCCGCCCGGCGCGAGCAGCCGCAGTGACGCGTCCACGAACTCCTGCGCCAGCGAGTTCAGCACCACGTCGAAGCCCCGGCCGCCGGTGGCCTCCCGGTACTGCTCCTCGAAGTCGAGCGTCCGGGTGGAGGCGATGCGGTCCTCGGCCACGCCCAGCGAACGCAGCACGTCCCACTTGGGCCTGCTCGCCGTGCCGTAGACCTCCAGGCCCCAGTGGTGCGCGAGCTGCAGCGCGGCCATGCCCACGCCGCCGGTCGCCGCGTGCACGAGCAGCGACTCGCCCCGGCGCACCTTCGCCAGGTCCTCCAGGCCGAAGTACGCGGTGAGGAACACGACCGGGATCACCGCCGCGTCCGTGAACGTCCAGCCCTGCGGCATCCGGGACACCCAGCGGTGGTCGGTCACCGCGACGGGACCGATCGCGCCCAGCGGGAACAGACCCATCACCCGGTCGCCGACCGCCACCGAGGTCACGCCGGGCCCCGTCTCCAGGACGACACCGGCCGCCTCGCCGCCGATCCGCGCCTCGTCGCCCGGGTACATCCCGAGCCCCACGAGGACGTCACGGAAGTTCAGGCCCGCGGCCCGCACCTGGACCCGCACCTCGCCGTGGCCCAGCGGCGCGCCGGCCTCCGGGGCGGGCAGCAGCGCCAGATTGCCCAGGGTGCCGGAGCTGTGCACGTCGAGCCGCCAGAACGGCGTGTCCTTCGGCGGCACCAGCACCTCGGGCGCCCGGTCGGCCCGCACCAGACGCGGCGCGTAGACACCGCCGTCGCGCACCGCGAGCTGGTGCTCCTCCCCGGCGAGCAGCGCCGACACGGCGGCGGCCAGCCCCTCCGTACGCTCCTCGGCGACGTCGTCGAGGTCCAACAGGCCGAACCGGTCGCTGTGTTCGGTCCGTGCCGCGCGCAGCAGGCCCCACACGGCGGACGCGGCCAGGTCCCGGATCTCCGGGCCGGGCCTCGCGGCCACGGCGCCCCGGGTCACGGCCACGAACCGGGGCTCCGCCGGGGCGTCGGCCGGCCACTCCCACTCCAGCCAGTCCTGCGTCAGCGCGAGCGCCCGGGCGCTCAACGCCTCGACCCGCGACGGAAGTCCGACGGCCGCCGTCAGGTCGTCCGCGGCCGGCGACTCGTCGAGGAAGGTGGCGAGCACGACGCCCGGCGCTCCGGCGCCCGCCGCGACGGCCGCGTGCAGCGCGGCGGCATCGGGGTGGGCCGGCGCGCCGAGCGCCTCGGCCAGGCCCAGCGGGTCCGGGCCGAGCACGACGACCGCCTCCGGCGCCGGGCTCGGAGTCCCGGCCGCGGGCAGCGGCTTCCAGTCGACCAGGAGCAGCGGCGTCCGCCCGGCACCCGGCCCGTCCGCGCCGGCCGAGAGATCCGCCAGCGCGCCGGCCCGCGCGGTGACGGCCGCCACCGTGGCGACCGGAGCGCCCGCCGGATCGGTCAGCCGCAGCCGTACGGTGTCCTCGCCGGTCCGGGTCAGCCGCAGCCGCACCCGGGTCGCCTCCACGGCGTGCAGCGTCACGCCCTGCCAGCTGAAGGGCAGCAGCACGCTCTCGGCGTCCTCGCCCATGACCTCGCGCGCCCACGGGTGGAGGGCCGCGTCGAGGAGGGCGGGGTGCAGGGTGTGCCCCGCGGCGTCGACGCCCTCGGGGAGCTCGATCTCGGCGTAGAGGTCGTCGCCGTCCCGCCAGAGCGCCGTGAGGCCCTGGAACGCGGGGCCGTAGGTGTAGCCGTGGGCGTGCAGCTCCTCGTACGCGCCCGTGAGGTCGACGCGCTCGCCCGGCGGCGGCCACGGCAGCTCCTCGGGCGCCTCGGCCGTGTCCGACAGGGTGCCCGAGGCGTGCCGGGTCCAGGACTCGGCCTCGTCCGTGCGCGAGTGCACCGCGATCGTCCGGCTGCCGTCCCCGGCCGCCGGGCCCACCGTGACGTGCAGGGTCACCGGAGTGTCCGCCCGCAGCACCAGCGGGGACTCCAGGGTGAGCTCCTCCAGCGTGGGCGTGTCGGTGTGGCCGGCGGCGTGCAGGGCGAGATCGGCGAGGGCCGTGCCGGGGAGCAGCGTGGTGCCGCCGATGGTGTGGTCGGCGAGCCAGGCGTGGGTGCGCGTCGAGATCCGGCCGGTGAACACCAGCTGGTCGCTGTCCGCGAGCGTCACCACGGCGCCGAGCAGCGGATGCTCGGAGGCCACGAGACCGGCGGACGCGACGTCCGTCGTCACCGTGCCGGGCGACAGCCAGAAGCGCTCGCGCTGGAACGCGTAGGTGGGCAGCCCCTCCACGGACGGAGCCGGGGCCTCGGGCCGCCAGGTGGCGGGCGTGTGCCCCGCCGTGTGGAGACGGGCGAGCGCGGTGGCCAGCGTCGTGGACTCGGGCGCGTTCTTGCGCAGGGTGGGCGCGAGGACGGCCGGCTCGGTGAGGGTGTCCTGCGCGAGCGCCGTGAGGGTGGCGTCGGGGCCGAGCTCCACGAACCGGCTGGTGCCGTTGGCTTCGAGGTGCTGGATGCCGGGGTGGAAGCGGACGGCTCCGCGGATGTGGCGGGCCCAGTAGTCGGGGGTGATCAGGTCGTCGCCGGTGGCGGGCAGGCCGGTCACGTTGGAGATGACGGGAATCTTGGGGGCGTGGAAGGTCAGGCCCTCGATCGCCGTGCGGAAGTCGGCGAGGACCTCGTCCATGTGCGCGGAGTGGAAGGCGTGACTGACCGTCAGGCGGGTGGTCTTGCGGCCCAGCGCCGCGAAGTGCTGCGCCACCGCCTCGGCCGCGCCCTGCGAGCCGGAGATCACCGTCGCCTCCGGACCGTTCACCGCCGCGACGTCCAGATCGTCCTCGACACCGGCGAGGACCTCCCGCACCTCCTCCTCCGAGGCGCGCACGGCGAGCATCGCGCCGTCGCCGCGGGCGGCCTGCATCAGACGGCCGCGCACCGCGACCAGCGTGACGGCGTCGCGCAGGTCCAGGACGCCGGCGGCGTGCGCGGCGGCGATCTCGCCGATCGAGTGGCCGATCAGCGCGTCGGGGACCAGACCGTGGTGCTCCAGGGTCCGGTAGAGCGCGGTCTGCAGGGTGAAGAGCGCGGCCTGCGCGTACTGCGTCCGGTTGAGCGTCGCCGCGTCCTGGCCCCACATCACCTCGTGCAGCGGCCGGTCCAGGATCGCGTCGAAACGGTCGCACACCTCGTGGAACGCGGCGGCGAACACCGGGTGGGACTCGTACAGTTCGCGGCCCATGCCGAGGCGCTGGCTGCCCTGGCCGGTGAAGAGGAAGGCGGTCCTGCCGCTGAGGACGGAGCCGGTGGTCAGTCCGGCGGCCTCGGCGCCCTCGGCGAGCGCGTCCAGAGCGGTGAGCAGCGCCTCGCGGCCGTCCGCCGCGTCGACGACGGCGCGGTGGTCGAAGCGGGTGCGGGCCGCGAGCGCGCCCGCGACGTCCTGCGGCGGGGCGTCCGGGTGCTCGGTCGCGTACGTGTGCAGGAGACGTGCCTGCTCGCGGAGGGCCGGCTCCGACTTCGCCGACAGCAGCCACGGAAGGGTGGGGAGCGCGGCGGCCTCGTCCGAGGACTCCGCGGTGCCGGCCGGCGCGCCGTCGCCGCCGGCCTCGGCCGCCGTGCCGTCCGCCGCGTCCCGCGCGGCCGGCTCGCCGTCGGGCTGCTCCGCGTGCCGTGCGACCAGCAGCTCCGTCGCCTGCTCGATCACGACGTGCGCGTTGGTGCCGCTGATGCCGAACGAGGACACGGCGGCCCGCAGCGGAGCCGTGTCGGCGGCCGTCCACGGCTGCTCCTCGGTGAGCAGCCGCACGGTGCCCGCCGACCAGTCGACGTGGTCCGTCGGCCTGTCCACGTGCAGCGTGCGCGGCAGCGTGCCGTTGCGCATCGCCATCACCATCTTGATGACGCCGCCGACACCCGCCGCGGCCTGCGTGTGGCCGATGTTGGACTTCAGCGAGCCCAGCCACAGCGGGCGTTCGGCGTCGCGCTCCCGCCCGTACGTGTTGATCAGGGCCTGCGCCTCGATCGGGTCGCCCAGGGTCGTGCCGGTGCCGTGCGCCTCGACCGCGTCCACCTGGTCGGAGGTCAGCTGGGCGTTGGCGAGCGCCTGGCGGATGACCCGCTCCTGGGACGGACCGTTCGGCGCCGTCAGACGGCCGCTGGCGCCGTCCTGGTTGGTCGCGCTGCCGCGCACGACGGCGAGGACCGGGTGGCCGTTGCGGACGGCGTCGGAGAGCCGCTCGACGAGCAGCAGGCCGACGCCCTCGCTCCAGCCGGTGCCGTCGGCCGTCGCCGAGAAGGCCTTGCAGCGGCCGTCGGCGGACAGTCCCCGCTGACGGCTGAACTCCACGAAGGTGTTGGGCGTGGCCATCACCGTCGCGCCGCCCGCGAGGGCGAGCGAGCACTCGCCCTGCCGCAGCGACTGCACCGCGAGGTGCAGCGCCACCAGGGACGAGGAGCAGGCCGTGTCCACGGACACCGCGGGGCCTTCGAGGCCGTAGACGTAGGCGAGGCGGCCCGAGGCCACGCTGCCGAGGCTGCCGCTGGCGAGATAGCCCTCGTACTCCTCGGGGGCCGGCCGCAGCCGCGAGGCGTAGTCGTTGTACATCACTCCGGCGAAGACCCCGGTGTCACTGCCGCGCAGCGTCGTCGGGTCGATGCCGGCCCGCTCGAACACCTCCCAGGCCGTCTCCAGGAGCAGCCGCTGCTGCGGATCGGTGGCCATCGCCTCGCGCGGGCTCAGGCCGAAGAAGGACGCGTCCGCCCGCGCCGCGTCGTAGAGGAACCCGCCGCGGGCCGTCGTCGACCTGCCGACGGCCTCCGGGTCCGGGTCGTACAGGTCCTCGTCCCAGCCGCGGTCGTCCGGGAACGGCCCGATGGCGTCGGTGCCCTCGCTGACCAGCTTCCACAGGTCCTCGGGCGAGGACACCCCGCCCGGGTAGCGGCAGGCCATGCCGACGATCGCGATCGGCTCGTGCCGGGCCTGCTCGATCTCCGAGATCCGGCGGCGCGCCAGCCTCAGGTCGGTGGTCGCGCGCTTGAGGTAGTCGCGCAGTCTGTCTTCGTTGTTCGCCACGTTCGCCACGGGAGCGTTGTTCGCCACGGGAGCTCAACCTTCACTGCTGTCGAAAAGAGGGATGGACGGGATGGCGCCGGGCGCCGGGCGGGGATCAGGACAGGCCGAGCTCCTTGTCGAGGGCTTCGAAGAGCTCGTCGTCCGTCGCGGAGCCGAGGTCGTCGGCCGCGGGCTCGCCGAGGGAGGCGCTCACGCCGTGCCAGCCCTGCAGCACCGACTGCAGCCGCTGGGTGATCTCGGCCGCCTCCGCCGCGTCCCGCGCGGCGGTCCCCGCCGAGTGCTGCCGCAGCAGCTCCTCCAGGCGCTCGATCGCCTCCAGCGGATCGACCGGCCCCGTGGACCCCGCCGGGGCGGCCGTCACGGCCAGCTCGTCGAGCAGGTGCCGGGCGAGGGCCGCCGGCGTGGGGTGGTCGAAGACCACCGTCGTCGGCAGCCGCAGCCCCGTCACGGCGTTGAGCCGGTTGCGGAACTCCACCGCCGTCAGCGAGTCGAAGCCGAGGTCCAGAAGCCCGCGTTCCGCGTCGATCCGGTCCGGTGAGCCGTGCCCGAGGACCGCCGCCACGTGCTCCCGCACCAGAGCGAGCACCAGCTCCTCGCGGCCCTCCGCCGGCACCGCCGCGAGCCGGTCCGCGAGCGGCACCGCGCCACCGGCGCCCCGGGCACCCGTGCCGGCAGCGGCACTGCGCCGGACCGGCCCGCCGCGCACCAGGCCGAGCAGCGGCTCCGGGCCCGTCCCGGCGGCCGCGAGGGTCCGCAGGGCGTTCAGGTCCAGCCGCGCCGGGTAGAGCAGCGCCTCCGTCGAGCCGAGCGCCGTGTCCAGCATCCGCAGCGCCTCCTCCGGAGGCATCGGCACGATCCCGGAGCGGCGCAGCCGCGCGAGGTCCGTCGCGGTCAGCCGCTCGCCCATGCCGCCCTCGTCCCAGAGTCCCCAGGCGAGGCTGGTGGCGGGTTGTCCGTGGGTGTGGCGGTGGTGGGCGAGGGCGTCGAGGAAGGTGTTGGCGGCGGCGT
>NZ_JBEOST010000051.1:0-5983 GCF_040303145.1 Streptomyces sp. NPDC096079
TGGCCCGTCGAGGAAGGCAAGACCCGCCGCGCCGGCGTCTCCTCCTTCGGCATCAGCGGCACCAACGCCCACGTCATCCTCGCCGAACCCCCGCGGAACACACCCGCCGAAGAGGCCGTACCGGAGACGGACACCGACCCGCTGTGGGTGCTGTCCGGACGGACCGAACCGGCCCTGCGCGCCCAGGCCGCCGCGCTCGTCGAGGCGCTGGACTCCCTCGGCGAGGTCTCCGCGCGTGACCTCGGCCGCGCCCTCGCCACCACCCGTACCGCCCTCGACCAGCGCGCGGCCGTCACCGCCGAGGACCGCGCGGAGGCCCTCGCCGCGCTGACCGCGCTCGGCCGCGGCGAGCCGCACTCCGCGCTCGCCCTCGGCACCGCGCGCACCGACGACGGCCTCGCCTACCTCTTCACGGGGCAGGGCAGTCAGCGCGTCGGCATGGGCCGTGAGCTGTACGAGGCCGAGCCGGTCTTCGCCGCGGCCCTCGACGAGGTGTGCGCCGTTCTCGACGCCTGCCGCGCCGCCGTGCCCGGGACGCCGCCGGTCCGCGAGGTGATGTTCCACGACGCCGAGGCGCTCGACCGCACCGAGAACACCCAGTGCGCCCTCTTCGCACTCCAGGTCGCGCTGTACCGGCTCCTGGAGCACCGGGGGCTGGCCCCCGACGCCGTGCTCGGCCACTCCATCGGCGAGTTCGCCGCCGCTCACGTCGCCGGGATCCTCACGCTGCCCGACGCCTGCGCCCTGGTCTCCGCGCGGGGCCGGCTCATGCAGGCCCTGCCGTCCGGCGGCGCCATGATGGCCGTCCAGGCCTCGCAGGACGAGGTCGGCGCCCTGATCGCCGGCCGCGAGCACGAGGTGAGCATCGCCGCCGTCAACGGGCCCCTGGCCGTCGTCGTCTCCGGCGACGTCGAGGCCGTCGAGGACGTGGCCGCGACGTTCGCCGCCACCGGCCGCAAGACGCGCCGGCTCGTCGTCAGCCACGCCTTCCACTCCCACCGCATGGACGGGATGCTCGACGCGTTCGCCGCCGTCACCTCGCAGGTCCGGTACGCGGAACCGCGCGTGCCGATGGTGTCGACCGTCACCGGTCTGCCCGTCGACGTCACCGCCGACTACTGGGTGCGGCAGGTGCGCCGGGAGGTCCGGATGTCCGACGGCCTCGCCGCGCTCCACGGCCTCGGGATGCGCACCTTCCTCGAACTCGGCCCGGACGCGGTCCTCTCGGCCCTGGGGCAGGACTGCCTGGACGACGACGCCCTGGCGTTCGTCCCGGTGCTGCGCCGCGGCCGGTCCGAGCGGCGCACCCTGTCCGGAGCGCTCGGCGCCCTGCACGTCCGGGGCCGCGGTCCTGACTGGCGGGCCGTGTTCGGCCCCGGCCGGACGCCCGCCCTGCCCACGTACGCCTTCCAGCGGGAGCGGTACTGGCTCACGGCGCGCGGCACCGAGGGGGCGGCCGGTCATCCGCTGCTCGGCCCCGCCGTCGAGCTCGCCGAGTCCGGGCAGACCGTGCTGACCGCCCGGCTCGGGCGCCGTACCCACCCCTGGCTGGCCGACCACGCCGTCCTCGGCTCGGTCCTGCTGCCCGGCACCGCCTTCCTGGAGCTCGCCGCCCGCGCGGGCGCGGAGACCGGCACCCCACGGGTCGCCGAACTCACCCTGGTCGCGCCCCTGGTGATCCCCGAGGAGGGTCGCACCGAGGTGCAGGTCGTCGTGGCGGCGCCCGGCGACGACGGTCAGCGCGCGCTGACCGTGCACGCGCGCACCGAGACGCCGGACGGCGCCGTCGAACCGTGGACCCTGCACGCCACCGGCGCGCTCGCCCCGCACCACGGCTCCCCCGCACCCGCCGCCGCCCGGCCCGCCGGCGAGGGCGAGCCGCTGCCCGTCGAGGGCTGCTACGCGGAACTGGCCTCCTCGGGCTATGCCTACGGCCCGGTCTTCCAGGGCCTGCGCGCCGCCCGCCGGCACGGTTCCGACCTCGTCGCCGAGGTCGCCCTGCCGGCCTCCGTCACCGACGCCGCCTCCTACGGCGTGCACCCGGCGCTGCTCGACGCGGCCCTGCACCCGATCGTCATCACCGCCCTGGAGGACGGCGGCCGACGACTGCTGCCCTTCTCCTGGCGCGGTGTGACCGTCCACCAGCCCGGCGCCCGTTCCGTCCGCGTCCTGATCACCGGCACCGGACCGGACGCGGTGTCCCTGACCCTGCTCGACGAGGCCCACGCGGTGGTCGCCGAGGTCGAGGAGCTGGTCCTGCGCCCGGTGAGCGAGGCCGTGGCCGTGCCGCGCTCGCTGCACCGCCTGGACTGGAAGCCGGTCACGGCGGACGGGGAGGAGTCGCCGCGCTCCGTCGCCCTCGGCTCCGCCGATCTGGGTGTCGGCCCGGCGTACGCCGACCTCGCCGAGCTCGGGCGGGCCGTCGACGGGGGCCTGCTCGTCCCGTCGGTCGTCCTCGCGCCGCTCACCGCGCTCACGGACGGCACGACGAGCGACGCCGTCCCGCCGGTGCACCGCGCGCTCGGCCTGCTCCAGGAGTGGCTGGCCGACGAGCGCTTCGCCGAGTCCCGCCTGGTGCTCGTGACGCGGGGCGCCGTGGCCACGGCGCCGGACGCCGACGCGGATCCCGACCGCGCGGCCGTCTGGGGTCTCGCGCGCTCGGCGGAGACCGAGAACCCCGGCCGCTTCGGCCTCCTCGACGTGGAGACGGCCGACGACTGCCGTACCGCGCTGCCGCTGGTCGCCGCGGAGCCGCAGCTCGCCGTACGGGGCGGGGAGGCGCTCGTTCCCCGGCTCGGCCCGGCCTCGGCCGGCGGCGCCCTGGTGCCTCCCGCGGGCACGGCCGCCTGGCGGATGGTGGTGCGCGAGCGCGGAACGCTCGACCACCTGGCGCTCGAACCCTTCCCGGAGGCCCTGGCCCCGCTGGGCGACGGCGAGGTACGCGTGGCGGTGCGCGCCGCGGGCGTCAACTTCCGTGACGTCCTGGGCACACTGGGCCTCTACCCGGGGGACCCCGGGCCGCTGGGCCTCGAAGGCGCCGGCGTGGTCACCGAGGTCGGTCCCGGTGTCACGGGTCTCGCCGTCGGCGACCGGGTCATGGGTCTCTTCTCCGGGGCGTTCGGCCCCCTGGCCGTCACCGACCACCGGCTGGTCGCCGTGATGCCGTCCCACTGGACGTACGCCGAGGCGGCGTCCGCGCCCATCGTGTTCCTCACCGCGTACCACGCCCTGGTGGACCTCGCCGGTCTGTCGGCGGGCGAACGCGTCCTCGTCCACGCGGCGGCCGGCGGTGTCGGCATGGCCGCCGTCCAGCTCGCCCGGCACCTGGGCGCGGAGGTCTACGGCACGGCGGGCCCCGGCAAGTGGGACGCCCTGCGGCCCCTCGGCCTGGAGGGCGCACACCTGGCGTCGTCCCGCACCCTGGACTTTGAGGCGGCGTTCGGCGCGGCCACCGGGGGACGCGGCATGGACGTCGTCCTGAACTCGCTCGCGGGCGAGTTCGTGGACGCCTCCCTGAGGCTGCTGCCGCACGGCGGCCGCTTCGTCGAGATGGGCAAGACGGATCTGCGCGACCCCGCGCGGGTCGCGGCCGAGCACCCCGCGGTGGACTACCGCTTCTTCGACCTGCTCCAGGAACCGGCCGAGCGGATCTCGGAGATGCTCACGGCCGTCCTGCGCCTGCTGTCGTCGGGGGCCCTGACCCCGCTGCCGCTCGCCACCTGGGACGTCCGCCGGGCGCCGGACGCCTTCCGGTACGTCAGCCAGGCGCGGCACATCGGCAAGGTCGTCCTGACCCTGCCCGCGTCCCTCGACCCGGACGGCACGGTCCTGATCACCGGAGCCACCGGAGCCCTGGGCGGGCTGGTCGCGCGGCACCTGGTCACCGAGCACGGCGCCCGCCGTCTGCTCCTGGTCAGCCGCCGCGGCGCGGACGCCCCCGGCGCGGAGGAACTCGCCGCGGAGATCCGCGCGTCGGGAGCCGAGGTCACCCTCGCCGCCTGTGACACCGGGGACCGGGACGCCCTCGCGCGGCTGCTCCGCGGCGTACGGCTGACCGCCGTGGTCCACGCGGCGGGTGTGCTCGACGACGGCGTGGTCACCGCGCTCACGCCCGAGCGCCTCGACACCGTGCTCGCCGCCAAGGCCGTCGCCGCCCGGAACCTGCACGAACTGACCGCGGAGCAGGACCTCGCGGCCTTCGTCCTCTTCTCCTCCGTGATGGGCGTCATCGGCGGCGCGGGCCAGGGCAACTACGCCGCCGCCAACGCCTACCTGGACGGCCTGGCCCAGCACCGCGCGGCACGCGGCCTCCCCGCGCGCTCCCTGGCGTGGGGCATGTGGGCGGACACGGGCCGGCCGGGCGCCGCCGGAATGGCCGGGGCCCTGTCCGAGGCCGACCGGGGCCGCATCGCCCGGACCGGCCTCGCGCCCATCGACCCGGCGGAGGGCCTGGCCCTGCTCGACGCGGCCCTGCGCGTGGACTCCCCCGCGCTCGTGCCGGCGCCGCTCGACCGTGCCGCACTCGGCGCGCTGGGCACGCAACTGCCCACCGTGCTGCGGGACCTGGCCCCGGCCGCCCCGCGTACGGCACCGTCCGCGCAGGCCGCGGCCGCGCCCCGCGCGACGGAGACCCTGCGCGACCGGCTCGCCGCGCTGAACCCGGCCGAGCGCGAGGAGCTGCTCCTCGACCTCGTACGGGTGCAGACCGCCGCCGTGCTCGGCCGGTCGTCCGCGGCCGGTATCCCCGCCGACCGGCCCTTCAAGGACATGGGCTGCGACTCGCTCACCCTCGTGGAACTGCGCAACCGACTGCAGAGCGCGGCCGGTCTGCGGCTGCCCGCCACCTTCCTCTTCAACTGCCCGACGCCGCTGGCCGTCGTGGCCCACCTCCATGCCGAACTGGCACCGGAGGAGACGGAATCCTCCGTCGGCTCCGACGGCTCGCCGTCCGCGCCCGGTCTGGTCGCACTCGACCGGCTGGAAGCGGCACTCGTCGAGCTGCCGGACGACACCGGGGACGAGGTCCGGGCCGAGATCGTCCAGCGGCTCCAGGCACTGGCCGCCCGGGTGCCGGCTCAGCGGGCCCCGGCCGACGACGATCTGTCCGCCCGCGTCCAGTCGGCCTCGGTCGACGAACTCCTCGCGTTCATCGACACCGAACTCTGATCCCGCGTCCGCGTCGCCGGACCCGCACCCTTCTCGTCCTGATCGCTGCGCGCGGCGTGCCCCGGCACGCCGCACGGGCAGCCATGCCCGAACCCCGCGCACGCACGCTCCACAACGCCTACGGGGGCATCAACACCATGACAACAACGGACAACGACAAACTCGTCGAATACCTCAAGCGCCTCACCGTCGACCTCCACCAGTCCCGTCAGCGGGTCCGCGAGCTGGAGGCGGGCACCAACGAACCGATCGCGATCGTCGGCATGGGGTGCCGCTTCCCCGGCGGGGTCGACTCGCCCGAGGCGCTGTGGCGGGTCGTCGCCGAACAGCGCGACGTGATCTCGGGCATGCCCACGGACCGTGGCTGGGACCTCGACGGCCTGTACCACCCCGACCCGGACCACGCGGGCACCTCGTACGTCCGCGACGGCGGGTTCCTGGACAGCGCCTCCGCCTTCGACCCGGCGTTCTTCGAGATCTCGCCGCGCGAGGCGCTGGCGATGGACCCGCAGCAGCGGCTGCTCCTGGAGACGGCGTGGGAGGCCCTGGAGCGGGCCGGCATCACTCCGGGCTCGCTGCACGGCTCGTCGACGGGCGTGTTCCTCGGGGCGATCGCGCAGGAGTACGGCCCCCGCCTGGGCGAGGCGAGTGCGGCCGCCACCGGCTTCGGCCTGACGGGGACGACGTCGAGCGTGGCCTCCGGCCGCGTCGCCTACACGCTCGGTCTCCAGGGCCCGGCCCTCACCGTCGACACGGCCTGTTCGTCCTCGCTCGTGGCCCTGCACCTCGCGGTCAACGCCCTGCGGTCCGGGGAGTG
>NZ_JBEOST010000052.1:0-4956 GCF_040303145.1 Streptomyces sp. NPDC096079
GCCGACGCCTTCGGCCCAGGCGGTGCCGTCGGCGTCCGCGGAGAACGACTTGCAGCGGCCGTCCGCCGCCAGGCCCCGCTGCCGCGAGAACTCGATGAACGTGTTCGGCGTGGACATCACCGCCGCGCCGCCCGCCAGAGCCAGCGAGCACTCGCCCGACCGCAGCGCGCGCACCGCCAGGTGCAGGGCGACCAGCGAGGACGAACAGGCCGTGTCGACGGTGAGGGCCGGGCCCTGGAGGCCCAGCGTGTAGGCGACGCGGCCGGTGGCGACACTGCCCGCGGTGCCCGTCAGGAAGTGGCCCTCGGCCTCCTCAGGAAGCCGGCCGCCACCGCCGTAGTCGTGGTACATCACGCCGGCGAACACCCCGGTGTCACTGCCGTGCAGCGAACCGGGCGTGATGCCCGCCCGCTCCAGCGCCTCCCACGAGACCTCCAGGAGGAGCCGCTGCTGCGGGTCCATCGCCAGCGCCTCGCGCGGCGAGATCCCGAAGAAGGCGGGATCGAACTCGCCCGCTTCGTGGAGGAAGCCGCCGTGCCGGACGTACGACGTACCGGAGTGGTCCGGGTCGGGGTGGAAGAGGGTGTCGAGGTCCCAGCCGCGATCGGCCGGGAACTCCGAGACGACGTCGCGCTGTTCGGCGACGACCCGCCACAGCGCCTCGGGGGAGTCCACGCCACCCGGGAAACGGCACCCCATGCCGACGATCACGATCGGGTCGTCGTCCGTACGGGGGACGGCGGCGGCGACGGGCAGCGCCGGGGCGCTCTCGGCGCGCTCCCGAGCCAGCGCGAGCGTGAACGCGACGACGGCGGACGGCGTCGGGTGGTCGAAGACCAGAGTGGCCGGAAGCCGCAGACCCGTCGCCGAGTTGAGCCGGTTCCGGAGCTGCACCGCGAGCAGGGAGTCGATGCCGAAGCTCTTGAACGGCTGGTCCGGGTCGATCCCGTCCGTCGACTCGCTGCCGATGACCGCCGCGAGCTGCGCGCGCACGACGTCGAGCAGCAGGCGACGGCCCTCCTCCTCCGACATCCGGCCGAGCTTGCGGCGCAGACCGGACTCGCCGGCACGCCGCTGCGGGACCCGCACCAGGGAACGCAGCACCGGGGACATCGTCCCGGCGAGCGCGTCGGAGCGCAGGGAGGCGGGGTCGAGACGGGCCGGAACGAGCACGGGGTGGTCGTCGTCGGCGAGCGCCCGGTCGAGGAGCGCGAGGCCCTGCTCGGTGGTGAGCGGGGCGATGCCACGCGTCGAGAGGGTGTCCTCGTCCAGGTGACCGGTCAGGCCGGTCCGCTCCGCCCACAGGCCCCAGGCGAGCGAGGTCGCGGGCCGCCCGGCGGCCCGGCGGCGGGCGGCGAGCGCGTCGAGGAAGACGTTGCCCGCCGCGTAGTTGGCCTGGCCCGGGTTGCCGAGCACGCCGGCCACCGAGGAGAAGAGGACGAAGGCCGCGAGGTCCTGGTCCGCGGTCAGTTCGTCGAGGTGCGCGGCGGCGTCCACCTTGGGGCGCAGCACGGCCGAGAGACGGTCCTCGGTCAGGGACTCGACGACACCGTCGTCGAGCAGACCCGCCGTGTGGACCACCGCGGTCAGCCGCACGCCGGTCAGCAGCCGCGCCAGCGCGTCCCGGTCGGCGGTGTCGCAGGCCGCGAGGGTGACCTCGGCGCCCCACCCGGTGAGCTCGGCGGCGAGTTCCCCGGCTCCCGGGGCGTCCGCGCCGCGGCGGCTGACCAGGAGCAGACGGCGGGCGCCGTGCTCGGTGACCAGGTGCCGTGCGACCGAGGCGCCGAGCACGCCGGTTCCGCCGGTGACGAGCACCGTGGCGTCCGGGTCGAGCGGGGCGGCGGCCGTCGGGTCGCCGGCGGAGACGTGCCGGACCAGGCGGGGGGCGAGGAGCGTGCCCGCCCGCAGGACCAGCTGGGGTTCGGTGAGGACGGCCCCGGGCACGGTCCCGGCGTCGTGCTCCCGGTCCGAGTCCAGCAGGGCGAAACGGTCCGGGTGCTCGGACTGGGCGGTCCTGACCAGGCCCCACACGGTGGCCTGGGCGGGGTCGTCGACCTCGGGTCCGGCGGCGCCCCCGGTCAGCACCAGCAGGCGGGCACCGGCGAAGCGGGCCTCGCCCAGCCACTCCTGGACCAGGCCCAGCGCCCAACGCGCCGCCTCGTGGGCGGCCGTGGCGAGACCGGCTCCCGTGCCCTCGGAGTCGTCCGTCGAGCCGGGACATCGCCCGGTGACCGGACATCGTACGGCGACGAGCCCCGGCACCTGCTCCGGCACGTCGGCCAGGTCGGCGACCAGGCACACGTCGGTGTCGGCCGGGGAGCCGGTGACCGGCTGCCAGTCCAGCCGGAACAGCGAGTCGGCGCCCTGTCCCGCGGTCAGGTCGGCGGTGAACGGCCGCATCGTGACGCCCTCCGCGGACAGCACGGGCTTCCCCGCGCCGTCCGCTACGCGCAGGGCCACCCCGTCGCCCCGCGGGCTCAGCCACACCCGCAGGACGTCCGCGCCGTCCGCGTGGCGGGTGACATCGGACCAGGAGAAGGGCAGGACGGTTCCGGCGTCCTCGCGGAGCAGGCCGACCGCGTGCAGGGCCGCGTCGAGGAGCGCCGGGTGCACCCCGTAGCTCGTGGCGTCCAGCTCGGCGGGCA
The DNA here is from genome assembly GCF_040303145.1 of Streptomyces sp. NPDC096079. Taxonomy (NCBI): domain Bacteria; kingdom Bacillati; phylum Actinomycetota; class Actinomycetes; order Kitasatosporales; family Streptomycetaceae; genus Streptomyces; species Streptomyces sp. NPDC096079. The sequence continues at coordinate 2,646 of NZ_JBEOST010000052.1, forward strand.
GGGCGACCTCGGCGAAGACGTCCCGTCCGGCGCGCCAGGCGGCGCGCAGACCCTGGAAGGCGGGGCCGTAGTCGTAGCCCGCTTCGGAGAGGGTGTCGTAGCGGCTCTCGACGTCGATCTCCCGGGCGCCCGGCGGCGGCCACTCGGCGAGTTCGAAGCGCGCGGGCTCGAAGTCCGAGGCCTCGAAGTCGGCGGCCTCGTCGTCGAGGTCGAGCAGCGCGGCCGCGTGCCGGGTCCACGGCGCGCCCGCGTCGGCGCCCTGCGACCGGGAGTGCACGGCGAGCTCCCGCCGCCCGTCGGCGGTGGGCGGCTCGACGGTCACCCGCAGCTGTACGGCGTCCCCGGGCGGCAGCACCAGCGGCGCCTGGAGGGTGAGCTCGGCGAGCCGTCGCCACCCCACCCGCGCGCCCACGGCCATCGTGAGCTCCAGGAACGCGGTGCCGGGCAGCAGGACCGTGCCCTGGACGGCGTGATCGGTGAGCCACGGCTGCGTGTCGAGGCCGAGCCGGCCCGTGTACACCAGCCGGTCCTCCTCGACCAGCTCGACCACGGCGCCGAGGAGCGGATGTCCGGCCGAGGCCAGTCCGAGCCCGCGGGCGTCGGTGGAGGCGGGCTCGGGCTCCAGCCAGTAGCGCTGCCGCTGGAAGGGGTACGAGGGGAGGTCGACGGTGTGGGCGTCGTACGGGGCGAGGAGGGTGGTCCAGTCGACGGTGACGCCGTGGGACCAGGCCTCGGCGGCGGACTGGACGAACCGGTCGAGGCCGCCGGTGTTCCGGTGGAGGGTGCCGACGACGGCACCGGTGTCGGCGAGCGTCTCGGTGATGCCGGAGACGAGTACGGGGTGCGCGCTGACCTCGACGAACACGACGTCGGGAGCGGTGAGCTGCTCGATGACCTCGGCGAGCCGCACCTTGCTGCGGAGGTTGCGGAACCAGTAGGAGCCGTCCAGCTCGGCGGTGTCCAGGACCCCACCGGTCACCGTCGAGTGGAAGGCGATCCGGCCGGATCGGGGCGCGACGTCCTTCAGCTCGTGGGCGAGGGTGTCCTTGATCTCGTCGACGTGGGCCGAGTGGGAGGCGTAGTCCACCGGGATGCGGCGGGCCCAGACCCCCGAGGCCTCGCACTGGGCGAGGAGTTCGTCGAGCGCTCCGGGCTCCCCGGCGACCACGGTCGACGAGGGACCGTTGACGGCCGCGACGGAGATGCGTCCGTCCCACGGGCCCAGGAGCTCTTCGGCCCGTGCCTCCGGGACCTTCAAGGAGGTCATGCCTCCGCCGCCGGAGAGGACGCGGAGGGCTTGGGAGCGGAGGGCGACGATGCGGGCGCCGTCTTCGAGGGTCAGGCCGCCGGCGACGACGGCTGCGGCGATCTCGCCCTGGGAGTGTCCGACGACGGCGGTGGGGTTGACGCCGTTGGCGCGCCAGAGGGCGGCGAGGGCGATCATCATGGCCCAGGAGGCGGGCTGGACGACGTCGACGCGGTCGAGGCCGGGGGCGTCGTCGTCGCCGCGCAGGACGGCGGTGAGCGACCAGTCCACGAAGGGTGTCAGGGCCGTCTCGCAGTCGGCGATGACGCGGGCGAACTCCGGTGAGGTGGCGAGGAGTTCGGTGGCCATGCCGGCCCACTGCGAACCCTGCCCCGGGAACACGAACACGGCTCGGGAGGCGGACACGCCGCCCACGCCGTCGACCTCCCCGGAGGCCAGGGCGTCGAGACCGGCGAGAAGCCCCTCGCGCCCCTCCGCGCCCGGCACGACGGCCCGCGACTCGAAGGCGGAGCGCGCGGTCGCCAGGGACAGCGCCACATCGGCGGAGCCCAGCCCCGGCAGCGCCCGTACCCGCGCGGCCAACCGGCCGGCGGCCTCGGCCAGGGCCTCGGGCGAACGGGCCGACACCACCCACGGCAGTCCCGAGCCGTCCTGGCGGGGCGCCTCGTCCCGCGTCGCCTCCGCCGTCGGCTGCTCGGCCGGGGCCTCGGCGAGGATGACGTGGGCGTTGGTGCCGCTGATGCCGAAGGAGGAGACGCCGGCGCGGCGGACCTTGCCGTCGGTGGTGGGCCAGGGGTGGGGTTCGGTGAGGACCCGGACGCCGCCGTTGGTCCAGTCGACCAGCTCACTGGGTTTGCTGACGTTCAGGGACGCGGGGAGTTCTCCGTTGCGCAGCGCCATGACCATCTTGATGACGCCGCCGACGCCGGCGGCGGCCTGGGAATGGCCCAGGTTGGATTTGAGGGAGCCGAGCATGAGGGGGTGTCCGTCGCGCTCGGTGCCGTAGGTGGCGAGCAGGGCCTGTGCTTCGATCGGGTCGCCGAG
>NZ_JBEOST010000053.1:0-1861 GCF_040303145.1 Streptomyces sp. NPDC096079
CTGTGATGGGTAGGGGAGCGTCGTGTGCCGGGTGAAGCAGCCGCGGAAGCGAGTTGTGGACGGTTCACGAGTGAGAATGCAGGCATGAGTAGCGATACACACGTGAGAAACGTGTGCGCCGATTGACTAAGGGTTCCTGGGTCAAGCTGATCTGCCCAGGGTAAGTCGGGACCTAAGGCGAGGCCGACAGGCGTAGTCGATGGACAACCGGTTGATATTCCGGTACCCGCTTTGAAACGCCCAATATCGAGCCCATTAATGCTAAGGCCGTGAAGCCGTTCCGGACCCTTCGGGGAATGGAAAGTGGTGGAGCCGTCGACCCAAGGTGGTAGTAGGTAAGCGATGGGGTGACGCAGGAAGGTAGTCCAGCCCGGGCGGTGGTTGTCCCGGGGTAAGGGTGTAGGGCGTGTGATAGGCAAATCCGTCACACATTAAGCCTGAGACCTGATGCCGAGCCGATTGTGGTGAAGTGGATGATCCTATGCTGTCGAGAAAAGCCTCTAGCGAGTTTCATGGCGGCCCGTACCCTAAACCGACTCAGGTGGTCAGGTAGAGAATACCGAGGCGTTCGGGTGAACTATGGTTAAGGAACTCGGCAAAATGCCCCCGTAACTTCGGGAGAAGGGGGGCCACGCTTGGTGATCGGATTTACTCCGTGAGCTGGGGGTGGCCGCAGAGACCAGCGAGAAGCGACTGTTTACTAAAAACACAGGTCCGTGCGAAGCCGTAAGGCGATGTATACGGACTGACGCCTGCCCGGTGCTGGAACGTTAAGGGGACCGGTTAGCTCTGTTTCGACAGGGCGAAGCTGAGAACTTAAGCGCCAGTAAACGGCGGTGGTAACTATAACCATCCTAAGGTAGCGAAATTCCTTGTCGGGTAAGTTCCGACCTGCACGAATGGCGTAACGACTTCTCGACTGTCTCAACCATAGGCCCGGTGAAATTGCACTACGAGTAAAGATGCTCGTTTCGCGCAGCAGGACGGAAAGACCCCGGGACCTTTACTACAGTTTGATATTGGTGTTCGGTTCGGCTTGTGTAGGATAGGTGGGAGACTTTGAAGCCGTGACGCCAGTCATGGTGGAGTCGCCGTTGAAATACCACTCTGGTCGTGCTGGATGTCTAACCTCGGTCCGTGATCCGGATCAGGGACAGTGTCTGATGGGTAGTTTAACTGGGGCGGTTGCCTCCCAAAGGGTAACGGAGGCGCCCAAAGGTTCCCTCAGCCTGGTTGGCAATCAGGTGTTGAGTGTAAGTGCACAAGGGAGCTTGACTGTGAGACCGACGGGTCGAGCAGGGACGAAAGTCGGGACTAGTGATCCGGCGGTGGCTTGTGGAAGCGCCGTCGCTCAACGGATAAAAGGTACCCCGGGGATAACAGGCTGATCTTCCCCAAGAGTCCATATCGACGGGATGGTTTGGCACCTCGATGTCGGCTCGTCGCATCCTGGGGCTGGAGTCGGTCCCAAGGGTTGGGCTGTTCGCCCATTAAAGCGGTACGCGAGCTGGGTTTAGAACGTCGTGAGACAGTTCGGTCCCTATCCGCTGTGCGCGTAGGAATATTGAGAAGGGCTGTCCCTAGTACGAGAGGACCGGGACGGACGAACCTCTGGTGTGCCAGTTGTCCTGCCAAGGGCATGGCTGGTTGGCTACGTTCGGGAGGGATAACCGCTGAAAGCATCTAAGCGGGAAGCCTGCTTCGAGATGAGTATTCCCACCTCCTTGAGAGGGTAAGGCTCCCAGTAGACGACTGGGTTGATAGGCCGGATGTGGAAGCCCAGTAATGGGTGGAGCTGACCGGTACTAATAGGCCGAGGGCTTGTCCTCAGTTGCTCGCGTCCACTGTGTTAGTTCTGAAG
>NZ_JBEOST010000055.1:0-1139 GCF_040303145.1 Streptomyces sp. NPDC096079
TACGGGAGGTTGCGGGCCATGACGATGCGCTGGACCTGGTTGGTGCCCTCGTAGATCTGGGTGATCTTGGCGTCGCGCATCATGCGCTCGACGGGGTAGTCGCGGGTGTAGCCGTAGCCGCCGAGGAGCTGGACGGCGTCGGTGGTGACCTCCATGGCGACGTCGGAGGCGAAGCACTTGGCGGCGGCGCCGAAGAAGGTGAGGTCGCCGTCGACCCGCTCGGACTTGGCGGCGGCGGCGTAGGTGAGCTGGCGGGCGGCTTCGAGCTTCATGGCCATGTCGGCGAGCATGAACTGCACGCCCTGGAAGTCGGCGATGGGCTTGCCGAACTGCTTGCGCTCCTTGACGTAGCCCTTGGCGTAGTCGAGGGCGCCCTGGGCGATGCCGATGGCCTGGGCGGCGATGGTGATGCGGGTGTGGTCGAGGGTCTTCATCGCGGTGGCGAAGCCGGTGCCCTCGGCGCCGATCATGCGGTCGGCGGGGATGCGGACGTTGTCGAGGTAGACCTCGCGGGTCGGGGAGCCCTTGATGCCGAGCTTCTTCTCCGGGGCGCCGAAGGAGACGCCCTCGTCGGACTTCTCCACGACGAAGGCGCTGATGCCCTTGGACCGCTTGTCGGGGTCGGTGACGGCCATCACGGTGTAGTACTCCGAGACGCCGGCGTTGGTGATCCACCGCTTGACGCCGTTGAGGACCCAGAAGTCGCCGTCGCGGACCGCGCGGGTCTTCATGCCGGCGGCGTCGGAGCCCGCGTCGGGCTCGGACAGGGCGTAGGAGAACATCGCGTCGCCCTTGGCCAGCGGGCCGAGGTACTTGTGCTTGAGCTCCTCGGAGCCGGACAGGATCACCGGCAGCGAGCCCAGCTTGTTGACCGCCGGGATCAGCGAGGACGAGCCGCACGCGCGCGCGACCTCCTCGATCACGATCACCGTCGCGAGCGCGTCCGCGCCGGCGCCGCCGTAGGTCTCCGGGACGTGCACCGCGTGCAGGTCGTTGGCGACCAGCGCGTCCAGGGCCTCCTGCGGGAACCGGCCCTCCTCGTCCACCGCCGCCGCGAACGGCACGATCTTCGCCTCCGCGAGGGCACGCACCGACTCCCGGAGCATGTCGTGCTCCTCGGAGGGCCGATACAGGTCGAA